>CAZHEV010000009.1:149658-154323 GCA_964531335.1 uncultured bacterium | reverse complement strand
TCACTCGGTTGACCAACGGATTCAGTAAGAAGCCGGCTAACAAGGCAATGTTGGCTTATATTTCGTGTGGTACAACTTTGTGCGGGTTCATGGGACTCTGAAGGTGACTCCGGCAATGGAAGCTGGAATAACGGATCGTGTCTGGAGAATGAAGAAGCTTCTGTCAGACGAGGTAACTGTTTGGCCCAGTTAGTGATACGGGGCACTGTACCCCACTGTGGTACAGTGTCCCTCAGATTACACTTGCATCATTTCTGGTGTTTCTTTCATATTGACATTGGAGAGCGGTCCTAGAGTTTGCATACACTAGGCTCCATGAGACCCCCCGTAACAAGAGGCTATGTGTTGAGGGCTTGTGAGCCCGATTGGAGAATCGCCATGGGATATAGTCTAAAGAAGGGGGATGAAATCCGAATACCATGCGATGTAAGTAAAGGCGCATTCCCCGGAGAAAAGCTTATTAGAGTTGCGACCCTCACTGGTCCGATTTCTGGGTTTACCCCAGAGAGCGAGCTAAAAGAGAGCGGTGGCCGATGGTATGTTAGGGCGCTTGTTGAAAGTTCAACACCAGACGTACTTACGGTTTGGATTCACGGTTCGTTCTTCACTACAACAGGACTGGCCGAGTTGTCCCCTAAATCGGAGATTGAATACGCGGTAAGCTAGTATGATCCTCTCTCAGGTTGATCTAAGAGAACGTGTTGACAAGAAGGAAGTTGTATTTGATCCACCCCTTGAAGAAAAGCAATGGGGTGAGGCCTCTGTGGATCTGCGTTTGGGGTTTCGCTTCATAAAGATAAATGGAGTCGAGGGTATCACGATTTCCGTGGCGGATGGGCTTGAAGCAATTGGCGACATGGGATTCTGGTCAACAAAAGACCTGAAGGACAAGGATGAATTCGGAAAGCCGGAAACGTTGGACTTAGCCCCAAATGACTTCGTTCTAGCTCTAACTCATGAGAGCGTAACGGTGCCGAGGAATCTGATTGCGTTGATTCAGGGCCGAAGCACTTACGCACGCATGGGTTTGAGCGTGCATCAGACGGCTCCGTGGATTCAGCCTGGGTGGAGGGGGCGCGTTGTTTTAGAGATGAAGAATCATGGCCCCAACTGTCTCAAGCTCACCCCGCTCGTAGATCAACCCTGCCAAGTGACGTTTTTTGAACTCCGATCCGAAGTGCCAGAGAAGGCTGCCTACGGTTCTAGGAAAACTGATCGCTATATGAATCAAGATCATCCACTGAAACACAGCCGCTAAAGCATAGAATCCTAGATCTCAACCCTCAAAGAATTACAATCTCAAATTAGGACACCACCCGCGCCCGTGAGTGGCTCGCGGCCTTGTGAACGAGGCTTGCTCCGGCGTGTATGCCGATTTCCGTCGCTTGGCGTCGCCTGCGGCGGCCTCGGCTTGTGTTTCGCCCTGCGCTGGCGTCCGCGGCGGGCTGAACGGGAGGCTCTCGCCCCCGGTCGGCTAGGCGCCGGCCACCTTCTGCGCGTCCAGTGCGGAGCGGACGAAGAGCCCGTGCACCCTATCGTCCGAGGAGAGCTCCGGGTGGAAGGTGGTTATCATCGCGCGTCCTTGGCGCATGAACACGGGCCTGTCGTCCCAGGTGGCCAGGACCTCTACGCCCTTTCCCACTTTCCTCACAATGGGGGCCCTGATGAAGATCATCTCGATGTCCGGGGGGCCAAGCGCCGGGCAGGGCCCCCCGGCCATGAAACTGTCCACCTGACGCCCGTAAGCGTTTCTCTCTATCTGAACGTCGATGAGCCCGAGCGCGCGCTGGCTGTCTCCGATTATCTCACGCGCGAGCAGTATCGCCCCGGCGCAGCTACCGTAGACGGGCATGCCGTCGCGGGAGGCGGAGAGTATGGCGTCGAAGAACGAGTCCTCGGACAGGAACTTGGATACCGTCGTGCTCTCTCCGCCGGGCAGGATGAGCCCGGAGACACGCGAGATCTCCTCGGGGCGCCTGATCTCGACCCAGGGCCGGCCCAGCGCCGCTACGGCGCGGCCGTGGGCCGCGAAATCGCCCTGCAAGGCGAGCACGCCTATCGGCCGGTCGAGTCTTTCCGTTTCACGGCTCATCTTCTTCTGTTACCAACCTCTTACCTGGAGCATGTCCTTCTCCTCGAGCTTGGAGACGTCGATGCCGCGCATGCCCTCTCCCAGGGCCTCCGAGACCTTCAGGAGCTTCGCCGGGTCCTTGTAGTGCGTGACGGCCTGCACGATGGCCTTGGCCCTGGCCTCGGGATCGTCGGACTTGAATATCCCGGACCCCACGAAGACCGACTCCGCGCCGAGCTGCATGCAAAGCGCCGCGTCCGCCGGGGTCGCTATGCCTCCGGCCGCGAAGTTGGGCACTGGCAGCACCCCTTCCTCGGCGACCATCCTGACCAGCTCGACCGGGGCCCCCAGCTTCTTGGACTCCGCCACGAGCTCCTCTTCTTCCATGACGGTCAGGGACTTGATCTGCCTGTTGACCTTGCGCAGATGCCTCACCGCTTCGACGATGTCTCCGGATCCCGCCTCGCCCTTCGTCCTTATCAGCGCGGCACCCTCGGCTATGCGCCTCAGCGCCTCGCCGAGATCTCTACAGCCGCACACGAAAGGCACCTTGAACCCGTGCTTGTCTATGTGATGCTCCTCGTCCGCGGGCGTAAGGACCTCGCTCTCGTCGATGTAATCGACGCCCAGGGCTTCCAGGATCTGCGCCTCCGCGAAGTGGCCGATCCTGACCTTGGCCATGACCGGGATGCTGACGGCCTGCATTATCCCTCTTATCTTGGACGGGGCGGCCATCCTGGCCACTCCTCCCTCGGCCCTTATGTCCGCGGGCACCCGCTCCAACGCCATCACGGCCACGCCTCCGGCGTCCTCCGCGATCTTGGCCTGCTCGGCGGTCGTGACATCCATTATCACGCCGCCTTTGAGCATCTCGGCCAAGCCTGTCTTGAGCTTGAACACGCCTTTCCTTTCCATCTCTCCTGTGCCTCCTTCCGGATCGATCTCGCTCCCGCCGCGCGGGAGGTCATGCTACTGATTCAGCCTCTACACCATGGGTCTTCCCGACAGGCTCCTCGCGGTCTCGGCCCGGCCGGTCTCGGCCAGAGTATCCTTGACGGCGAGGGAGAGCCTCTTTATGCCGCGTCTTATCGCGTCGGGGTTCTCCGCCGCGAAACAGAGCCTCAGAGTGCGCGGGTCGGGAACTCCCGAGTAGAACCCCTTTCCGCACGAGAAGACGACGCCTCTCGACACCGCTGCTCTTAGCAGGCGCTCCGAATCTATGTCTTCGCGGGCCGTGGCCCACAGAGCCAGGCCCCCGTCCGGCGTTATCCAATCGAACGAGGATGCCAGATTGCGTTCCAGCGCCTCCACCATCGCGTCGCGGCGCTCCCTGTAGATCTTCTTCACCCTCCTGAGGTGCTTCTCGAGGAGACCTCTCCTGCAGAACTCGTAGAGGCCGGTCTGGGCCAGCAAGTCGGTGTGCAGATCGCAGGTCCTCTTGGCGGCCTCCAGGCGTTCTATGGCGGCCTGCGGGCCGGCGATCCAGCCGACCCTTATGCCCGGGAAGTTGGCCTTCGAGAAGCTGTTGAGATAGAGGACCAGCCCGTCCGGGTCGGACGACTTGAGCGAGGGAAGTCGGTGCCCGCTGTATCTGAGCTCGACGTATGTGTCGTCTTCAACGATGGGGACGCGGTATGTCCTCGCGAGCTCGATGATGCGCGCCCTTTTCTCCAGGCTCATCGTCGCGCCGGTTGGGTTGTGGTAATTGGGTATAGTGTATATGAGCTTGACCCTGTTCTGCGCGAGGGCCGATTCCATGGCCCTCAGGTCCGGCCCGTCCTCGGCGATCGGAACCGTGATCCTGCGGATCCTGCCCCCCGAGAAGACGTTGATGGCTCCCGGATACGTCGGCTCTTCGAGCAAGACCGTGTCCTCGCTGCCCACGAAAACCCTCCGGGCCAGATCGAGTGCCTGCTGGCAGCCGTTCGTTATGAGGATCTCCTCGGGAGTGGACGGCATCCCCATCTTGGTCATGTAGGTTGCTATGTACTCTTTGAGGGGCGGGTAGCCGTCGGTAGGCCCCATCTGTAGCGCCTCGCCTCCGTTGGACCTGAGCGAGTCGTTGAGGCATCGGCGGAATTGGTCTACCTGAAACAGGTCGGTCGGCGGGAGCGCATAGTCCAGGAAGATAGACCCCTTCGGCGCGTGAAGCACGGGATTCGTCCACGGAGGAGTCAGGTCCTCGACTGAGTGCGCGGCCCAGAAGCTCGACCGGGAGCCGGAGAAGGGATCATCGGACCTGGGCTCCTTCCGGGCGGATCGGCCGGCCGAAACGAAGGTTCCGCGGCCGACATATGCCTTGATAAGCCCTTGACTTTCAAGTAGATCATAGGCGGCTGTCACCGTGACCCTGTTGACGCCCAGCGACTTGGCCATCTCCCGGGTAGGGGGCAGCCGCTCTCCGTCGGCCACGGCGCCTTCCAGTATGAGGTCCCTGAGCCCATCGGCTATCTGCCTGTAGACCGGGACGGAGCCTTCTTTGTCTAAGTGAAGGTGCATTTCGCCCTCCCATATTGGACCCATCCAATAGACTATTGTAATCCACCTGCTGTGGATTTGTCAAGTCCAATTTCGGCATGCCCGCGGCATGCCCG
>CAZHEV010000009.1:0-149558 GCA_964531335.1 uncultured bacterium | reverse complement strand
CGGCATGCCCGCGGCATGCCCGGATGGGCTTTCGCCGGTCCTGGTTTTTTGTTGCCGTGCTTGGGACTGTGACAATAAACTGACGGTGCCGTTCGGGGAGATTTGGCACTCAAGGGGGTTCTTTATGACAACTGGCCGTGCAGCAAAAAAGATCCGCTGGCCCTTTTCCGGAGCTCTGGCCGCGCCGGCGGCGGCCGCCTGCCTGTGCGCGTGCGTGACAAGCGCCTGTGCGCTGCAGGCGATGGCCGATCGTTCCGAGATATCGCCGGACGACTTGGAGGCCTTGATCAACAGGCCCAACACCACCGTTACGCTCGGCACGCTGGAGCTGGGCGAAGGCGATGTCGTGAAGGGGCACGTCGTCGTCATAGAGGGCGATCTCGAGATGCAAAGCGGCAGCATGATAGAAGGCGACGCCACCGTGGTCGCCGGCGACGCCCTTCTCAACGGGGCGTGCGTGGTCGGTGGCGACCTGAGGGTGGTCTCGGGCTTTCTCTACGCGTCGGATCTGTCCGAGGTCGGCGGCGAAACGCTCCTGCTCGAGGGCAACTACACGATCGAGGAATACGACGAGACGACGGGAAAGGTCGAACTCAAGGGCATAAAGGACATCAACAGGCACAGGTTCGGCGTGGGGTTCCTTCCCGGACCGTTCAACAGGGTGGACGGTCACAATTTCGACTTCACTTTGCAGTACAAGCGCCCGGAGGGGGTGCCGGGCAGCACCTTCGAGGGCTTCCTGCGCGTCCCGACCGAAGACACCCACGACAACTTCCTCCAGTTCCATGCGGCGTTCTCCATGCCGTTCATGCAGGAGAGGATGGTGTTCCAGATAGAGGGCTACAAGCTCACCGATACCGAGGACCGCTGGAGGACCGGCGACCTGGAGAGCAGCCTGGTCGCGTTCTTCACGAGCAACGACGACAGGGATTACTACGAGAGGACCGGCGGGCGGCTCGTCCTGGGCTACGAAGTGACGGAGGAGATCGACGCGGCCGGCGCGTTGAGCTCGGGCGAGTACAGGAGCCTGGATGAGAGGTCTCCGTTCACCCTCTTCCGGGGCACTGATTTCAGGTCCAACCCTCCCGTCTTCGAGGGCCACATCACGGAGCTCGAGCTGGGGATCGTCTATGATACCCGATTCGACCCTTACTTCCCGGAGGACGCGTGGTTGGTGCAGGCCGGCCTCAGGAGCGGACTGGACTTCCTCGACGGCGAGGCCTCTTACAACATCCTGGAGGCGACCGTCAGGCGCCACCAGAAGCTGACCCACTACGACTTGTTGGATCTCAGGTTCAAGATGGCGGGGGCGACGGATCCGCTTCCCCCGCAGCGGACCTTCTCGCTCGGGAGCTTCGGCGGGCTCAGGGGCAAGGACTTCGACTCCTGGGCGAGCCCGAGGGGAGACAGGCTTCTGCTCGCCAACATAGAGTACCGCCGCCGGCTGGCCCCGTTGCGGTTCATGAAAAGCCTGTTCAGCAGTTGGTGGTTCGTCGCCTTCTATGACGCGGGTGCCTTGTTCATGAGCGAGGACCCGGAGGACTTCGGCTCGTTGATCTCCGATGCCGAGGACCACACCGGCTCCGGAACCGGACTCGGCGTGGCGGGCTCTTCGTTTCTGCCCTATGTGGGGGTCTTCGCGGCGAAGGACTTGGATACCGATTCCTGGCGCTTTATATTTAGAATGAACCGTCCGTTCTGACGGGGCCTGTGCCTTCCCGGTCGAGACGGCCGGCGTTACGGTGAGGGTTCGACGCTGTCGAGATCAAGGGCTAGTGTGGTAACTTGAAGAAGTCATCGCTGCTTTCCATTGAGACCCTTTCTGCGGCCCTTTGTCTTTTGGTTTTCGCCTGCTCCGCCGTGGCCCCCGCGGCCGCGGACAGGTTCGAGGTTTACAATCTAAGGGTCCTGGACAGGGTCACCGATCTACTTCCCGTCGACATAGACGGCGACGGCCTCCGGGACCTGGTGGTACTGCATACCAAGGGCTCTCCCCCCGAAGCCGAGCGTTGGATGAGCATATTCTGGCAGAGACCGGAGGGCGGTTTCTCGACCGCCGCCGATCTCGCCTGGCCGCTTCCCGACTCCATAGCGGCGGTGGACGCGGCCGACATTCACGATGACCCGGGGATGGAGCTCTTGGCCCTATCCCCCGGCGGTGTCTCCAGAATCCTCTACGGCGGCTCGTCGAGGAAGCCCGCCTTCGAGCCCCTGATCTCGGGCCTGGCCGGGGCGATCCTGCCGGCGCCGGATCGCGCGGCGGTGCTTGATTTCGCCCAGGACTGGAACGGCGACGGCTGCCACGACATCGCGTTCCTGAGCCTGGACGAGCTCTTTTTCTTCATGGCCCGCCCCGGGCCTTCTTTCTGCGATCCTCAAAGGGTTGAGATCGAAAGCCGTATAGGCATGGAGGTGGACAGGGACTTCATCAAGCCGCATCACGAAGCTGTCAGCGTTAGCAGGGATTTTCCCACCTTCGCCCCCGTCGATCTGGAAGGGGACGGTGACAGCGACCTGGTGGTCCACTGGGACGACCAGGCGCGCTTCTTCGTCAGGGTGGGCGGAGAGATCCCGCGCAGACCGGACTCCTCGGTGTGGCTCGAGCTTCTCAGCGAGGAGGAGAAAGAGGGGGGGGATTTCTGGCTCGATGTCTCGATAACGGACGTAGACGGCGACGGCTATGCCGATCTATACGCCGGCAAATCCACGCGGGAGGGCGTCAGCGATTTCCTGTCTTCGGTGGTCCTCTATTTCGGAGACGGCCGGCTGGATTTCGCAGGGGAACCGGACTGGTCGACTTCGGTGAAGGGCATGAGCCTCGGTGACTGGATCGACCTGGACGGCGACGGCCGGCGCGAGCTGGTGCTTCCTGTCGTGAGCCTCGGAATCACCGACCTGGTGAGGATACTTCTGACGCGGAAAGTGAAAGTGGAGTTCCAATTCTACTTCGTGTCGCCCGATCGGAACATAGCGCGAAACCCCGATTTCATCGAGGAGGTCACGCTCGAGGTCGGACTGGACAAGGGTGGAGAGGCCCAGATCATAGAGTTCGACGGCGACTACAACGGGGACGGCCGAAAGGACATGGTCGTGGCCACGGGCGAGGAAGAGCTGTCCGTGTATCTGGGCAAGGAGCCTTCCAAGGGGGAGCTGTTCGAGCGAAAGCCTGAGGAGAAGGTGAAGGTTGGGACGTTCGGCTCCCTGAGATCCCTCGACCTCAACGGGGACGGCAAGGACGACATGATGGTATTCTATCCCGAGCGTCCCGGAATGAGCTCGCACGTCGGGATAGTCGTAAACCGCGGCCCATGGTAGCGCCTCCGGGCCGCCTGTTTTTACTCGAGGCTCGGGGACAAGGAGCGCGGAGTGGAGGTGCTGAAGCGGTCCGTGGCCGGTGGGTTCGGTTACTACGAGTGGATAAAGGCCGATCCCGACCTCGATAACATCCGCGAGGAGCCCGGGTACCTGGAGCTGATGGACGGCAGATAAGGGCCGGGGAGCCGGGAGGCTCAGCGGGTGTATCTGCTCTCGTTCAATATGAGAAACTTGCCCACCTTGGATCCGTACTCGCTCTCCACGCTGTAGAGATAGATACCGGTGACGACGTCCTGCCCGCTGCGCGAGACCAGGTCCCATCTCGCCTGTCCGACGTCAACGGCCCCGTCGTTCTCCAGCGTTCTGACGAGATCGCCCGCCACGGTGTAGATATTGATGGTCCATGGTCCCTTGGGCAGGTTCATGAAGTCCACGTGCGTGCCGGTGGGATCCTTGGGGTTCGGCACCAGGTCCCATTGCGCTCCGCCGTAGTACGGGTTTGGAGTGACGAACACCTCGTCCATGCCCGCCCGGGGCTCGGTCAGCGGAACGACTGCCTGGTGCTCGGAGGCGACGTGCCGGCACTCGATCGAGAACTTCTCCATCTTGCCCGTTCTCACGTCGTACTCGTCCGTATCGGTCATATCAAAGGCCGTTACTGAATAAAAATACGTGAACCCGGGCAGCACGTGCTCGTCCAGGTGCTGGTAGTAGCCGACCGGATAGACGTACAGGCCCTTTTCGGCGTCCAGGGTGTCGCAGGGAGTGGTAACGGCCTCGTTTCTCGCCGCGTTTAGCTCGACCTGGCCCGTGGCCGGATCGATATGCTCGGGGAGCCTGTACTCGGCCAGCAGGATCCAGAGATCAGGCGTGGGCCCGGTGCTGCCCTGCGGCCTCTCCCACTGCTCGGCCTTCCAGACCTTGTACCCGGCGAAGTCGAGCTCGCCGGTCAGAGGGTCCGCCACCAGCTCTGAAACGTTGTTCCAGCGTATCTTCACGGCCTCGCCTTCCCGCACGAGCTGGACGGTAGGAGCGCCTATTGGCTCGAGCGCGCGCGATCCCGTCTTCGCGTCCTCGCTCACCGTGTGACAAGGGTACTCCTCCTCCGGCGGGAAGTCCGTCACCACCTGGGGGCAAGGGGGGGCGGTTGAGCCCCTCCAACGAACCTGGCTCTCTCTACCGCCTACGCCGGTAGCATAATTGCAGTCGAAATCGACCCACTGCCTGAGGTTCTCCTTGCAGTCGGTGTCGGTCACGAGCACGGGCTTGAACTCGGGTACCTCGTACAACAATGGGTCGAGGTTGCAGTGTTCCACGTAGTCGAACTTCCACCTCTCCTCGCCGGGCTCGACGGTGAGGCAGGTCTCCTTGCCGCCGACTCCCGTCCTTGGATCGTTGTCCAGATCCATGTACTCGCCCGCGAAGATATTCTGTGCGGCGGTCGCGTTCTTTATCAGCCCGTCCCTGCCCTCGCCCACCACTAAGGCGATCTGGAGCGTGCGGGTCTCTCCCCTCTTGAATTCCTTGAAGGGGCCGGCGCCGAAGAACATCCTGTAGTCGGCGTCCTCGTTGGCGGTGGTTTGCCCCGGCCGGCAGCCGAACATGTTGCTGCTAAGCAGATCGTAGCGTTGGGCGTCGTTGCGGGGGTCGCCGCAGTTTTCGTAGGCCGCTCCTCCGGATACGAACCTGAAAGAGGTCAGCCCGGCCGCGGGCGGGGCCTTTCTCCCCCTGGGGTCGGTGGTGTGGCCCATCAGCATGGCGCCGAACCAGCCGGTCGTGCGACCGCCGTCGCCGTCGCCGTCATGGGTCTCGCCCACCATGTAGCGCCCGGCCCGGAGCAGGCCGGCCCTGTCGTCGCTCCAGTAGAACTCGTCGCTGACCGGTCCGGCGTCGGCGTCGCAGAAGAAGCCGAGATACACGTTTCGCAGATCCTGCCTGCCGTCGTTCTTGATGGTGAACTCCAGGCCGATGAAGTTGTCGCTGCCGGGGATGCCCCAGGCGAAACTCCTCTGGACGATCTCCAGGCCCATGGGCACGTGCTCGGGGTACGTGTTGAGGGCCTCCGAGGTGTCGTCCCTGTAGCGGCAGGTGAACATCTGCTGCGATATCGCCCCGAAGTCCTCGTCTATCAACCCGTCGCCGTCGTTGTCCCTGCCGTCGTGGATCTCCTCGTCTATCAACCCGTCGCCGTCGTCGTCGAAAAAGCGCACTCCACCGGGGAAGCCCTCGTATGACTCATAGATTGTGTCAAGGGGCAGCGTTGACGGTCTGAACTCCCACTGATCGAACGCGGTGGAGACGTATGGAGTGGGGTCGTCGCCGATCGTCGCGGCCACCCATATGCCGGCCCCGTAAAGATACTCGATACCCGATCCCGGTGGGAACTGGGCCGAAGGGTCGGTCGAAAGGTGTTTCCAGGGGTTCCCGATGATCCCCAGGTTTGTGATGTTCATCCAGAGATCCCCGGCGTTGTGCACGAAGCCTTCGCCCCTCACCTCGTAGGATCCGGTGAACGGGTCCTTCGACGAGTCGTTTAACGGGGTCTCGAGCCCTCCCAGGTTGCTCCTTGCACCGGCGCCCGCGCACAGCGCAAGGGAGGCCGATATCGCCAAAGCCAGAGCGAGCGGGAGCATTCGGGCTGTGTTTCTCATTGGACTTACCTCAAACGGGTTTCTCGAGTCCGGCGAAACCTCCTCGGTCAAGGCGAGGCGGAGGGCGCCGCGTCGGGGTCCGGCAGGCCGAACCAATCCGTCAAAACGACCTTTGCCGTCTCGCGTATCTCCGGATCGTTGAATGGAAACATCGGGAAGAAGAAATACACCATCTCCGCGGGATCGGTATCCTTCGAAGGGATGTACCTGAAGCCGCAGTACTTGTCGTGAGCGTAGCTGTTCGTATCATTCGCGTGCACCCGGTACAGCGGTATGAGGTCGGTCATCTCTTCCGAGACTGGATCGTAGAAAAGGTCCTGGCGCTCCTGGTCCGGCTCCGGGTACTCGAGGACCTCGAAATAGTAGAAAGGCCAGCCTCTGGCCCTGGGGTCGGGATGAAGGGGCAATACAGGCGGAAGATTCGGGTACAGCTCCGCCGCCGGAGGCCGGGTGTATTTGTGCTCCGGGATCCCAGGGCCCGCTGTGTCAACGTATACGTGGCGGGGAAGGTCGGCCGTGTTCTCGAAGAGGTTCACCCGCGCCCCCCCGTTGTCCCTCTCGTGGGTGTCGAAGGCGCCCCTTATATGCATGAACTCCATGGGAAACGTGAATCTCTTGATACCGCAGCGGTTGTCGTTGACCACCGGATACGGGTACTCGCAGGAGGATCCCACCGCAGCCAGCACGGGGGTCTCCACCAGGCCCCTTCCGAAGGCCCAGACCTTTCCCCTTTGGCCGCCGGTCGATGTGCTGGTCATGTAGACCGCCAGCACGTTGGAGGTGCTTGCATAATTCATTGCATACCACGCCGACTTTTGAGTGAGGGCCGAGGACCGGTTGTCCATTAGAGACCACACGACCACCTCGAACTGGGACAGGAACTCGAGGCTTGGCATCGTCATCGTCGTCTGATCCGTCTGCCACACCTCGTTCTCCCATTCGTCCCAGGAGACGTCCTCCCAGTCCTCGCCGTAGTTGTAGCCCTCGAGCATCGTCTGCCACACGTTGTCGTCAAGGGGCTCGCCCCGCGGGTGCGTCAGGGGGTATTTTCTCCAGTCGTCGATGTAGCAGAGCTTTTTAGTGATATCCAGCGCGATCACGCGGAACTTTATCGTGCCCAGAGTCATACCCCCGGCGTCATCCTTGACCCTTATGTGCAGATGGTAGTCCCTGTATTCGTCGAACTCCGCGCGTATGGTGGTCCGGGCGGCGCTCCAGGGGGTCCAGCCCCCTTTGCCCTCGGGATCGGTCTCGTTCATCTCCACGTCCTCCAGGTCCCAACCATAGGAGAATCCGGTGATCAGACCGCCGTAGAGATTGGCGTTCGCCGAGACCTCGAACTCGTACTTGCTCCCGAGCGGCACCTCGAATGTTTCCGTGTCCAGCGACCAACCCATATAGGATCTTCTGCCGAACGCCGAGGACCGGACTGTCAACTTCGGGTACGAGAAGGTCTCGATCGCCTTGACCCACATCAAGTTCCCATTGAGCAGGAGGAGCGGCTCGACCGCGCCCGCCTCGTCGATCGCCCTGACCGCCACCGCGTAGTCGTAGCCGTTGTCGAACTCCAACGACAATTTTCTTTCGTCCCCGCCGCGCTCGATCCACTCGGTCGTGTCCTCCCAGACGGCGGAGACGATCTGCCCCCTCTTCTTGTCACTGACGTCGATCCATTTGTATAGATACCTCACCGGCCCGTCGCTGAACAGAGCGTCCGCGTCCTCGCCCCGCCAGCGGAAGTTCACCCTGAGGCCCACGGACTGGGGCCACCACGTGTAACTGTCGATCCCCAACTGCGGGATGGGGGTCGTGAACTGGGTCCTCGGGGCGATGGTGGCCGCGTTGAAGGCCGAGTAGTCGGGCTCCGAGACCGCCCCCATGTCGTCAACGGCCTTTATGGCGAAGACGTGCCAGCCCTTGGCTATCTGAGGCTCTTTCCAGTCGTAGAGCGTGTCGAAGCGGGTCGCCTGGAAGGCGAAGACGCCGGAGTTGGAGTCTGTCCTGGTCCAGATTGAGTCCTCGGACCCGTGCATGTTGGGAGGGTCGATGGCGTAGATGAAGTGGTCGACTTCACCGTCGGTGTCCCAGCCCTCCCAGTAGAACTCGACGTCGTACCCCGTAGTTCCGCTGTCGGGAGGGTGGGTGACCAATCGCACGCTGGGCGGGTTGTTTGGAACGAGCAGGCCCTTGTCCTCGTCGCATCCCGCGAACAAGCCGAGCGCCAAGCTCGCCAGCGCAACACAAAGCACGCAGAGAGCGGCGGATCTTCTCATATAACGCCTCTCCGGGCTGGCGGCCTAATCACTTGCACGCATCGCAATGGTCCGGCCTCTGGAAAGATCACATCTCAGGGAGGAAAGCCCCTGGCACCGCGACGACAATACAGGCGCGGGCGTTCCGCGGGAAGGTGAATCCCACGGTGGTCGGCAGGGGGGGGACCTTTCGATAATCTCAGCTCGGTGACGGCGCTCAGCCGCAACAGGCGTGTCTTATTTCCCTGTCCCGCTGAGGAAGTCGTGAGAGGGAGCCCGAGCGTGCTTACCGTAACCTGTATCGCAGTATAGCAGAGAGCTCAAATGCTGTCAAACGCAGCAACGGCCCACCGGGTTGGGCCTCGCCACGGCGACGAAGGCCGTCCGGGTCAACCGTCGCCGGGATGACGGTGATATAGCCGGCCGAACGTTGCGTCACAGGGGCCGGCAGTCCCTTCCGCGACGGAGGGTTACGCGGGAGGCGGGCCGCAGGTCCGGCCCGGGTCGCCGCCGGATTGAGACATATGTATTACATATCGCGCAACGCCTCGCAAAGGCCTCGCAAAGGCCTCGCCGAATCGGGTTGAACGACGCCCACATTTGTCGTATAATTGAAATGTGGCCTACAAGGCCCCGGCGACAAAGGCTGCAGTCCGGGGCCGCAGACACCCATCAACGCCCGTCCGGCTCCTTTTCGGCTCGGGGGCCGAATGGGTGAGAGGAGGCGATCCGTGTGCGTCCCGTTGGTTGGATCAGCGTCCTTTTGGCCCTCACCCTCCTTCTTCAACCTCTCGGCTGCTGCAAACGGATAAGCGCGGTCTCCACCGGTGGCAACTGCGCTTCGAACGAGAAGGAGATCCTTTACGTGACTCTCAAGGACGGGAGCCAGTACGAGCTCGTGCGTTGGGAGATCGACGAGGAGTGGGTTGTAGGCAAGCGCCGCGTGGTTCGCGTTACCATGCATGAGGACGGTACCGTCGTCGAAGAGGAGTTCCTGGAGCCAGCGTGCTATCGCCTCTCCGGCGTCGCCGATCTCGACGTCGAGAAAGTCGATCGCAGAAGCCTGTTGGTGGTAGGCGCCATCGCGGGCGGAGTGGTGGCCGGTCTTGCGGCCATCGCGGCGATCAGCGGTGGCGACGGCGGCGGCTCGGGTTCCGCCGGAGGCGGAATTGGCAGCAAGTAGAGGCGAAAACGAAGGGCCTCCGGCGCGCGGTGGAGGCCCTTCGCCGAGCGGAGCTACCCGCGTTCCTTGCCCAGCAGGCCTCTGAATACATCGATGGGGACCGGGAAGGCAACGGTGGAGTTCTTGTCGACCGCTATCTCCGTCAAGGTTTGCAGGTAACGTAGCTGTAGCGCCGCGGGCTCGGCGGCTATCACCTTTGCCGCCTGGGTCAGCTTCTCCGCCGCCTGGAACTCGCCCTCGGCGTGAATGATCTTGGCCCTTCTTTCTCTTTCCGCCTCGGCCTGCTTGGCTATGGCACGCTGCATCTCCTGAGGCAGATCGACGTCTTTGACCTCCACGGCCGTCACCTTGACCCCCCAGGGGTCGGTACGCTCGTCGATGATCCTCTGCAGTTGCTGGTTTATCTTCTCTCTGTCGGAGAGCAGCTCGTCCAGCTCATGCTCTCCAAGGACGCTCCTCAGAGTGGTCTGGGAGAGCTGGGAGGTCGCGTAGAGGTAGTTCTCCACGCTTACCACGGACTCCTCCGCCCGAATCACCCTGAAGTAGAGGACCGCGTTGACCTTTATCGACACGTTGTCCTTCGTGATGACGTCCTGGGGCGGGACGTCCATGGCCACCACCCTGAGGGAGATCTTCACCATCCTGTCGATCACCGGCACCAGGACTATCAGGCCGGGGCCCCTCTCGCCGACGAGCCGGCCGAGCCTGAATATCACGCCGCGTTCGTATTCCCTCAGGACGCGTATAGCGCTCGCCAGTATGAAGATGGCGATCAGTATGACAACGAAGATGCCTGTGTATGCCTCCGGTGAGTTCATGCCGCGCCTCCTTGTCTGTCGATGTTCGTTGCTGGGAAACGATCCCTGGACACTAACGCTGTTGCGGATCCACCGGCATCACCTTCATGCCTTGGCGGTAGACGCTCACCACCCTTACCCTGCGCCCTTTCTCTATGGGAACGTCTGAGACGGCCGACCAGTGCTCGCCCGCAACGAACACCGTGCCGCCGGTCGAATCAACGTCGCTGCGGGCCTCGCCTATCTTGTCGATCAGGCCCGGAGCGCCCGTCGAGGACCGCCTCTTCTGTGCGGCTATCCCCTTGCCCACCGCGAAAACGAAGAAGGCGGTGGTGGCGATGACGGCCGGGATCAGCACCGACCAAGAGATTCTGAGAAGCGTCTTCGGGTAATCGAACAGGAAGATCGAGCCTAGGGTCAAAGATATCACCGCCCCTATTGTGAGGGCCCCGTACGACGTCACCTTGATCTCGAGCAAGAACATGATCATGGAGAGCACGATCAGCGCAACCCCGGCGTAGTTTGCGGAGAGGGTGTGAAGCGCGTAGAAGGCGAGAATGATACATATCGACCCGGCCACGCCGGGGAATATGGCTCCGGGATTTGAAAGCTCGAAGAAAAGCCCGAAGAACCCGATCATCATCAGAATGTACGCCACGTTGGGGTCCGCCACGGCTGAGAGGAACCTCAGCTTCGTGCTCATCCTCACGTGCTCGATCACCGCGTCCTTGACGTCGAGTACGCGGGTTCCGGCCTCGGTCTCGATCTCCATGCCGTCCAGATCCTCGAGGAGCTGCAACAAATTCGGGCTCACCATGTCTATGACACCGGCCTCCAGCGCCTCTTCGGCCGTGGAGGACTTGCTTTCGCGCACGGCGGCCTCCGCCCACTCCACGTTGCGCCCTCTCTTCTTCGCTATGGACTTGATATAGGCGGCCGCGTCGTTCTCTATTTTCTCCGCCATGGTGCTGTCGACCTGACCTCCGCCCATCTGGACAGGGTGGGCTGCGCCCACGTTGGTGCCCGGAGCCATGGCCGCGACATGAGCGGCGAGCAGCAGAAAAGCGCCCGCGGAAGCCGCCCTGGACCCGCCGGGGTGTACGAAGACCACCGTCGGCACCTCGGAGGCCATCATCTCCTTTATGGCCTCCCTCATGGAGATATCGAATCCGCCGGGCGTGTCGAGTTCCACTACCAGGCATTCGGCCATGTTCTTCTCGGCTTCTCGTAGCGTCTCGACGTAGAACCCGGAGGTGACCGGACCGATGGGACCCTCAATGCTGCAAACGTAGACAGGGCCGTCCGTTTCCTCCTGGGCGCCGGCGCCGCCGAATAGGAGGATCGCCGATCCCGCGAGGATCAGGGCCAGGTACGCGGGGAGCGTGATCTTAAGTGCGTGTTTTCTTTTCATCATAGTGTGGGTCGTTTCGGCGCGGCGCGGGTGATGGAAGGCAGGCCCACTCCCGACGTTAGCTCCAATTCCAGTGAGATCCTCATTTACCGGTCTTCGCGTGAGCCATTCTGGCAGAGTCGACACATTATGTCAATTCTATCTCAATTGCCCGCCTCAATTGCCCGCCCCTCGGCGTCTCTGGGGTGTCTCGCCGGCCCGGCCGCCGGGCCCGGCCTGTTGAATCGCTCGGGGCTCCGTACTATAATCCATCGTGAAGGAAGGGGGCGGCCGCGCGCGAGGTGGCGCGGCGCCGGATCAGGGCCATTGCCTTGTCGCATAAAGTCCTCGACCGCGCCGGGGCTCCTGCGGGCCCGGGCTTCACGATACGGCCGGCCGCATGCGGCCTAAGAGTGCATGCCGGCGGTCAAGAAATCCGTCACCCGGGAGGTCGCTATCATGGTAGACGGAAACGGGGACCTTCTCACCATTGGGGCGCTCGCGCGGGCCAGCGGCGCCACACCGCGCGCCATTCGATTCTACGAAGGACTCGGACTCGTCACGTCCTGCCGGCGCAGCAGGGCCGGCTACAGGCTCTTCGAGCAACGGGAGCTGGACAGATTGAACGTCGTGGCCGGGTTGAGGAAGTCCGGTTTTTCGATCAAGGACATCGTCAGGCTTTTCTCGATCCCCGACAAGAGCCTCACGGCAAAGGCCGCCGCCGGAAAGCTGAACGGCTCGTTGTCCGGCAAGGCGCGCGAGGTGCAGGCCACCGCCGAGGCCCTCAAGCATCTTGCTTCCGATCTCGAGCGCACGGCCGACGTGCTTGTCGCATGCTTGGACTGCGACAAGGCCTTCGACGAGCTCGACTGCGGCAACTGCGAGCCCATCCGCGGCATTGGAGCGGAGAACATCCCGACTGCTTTTCGCGCGATCTGGCCCATGAACGGCCGCTGAGAACTAGGCCGGCCGCTATGCCACCAGGCCTTTTTCCGCGCCGGACTAGGCCGTCGCCCCTGTTGTCGGGGGCTTAGCCGCGCGCGGCGCCGCATCGGACTTGCCCGGGCGGTGAAAGATCCATATAATGACGGCATTCCGCACCCGGAGCCGCGTCTCAACGGCCGGTCCGATGGGCCGTGAGCTTTTCCGACAAGCGAACGATCTCCAGTTGGAAGGTCTTCGAACCACCATCAACTGTTTACGTTGTGAGGAGGATAGGGGGATGAAAGGCGAATTCGTCAACGAGCCGATTCAGAACTTCGGAGTCCCTGAAGTCAAGGCGCGCATGAAGGCCGCGCTCGATGGAGTTTCCGCTCAACTCGGCAAGGAGTACCCGCTTGTAATCGGGGGCGAGGAAATAAGGCTCGAGAGCAAGTTCGAGTCGATCAACCCGTCGGATCCGAGTGAGACCATCGGTGTCTTCCAGAAGGCCGGCGAGAAGGAGGCGAAGGCGGCCGTCGAAGCGGCGGCCTCCGCGTTCGAGAATTGGCGCTGGATGCCTCCCGCGGAAAGGGCCAACGTGCTCTTTCGCGCGGCCGCGATACTGCGCCGGCGCCGCAACGAGATGAACGCGTGGATGGTTCTGGAGGTCGGAAAGAACTGGACGGAGGCGGACGCTGATACGGCTGAGGCAATAGACTTTCTGGAGTTCTACGCGAGGGAGATGTTGAGACTGGCGGCGCCTCAGCCCCTGACCAGGATCCCTTCCGAGGAGAACGAGCTCCAGTACCTCCCCCTGGGGGTTTGCGTGGTCATCCCGCCTTGGAACTTCCCTTGCGCGATCCTGGCCGGCATGACCGTGGCGGCCCTGGTCGCGGGCAACACGGTGGTGCTGAAGCCCTCGAGCGACGCCCCCGCCGTCGGCCGCTTCTTCTTCGAGATAATGGAGGAGGCCGGTCTTCCAAAGGGCGTGCTCAACTTCGTGCCCGGCAGCGGAAGCACCGCCGGAAGGGCCATGGTGGAGCACCCCAAGACCAGGCTCATAGCGTTCACGGGCTCCAAGGCCGTGGGGCTGAACATAGTGGAGAATGCCTCCAAGACGATGCCGGGCCAGATCTGGATCAAGCGCGTGATCGCCGAGATGGGGGGCAAGGATTTCATAATAGTGGACAAGGACGTCGATATGGACGCCGCCGTGGCGAACGTCCTTTCGTCCGCCTTCGGCTTCCAGGGGCAGAAGTGCTCGGCTTGCTCGCGGGCGATAGTCCACCAGGACGTCTACGACGAGTTCGTCGACCGGCTGGCCAAGAGGGTGGAGGCGATAGAGGTCGGTCCCACCACGGACTTCGACAACTACATGGGCCCCGTCGTCAACAAGGCCGCTTTCGACTCCATTATGGAGTACATCGAGGTGGGGGTGGGCGAGGGCAAGTGCGTGGCCGGGGGCGAGAAGGCCAAGGGAGACGGCTTCTTCATCCAGCCCACGATTATCGCCGACGTGAGCCCCGAAGGCAGGATAGCTCAGGAGGAGATCTTCGGACCCGTCGTGGCCGTGATCAAGGCGAAGGACATCGACGAGGCCATCGACATCTCCAACAACACGGAGTATGGGCTCACCGGCTCCATCTACTCGCGCGACAGATGGAACGTCGAGAAGGCGAAGAGGCTCTGCCACGCGGGCAACTTCTACGTCAACAGGAAGTGCACCGGCGCCCTGGTGGGCGTGCATCCCTTCGGCGGATTCAACATGTCGGGCACCGACTCCAAGGCAGGCGGCCGCGACTACCTGCTCCTGTTCACGCAGGCCAAGTGCATATCAGAGCAGTTCTAGCTGAGATCGCTCTCCGTCGACGAAGCCGGCCCCGCCCTCGGAAGGCGGGGCCGCTCATTACAGGACCGGCGCGGCGCCGTGTTCACCCGGATCGGCGCTCGAGACCGGGCGGCGGCTCTCAGTTTTCGGGCATGAACATGTCCTCGTAGATCTTCTCCAGCCCGGTCTTGTGCTTCAGCTCCTCGGCCGCGAGTGTGTCGAACATCGCCTTGACCGGTTGGTTGGGAGAGAACTCGCTCATGCGCCGGTAGAACTCGTGGGCCGACTGTTCCTTCTTCATCGCGAAAAGCATCACGTCCTGGACCGTGGCGTCCGGGTCCAGAGCGGTGGGCTCCAGGAGCTCGCTCAGCTTCGGATCCTCGATCTTCGCCGAGTCGATGGTTCCGGCCTGCGCCGGGTCAAAAGACTCCAGCATCTTCTTGTGAGCCAGCTCCTGCTCGGCCAGGCCCTCGAGCAGCTTCCTTGTCTCGGGCCTTTCCACCGTCTTCGCGAGATGCGTGTAGATCTCGTACGAATGCTCTTCGGACTGAATGGCCCTTTCGAGCACTTTCTCGAGCATGGGGTTGGTCATCGAGTAGTCGCCTCCGTCTGACATGGGTATCTATTTCACATTTACCATTACACAATACTAGGGCGCCGCGCGCGGGCCTGTCAACCGCGGAGGATAAGGGCCGGAAAGCTTACTTCAGTATGCGCCTGACCCCCACCGCGGGCAGGACGCAGACGAGCTCGGTGAGAGTCATCCAGAGACGCGTGGCCACGGAAATACCGATGGCCACGGTCAGGGGCAGGGGCGGCGAGCTGACTATCCCGAGAAAATAGACGTTCAGGCCCTCTCTTATTCCCAGCCCCGCCGGGGTAACGAACACTATCATGGACAGCAAGTGGGCCCAGGTGAAGGCTCC
Source organism: uncultured bacterium (assembly GCA_964531335.1). Classification (GTDB taxonomy): domain Bacteria; phylum Eisenbacteria; class RBG-16-71-46; order CAZHEV01; family CAZHEV01; genus CAZHEV01. Next base: position 134,295 of record CAZHEV010000009.1, on the reverse strand, counting down.
GCAATAGGCGACGGACTCGGTGATGTCTATGACGAGCAACGCCCTTATCCCTATTACGAAGGCCAGGCCGATGATGAGCCATTTCACCAGGAGAAAGAGCCAGATGTGGAACAAAGCCTTGCCTGCCGGCACCTCGGAGAACGCGGTCACCTTCATCCTGGCGAGCGCCCTCTTGAACAGATCCAGGGCCCTTTCGGACCACGATATGAGGGCCACGATGATAACGACCAGGACCGCGCCCCCCATTGCCGCCGCGGCCGGCACCTTCGGCCAGAAAAGCAACGTCAGAGAGGCGAACGCGAGCCCCGCGAAATAGTCCAGGACGAGGAGGACGACCGTGCTCACAACCGTGTGCTGAACGGTGATACCCTGTCGCCGAGTCAGATATATCTGCCCCCCGTAGCCCCACAACTTTCCCGGGATGTATTTGCCCAGATTGGCCAGGTAGAATATCAGGAAGGCCTGGAGCCGACCGAGGTGCTCTCCCTGAAGGCGCAGAATGCTCACCCACGCCAACGGAGTCATCACAAAGGCCACGACCAGCAGGGCGACGGATACGACAAACGGGCCGTAGCTGACTTCCCACCGGTACTCCAGGAACTCCTGCCAGTTGCCGGACAGCTCGTTGTAGAAAAAGTAAACCACCACCGCGAGCAGGGCGGTCCCCACGACCGCTCCCAGTATCTGCCACAGCAGCGAGCGGCTCCTGGGGCCTGCTGTAGTCGGTTCGACAGTCAACGCTTGCCACCTCGGGGTGATCCGGCGACCCCCGGACCTGATCGGGAGTCCCGCCGCGGTCTCGTTGCGGCCCGGGAAGACTATTCCGGTGAGTACGGTCCTCAGCCGTGCCGTAAGGCGCTTCGCAAGAGTTTATCGCCAAGGGGCGCCCGTGTGCAACGACGTCGGCGCCGCTTCTTGCCGGTAGGCGACCTTTGGGGTAGACTTGTCCCGCGGCTCCCGCTCCGGCCGGGCTGGAAACGCCGGCCGCCGGGCCGCCTCGATGCGAAGCGGGGGTGGAGCTGGGAGAGGGGTAAGGAGATTCAAGATGCCCAGAGAGAGACAAATAACGGCGGTTCTCGAGAATAGTCCCGGCGCGCTGGCGAAGCTCTGCGAGGCCCTGCGCCGACAGGACGTGAACATAACGGCCCTCATGGTGGTCGGGGGAAGGGCCAGGATAATGGTGGACGACAGCGACAGGGCCGGGGTGGTCCTGGAGGAGATGGGCATACCCTATACGAGCGCCGAGGTCATCTGCCTCGAAATCCCCAACAGGCCGGGCGCCGTGGCCGAGGTCGCCGACAAGATGTCCAAAGCGGGCATCAACATAGACTACGCCTTCGCAAGCACGGTTCCCGGTCAGGGTACCGCGACCGTGGTCTTCGCGGTATCGGACGTGGACAGGGCTTCGAAAGTGGTGAACAAGTCCCAGTGAGAGCGTCCGGGGCGGACCCGCGGCCTGCCGTACGCGGGGCCCGCCTCACGATGCCTGAGGCCGCGGCGGAATCCCCGCGTGGCGGCAAGCCGAATCATATTCTGAACAGGTACTGTATCTTGGCGAAGAACTGCCTGTCCGTCCGCCTGTAGCCCGTATCCCCTCCGTGTCCCTCGCCGTTGAATTTCTGAAGGTCATGCGTTGAGCCCAGGTAGAAGACGGTGAACGGATTGATCTTGTAGCTTAGCAACGGGTCCACCTCGAGCCGGCGGTCGAAATCGTCGTACTGGGTCACCAGGCGGAGAAAGAGTCTCTTGCTGAACTGGTACGACAAGTTGTTCCTGAAGACGTAGCCGCTGTAGACCTCATGCCCGGACGCGGTGCTGTCCATCCCGGCGTAGCTGAGATTGAACGTCGCCTTCAGCCGGCTGGAAGGCTTGAGGGTCCCCCAGGCCTCGAAAAGCTTCTCATGGCCCAGGTAAGGGACGTCCACGTTCCTTACGACCGATCTGCCGCGCCGGACGTAGATCCCACCCGACAGGATCTCGCCGGCGTAAGTGTGCAGGTTGGCCTCGAAACGCCTTATGCCCTCCACCAGGACGTCCTTGAAGCGCTCCTCGCTCCAGAGGTACGAGACGGACATGTCCGTCTGCCTCTTGAACCGAATGTAAAGGGAAGGGCGCGTCCAGGTGTCCTTGAAGACGTCATCGTAGTTGTACTCGAGCCCGTAGTTGAGCTGCGGCTCTATCACCTCGAACACGGGATGCGTTGGCCTGAACACCAGACCTGTCCAGAGGCCCCCCGAGCGGTAGCTGTTGTTGGTTGTGAAGCCGTTGCTCGCCCTGAACTTCGGGGACACGTCGTTGTACCAGAGCTCGAAGTTGAGGTGTCTGGCGTCATAGTCGAGCTCCAGGCGCAGTCCGGTCCCCGTGAAGGACTCTCCGTCGAAGGCAGACGTGTAGCCCTCGCTTCCGAAAGTCGTATCGCTGAAATCGGAGGAGAGCTCCGCGTCGTCCGGCTCGCGCGTGTGCGAGAAACCGATCTGTCCCGAGAGCCGGTAGTCCTCCAGAAACCTCACGTCGGCGTCGGCCACGAGGATGGAATTGCCGCCGTCGCCCTCCAGGCGCCTGTCGGTCGCGATCAGCCCTATGTATGAGTCCGAAAGGACGTCCCTCTTGACGCGCAGGATGTTCGACACCGACCTGCCGCCCAGGGCGAACTCGCTGTTGTCTTCGAAGGGAACTATGAAGGGGGAACGTTCGTCGCGCGCCAGCACGTAACCGATGGTGTAGTCGCCTATCTTTCCCGTAAGCTTCGCCGCGAGAATCGGGTCATTGATCGAGCGCGTATATATAAGGGCATCCGTGCTGAATATCTCCCTGCCCTCGAGGAAGAAAGGCCTTCTCTCGGGGAAGAAAAGGGCGAAGGTCGTGTTCACGTCTATTTGAGCGACATCGGACTCGACCTGGCTGAAATCCGGGTTATAGGTGAAATCGAGGGTGAGGTTGGGCGTGATGCCGTACTTGACTCCGATTCCGGCCTCGCCGGCGGGCTCTCCGTCCTCGAAGCCCGAGGCCGGATCGTCCTCGTCGCGCAGGCTCCCCGACTGGCCGGCGATGGCGTAGGGAAGAAACTCCAAGTTCCTGCCCCTGTTGACCCCCTCTATTCCTTTGAACTTGCCCGCCTGGCAGAGCAGGCAGCTCTCGTCGCGGGAAATCGGCGCCCAGGAGTGCACCTCCCTGCTGCTCCGGGGCCTTATGCGCAGTATGTGGACGAGCCACTCCTGCTCGTGTTTGTCGGGAAACCTGATGCTTCTGAAAGGGATGGCCGCCTCCGCGGTCCACCCTCTCGAGTTTATCCGCCCGTCCGCCCGCCATATTGTATCGAAGCCGGCGTCCTCCGAGTTGTGGGTTCTGCGAAGGTCCGCCTGGACTCCGTGCGGGTTGACAAAGAACTCGTAGGAGTTCTGCTTGTCGCCGAAGGTGTCCACTATTATGCCGACAAAGTCGTCCTGGAATATGTCATCACGGTCCGTCATCGAAGCGCGGATCTCTTCGGGCGAGTCGTCGTGGCAGACGAACGCCATGTAGAGGTTCTCGCTGTCGTAGGCGAAGAGCGCCTCGGTCCTGCAGGCGGGCTCCACGTTGTCGCCCGGGTCGATTTCGCAGAAGCTGCCCAGACGGACCGCTCGCTCCCAGGCTGGGTCGTCCAGGATCCCGTCTATCCTCGGTCCCTCGCCGGCTCTGGGTATCGAGACTTCGATGTCGGTGTTCGGAGAGAACTCGGCGACCGTACGCGCGCTGTCGGCGCCCGCCTCCGCCTCCGAAGGGGCCGCCGCGCCGGCCGGCTCCACAGGGGCGATAGCTAGCACCGCCGCCGCCGTGGCCGGTAATATGAATTCGAATAACCTCTTGATTCCCAAGTCCTTTCTCCCGGCTGCAGAGAGGCGACGCCGCCGTCGCCCGGGTCGGGAGTCCCTGCCCACTATATAAAGACGAAAAAAGCCTTGAAATGTTGCATTCGAGACCGCGCCCCCTATCTGGGCAGGACCGGTCTGTCGCGGGCGGGGCGAGAGCCCTCGGCCCGCGGGGGCGGCCGTCTCGTCCTGCGCGAGTTGGTCAATGAGACGCCGGTGATCACAAGAGCCGCCCCCACGAGAAGCGAGAGGGTGAGCGGCTCGCCCAGTATCGCGAAGGAGAGCAAGACCGCGAATATGGGCACGAAGTTGATGAACTGGCTTGCCCTGACGGTTCCTATCGTGTTGACACCTTCGTAGAACCATGTGAACCCCACTACCGTTCCGAACACGCCCAGGTACGCGAGGCAGATCCAGCTCAGCGCGCCGTAGCCCGGCAGCTCGGCCACGATTCCCTCCGCCAGGGCCGGAGTGAGAAGCATGAGGGTCCCCGCCACCGAAGAGTACGCCACCGTAGCCAGTGGGGAGAGCCTCCTCATCATCTCCCGCCCTATCATCGCGTAAGCCGTCCAGCTCAGGACGCAGCCGAATACATAGAGCTCGCCGCGCCCCAGGCCGAGGCCCGACACCCCCGCCATGTGGCCTTTGCTGACGACCACGATTGCTCCCGCGACGGAGATGGCGATCCCCGCGGCCTTGGCTGCGGACATCCTTTCCCGCAGCAGAAGAGCGGAGAAGACCGCTATGGATACCGGGTTCATGGCGACTATTACGGCGGCTCTGCCCGCCTCCACGTATTTGAGCCCGCTGAAAAAGAAGGCGTTGTAGGCCAGCACGCCCGTGAGCCCCAGCAGCATGATCGCCCCGAGCCGACGGAAGTCGAGGGGCGGGAATCTGCCTTCCAGCCTCCTGGTCAGGATCATGAGCAGAACGGACGCGGCCGTGAATCGCAGAAGCGCCGCCGGGAACGGACCCACATCGGCCGCGACCACGCGCCCGGCTATAAAGGTCCCACCCCAAAAAGCCGCTGTCAGGACTAGCTTTATATAGACCATCGCTACCGATCCCGTCCGCTGAAGTCTCGGGCCTTCCCCCGGCCCGGCGGCCTCTACTCCCGCCGCTTCGCCGCTCTTCGCGTACCGTGCGCTCCGACGGCGGTCCTTGCAGGTGTAGTTGGGGTTTCGCCGTGACGATTACTAATTGTGGGCGCTGTCCCTTCGCCGCTCAACCGTCACGTCCCGCCGTGGGGCGGTCGGTGTGGGGGCGTCGCGTCATTATACGAGCATTCACCTGTGGGCGCAGGGGTGGAGTTATGCAAGACACCAGGGACATTGCAGGCCCGATCATGATAGTGGCCGCGATTCTCGTGATACTCTGCGCCGTGTTCAGCTACGGGGTGACCAGGCGACTGCTGGAAGTGAGGGAGAACGCGCGCATTATAGCCGCCATGAAATCCGACCCTCATCATATAGAGCAGTACCTGCAGGAGCACAGGCATTCGCTGACGCTCCTGGCCGGAGAAAAGTCCTTCGCGGGCCTGCTGGCGGCCGGTGCCTCCGGCGCCGAGCTCCGGATGGCCGTGCTCCGCGCCAACGAGATACTGGCGGAGCAGGTGGCGGCGGCCGGCCATATACGGAAGCTGTCGCTGCTGGACCTCGATGGCAATGTGGTCGCGTCCAGCGTCACGGAGGACGTAGGGATCAAGGAGTCCACCGCGGGCGCGAGGGGCGGCACGAGCGATTACGCCTGGGCGAATGACATGCGCATGCTCAGCGAAGACGAGAGCCTGTCGTTCGTCGTACTGCTGCCTGTTAGAGTGAACGGTTCGATGGTGGGCATGATCAAGGGCCACATCGATACAAGAAGAGACTGAGGAGCATCGCAAGCGGGACCCCCGGCCCGACCCCCGGCCGGGGCCCTGCGGCTGAAAATCCGCCCCTCCGAGACGAGAGTGGGAGTCATATGCCGGAGAAACCTACAAAAGTCCTCCTCATACAGAACGATCCTGATGTCGCCGAGCTTGTCTGGAGCGCCCTGACGGAGAGCGATCGCGGCGATTTCGAGCTGGATCACGCCGGCTCCCTGAAGGAGGGAGTGATGCGCCTGAACTCCGCGGGGAGGGACGTCATATTGCTCGACCTCCGTCTTCCGGACGCCCGCGGCGCGGAGGCCTTCGACGCCGTCTATCGCCGCTGGGCGGAGGTTCCCATCCTGCTGCTCATAGACCTGGCCGATGAAGCGCTGGCGCTCGATCTGATCAAGCGGGGCGCGCAGGAGTACCTGTTCAGAGGAGATCTCGACGGCAACCTGCTGGTACGCTGCATCCGTCACGCGATGGAGCGGCATCGTTTGATAAGGCAGCTGCAGGCCCTGTCTCTCGTGGACGACCTGACCGGGCTTCACAACCGAAGGGGGTTTCTCTCCCTTGCCTACCAGCAGCAGAGACACGCGGACCGCACGGGCCGGCCCTTCTACGTTCTCTTTGTCGATCTGGACGACATGAAATGGATAAACGACAAGCTCGGCCATCAGATGGGCGACCAGGCGCTGATGGATATGGCCTCCGTTCTGGAGGGTACTTTCAGGGACTCCGACATAATAGCCCGGGTGGGCGGAGACGAGTTCGTGGCTTTGCTCCCGGATGTCGAGGAGCTGGACATCGAGGCGCTGCAGGCGCGATTGGAGCAGAACCTGCGAAAGCACTCGTTGGAGAAAGATCGGCCTTATGAGCTGCGGGCCAGCGTGGGTGTCACGATGTACGAGCCTCGGACCGCCACGTCAATCGATGACCTCATCGATAGGGCGGACAAGCTCATGTACAGGCACAAGAGAAAGAGAAAGGCCTCCTAGCTCCGCACCCGGCGCCTTCTTGTCATGCGTCGTTGAAGCCCGTCATCTCAAGAACGGAACCCGGCCGCGCGCGGCCTCGACCTGCCTATGATCAGGAGCACGCAGCCGGCAAGGACGATAGCGCCCCCCAGCCACTGCCTCTCCGACGGGACGGTGCGCAGAACGGCGAAGGCCAGAAGCGCGACCCAGATAGGCTGTGATTGCGTGACGAGCGATGTCTTCGAGATGGTGATCTTCTGAAGGGCCTTGAGGAAGTGCACCCGCCCGAGGAACGGTCCGCTGATCCCGATCGCGACGATCGCAAGCCAGCCCAGCGTGCTCGTAGGCGTGGCTATGCCCCCCGACCAGATGAGCCCGAAGGCCGCGAAGGCGACCCCGAGAATCATGTTTCTCACCAGGGAGAACGCCAGGGGATCGACGATGGTGACCGTCTTCTTGGCGATGGCCTCGGCGATTCCGAATCCTATGGAGGCGGCCAGGATTATCCAGAAGCCGCGCTCCACGCTCACTCCGCCGTAGCGCAAGACGACTATCCCGAGCACCACGAAGGCCGCCCCGACCATCTCCGGCTTCGTGAAGCGTTCGCCGAACAACCACACGCCCAGCACGATTGCCACCAGCGTTTCCGTTCGGCTTACGAACGCGACAACGGTGGGATCGAGGAGCCTAATAGCTTCGAAGGAGGCCAGCATCACGACGAAGAAGAGCGCCGAAAGCCCCAAGGTCCACTTCCATCCGGCGCCCCTGAGCGTGACGGCGCATTTCCACCTCCGGGCGATGGTGAGCCAGAGCGCCACGGAGGCGGCCCCGACGGACATCACCAGCGCGCCCAGCGAAGCGGGGTCGAGCTCGAACAGGGACCACTTCGAGAGCGTTATCATCACGGCGGACCAGAAAGCCGAGAGAAGGGCGTGGGTGTACCCCCATCCGACTCCTGGGCCTTTGGAGGCGCCGGCGCCTTCCGGATCCCTTGGGCCCGGCGAACCTTCCCGCCGCGCGGATGCCACCGCGCCTGCGCCTACTTGTATCCCAGATCTCTCAGGATCGAGTCCTTCTTCCGCCACTTCTCCCTCACGAGCACTTGAATCTCGATGTAGATCTTCCTTCCGAGGAAAGCCTCAAGGTCCGACCTCACCGCCTGACCCAGGCGCTTGAGGGCTCTTCCCCCCTTTCCCAGAAGCATGCCCTTCTGGCTGTCTCGCTCGACGTAGACCGCCGCCCTTATGTAGTCCTTTGCCGGAGGGGTCCTTTCCGTGAACTCCTCTATGGCGACAGCCGTGGAGTAGGGGATCTCGTCGCCGTAGAGAAGGAATACCTTTTCCCGGATGATCTCCGCCGCGAAGAACCGCTCGGGCCTGTCCGTGACCTCGTCCGGTGGATAAAGGGGGGGCCCCGGCGGCAGCAACTCCACGAGAACCTCCCTGAGATGAGCGACGCCGTCTCCGCTCAGGGCGCAGATAGGCACTATCTCTTTGAAAGGGAAAAGACCGCTGAAATGCTCGATCAAGGGCAACAGACGTGGCTTGGGGATGAGATCGATCTTGTTTATCGCCAGCACCACGGGCCGGCCGGCGCCCTCGAGGCGGTCCAGCAGCCCCGCCCGGTCGGAGAAGGAATCGGGCTTGGGCTCCGACATGAGCAGCACTGCGTCGCCTTCTTCGATCGCGGCGACGGCCGACTTTACCAGAAGCTCCTGCAAGCGGTAAGAGGGGCCGAATATCCCCGGCGTGTCCAAGAGGATCATCTGGTAATTCTCGCCGGTAAGAATGCCGAGAGTCCGGTGTCTCGTCGTCTGTGGCTTCCTGGTTACAGCCGACAGCTTGAACTGGAGCATGCTGTTGGCGAGCGTGGACTTGCCGACGTTGGGGCGGCCGATGATCGGCACGTATCCGCATCTGAATTCATCAGGAGCCATGGCAGAGCGTCTTCCAAGTGCTTTGTCCGGGCGGCGAAGGCGGCGGCCCGGGCGGAAAAAGGAATCAGCGCCGAGTGGTTTCGGCGCTGATTCTAGCATGAAAGCAGGTTGAAGGCCCGGCCATTCCGGACGATCGGTCCCCCAAGGCCGGCTGTCGCGGGCTCAGGCGCTCGCCCGAGACGCGATCGGCGACGCGCGGTTCAGAACTTGGATACCTCGACGCCTTCCATGTCGATGCCCATCTCCGTCAGGGCGTCGAAAAGGTGCCCCACCTGTCTGAGGTACCGGTCCGAGCTCGACCGGAACGTCCTCTCCAGGTTGTTCGCATCCGGGCGGTAGTAGTAGTAGCTCGAGAACGAGTTGACGGCGGCGATACCGGGCGCCGGCGCGGCCGCCCCTTCCAGGCTCGCCTCCAGAACTTCGTCCTCCACGGTCACCTCGAGCTCGCCCGCGGCGACGATCTCCTGTCCGGGAAACAGCAGGCACTCGTATGACTTGAGCCTCTCTCTCCAAAGGCAGTCTCTATCCGTCCCCCGGCCGCAAGGCATTGGACCGAATCTCACCCTGCCGTACTTGTCCACCGCGTAGAAGTACCAACCCGGATCGAGGTCGCGCAGGACCTCCGCGGTCAGGGCCCTGAGCTCCTGGGTGTCCCGCCCCTCGTCCATGAAATCGTAGAACGCCCGTTGAATGTCGGACTGGTTGCGGTCGGAGAAAGTGGTCTTTTCTCTATGCTCGATGAGCCATTCCACCGCGCCGCCGCCCGCCTTGAAGGCGGTCACGCCCTCGGCCACGTCGAGCTCCATCTCCCTAGAGGACGCCGCCAACTCCTCGAACTCGGCCACGCCGCGTCTCTGGTCGTTGTACTTACCGAACAGGTCCGCCTTGTCGGGAGCGCCGACCGAGGAGGCTTTCAGCTCCGGCGGCTTGTCCTCTCCGAAGTCCGTCTTTCTGAGATACTGAGACACCACCGCCGCGTACTCCTGTATCGGTAGGTCTCTGTCCCCCTTCCAGATGGGGAAGTAGCACTCCCGAGCCCAGATCATCCACCTGTCCATGTTCACCGTGAGGAAGTGAATGTCGATCACCTTCTTGCCGAGCTTGGCGGTGACCGGCGCGCCCGCATAGCCCACCGGCAGTCCCGGGAGGAACCCGGTATGCTGCTCGGTGTCTATTACGCGTGTGAACGGCGAGCTTCCGGATATGAGCATTCGCGCGGCTTCGGTGACAGTGACGTCGTGCGGAACGATCACCCGGAAAGCTCTTACAAGCCGAGCGAAGTCCTCGTTCGTGCCGCCGGCCGGCTCGAGGGGCGCTTGAACCCTGAAGCCTTTGCCGTCGGGAAAGATCGTCTCCAGCGATTTGATTACAGTAAGCCCCTCCGAAAAGTTCAGGTCGTCCGGCCGGGTCCCGGCGAGTTGGCAGTGGCCGGAGGCCGGAAGCAGCAGGGCCCATGCGAGAAGCGCGGCCGCAAGCCCGGCAACCGCGGATCCCATGTGGTCTTTCATCTCTTTTCCCTCCAATCAGGCGCTGTCCGCCCGGGGCGCGTCCGTTATGCGCTACGCGACTTTTCGCGGTCCCGGCCGGAGATTCACGTTGCAGCCGGGTCACCAGGGCTGCGCCTAGTACGCACCCCCGGATTGCTTGCCCGGTATGTAGTACGTCGGGCATATGAACCGGAACAGGCGAGCGAACTTCCTCGCCTTCTTCAGCCTCTCATCGCTCTCCGTTTTCGTCCTCTTGATGTCCTCTTCGAAGAGTTCCGTGAAGTACCTGTTAGCGGCCTTCTCCCGCTCTTCTTCGGTAGCGAACTCGTTGCGGATCTTGCGCAGCTCGTCACCGTCCAGCCACACGCCTGCGCACCCAGGGCACTCGTCTACCTCGACCTTCTTCCGCACGCTGAAGTAGTGCCGCATCATCAGCAGGCCGTCGCACTTTGGGCAGCTCCGCTTCTTGGACCGGGCCACCTTGGCGTGAAATTCGACGTCCAACTCGAGCAGGCGCTCGCCCGCCGCCTCGTGCGCCTCGTCCATTCTATCCAGCTCGAAGCGGTCGAACCAGATACCTCCGCATCCGCGCCTGCACACATCCACCTTGATGTTATCGACGCTCATCTTCTCCAACTGGCTACCGCACGCCGGGCACTTCATTTTCCCGCCTCCTCGCTGACTAATCCCCCACGGCAGGGTGGGGTCTCCAATGCGTACGCCCTCGTGGGGCACCCAAGAACCCTCCGGCCTGGGCCATCCGTGCCATGGGCCCAGGTGCGGGCCGGAGGGCGTTCATTTCCAAATAAAGAATCGGCCGTCCGGCGGGCCGGGTTTAGGCGGGAAGGGGCGCGGGAGCCTCGCCTGGGCGGGCCGGATAGTCCCGCTGGGCGCGCGGCGGGCCCGGTGGATGACGGCGAAAGGGGCGGAAATGGCTTCGATATGGCGCGGGCCGGTCGGCGGGACGATGGCGGGGGCATGGCTCAGGATGCGGCGGCGGAGGAGACAAGCCGGGCGCGGAGTGCCGGCTTTCGGTGCCGCGGAGCGGGGCCGAAGGAAGGGCCGGCCTCTATTGGGCGGATGTGCCCTGCAGGCCCAGGTCCCCGGCTACTCCCTTCATGGCATCCGTCACGAAAGCTATGTGCTCGGTCAGGTCCACTCCGAGCAGCTCCGCGGACTGTACCAGGTCCTCCCTGCTCACCTGCCGGGCGAACGCCTTGTCCTTCATCTTCTTCTTCACCGACTTGGGCTGGACCTCCATTATGCTCTTGTTGGGCCGCACCAGGGCCACCGCGGTGATGAAGCCCGTCATCTCGTCCACGGCGTAGAGCGCCTTTTCCATAAGCGTCTCCCGTGCCAGGCCCATGTGATTCGCGTGTGACAGCACCGCCCGTACTATCTCCTCCGGGTACCCGCGCTCCCTCAGCATGTCCGCGCCCTTGGATGGGTGCTCCTCGGCGGTCGGATGGATCTCATAATCAAAATCGTGCAGCAGTCCCACGATCCCCCACTTCTCCTCGTCTTCCCCGTACTTCCCGGCGTACGCGCGCATCGCGGCCTCCACGGCCAGCGCGTGCTTGATCAGGTTCTGGTTCTTGGTGAACTCCGCCAGGAGTTTGTATGCGTTATCTCTGGTCAATTCCATGTCTTCTGTGTCCTCCGGTCGTCTCCCAACGTGCGGGGCCAATCGAAATCAACGGTCAGCGGCTCGTCCGCAACGGGCGAGGCCGATTGAAATCAACAGGGAACAGCGAACTTGCGCCGATCGTACATCGAGTCGCCGGGGGCGGCAAGACCATTGCGAGAGACCGCTTGACAGGTACACTTACGCTACGTTAGAGTGTTCCGATGGATCGCCCGCGATGGGCGCTGTTGTTGGCGTTGTGGCCCGCTCGCGCACAGCACGGAGCGGGCCCGCCGGAAGCGGCAGCGAGCCGGCCGGCCCTGTCTGACATGACCCGCCAAGGAGGTCTCGATATGAAGGTCGGAGCAATCGCGTTTTTTCTGGCAGGTTTGTTGCTTGCCTCTGTCGGCGCGGCCCAGCAGAACTGCGCTGACTGCCACTCGAAGGCCACGCCGAAGATCGTATCGGATTGGCAACTGAGCAAGCACAGCCAGGCCGACGTCTATTGCTCCGCCTGCCACGGGGACGAGCACGACTCAGCCGGAAACGTGGACCTGGTCAGGCGGCCCACGCCGGAGACCTGCCGCGTTTGTCACGAGGAGAGGGTGGAGCAGTTCTCAGCGGGGAAACATGCTCATGCCTGGACCGTGATGAACGCGATGCCCACCATCCACTGGCAGCCGGTCGCTATGACCGAGGGGATGAAAGGGTGCGGGGGCTGCCACAAGATAGGGCTCAAGGCCCCCGAGGAGATAGAGAAGCTGCAAGCCGAGGGCAGCGGCTTCGGACTCGCCTCGTGCGATGCGTGCCACACGCGCCATCTTTTCTCCGTGAAGGAGGCCAGGCAGCCGCAGGCGTGTCAGACCTGTCACATGGGATTCGATCACCCTCAATGGGAGATGTACTCGACTTCCAAGCACGGGGTCAGGTACTTGCTCAAGCAAAACGGGTCGCTTCCCGAGACGGCCGCCGCCCCCACCTGTCAGACATGCCACATGCAGGGAGGAGACCACGAAGTGCGCACGGCCTGGGGTTTCCTCGCGGTGAGGCTCCCTATGCCCGCCGACGAGGAATGGGCCGCCGACAGGAAGGCCATCCTTCAGGCCCTGGGCGTCCTCGACCCCGAGGGCAATCCGACCGACCGGCTGGAGGCGATCCGGGCGGCCGACGTGGCGAGGCTCAACGAGGCCGACTGGGAGCATGAGAGGGACAAGATGCTGATGGTTTGCGGGGATTGCCACTCCGGCAACTTCGCCGACGCCGAGTTGGCGAAGGGAGATGAGATGATAAGGGAGGTGGACCGCCTTATGGCCGAGGCCATTCGTATCGTGGCCGGCCTGTACGAGGACGGTACATTGGAGAAGCCGGAAGGTTACACTCATGCGTTCCCCGATCTTCTCTCATTTCATGACGCGCCGACCCCCATCGAGCAACGGCTCTTCGTGATGTTCTTGAAGCATCGCATGCGGGCGTTCCAGGGCACCTTCCACGCCAATCCGGACTATGCCCTCTGGTACGGATGGAGCGAGATGCGGCGCGATCTCAGCGAGATCAAGTTCCTGGCCCGGGAGATGAGAAGCGATCATTAGAGGGCGACGGCTCCCCCCTGTACAACTACGGCGGCGCGTTGTCTCCGGACGATCTCGACGCCTTCGAGGCGCCTGCGATCCACAGGTCATGGGCGCGCTCGCCCCCTCGCCGCCGACGGCGCGGCCGCGGAAAGATCGATCCCGATGGAGTACGTAGTGGTGGAGGTCAGGGGAAGCCTCCAGTGTCCTTGAGCGTTGCGGGACGGAGCGCGACCTGTTCGGATAACTTGTTATATTGCAGCATATAAGCCGATCGACCTCCCTCTGAAACACTCTATTGTAATCTATACATATGTATAGTAGGCTCTCCTGGATCGCCCCAGGTCCAGGAGGATACAGCCTTGCCCAGGATCATCGCCCACATAGACATGAACGCCTTTTTCGCCTCGATCGAGCAGATGTGCAATCCGAGCCTTCGGGGCAGGCCCTTGATCATATGCGGTGACCCCGCCGGAAGGAGCGTGGTTTCGACCGCGTCCTACGAGGCTCGAAAGTACGGCATCGATTCCGGCATGCCGGCCTCCGAGGCGAAGCGTCTTTGTCCCGAAGGAGTGTTCTTCCAGGGAGACGCGAGGAAGTACGTCTATTACTCACTTCGCCTGCTCAAGATCTACACAATGTTCACGCGGGCGGTCGAGCCTTTCAGCATCGACGAGGCTTATCTGGACCTGAATGGATCCGGATGTGAGGATTTCGCCTCTGCTCGCCGGACGGCCTGCCGGATCAAATCGGCCGTGAAAGAGAGCTTTCCCCTGCTCACCGCCTCGATCGGCATCGGACCTAACAAGTACGTAGCCAAGATGGCTTCCTCCCTGGAGAAGCCTGACGGCCTGGTCGTTATCGAGGACCTCGACCAGTTCAGGAGGATATTCTGGAAGGAGCCGGTGGATAGGCTCTGGGGAGTCGGCGAGAAAACCAGGGACCTCCTAAATGGATTGGGTATCTTCTGCGTCGAGCAGATCGCGAAAGCCCCCGAGGGGCTTTTGAGAAGTCACATGGGCGAGAACGGAGACGGGCTTCGTTCGATCGCGTGGGGCGGGGACAACACCCCGGTGATCCCTTACGACGTGGGTATAGAGGCGAAGTCCATGGGACACGAGCACACCTTCAGTATGGATATCGGAGACGCGGACGAGCTGGACCGGATCCTGCTGAGGCTTTGCGATCAAGTCGGCAGGCGGCTGAGGAAGCACGATTGCAGCGCGAGAACGGTGTGCGTTAAGCTCAGGTTCAAGGATTTTTCCACTATCACCAGGCAGAAGACCTTGGCCGGTCGCACCAACGACGACATGGAGATATTTCGCGTCGCCTCGAGATTGTTGAGGGAGAACCGCGACGGAAGAATGCTGAGATTGGTGGGAGTGAAGGCCTCGAGCCTGGACTACGGCGGCGCGGGCGTGGGACAGATGTTCCTCGACCAGGCGGGGAGGAGAGGGCTGATTTCCTCGATCGATTCATTGAGGGACAAGTTCGGTGACAACGTCCTCGTCAGGGCGGGCGCCCTGAGAAGAAGATAGGGGGAGGCGATTGCGGGAGCCAAGCAGCACACACCCGGCGGGCGACACCCCCGGCGAGATCATGGTCGGTACGTCCGGCTACAGCTTCGCTGATTGGATAGGGCCCTTCTATCCCCCGGGGATTAGAAAAGGGGACATGCTCTCATATTACGTGAATCATTTTCCGGTCGTGGAGGTCAACTCCACCTATTATAGGATCCCGCATCCGGCCGTCCTGTTTCAGATGGAGAAGAAGACCCCCGCCGGCTTCGAGTTCGTGATAAAGGCGCACAAGTCGATGACGCACGGCCTCGACGCCGACAGGAGCGCGTACGCCGGGTTTCTTGAAGCCATCCGTCCCATCAGGGAGGCGGGAAAGTTCTCCGGGGTGTTGTTGCAGTTCCCATGGGGTTTCAAGAAAGCGCCGCGCACCACCGCGCACCTCAGCGGGCTCAGGGAGAACCTTCCCGAAATACCGCTCTTCGTCGAGTTCCGCAACGCCGGGTGGATCGACGGTGACACTTTCTCCCTCCTTAGGCGGCTCGACATGGGATACTGTTGCGTCGACGAGCCCCGCCTGAAAGGCCTCGTTCCCTCCATCGTTGAAAGGACCGGCGACACGGGTTATGTGAGATTGCACGGCAGAAACTCGGCCAACTGGTGGAGGCGGGGCGGGGGCGGCGACAGATACGACTACAGGTACTCGGAGGAGGAGCTGAAGGAGTGGGTGGTCAAGATCCGCAAGCTCGCCTCCGAGGCGAAGAAGACCTACGTGTTTTTCAACAACTGCCACGCGGGCCAGGCGGCGAGCAACGCCAAGCTCATGAAGGATCTGTTGAAGCTCGCGTGACCGACGAGGACCGGCCCGCGCGGGAGCGGTCCTCGCGGTAACGGGGGCGGGGCACCGCTTCCATTTCGAGGTGATGGTGGGGCGCAAGAGAGCTGAAGCCGGCCGCGGCGCCGACGGCGTGCAGGGCTTCCTGGACAAGATTCGAAACGGCGCGAAATACGGCCGCGAGCTGGTGCACATGGAGGTGCTCCCGGCCAGGGGGGCCAGGTACGGCGAGCTCTCGGCGCCGCTTCATCCCTCCGTCGATTCCGCCCTGGCCGCCGGGGGGATAAGCTCTCTCTACGTTCACCAGGCGACGGCGATGGAGCGCGTCAGAGAAGGCCGCAACGTCGTCGTGGTCTCAGGCACGGCGAGCGGGAAGAGCCTCTGTTATACGGTGCCCTCCGTGGAAAGCTGCCTGGATGACGATCTCGCCACCACGCTGATGGTTTTTCCGACCAAGGCGCTTGCCCAGGATCAGCTCAGGTCGCTGGCCGCGTTTACGTCCGAAATGGGCGCGCCGGGGGCGAGGGTCAAGGCGGGCGCCTACGACGGCGACACCGCTCCGTCTTCTAGAAGGAAGCTGAGGGCGTCGGCCTCGATCATTCTGACCAACCCCGACATGCTGCACCAAGGCATACTGCCCTACCACGCCAGGTGGAGCCGGTTCTTCTCCAATCTCAAGTACGTCGTCGTGGACGAGATCCACACTTACAGGGGAGTCTTCGGCTCCCACGTCGCCAACGTGCTGAGAAGGCTCAGGCGCGTGTGCAGGCACTACGGCTCGTCGCCGCGGTTTATCTGCTGCTCGGCCACCATCAGGAACCCCAGGGAGCTGGCTGAGGGCCTGACCGGCCTGCGGGTGGAGTTGATAGACGAGGACGGCTCGCCCCGGCCCCGGAAGCGCTTCGTCTTCTGGAATCCCGATTACATAGACGAGAGCCGCTCGCAGAGAAGAAGCTCCAACGTGGAGGGAATGGGCTTCCTGGTCGACCTCGTGCGAAGAGGGGTCCAGACGATAGTCTTCACAAAGGCCAGGGTGACGGCCGAGGTCATATACAAGTACGCGAGGGAGAGCCTGCTGAAGCTCGACCCGTCCCTGGCGGACAAGATCAGCCCTTACAGGGGCGGCTACCTCCCCAGGGAGAGGCGGGAGATCGAGAGGAAGCTGTTCAGCGGCGAGCTGCTGGGCGTCGTCTCCACGAACGCTCTGGAGCTGGGCATAGACGTGGGCGGACTGGGCGCTTGCTTGATGATAGGCTTCCCGCCGACCATAGCGAGCACCTGGCAGCAGGCGGGCAGGGCGGGGCGAAGGGGGGAGGAGGCCCTGGTGATGGTCGTCGGTTACAACGACCCCAACGATCAGTATCTCATGCGCCACCCCGAGTACTTCTTCGGCAAGTCTCCGGAGAACGCGGTGATCGACCCCGGCAACCCCTACATACTCGCCGGGCAGCTCGCGTGCGCGGCGAGGGAGCTGCCGGTCGGGCCCGCTGACCGGGAGTTTTTCCCCGGCCCGCTACCCGTGAAAGTGCTGGAGCTCCTCGAGCGGGAGAACAAGGCCAAGCGGATCGGCTCCGAGTACTACTGGGCGTGCGGCGATTTCCCGGCGGGCGAGGTCGGCCTCAGAACCATGTCCGACGAGACGTACACCATCTTCGATTCGGACCGCGAGAAGACGATCATAGGCACCGTCGACGGGATCTCCGCGCTTGAGGTCGTCTATCCCGAGGCGATCTACCTCCACGAAGGCAGGACTTACTTCGTGAAGGATCTGGACCTCGAAATGAAGGCGGCCGCGGTGGAAGCGCGGCAAGTGGACTACTACACCCAGCCGGTCCTGGACAACGGGATAGTCGTCATGGCCGAGACGGATAGGAAGGCCTGGAGGCGCGAGACCGTCTGCTTCGGCGACGCGGAGGTGTCGTGGCAGACGGTGGCCTTCAAGAAGGTGAGGTTCTACACGCTGGAGACCGTCGGTCACAAGAAGCTCGATCTTCCCAGGCTCAGAATCAAAACCAGGGCGGCCTGGCTCGTTCCGTCTCCGGAGACTCTCGGCGCGGCGAGAGCCGCGGGCATGAACCCGATCGAGGGAATGGCGGGTATCAGAAATCTCCTGATCACCGTGCTCCCGGTCCAATGCATGTGCGACAGGACCGACGTCGGCGGGGTCATCGATAGCTCCAACACCGGCTCGCCCTCGCTGTTCATCTACGACAGGTATCCCGGCGGAATGGGCTTCGCGGAGAGGGCATACGCGGCCCTGGAGGAGGTTCTGGGGGCGTGCCTGGAGCTGGTGGGCGAGTGCGACTGCGCGTACGGCTGTCCCTCGTGCGTCGGACTGCCGGTACTGATTCCGCCGCAGCAGCAGGACCCGGACGTAGGATACGGCCGGCCGATTCCCAGCAAGGAGGCGGCGGCGTTTCTCTTGCGGGAGATGCTGGGCCGGGGAAGCGGACGCGAAGCGCTTGGCGGGAGCCACCGGAGGAAGAGCGATGTACTCGGCCAGGCTTAATGACGGGCTCTCAAGACTGATCTCGGAAGGCCTTGGGTCCGGCGAGTTGGTCGGGCCGGAGGCGGTCTCCGCCTCGGAGGGCCGGCTCCTGCGTGAAGCCGCCGGGGTCGATGATTACCTGCCGGGCGGTGAGCTGGTCACGGAAGCGGGGCCGATGTTCGTTCACGAGTGCGCGCTTTCCCGGTTCAGGGACAACGCCGGCTCGTTGCGAAAAGGCTACCGGGTCATAGAGTCCGGCGCCGCCGCGCCGTCCTGGGAGCTCGGGGCGGCCTTGCTCGAGGACATAGGCTCCACCGCGCGGCGGGCGCTGTTCCTCGATCTGGAGACGACGGGCTTGCACGGCTCCGTTCTCTTTCTCGCCGGCTTCATGTCCCCCACTCCGTCCGACTTCGTGGTGAGGCAGCTTTTCGCCAGGGACTATTCCGAGGAAAAGGCCGTGCTGGTCGAGTGCCGCAAGCTCTTGGCCTCGTGCGACGCTCTCGTGACTTTCAACGGGAAGTCCTACGACGTGCCGTTTCTCAGGGAGAGGGCCGCGTATCACAGGCTCGACATGTCATGCGTCGATGGAAAGCCGCACGTGGATCTGCTTCACTGGTGCAGGCGCAGGTGGAAGGGCGAGGTCACCGATTGCCGCCTGAAGACTCTCGAATGGGAGATATGCAAGCAGCGCAGGTGGGGCGACGTCCCGGGCGATCAGATACCGGGGATCTATCACAGGTTCGTGAGAACCGGCGATCCCTACCAGCTCGTGCCGGTCTTCCACCACAACGTCCTCGACCTGGTGACCATGGTCGATCTGCTCTCGGAGCTGCTCGGCTGAGGCCGCCGCCGACCGCGCCCGGCGTCCGGGGGAGCCCGCCCCGGTGGCCCCGGCGGGGCTAGGCTTAGTTTTGGCATTAGATTGAGCGATTCCCGGCCGTAGGTCCGGTGGCAATTTTCTTTCCGCTCGCGGCGCCGTTCTGGGTAGAAACCGGCGGTCCCAGGTCCCGCGATCCCGCCCTGGAAACTCTTTCCACGTACCTGGTGCAGCTTGTCTAAGCCATTGCCGATATAGGCAAGTAGACGCTCGAGCGCAAGAGGTTGCGCTTCCGGCGTCTGCGCTGCGTTGATGTTGAGCCCCGGACTCCGCCTTTGACGTTGCATGAGCCCGGCGGACTCCGGTTGCCGGCATGGCCCAGCAACTGCAAGGGCTTGAAGTCGATCTAAATAGTAGGTGGAGGATCGGCGCATCGGAGAGTGTCTGGCCGGCCGCGACGCCGGCTTGGAACGGAGGGACGGCCAAATGGAACACCGTGGCGGCGGCAATCGCGAGCGCATGCAGAACCAAGGCGACGGGATAGTCTCCCTCGTTCAGGAAATGCACGACAAGAAAGGATTCCAGGACCTGAGCTGGACATGTTCCTTCCAAGATTACCTGGCGGTCGTCTGCGGGAAGCCGAGGGTGGCGAGGACGGCCTTCCAGAGAATCTACGACATGGTCCTGTCCCACGGCGCGGAGGAATACGTCGACAACAAGAAGAAGATAACCAGGTACAACTTCTTCAAAGACGAGAAGCACGGCGGGAGGGACGCGATATTCGGCCTGGACCTGCCGCTGATGAGACTCGTCAACTTCTTGAAGGCGGCGGCTAAGAGATACGGAACAGAAAGGCGCGTGCTTCTACTCCACGGGCCGGTCGGCAGCTCGAAGAGCACCATAGTGAGATTGTTCAAGAAAGGCATCGAGGACTACTCCATGACCGAGGAGGGGGCTCTGTACACCTTCGGCTGGAGGATGGAGGAAGACGGCGAATACGTCGATTGTCCCATGCACGAGGAGCCGCTTCACCTGGTTCCTGCGGAGATGAGACCCGCCGTGTTGGCCAGGATCAACGAGGATCTGCCCGAGGACGACGAGGTTTACCTCGAGGGAGAGCTCTGTCCGAGTTGTCGCAGGAACTATGAGGAACTCTTCAGGAAATACGAGGGCGACTGGAGCAAGGTGGTCTCGCACGTTCAGGTGAGGCGGCTTATGCTGTCGGAGAAGGACAGGGTGGGAATAGGAACGTTCCAGCCCAAGGACGAGAAGAACCAGGACTCCACCGAGCTCACCGGTGACATCAACTACAGGAAGATAGCCGAGTACGGCACCGACTCCGATCCCAGGGCGTTCAACTTCGACGGCGAGTTCAACGTCTCCAACAGAGGCATCGTGGAGTTCATCGAGGTGCTCAAGCTCGACGTGGCCTTCCTGTACGACCTGCTCGGCGCCTCTCAGGAGCACAAGATCAAGCCGAAGAAGTTCGCCCAGACCGACATCGACGAGGTCATCGTGGGCCACACGAACGAGCCCGAGTACCGGAAGCTCCAGAACAACGAGTTCATGGAGGCGCTGCGTGACAGGACGGTCAAGATCGACATCCCATACATCACCAGGCTGAGCGACGAGAGGAAGATCTACGAAAGGGACTTCAACGCCTCCAGGATAAGGGGCAAGCATATAGCCCCGCACACCGTGGAGATGGCCGCGATGTGGGCCGTTCTGACGAGGCTGGAGGATCCGAAGAAGGCCGACCTGACGCTCGTCCAGAAGCTCAAGCTCTACGACGGCAGGATGGTGCCCGGTTTTACGGAGGACAACGTCAGAGAGCTCAGGAAGGAGACCAAGCGGGAGGGGATGGAAGGGATCTCGCCGAGATACATCCAGGACAAGATTTCGAACGCGCTGGTCGGCGACGCCAGCCTGTCTTGCGTCAACCCGTTCATGGTTTTGAACGAGCTGGAGGCGGGACTCAAACATCACTCGCTCATCACCGGCGAGGAGCAGAGGAAGCGCTATGCGGAGCTCATGTCCGTGGTGCGCGAAGAGTACGACACCATAGCGAAGAACGAGGTGCAGCGCGCGATCTCCGCCGATGAAGAGGCGATAAAGAAGCTGTGCGCGAACTACATCGACAACATAAAGGCCTACACGCAGAAGGAGAAGGTCCGGAACAAGTACACCGGGCGGGACGAAGAGCCCGACGAGAGGTTGATGAGGTCGATCGAGGAGAAGATCGAGATTCCCGAAAGCAGGAAGGACGACTTCAGGCGGGAGATCATGAACTACATCGGTGCTCTCGCCGTCGAGGGCAAGACCTTCGACTACAAGACCAACGCCCGGCTGCAAAAGGCGCTCGAGCTGAAGTTGTTCGAGGACCAGAAGGACTCCATCAAGCTGACGACCCTCATATCCAGCGTGGTCGACAAGGAAACGCAGGAGAAGATAGATATCGTCAAGAGCAGGATGATCAGGAACTACGGTTACTGCGACGTCTGCGCGACCGACGTCTTGAACTACGTTGCGAGCATCTTCGCGAGAGGAGACGCGAAGGAGTAGCCCGGGCGGGAACCGCGCCGCGGCCCGAAGCCCGCCCGCGGGCGGGCGCGGGGACCGGGTGAAAGAGAGGCATATGGTGGCCGATCATGATTCTGAAGATCGAGAAAGACCACAGCCGCTTCAAACAAATAGTCAGAGGCAAGATCAAGAAAGAGCTGCGGAAGTACATCTCCCAGGGTGAGATGATCGGAAGGCGAGGGAAGGACGTAATCAGCATTCCGGTTCCGCAGGTCGTCCTCCCCCATTTTCGATACGGGTTCAAGGAGGTCGGCGGAGTGGGCCAGGGCGACGGCGAGCCCGGAACACCGCTCGGCCCCGCCGATGGCGACGATTCCGGCGCCGCCGGCGAGGCGCCGGGCGCCCACATCCTGGAGGTCGACGTCAGCCTCGAAGAGCTCGCGCGGATGCTGGGGGAAGAGCTCGAGCTTCCCAACATCGAACCGCGCGGGGTGAAGAACATCGTAGAGGAAAAGCAGCGCTATACCGGCATAAGGAGCGCCGGGCCGGAGTCCCTGCGGCACTTCCGCAGGACGTTCAAGGCGGCCCTCAAGAGGCAGATAGTCTCGGGTACCTACAACCCCCTGGATCCGGTCATAGTGCCGATTCGCGAGGACAAGCGCTACCGCTCATGGAAGGTCACGCGGAACCCGGAGAGCAACGCCGCAATCGTGTACATGATGGACGTCTCCGGATCCATGGGGGATCAGCAGAAGGAAATAGTGAGAATCGAGGCCTTCTGGATCGACACCTGGCTCAGGTCGCAGTACAATAACATCGAGACCAGATACATAGTCCACGACGCCCTGGCGTACCTGGTCGACCGCGACACTTTCTATCACACCAGGGAATCCGGCGGCACCAAGATCTCGTCCGCTTTTCAACTCTGCAACAAGCTCATCGACGCCGAGTTCCCCCCCTCCGAGTGGAACATTTACGTCTTCCACTTCTCCGACGGGGACAATTGGGGGGGCGGCGACACCGAGGAGTGTTTGAAGCTGATAGAGGAGGCGATGATCCCGAAGGCCAACTTGATCTGCTACGGGCAGGTCGAGAGCGCCTACGGGTCGGGCCGGTTCATAAAGGACCTCGACGCCAAGTTCGCGGACGAGGAGAAGGTAACGACGTCGGAGATCAAGGACAAGGATGCCGTTTACGATTCCATAAAGGCGTTCTTGGGCAAAGGGCGCTGATGGTTTTCTGAACCGCCCGTCCCCCCGGAGGGCACAAAGGCGTGATAAACACCATGAGTCCGGAGATGGAAGTAAGAAAGGTCACCGGGGACATCGCGGCCATAGCCCGCAGCTACGGCCTGGACTTCTTCGAGACCGTATTCGAGATCGTCGACTTCAACCAGATGAACGAGGTGGCGAGCTACGGGGGATTCCCCAACCGCTATCCCCACTGGCAGTTTGGAATGGAATACGAGCGGGTAAGCAAGGGCTACCGATACGGCCTCCAGAAGATCTACGAGCTGGTGATAAACAACGATCCCTGCTACGCGTATCTGCTGGAGTGCAACGATTCCGTGGAGCAGAAGATGGTGATAGCCCACGTCTTTGCGCACTCGGACTTCTTCAAGAACAACTACTGGTTCTCGAAGACCAATCGCAAGATGGTGGACGAGGTCGCCAACCACGGAGCCAGGGTGCGGAGATACGCCGAGAAGCACGGCGCCGAAGCCGTGGAGGAGTTCCTGGATCGCTGCCTGAGCATAGACGACCTGATCGACCATCATTCGCTGTTCATAGAGAGGCGGCCTAAGCGGACGGCGGCCAAGGAGAAGGACCCCGGCGGCGGCGGAATCGGAAAGATGAAGAGCAAGTCCTACATGGACAGGTACATCAACCCCGAGAACTACATCGAAGGCCAGAGGAAGGCCCTCGAGGAGAAACGCCTCAAGGAGCGCAAGTTCCCGACCGATCCGGAGAAGGACATTCTGCTGTTCCTGATCGAGCACGCACAGCTCGCCGGCTGGCAGAGGGACCTGCTTTCGATGGTCCGGGAGGAGAGCTATTACTTCGCCCCGCAGGGACAGACCAAGATCATGAACGAAGGCTGGGCGACGTTCTGGCACTCCAGGATCATGACCAGGAGCGTGCTCAATGACAGCGAGGTGGTCGATTACGCCGACAGGCATTCCGGGACGGTAAGCACCAGGCCGGGACGCCTTAATCCGTACGCCCTGGGGCTGGCGCTGTTCCGCGACATCGAGGACCGCTGGAACAAGGGCAAGTTCGGGAAAGAGTACGACGAGTGCGAAGACATGACCGCGCGGAAGAGGTGGGATTTGAAGCTGGGCCTGGGGCTCGAGAAAATATTCTCGGTGAGGCGGCTTTACAACGACGTCACTTTCATAGACGAGTTCCTTACGGAGGAGTTCTGCAGAGACCATAAGCTGTTCACGTTCGAGTACAACAAGAAGACGAAGCAATTCGAAATAGCCGGGCGGAGCTTCGGCGATATCAAGAGGCAATTGCTGTTCGGCCTGACCAACATGGGGCGGCCGTTGATCTATGTCACCGACGGCAATTACGGAAACAGGGGGGAGCTGCTGCTCTCGCACATGCACGAGGGTGTGGACCTGAAGATCCCCGAGGCGAAGGACACGATCGCCAACGTGCAGAGGATATGGGGGCGGCCCGTTAACCTGGAGACGTCGGTGGAGGGCAAGAAGAAGATCTTCAGCTTTGACGGCGAAAAGCACGAGGAAAAAGAAGCCTAGCGCATAGGAGGAGGTTCAAGTGGGACTCGGAAAGAAATTGAGCGATGGGCTCGAGGATATACGGGGATTGGAGGGCGGCGGCGTCCGTACGATCGAAGTCCGGGAGGACGGGTACAAAGCGAAGCTGCGCGCGACTGAGGTCGGCAAGCTGGCGGTTCTTTGCGATATGGTAGAAGTCCGGAAAGACAGCCCGGCGCCCGGTCCCGCCGACATGGGCGGCGCCATGGCGGCTCAGGCGGCCGCCATCAACAGAAAGATAAGCTACCTGACCGAGCGGTTCAGGGTCGTGGAGTTCGATCGTGAGGACAGCATCCTCCAAATGAGAAGCTCCGAGCCGCTTCATTCCAACGGCGAACGGCACTTTTACGAGTTGATGTTGCACGGGGGTTCCACGGCGGTTCTCCGCAGATACAAGAGCATCGACGGCGCTCCGGGGAGAGTCGGCGTTTCAGCGGATCTTACGATGAACGTCCTGGAGAGACTGGTGGACGACATGGCCGACGCGCTCGGCTCAAGGTACTAGGCCGCCTCCGATTGATCCCCGCCGCCCGGGCATCCGGCGGCGACGGCGACGGCTGTGGGAGGGCGCGTCCCCGGCGCGGCGAGGTCTATCTCCTCGCCCTCCTCGATCGGTCCGCCGGAGGCGCCGGCCGTGACCTTTACAACGGGCTTCATGTAGTCCAGGGACGTCCGGCCCACGACCACCCCCTCCTCGCCCGTGCTCAGCTTGACGCTCGATCCGACCGGGAACGGGTCCAGCATCCGCAGGAATCTCCACAGGAGCAGGGGCTCGAAGTGGGTCCCGATGTCGGCGTCCATCCGGATCGCCACCTCCTGTTGGGTTAGCATCCTCGAGTAGGGCCGCAGCGTCCGCATTGCGTCGAAAGCGTCGGAGATCATGGTGAGATAGGTGCACAGGTTCAGATCGCGCCTCCGGCCGATCTTCGGATAGCCGCCGCAGTCGTATCGCAGGTGATGCTCGAAAGCCACCATCGCGGCAAGGTCCGGCGCACCCGGCATTGACTCCAGCATCTCCGCGCCGTAGATCGTGTGCTTCTGCATTATCTCAAATTCCTTGGGAGTGAGCCGCGAGGGCTTCCTGATGATTTCCGCCGGCACGCGCTGCTTGCCGACGTCGTGCATCAGGGCCGCCAGGCCCACGTCGTCCAGCATCTCCTCGCCCAGATTCAGTCCGCGGGCCTGGGCCAGCGTTAGAACGCACACGTTCACGATGTGCGTATACGTGTAGTCGTCGTGGCTCTTCATGTTCAGCAGGGCCTCGAGATTGGCCTGCCTGGAATCTACGAGGTCGGTTATGTCGGAGAGCATAGCCCTCGCGCGCCGCAGGTCGGTCGATCCCTCGACGGCTTCGGTGTACAGCTCGGCGATCGCCGAAGCGGAGGACCTCAGAAGCTCCGGCGGCACGTCGTCCGGAGAGAACGGGGCGGGACAGGGCTCCGGCTCGCCGGTCACGGGCGATGCTGTCACCCTGCCCACCGCGACGGAGGAGCAGCCGAGGCTTCGAAGGAACGCCGAGGCTCCTCTCTCTTTCACCGACCTGGGGTCTTCTATCAGCACCCTGGCCAACGCCTCGAGGTCCCTCTCCGTAGATCCCCTCTCCAAGGTTATCGAGGTGAGGGTCCTCGCCCGCATGCGCTCCCTCAGATCGACGGCTATGGATCCGGCGTTGTGCAGGAGCGTGTTGTTTACGATCCACTCGTCGCCGAGCGCCCCGATGTGGATCTCGTCCCTTCCCTCCATGAGTGACGCGGCGGCGTTGTGGGCGGTGCTTATCGAGGTCTCGAGAACGCGATGTCCGGGGGGATAGAAGAGTATATTTCGTATCGCCGCGGCGATGTACCTGAGGAGGTCCTCCGCGAGCTTCACCTCGGAGGGGTTCAGGACCTCGGCCGCGTCACCGTTCCTTGTCAATCCACGTCCCCTTTCGCCGCCGCGACTCGCCCCTTCGTCCTGGGCGAGCGCATATCCGAGCGCTCGAGCGCGAGGGAGCATATCTCGCGCACCTGCCTGTTCCTGCACGACGCGCCTCGCCTGAGCGCGGCGAGAGCTTCTTCGCCTCCGATCCTGCGCAGCGAGCGCGCCGCCGCCTCCCTCAGCGTTCTCTTGCAGTTGGAATCGACGAGGAGCGTCCTTCTGAGCGTCCTTTCCAGTTGGGGCACCGCCGCGTTGTCGCCGGACTTGCCCAGGGCCTCCGCCACGTGGCGCGCTTCACGTATCCTCTTGCCGAAAAAGTCGAGCCTCTCCAGATGTCTAATGAGAACGGCGGCCGACTCCGGCGAGGCCGATTCGCCAAGGCAGCCGGCGGCCAGGCGGGCCAGGTTCGGGTCGCCGCCGGACAGAAGTGAGTCGAGCGCGTCCACGGCTTCCTTCGTCCCGATCTTTCCGAGGGCCTTCACCGCCTCGACCTTTACGCCGTCCTCGCTGCGCTCCAGAGCCGAGCGGATGACCTCCACGGCGGGCCGTGTCCTCAACGAGGATAGAACGAGGAGGGCTCTTCGGGCGTGAGGGGCGGGGCAGTCGGCGAGCATCCCCCCGAAAGCCTCCGCCGCTTGGTCGGGATGGCCGCCTATGTAGTCGGCGATCAGTTTGTTCCCGAGGGCGCGCTCGTCCGAGCACGCGAAAGCGCAAACGTCCCCTGGCATCTCAGGGCCTGAGGCTTCGAGGACGGCTCGAAGCCTTGAGTCGCAACCGCTTCCGGTGAGCTCGGAGAGAACCCGCACGGCGACCCCTTTGCCCAGGATGGATCGCAGACAACGAAGCAGGAGACCTCTTCTTTCCTCCTTGTCCGGGCCGCGCAGATCGGCGGCGTGGCAGGCGAGATCGGAGCAGACTTCGACGACGGTCCCGAAATCTTTCTCCTCGCACAGCAGGGAACAAGTCGAATCCAGCTTCTGGAGGGTCATTTCCAGCTCCGGCGCGCCTTCGTGAAAACCGGCCAGGTCGGTCAGGAAGCGAGCTCTTGTCGCGGGCATGGCTTCTGGATCCAGGCTCCCTCTCAGCGCCGCCAGATGATCCCCCTCGCAGTCAGGACCCCCCTCGGGAGCTTCCGGCTTTTCCACCATCTCCTCCAGCATGGACCCGTAGTCGGACCCGACGAACCTCTCTTTGCTTTCGGAGATCACGAGGTCCTGGACGGCGGACCAGAGGGCCGCGACCGATTCCTCGTCTCGATCGGACCGGTCCGCCGCCTTCTGGCGGACGGCCTCCATCAGTCTCGGCCTTCGTTTCTCAGCTCCGGCCACGCGATTGAATACCGAAGAGAGCCTGCTATAGTCGTCGTTTTGAGAGCGGAACAGTGCCGCCAGCAGCTCAGGCCCTGCGCCGGAATCGATCTTCTCGGCGATCATATCGACCAGATCTTCCAGGCTTTCGAAATCGCCTCCGCCCTGTTCCGCGGGGAGCCTGCTCGCTATCCGCGGATCCATGTTCTCCAGCGCCTCAACTACCAGCTTCACGCTCCGGGCCCTTCGCGCCTGCTCCGGGACGCGGCGGGGGCGGTCCGCTTCCCCGTACCCTACGTCTTGCATGACTATGGAGCCCCATGTCTCCCCCGCGTCCTCGCCAGACGGGCCGGCGCCGTCTTCGGCGCGAACGTGTCTGATGAGCGCGCCATACCTTATGCGTGTCAGGGTGACGCGCCCGGTGCGGGCGTCCCTTTCAAACATGGGCGACTCGTTCGAGGCCGGCTCGTCCGAGCTTTCGGACAACGCCTCGGTCAGCTCGGCCAGCTCCTTCTCCGTAATCCCGGACCTGAACGTAACGCTGGATATGTTCCGCGTCTTAAGATGGCGGGCCAGGCTTCCGGCGAGCTTGTTGCCTTTTGCGAAGGGAAGTCCTTCAAAGACGAGCTCCCGGCCCGTCCCGACTATGGTGATCTCGGATCTCTCTTTCAGAAGGGCGTCGAGGGACTGTTTGAGCTTCGCCAGCGAGGCCGTTACCGCGCCGTGGCCTTTCGGATAGAAGGCGCGAGTGCGCAGCGAGAGGTATAGCCGCTTGACCGCTTCGGTCAGCTGTTCGGGGGGAGCTGTCCCTGTCTTCTGTGAGTTCATCCATCACTGCTCGCTCCCGTCGATCACGGGAGGCGTTTGTCGGCCCGGCCGGGCGCTATGGTTCGTGACTTATAAAGAATCGGCCCGCAACGTGCTGTTCTGGAGTGAGAAAGGTCGCGCGGGAAGAAGCTCGATCTTAGGTCGAAGGCTGCTATTTATTGCAAGATTGGAGGTTGTCGGCTGCGGGAATCACTCCCATTCCATCATGCCCGGAGGCTTTTGAGTGATATCCAGCATCACCCTGTCCACGTCCTCCAGGGCGCATACCGCGCGGCCTATCTCACGGAGCTTGGCCTCCTCGAGACGCGCCCAATCCGCGGTCATGGTGTCCGTGCTCACGAGCATCCTGAGGAAGATCAGCTTGTCCCAGGGCCCCTCGGGGGATCTCTCCGTGATGTCGTAGACTACCCTGTTCACGCCGTCCACCTGGTTGGTTATCCGGGTGCTGGCGGCCTCGGTCAGATCGTCCGGGATCTTGACCCAGTCGCTTTCGTCCCTCAGGACGAGGCACAAGGGGTGCTCGTAGGCTTTCGCGTCGCCCTTGATCCCGACGCTCCTCAGCGGGAGGACCACCGCCTTCGCGACGGCCGGGCGCGGGTTGAGCCGGTCGAGCGTCTGGTCCAGTATTCGCTGCGCGTGCTCGGCCGCTTCCCCGCGCCTGGGGTCGGTTCGGCCCACCACCCGGCCGTTGAGCTCGGGCTCTTCTCCCAACTCGCTCACCACTCCCAGAACGGGAAACTTGTGCCACAGCTCCGAATACCACCTGGTTCCGCGAAGGCAACCATCGACTATGGCGTCCACCTTCGCCTGCAGCTCCAGCTTGGCCGGCGTAATCTCGCCGAGAATCCGGACGCAGTTGCCGGGCCCCGGAAACGGCTCCTTCCAGAGAAACTCGTCCGGCAGCCCCAGCTTGCGGCCGATCTCACGCACCTCGTCCTTGTACAGGTCCTTCATGGGCTCCGCCAGGGAGAGGGTCTCCCTCTCGTCGAGAAGCGAGTTGTGGTGCGTCTTTATTATGTCGGAGTTCTTGGTCACTCCGCTGGTTATGAGGTCCGGGTATATGGTCCCCTGGCCGAGAAGCCAGCTATCCGGCTGCAATCCCAAGTCGCCGTAGACCTCGTCCTTTATCTCGATGAAGGTCCTGGCTACGGCCTTCCTTTTTTCCTCGGGGTCGGTCAGCCCGCGGACGGCATCGTGGAATCGCGACGAGGCGTCAAGCTGGTTGAAGTTGTCGAGCCCGAAGGAGCGCATGTAGCTTTTCACCTTCTCCATCTCGCCAATGCGCAGGAACCCGTTGTCTATGTGCAATCCGTAGACGCGGTCGGGACCCAGGGCCTTGGTAAGAAGGACGAAGGCGACCGTGGAGTCGACGCCGCCGCTCACGAAAAGGAACACGTTCTTGTCGCCGACCTCGGCGCGTATTTGTTCGAGCAGGTTCTCGACGGAAGGGCTGGTGGGGATTCGGGGCTCGCAGCCGCACGCTCCCGAGACGAAGTTGCGAAGAATCTCCACCCCCCTGGGGGTGTGGTGCACCTCCGGATGGAACTGGAGACCGTAGAGGTTTCGCTCTGTGTCGCCTATTGCCGCGGTGGGGCAGTCGGGGGTTACGCCCAGCACGCTGAAACCCGAGGGAAGCCTTTCCACGAGATCGCCGTGGCTCATCCATACCGTCTCGTCTTCGGCCAGACCGCCGAAGATCATGTCGTGCTCGACTATCCTCAGGGTCGCCTTTCCGTACTCCCTCCTGCTGCTCTTCCGGACGTCGCCGCCCAGCATGTCCACTATGAGCTGATGTCCGTAGCATAGGCCGAGCACCGGCACGCCTGCTTCGAAGACCCTTCGATCCGGCCTGGGCGCCCCCGCCGCCCTTACCGTGGCCGGCCCCCCGGAGAGAATAATTCCCTCATAGCCGGCGAGGTCTTCCGCGGAGACGTCGGGCGAGAGCAGGTCCGCCTGGACGCCGAGGCTCCTAACACGCCGTCCGATGAGGTGCGTGTACTGTGATCCGAAATCAAGGATCGCTATGCCTTTCCCCGTTTGCTCGCTCATTTATGTCGAAGGACCCGTGATAGATGGCTGTGCTGTCTCCCGCCCGCGCGACGGCGGACAGGGGCTTGGAAGGTCTCATGCTCATTCTAGTCGCGGGGCGATCCCGGGTCAAGCCGAGCGGTGGGACGCGCTCCGGACCCGGGGAGACTTCGTCGCCGAGACGACGAAAACGGCCGTTCCGTGACGCCACTTTGGATGCGGCCGGCGCGGCGGTGCATCGCTCCACGGGCGCGGGCCGCCCTCCCGGGCCGGTTTGGGGGCAGGGTGCCGGCATCGCATGAAGGCACGCGCCTTGCTTAAACTCCCAGCGCCGGTGGTCGCGCCGCCGGCCCCGGAGCTCCATCGATGGAGGCTTCGAAATTTGAGACGCGAGGCACGGGGTGGGTCGCGCCGCGGCGGGGATGGAACGGATCCCATCGGGGTGATGATGATGTGGGGAAGGGCCCGGCGCGGCGAACGGCTCACCCTTCCGGCTCGATGATCTGGATCCTTCCCTCGATCCGCGGGCTAAGAGTCCGGGCCTCCTTGAGATATTCTACAGCTATGTCCCTTTGGTACAGGCTTGTGGAGGATATGACCTTGACCTTGGTGAGTATGCCGTAATGATCGCCACCTTCGACGAGGTAGTCTATGGCGCCGACGGTGTATTTCTTCGTACTGTCTATGGGCTCTCCTCCTATCTTTATGTCGTGGGCCTTTCCCCCCGCTATGGCGAAGGAGATCCCGGAGACCTGGCAGAAGCTGTTTCTTCCGAGCCGCCTCGCGACGTCGGAGACCAGGGTCTCCACGTCCATGCCGCTCATCTCGAGCGTCAAGAGCCTGTTGTCGAAAGGCAGCGTCTGGTACACGTCCCACACCGTTATCGGACCGGGACCCATGCCGGCGCGTATTCCTCCGGCGTTCTGGACGGCGAAGTCGGCTCCGGTTGCGGCCCTTGTGATATCGGCTATGAGATTTCCAAGCGCCGACTCGCCATTTCTCAAGTCGTGATCCCTGGTGAACTCGGCCGACGCGTGCGCAACGACCCTCGTCACCATCTTCTCCATGGAGTTCCAGTACTTGTTTACGATCTTGGCGAGCCTGGGGTCCTCCGGAATCACGGACCTCACCGGCATAACCCGCGAGTCCACGTCTATGAGCGTTCCATCCACGAAGAGCATGTCCACTCGGCCGAGATAGCGGCAGTGGCATCCCGCTTGTACGACGTAGGTGGGCCCGTCGGAGGCCGGGTTCTGTATCTTGATAGGCTCTTCGAGCAAGACATGGCTGTCGCCGCCGACGATGAGGTCTATTCCGGGGACCTCGTACGCGAGCGTCTTGTCCTCCTCGACGCCGAGGTGGGAGAGGACTATGACCGCCTGGGCCTGGTCGCGAAGGACCGGCACGATCTCCCTTGCGGTCTCAATCGGGCTCTTGGCCGCGAGCGGCGCCACCGCGGAGGGTCTTACCCGGGCGTGGATGCCGGCTGTGGTGAGTCCGAGCACGGCGATTGTCAGCTCGTCCGTCTCGAAGAAGAGATAGGGTTGAACCAGGAGCTGTCCGTCTCGGCGCCAGGTGAGGTTGGCGGACAGGAGTGCGAAGTCGGCGTCTTCGGCGAGCTCGAGCAGGGCGTCGGGGCCCTTGTCGAGCTCATGATTCCCCACCGCGACGGCGTCGTAGCACATTTCATTCATGCAGTCTATCTCGGCCCTTCCGCCGTAGTAGGTGTAGAAAGGGGTGCCGGAAAGAAAGTCGCCGGCGTCCAGGAGCAATACGTAAGGTTCCGTCGCTCTTATGTGCCGGACAAGACCGGCCATCCGGGGAAGCCCTCCGACGGGCTCCTCGCCGTCGGTCCTTTCGGCCAGGTGGGAGTGAAGGTCATTGGTGTGGAGGACGGTAAGCGCGGACAAGCGGTCCGCCGAAACCTGCGGGCGGCACGGTCCGAAGGCGAACAGCGCGATCGCGGTCGCCAGTACGGGAATAATGAGAATTCTTTTGCCGGCCGGCGGCGGTCCGGCGTGCCCCGGTTGTCCTCGCACGATATCCCTCCAACGCGGCGTTGTCCCGAGGTGCGGGCCGAGATCGGTCACGCGTCGCGGATCGACCGCGGACTTTCTGGGCGCGGGGCCGAGGACGCGGGCGTGACGGCCGATGCTCGGTCTCCGATTAAAGGCTACATAGGACGCCGGTTTCCCACAAGCGCAAAAAGTCGCTTCCCCTGCGCCGTACGCGCGGCCGTCGGGGAGAGCGCGGCGCAGAGGCCGCGGAGAAGAAACCATGGTAAACAAACGTGTTTGCAATGCCGCCGGGCGGTGCCGTTGCGGAAGGGAGGTGAAGATTTTGCTTGACTAAGGTAAGCGAAATTATAGAATCTCATGTTATGAGAAGGCTCTCCCCATCTTCGCATGTCGGGAGGGTGAAGCATCTGGGTAGAGAGAGGGCTTAATCGGCAGTACTTCCTCGTTAAAGGCATTTCCCCGGTAGCTTGCGACCTTACGAATCCGCTGTCCGGTGATTGGTTGTCGGCATCTTCAGTGGATGGTCCTCGCCGAAGCGCAGGCTTCTGAATAGGATCAAGGGAATTGAAATCGGGTAGCGTGCAATCGAGATCTTACCCCACACGGATCTGTCTGTGTGAGCGGACGCAACGCAGTTCCTCATGAGAGGAAGAAGTACAGCCGTGTGAAAGGAGGTGTAGAGTAAGTGAAAGCCAGTGGCACCGTTAAGTGGTTCAATGAGGCCAAGGGTTATGGTTTCATAGCCCAGGACAGCGGTGAGGATATCTTCGTTCACTACTCCGCTATCAAGGGCGATGGATTTCGCACCTTGAACGAAGGCGACAAAGTCGAATTCGATATACAACAGGGTGAGAAGGGTAAACACGCGGCGGACGTGGAGAAGGTCCTGCGATAGCGCCGTCAAGACGTCACCGAATTTCGCCCATGAGATGCCCCGGGGGTGCGCGCTCCCGGGGCATCTCCTTGGGCGATTGACCGGCGGAGGGACAAGTTATATCTTAGCCGGGGGCATGAGGGCGCGGCGCCGGCGAAGCATGGAGGTTCACCAGGTCGGATGAAGCCAAAGACGGGAAAGGAAAAGACGCCGGGACGCGCGGGTCCGGATGGGACCGCCGGTCCGGGGCCGCTTGGCGGGCTGGGGGAATTCGGCCTGATCAGGGAGCTCGTTCGCGAGCTCGGAGACTCGGCCTCGGACATTCTACTGCCCGAAGGGGATGACGCGGCCTTGTGGCGCACTCGCGGGCCGGTGCTGGCCACTACCGACGCCATGGTCGAAGGCGTCCACTACAGGGCCGAGTGGACCAGCCCCGAGGACCTGGGGTTCAAGGTCATCTCCGTCAATGTGAGCGACATAGCCGCCATGGGTGGGGCGCCGGCCTTGGCCCTTGTGGCGCTGGGGGTCAAGAGGTCGGATGACCCCGCCTGGTTTGCGGGCGTTTACAGAGGCTTCGCGGAGGCCTGCCGGCTGTACGGGCTCAAGATAGGGGGCGGAGATACCTTCGCCTCCAGGGATACCGCCTTCGTCGTGACCGTGCTGGGGACGCCGCCGGAGCCCGGCGCCGTCGGCCGTTCCGGGGCGAGTGAAGGAGATCTCCTCTTCGTGACAGGAGAGCTGGGCGAGGCGGCCGCGGGCCTGGCCTACCTTAAGGCAAGGCAGCTCGAGGGCCGATCTAAAGGTAAGACGCGCAAGGCGAACAGGGGTGCCAAGGCCGGCGCCATGGCGGGCGCGGTGGCCCGATTCACCAGGCCGGAGGCCAGGCTCGCGGAGGGGATGGCGGCGGCCGGGGTGGGGGCCACGGCCATGATAGACATCAGCGACGGCCTGGCCCCTGACGCGCTGCATCTCGCGTCCGCCGGAGGGGTCGGCGTCAGATTGGTCAAGGCGATGCTGCCCCTCGGGCGCGGGGCGATGACCGCCGAGAGCGCCCTCGGCGAAGTGCCCGAGCTCCTGGCGCTTTCGGGGGGAGAGGACTACGAGCTTCTGATCTCGATTCCCCCCGGCAGAGCGGAGGACCTCGCGGCGGCGATAAGACCAACCGGCACGAAGCTCACACAAGTCGGCGAGGTGGTTTCAAGAGATAGTGGGTGCGTGCTGGAGGACGGCGCGTCCGTGGTTGAGCTGGCCGTCCTTGGCGGCTTCGATCACTTCAAAGAGCGATAGGATCGGGAGGAAAGAGATGACTGTCGAGCAGCTCGATACTCTTGTTCGCGAGTACGCCGATGCCTTCTTCCGTCACAATCCCGTCGAGGCCTCGGTGATGGGTGTCCATGACTTCGACGGTGATCTCGGGGATCTGAGCAAAGATGCACTCGAGTCGAGGGCGGGCTCGCTGAAGGATCTGAGAAAAAGGACCCTTGATGTCTTCGGCGACCTGGCCGCGTCGGATCTTCCCGCGGACAGGCGGATAGACGCCGAGCTTTTGCTAAACCGCATAGACAT
This sequence comes from uncultured bacterium, assembly GCA_964531335.1. Lineage (GTDB taxonomy): Bacteria > Eisenbacteria > RBG-16-71-46 > CAZHEV01 > CAZHEV01 > CAZHEV01. The sequence continues at coordinate 99,506 of CAZHEV010000009.1, read as the reverse complement.
GGACCTTCTGGATCTGGAGGGGGCCAGAACGCCCTATGTGATGCCCTCGATATATGCGGACAGATGTCTCTACGGAGTTTTCATACTGACGGCGAGGGATTTCGCCCCGTTGGAGGCGCGGATCCCTAATATCATATCCAGGCTCCGGCGGATACCCGAGCTGCTCGCCGCCGCGAGAGACAACCTCGATGAGCCGCCGGAGGTCTTTACCAAGATCGCCATCGAGGTGGCCGGCGAGGGCGCGGCCTTCGTGGACGAAACCGCGGCCCGCGTCGCGTCCGCCGCTCCGCGGCAAGCCTCGGCCGTGGCCGAGGCCGCGGCGCAGGCGAAGGAGGCTTTCAAGAGCTTCGTGGACTATCTGAGCGAAGATCTCCTGCCCAGGTCCGGGGGCGACTTCGCGCTGGGCGAGGACCTGTACAACAGCAAGCTCAAGACCGAGCACATGCTCAGGAAGAACGCCCAGGAGATAGCCATCTTCGGGCAAAGACTCCTGGACGGCACAAAGAGGGAGATGGCGGATCTGGCGTCCAGGATTCGAAGCGGAGCGGACTGGCGGGAGATCGTGGCCGAGACGAAGAACAGGCATCCCGAGGCCCGGGAGATCAAGTCGAGCTACGAGCGCGAGATGAACCGCGCGCGCCGTTTCGTGGAGGAGAAAGACCTGGTGACTATTCCTCCTGGAGAGCTGCTCACCATTGTGGATACGCCGGCGTTCGAGCGCCCGGTCATACCCTATGCGGCGTACCTTCCTCCCGGCCCTTTCGATGAAAAGCAGGAAGGACTGTTTTACGTTACGCCGGTCGATGAGGATGCTCCGAGCAAACAGCGGGAAGATCAGCTCAAGGGTCACAACTACTCGTCGATGGCGATAACCGCGTTGCATGAGGCGTATCCGGGCCATCACCTTCAGCTCATAAGGTCGAACAGGAACCCCTCGACGATCAGGAAGCTCGTCGACAGCAACTTGTTCGCCGAGGGGTGGGCGCTGTATTGCGAGGAGATGATGTACAGGCAGGGTTTCTATCCCGACAACGAGACGCGTCTGTACCAGATAAAGGACAGCCTGTGGAGGGCGGCCAGAGTCGTGATCGACGTGGGGCTTCACACGGGAGAGATGAGCTTCGAGGAGGGCGTGCAGTTCCTTGTCGATCACGCCATGATAGAGAGGACCAACGCCGTGGCCGAGGTGAAGAGGTACACGATCACCCCAACGCAGCCGATGACCTACTCGGTGGGAAAGATGGAGATCGTGGATCTTCTGGGCGCTGCGCGCACGGCGGGAAACGATTTGGAGCTAAAGCAGTTCCACGACCTTTTGCTCGATTCGGGGACCATCCCCCCTGCGGCCGTGAGGAAGGAAGTGCTGGCGAAGATCTCTCCCAGCCCGGTCGGTTGAGAGGATCTAGCCGGCTGCCTCGGCCTGGCGGGGCGATTCCGAATCGTCCCGCTCTCCGAAGATAGTGGCAAGCTCGCCGCGGAGAGCGCCCGGATCGGACTGCTTCTCCAGCTTGCCTTTCCTCGCGACGGAGATGTCTCTGGTCTCCTCGGAGACCACCACCACCACCGCGTCGGTCTCCTCCGCCAGACCCAGCGCCGCCCTGTGCCGTGTGCCGGCGGTCTGGGTCAAGCTCGGATCGTGACTGAGCGGCAGTATGCAGCCGGCCGCCACAACCCTGTCGCCGAGGATTATCACCGCCCCGTCGTGCAAGGGCGACGGGGGCGTGAATATAGTAACCAGCAGCTCGGCCGACACCTTCGCGTCAAGCGGCATGCCCGTCTCTATGTAGTTCCTGAGCCCCATGCTCCGCTCCAGCACTATTAGCGCTCCGATCTTCTCCTCGGACATGTACTCGGCCGCCTTGACGATCTCACCGACGGTGCTGTACTGCTCCGTCGGGACGAACCGCCTGAACAAGCGGCTATGGCCTATCTGGACGAGCGCCTGGCGCAGCTCCGGCTGGAAAAGGATGACGAAAGCTATGACCCAGACGGTCTTTAGGCTCGAGATGATCCAGTTGATGCCGTTCAGTTGAAGCCACTGGGCCACGGCGGATACTACGATCAGGACCGCGAGCCCGAAGAACATCTGGGCGGCCCTGGTACCGCTGACCAGCAGGAAGAGGCGGTAGAAGATAAACGCCACCACCGCGATGTCCACGACATCGAGTATGGTGAACTGCCCGAAGATCTCCACGCGGCCCCTCCTGCGAACTGTAGTGGTGCGCCGCACGAGCCCGACGCCCACCGGCGCCATCCGCCCCCGCGGCGTTGGACGCTAGGCGCCTATTATGGCGTCCGCCACGGCGAGCGCCCGGCGCGCCTCCTTGACGTCGTGCACCCTCACCATCGAGGCGCCGTGCGCGACGCCGAGGACGGCCGCGGCAAGAGTGCCCTCCAGCCTGTCGTCCACCGCCGTGCCGGACAGCGTCCCGATGAAGGCCTTGCGGGACGGCCCCACGAGCACAGGGTATCCAAGCTCGGCGATCTCGCCAAGCCTTTTGAGGATGGCGAGATTGTGCTTCAGTTTCTTGCCGAATCCGATGCCCGGGTCAACCACTATCGACCCGCGGTCGACGCCCGCGGCCAGCGCCTTGGACGCCGCATCCGCCAAAAATTCCTTTATCTCGGTGACGACGTCCTCGTACTCGGGATCGGCCTGCATGTTCTTTGGGGTGCCCTTGATGTGGCTCAAAACCAGGCCCGCCCTGTACTCCGCGGCGAGATCGGCCAGCTTGGGATCGAAGTGAAGCCCGCTTATGTCGTTGATGACGTGAGCGCCCATGTCGAGCGCTCTCTTCGCGACCTCGCTCTTCCAGGTGTCGATTGAAAGTGCCGCCTGGATGCCCAGGCCCGCGAGGGCCTCGATGACCGGGACCACCCTGGCCAGCTCAATCTCCAGCGGGACAGGCTCGGACCCCGGGCGGGTGCTCTCTCCTCCCACGTCTATGATGTCGGCTCCGGCGTCCGCCATCTCTCTGGCGTGGGCGACGGCCGCGGACATGTCCAGGAATCGCCCGCCGTCCGAGAAAGAATCGGGGGTGACGTTCAAGACGCCCATCACGGCGGTGCGCTTGGAAAGATCTATCTCTCTATTGGATAGGTGTAGCGTAGAAAGCCCATGTCGTGATTCGACGGTCAACTCGCCGCGCCCTTCTTGTCTTTCTTCTCGGGTGTGCCCGGGTCATTCCCCGGGGAGCCCCGCCTCTTCTCCGGACCGGCCGTTTCGGAGTCGGGGGTCTGGCCGCCGCCGTCCTCGCCCCGGCCGGAGCCGGCCGCGGCGGCCTCTTTCTCCTCACCGGCGGCGCTCGTCCCTGGTTCGCCTCCGGCCGCGGTGGCCTCTTTCTCCTCACCGGCCGCTTCCTTAGACGTCTCGCCCCGCCCCTTGGTGGGCTTGGGCACGGGCTCCAACTCCTCGCCCCTGAGCACCTTGTCGATCTCCTCGTGGTCCAGGATCTCTCTGTCGAGAAGCGCGCCCGCCAGGCTGTGAAGCTTGTCGATGTTCTTCTCGAGCAGCTCGTAAGCCGTTCGGTAGGAGCCTTCCACCAGCACTTTGACCTCTTCGTCGATGAGCAGGGCCGTCTGTTCGCTGTAATCCCTCTGCTGGGATATCTCCTTGCCGAGGAAGATCATCTCCTCCCTCTTGCCGAAGGTCAGCGGTCCCAACTTCTCGCTCATCCCCCATACGCAGACCATGCGCCGGGCGAGGTTGGTAGCGTGCTCTATGTCCATGGCCGCCCCGTTGCTGAGCTGGTCGAGGACCAGCTTCTCGGCGGCGCGCCCGCCCATGTCCGTGGTCAGGACCGAGATCAGGTATTCCTTTGACAGATTGTGTTTCTCGTCAACGGGCAGGAAGTGAGTGACCCCCAGCGCCGTGCCTCTCGGTATGATCGTGACCTTGTGGACCGGATCGGTCTTGGGCAGCAGCCAGGCGACGAGCGCGTGGCCCGCCTCGTGATAGGAGGTCGTCTTCCTCTCCTCCTCGCTCATTATGAGGCTGCGGCGCTCCGTGCCCATCATCACCTTGTCCTTGGCGTCCTCGAAGTCCAGAGCCGTCACTTTCTTGTGATTGCGCCGCGCGGCGAGAAGCGCCGCCTCGTTGACCATGTTTGCCAGATCGGCGCCCGACAAGCCCGGAGTCCCCCGCGACAGGACCTTTATGTCCACGTCGCCGTCCAGCGGAATCTTCCTGGTATGGACCTTGAGGATGCCTTCGCGCCCGCGTACGTCCGGCCAACCGACCACTATCTGTCTGTCGAAACGGCCGGGGCGCAGAAGCGCCGGGTCCAGCACGTCCGGCCTGTTGGTCGCCGCGATGAGTATCACGCCCTCGTTCGACTCGAACCCGTCCATCTCCACCAGGAGCTGGTTCAGCGTCTGCTCGCGCTCGTCGTGCCCGCCGCCCAGACCGGCGCCCCTGTGCCGGCCTACGGCGTCTATCTCATCTATGAAGATTATGCAGGGGGCGTTCTTCTTCCCCTGTTCGAAGAGGTCTCTCACTCGGGAGGCGCCGACCCCCACGAACATCTCCACGAAGTCTGAGCCGCTCATGCTGAAGAATGGAACTCCCGCCTCGCCCGCCACGGCCCTGCCGAGCAATGTCTTGCCGGTTCCGGGAGGGCCCAGGAGAAGCGCGCCCTTCGGAATCCTGCCGCCCAGGGTCTGGAACTTGCGCGGATCCTTGAGGAACTCGATGACCTCCTGCAGCTCCTGCTTGGCCTCGTCCGCTCCGGCCACGTCTTTGAAAGTCACCCTGGGCGCGCTCTCCACCAGGATCTTGGCCTTGCTCTTGCCGAACTTCATCGCGCTGCTGCCGCCGCCCTGCATCTGCCTGATAACGAACAGCCAGAAGCCGACGATCAGGAGGATGGGAAGCCATGTTATGAGTATTCCGCCCCAGGGGGTTCCCTCCGGCTCGGCGGTGATCTCCGCCTCGGGGTTTAACTCCATTATCAGGTCGGGGAGGTCGGCGTCCTCGAACGGAATGTTGGTCCAGAATTGGGTGAAGGAGACCTGCTCGTCCTGCTCGACCTTCGTTATCTGGGTGAGGAACTCGCCGCTGGCCTTCTGCCCCTCGAACTCGACGCTCTTGATGTTGCCGGCCTTCACCTCCTCGACGAACCGGTCATAAGATATCTTGTGTTCCTTGGGCTTGGCCGTGTAATAGAACTGGATCGCCAGGACGGTTATGAGCGTCAGGGCTATCCATAAGGTCAGAGTCCTGAGAGGTCTCGTCGGAGGGGTCCCCTTGCCCTTGCCGGGCCTCTTGCCCCGCTTCTTGGGCAGCTTGAGGGACTTCCTGTCCTTGTCCGAATGCTGATTCTTGTCCATCTCTTATCACCTTGTGGGTGGAGCCGGCTCCCACCACAGTTAACGTCACTTCAATGTCGCAATATAAGGCAGAGACCGGAACCTCTCAGCGTAATCGAGACCATAGCCGACCACGAATCTATCGTCTATCTCAAAGCCCACGTACTTGGGCCGGGCTCCGGGACGGCCCCCCGCACTCTTGGAAAGCAGGGAGCAGACCTCGATGCTGCGGACTCCGGGCCTGTCCGAGAGATGGGCGAGGATTCGCCCCATCGTCAGACCCGAATCGACAATGCAATCCACCACTATTATATCTTTGTTCTCGAGCGTGGACTCGACGTCGGACACTATCTCCACGATGCCCGAGCTCGCCATGGAGTCCCCGTAGGAGGAGACCCTTATGAACTCCAGCTCCGCCTGCACCTCCATCGCTCTGACCAGGTCGCAGAGGAAGACGGCGCCGCCCTTCAGGACCCCGACCAGAACCAGATTTCCGCTGTCCCTGTAATCGTGGCTTATGGCCGAGGCCAGCTCGCCGACGCGCCCGGCTATCTCCTGCGCGGTGATTAGCGGCTTAATCTCTGCGACTGCTCTGTCAGAGGTCATCTATCTCTCTTTCGATTCCTCCGAGGTACTCTCCTTCGCCCTTCGCCGCCCGTTCGGTCGGTCCTTGGGTGGGCGGGCTGGGCTCGGGCTCCGTCATTCATCCGGGAATCGACGACCCGGCACCCATCTGGCGCAGAACACCCCCCTGGTCTCCGGGCCGATCCTGGCCCTGTCCGACCTTTTCACTCCGGCCACCCAGAGCAGCCCCAAAGCGTCCGTCAAGACCGGGAGGCTGTCCCTGCTCTCGGGAGGTATCTTGAGGTCGATCAATAGATCCTTCAGTTTCTTGGTCCCGGGGGATCCAAAAGGTCTTATTCTGTCGCCCCTCCTTCTGCCCCGTACCGATAGTGGAGGGGAGACGTCTTTCACATCGAAGAACGCTACCGTCGGATCGACGATCCTGAGGTCTGGAGGAAGGTCGGCGATGTCCATAAGCTCTGTCTCGAGCACCCCGTCCATCTCCGGAACGGGTGTGGCGCCCGGCAGCAGCACCTCCCTCTCTTCAAGAGCGGGCTCCGGCTGCGGTTCGCGGCGGCGGAGCTCGATCAGGCCGTAAGTTTTTCTCGCCTCGAAGCCTCCGGGAAGGTGAATGGACGTCCCCGTGGGCTGCCTCTCGACCATATCCGTCAGAGCCAGCAGATGCGCGTGAGAGAGCGTCTCCAGATTTCCGGCCAACTCCCTGTAAGCCCGCTGGAAGACGTATCTCCACGTGACTTTATCATAAGCCCGGAGGGCGTTGGAATCAAGCGACATCCTCTCGCCGGCGCTCTCGACGGCCGCCTCCGCCAGCGCTTTTTCGCCCAGGCCCGACAACATCCTGTCCACCCCGGCCATGTTGTCGGAGGTCCTGCACAGGAGCGGGACTATGGCGGGACTGAAATCCCTCTCTATGAGGGGAATCAGCTCGTGCCTCACCCGGTTGCGCAGGAAGGACCTGTCCTCGTTGGACGCGTCCTCTCTGTACGGGATGCCCCTGTCATGGAGATAGCGCCGTATCTCGCCCCTCCTGCACTCGATCAGAGGCCGCACGAATCCCTCCGGCGAGACCGGGTCGATACCGGCCAGCCCCCGCACTCCGGCGCCCCTGATGAGCCTCATGAGGACCGTCTCCGCCTGGTCGTCCGCATGGTGGCCGGTGGCGACGACGGCCGCGCCCCGGGCCCTCGCCGCGCGCAGGAGGAAGCGCCTCCGGGCCTCCCTGGCTGCGTCCTCCAGGGACCGTTTCTCCTCGGAGGCCAGGGCCCGCACGTCCGCCGAGTCGCTGACGCACTCGATCCCGAGGCCGCCCGCCACGCGCGAGACGAAGGCCGCGTCTTCGTCGGAGGCCGCCCCCCTGAGCCTGTGATTCAGGTGGGCGGCGGAGAGATCGATACCGAGCGATTCCCTCAGGCCGGCGAGAACGTGCAGCAGGGCTACCGAGTCCGCCCCTCCGGAGACGGCCGCCATCACGGGAGAGCCGGGGCGTATCATGTTGTATCTCTCAATCGCGGCGGTCACTTTACCCGGCAGCATGACATCCATGTCGGCTTTCACTTGGTGGTCGAATCCCGTTGAGGTTTATGGAGGCCGGTAGGTTGGTGGCGGTGCAGGGATTCGAACCCCGGACACGCGGATTATGATTCCGCTGCTCTAACCGACTGAGCTACACCGCCCGCAACACCCGCACAAGGGGTACTTAGATGGCCCTGCTCCAGGGGAGGCTGTAGGACCTCCACTTGACGTTTTCCCTCAATAAGGTTATGGCTTTGGTCCGGCAACTGTCAAGTGGCTTGGGCCGGGGGTGTGGGCCGGGAGTGACGGGACGCCCGGCTGACCCCGCCGCCGGCATGCGCTATAATCCCCGTGCGGGTTCCATGGCCCGGGAGCGTAGCCAACCGGTCCCCAGACATTCGACAAGGAGAGCTGCCAATGCTGGTCTTGACTACTCATAACATCGAAGGACATCCTATCAGAAGCTACCTGGGGCTTGTGAGCGGCGAGGCCATCATGGGCGCCAACATCTTCAAGGACTTCTTCGCGGGCATACGCGACATAGTGGGGGGCAGGTCAGGCGCTTACGAAAAGGAGCTTCGAAGAGCCAAGGATATAGCGATCAGCGAGATGACGGAGCAGGCGAGGACGATGGGCGCCAACGGCGTAATCGCCGTGGACCTGGACTACGAGACGATAACATTAGGCCAAAGCGGCGGCATGCTGATGGTGAGCGCAAGCGGAACGGCGGTGAAATACTGATGAGCGACGACCGCAAGACACCTATAGCGAAAGTGGAGAGACTCGCCGGGCTTGTCGAGTATCAGGACGGCTCGGTGGTGAGCCGCGAGGTGCTCAAGAAGCCCACGGGCACGGTCACCTTGTTCGCCTTCGACGAAGGCCAGGGGCTGAGCGAGCACACCACCCCTTTCGACGCCCTGGTCGATGTCATAGACGGCGTCGCGGAAGTGACCATAGAGGGCACGGCCTACACCTTGAAAGCGGGCGACGTGATCGTGATGCCGGCGAACAGACCGCACGCCTTGATGGCCCGGGAGAGATTCAAGATGATGCTCGTAATGATCAGATCCTAGGGGGTACCCGGGATGCGACTTCTCAAGAGGCCGGCGTGGGTATCCGCGCTCGCCTTCGGGCCGTAGGTACAACCAGACCCCGGTGATGACGGCGGACGCCCGACGGCGCGCCGCGGGTGGCTTGGCATTCAGGAACCGGCGCCGACATGAAGATCGGAGCGCTGCATTATAACGGAGGTGGGCGATGAACAAGAGAAAGATGAGAGAGGGCGTGCACTGGATGGGCGCCGTGGATTGGAACAGGCGGCTCTTCGACAGCCTGATTCCCCTTCCGGATGGGACGAGCTACAACGCCTATCTGATTCAGGGCGCTGAGAAGACGGCGCTGCTGGACACCGTCGATCCGACGATGACCGACGTGCTGATGGGGCAGCTAAGCGACGTGCCAAGCGTCGACTACGTGGTCTCGCATCACGCCGAGCAGGACCATTCGGGGGCGATCTCGTGCGTGCTCCACAAATATCCCGACGCCAAGGTAGTCACCAATCCCAAGTGCAAGGAGATGCTCATCGATCACCTCTGTCTGCCCGAGGACAGGTTCGTCACGGTCGAAGACGGGGAGACCATTTCCCTGGGCGGCAAGACCATGCGCTTCATCTATACGCCTTGGGTGCACTGGCCGGAGACCATGGTCACCTATCTGGAGGAGGAGAAGATCCTGTTCAGCTGCGATTTCTTCGGCTCCCATTACGCGACGGCCGATCTCCACGTGAAGGACGACCCGCGCGTCTTCGAAGCGGCCAAGAGATACTACGCCGAGATAATGATGCCGTTCTACCGCATCATACGGGGCAACCTGGAGAAGGTGAGAGAGCTCGACCTCGAGATGATAGCCACCAGCCACGGGCCCATCTACTCGGACCCGAAGCTGATAGTGGACGCGTATGAGGACTGGGTCTCGGACAAAGTGAAAAACGTGGTGGTCCTGCCCTACGTGACCATGCACGGCAGCACGGAGAGGATGGTGGCGCATCTGACCGCGGCGCTCGCGGACAGAGGGGTGAGCGTGCAGAGATACGACATGACGGTGACCGACCTGGGGCGGCTGGCGATGTCACTGGTGGACGCCGCCTCCGTGGTCTTCGGCACCCCCACGGTGCTGGTCGGCCCTCATCCTACCGTGTTGTACGCGGCCACCATAGCCGGCGCCTTGAAGCCGACAATCAGGCTCGCCACCGTGATCGGCTCCTACGGATGGGGAGGTAAGTCGGTCGAGCAGACACTGGGCGCCCTCGGAAAGCTAAAAGTGGAGACGCCGGACCCCGTCCTGTGCAAGGGATACCCGAAAGAGTCCGATCTCGCCGCACTGGACGTACTGGCCGACGCAATAGCCGCAAAGCACAGGGAGTGGGGGTTGATGGACTGACCCTTTCGGCCGAAGCCGCCTCCGCGGGGCGAGCACGTGGGAAGTGGCGGACCCTGTCGTCCCGCGACGCCGAGACACGGCCCGCCGGGCGGCCGGCGACCGGCCGCGAGCTGCCCCGGCCAATGGCGGCCGCCCGTTCCTTGCCCCGCCCTCGCCCGCCGCGACGGATCCCGTGTCCACTGGCGCTCGCCGGCCGGCGAGGCTATAATCTTGACAGGAGCCACGGCGGGAGTTATCATCCAATACCTCTTGTTTTTCATATACTTCGACGCGGTGTGAGGCCGGTGAAAGGAGACGGGGATGTCAAGGATTTCCACGGCGTTGTTCGCCATAGTGGCAATCGGGGCCGTGATCTCGGCGGGGCCGGGCTTCGCGCAGGAGCTCGGCGGCAAGGGCAGCATAGGCGCCAGCGGGGGCCTGATGTTGTTTACGGGCGACGACGATCTCAGCAGGGAGGCCCAGCCCCGGCTTCTGGGTCATTTCGACTGGAGATACGTTTTCAACCCCAAGGTGGCCTTGCACGGCACCTTCGGCAGGGGCTGGAACTCGTATTCCGGTAGAAACGACACGCTTACCATTATAAATCCCGTCACGGTCGCCGTGGAATACAGGCACGTCTTCGAGCAATGGCCCAGGTATCTGCCTCACGCGGGGGTCGGGGTCGGGGCCTACAATGTTGTTGTCCGGGAGAATCTCCAGGTCACCAAGGATCCCAAGACGGAGGAAGATCGATCCACTCTGGACTGGGGGATCAACGTCACGGCTGGGCTCGAGTACTTCATTACCCGGTCGGTCACCGTCAACTACGACTTCGTCTGGCACAAGATATTCTCGAAGAACCTGGAGGATTTTCCTTCCGGGTTCGGAAATGACGACTCCTACGTGCAGTTCGTCGTAGGCGCCAGCTATTACTTCTCCTTGGACATCCTGAGCGGCGGCGGCGAATAGCCCGGAGGCGCCATTGGCGATCGGCCTTCGTAGCGCCCCGGGGAGTCATTCACTGGCCGTTCGGCCGCAGCCGCTGGATGGCCGGCAGCCGGAGTACAAGATGAGAGACAAGACAATCAGGGAAGCTCTGACTTTTGACGACGTACTCCTGGTTCCCGCCAAGTCCGACGTCCTGCCCTCCGACGTGGACACGCGCACGCTGTTCTCCCGCAGGATCGAGTTGAACATTCCCATCGTCAGCGCCGCCATGGACACGGTCACCGAATCGGCGCTGGCTATCGCGATGGCCCGCGAGGGCGGAATAGGGATCATACACAAGAACCTGAGCGTCGCCGAGCAGGCCGCCGAGGTCGACAAGGTCAAGAGATCCGAGAGCGGGATGATAGTCGAGCCCATAACTCTCGAGCCCGAGGCGCCGGTCCGCACCGCGTTCGACCTGATGAGAAGGTTCAAGATATCCGGGGTCCCCATCACCAAGAACGACAAGCTCGTCGGCATCTTGACCAACAGGGACCTCAGGTTCGTGGAGAACCTGGACGTGCCGATCTCCGAGGTCATGACGAAGGAGAACCTGGTCACGGTTCCGGTGGGTACCACGCTCAAGGAAGCGACCAGCATCCTGCACCAGAACCGCATCGAGAAGCTACCGGTGGTCGACGAGAACTTCCGCCTGAAGGGCTTGATCACCGTAAAGGACATTCAGAAGAAGCTCGACTATCCCAAGGCGTGCAAGGACGAGTACGGCCGCCTCAGGGTGGGCGCCGCGGTGGGGCCCAGCGCCGACATGGCGGAGCGGGTTGCCGAGCTCGTCAAGTCCAAGGTGGACGCCGTGGTGCTGGACAGCGCTCACGGTCATTCGAGGAACGTCATCAAGGCCGCGGAGAAGATAAAGAGCGAGTACTCGGACGTCGATCTCGTGGTGGGCAACGTCGCGACGGAGGAAGCGGCGCGCGATCTGGCCGCCCTGGAGCCCGATGCGATAAAGGTGGGGATCGGTCCGAGCTCCATCTGTACGACCCGCGTCATAGCGGGAATAGGAGTGCCTCAAATCACGGCCATCATGGATTGCGCGTCGGCTTTGGATGCCAAGGGAATCCCCATCATCGCCGACGGCGGCGTCAAGTACTCCGGGGACATCACCAAGGCCCTCGCCGCCGGAGGGACGACGGTAATGACGGGTAGCCTGTTCGCCGGCACGGACGAGAGCCCCGGCGAGTCGCTTACCCTCGAGGGTCGCAGGTACAAGATCTACAGGGGCATGGGCTCGGTCGAAGCCATGTCCAAGGGCAGCAGGGACCGCTACTTCCAGGACGAGGTCGAGGATCGCAAGCTGGTCGCCGAGGGCATCGAGGGGCGCGTGCCCTATCGGGGCTCGGTACGGGACATAATATTCCAAATGGTCGGCGGCCTGAGGGCGGGCATGGGGTACTGCGGAGTGAGGACGGTCGAGGAGCTAAGGACGAAGACCGCTTTCGTAAGGATAACCGTGGCCGGCCTGCGCGAAAGCCACCCCCACGACATCACGATAACCAAGGAAGCCCCCAACTACGAGATCCGCTGATCTCAGCTTCATGAAGAAAGATCGATCCGACATATCCCCGGATCCGGCCTCGGCCCTTGCCGAGCTGAAGGGTCTGGTCGAATCCCGCGGCGTTCCCGTGTTCGGCGTGGCCGACCTCTCGGGGGGGCGGCTCGAAGTAAGGTACGTGCCGCCCGGGGTGGTATCGGACCTGACCAGGGCAATCGTGCTCGGCTACAGGGTCTCCGACCGGGTGATTGAGAGCCTGGTCGATCGTCCCACCTCCACGTATCGCTACCACTACAGGCAGGCGAACCTCTTTTTGGATTCCGCGGCGTCGGCCGTCGTGACCTGGCTTCAGGAGCGCGGGTACGGCGCGTTTCCCGTCCCTTCGTCGCAGATAGTCGACTGGAAGGAGAACAAAGGTCATATCTGGCACGTGGCCGCCGCCTGTCTGTCGGGGGTCGCCTGGTGGGGGAGGAACAACCTTGCCGTGACGGAGGCCTACGGCGCCAGGGTGCGGTACGCGACCGTCCTGACCGACATGCCGCTGCCCTGCGGGAGCCCGGCGGAGCGCGACTGCGGCAAGTGCTACAAGTGCATGGACGCCTGCCCGGTAGGCGCCATAGGGAAGACGCCCGAGGAGTTCGACCTTGAGAGATGCCACAATCTGCTCAAGAAGTTCTCGAAGGAGCTGTCGCTCGGCGTCAAGATCTGCGGCCTTTGCGTGAAGGCCTGCGTGGGTGCGAAATCGTGGCGTCCGAAGGATCGAGGTTGAGCGACCGGACCGAAGCTCGGAAAGATGGTGCCTCCGCGCCCAGGCGGGGCGCCGAGCCGGCGTACCGCTCAGGGGCCCGAGAGCCGGCCGCCTTTCACATCGTTGGGATGATAAGCGCCTTCGAGGGCTTGTTCGCGACCGCCGCCGAAGCCATGTCGGTGGACTTCGGTCCCGTCACCGCGACCTGCGATCCGTTCCCCTTCGACTTCACTGACTACTACAGCCGGGAGATGGGAGAGGGTCTTCTGCGCTCTTACGCGGTTTTCGGAGCGGCCGAAGGCGACCTTTCGCTCGCTTGGATGAAGTCGGTGACTTGCGCGCGCGAGCGGGAGCTGCTCTATCCGGGAACCGACAGGAGGAGAATCAATCTGGATCCGGGGATCCTGACCGCGGACCACCTGCTGCTCGCGAGCCACAAGCGCGCCGGCCACAGGATCCGCGTCGCAAAGGACGTGTACGGGGAACTGGAGCTTCTCTATATGAAGGGGGCCTTTCAGCCCCTTCCCTGGACGTATCCGGACTACAGGACGCGTAGAGCGCGCGCGTTCTTCGAAGGGGCGAGGCGCGCCCTCGAGGGCGAGACCGGGAGCTGAGCGCAGCAGCCGCCCTGCCGCCGCCGGAACCTGTTCCCTGTATCTACTGCCCCGAGGCTTTCGGCGGCCAGGGGAAGCTGAAGGTGGGGTCCTTCTCCTTTACCTCGGCGATCCTCTTCTTGATCACTTCTTCCAGCTCGGGTGAGGGATTTCTCATCCACTCCAGGTAGGCGTCCAGCAGCTCGTCCTGCTTCTTCCTGATCTCCTGGCTCCGCTTTTCCTCGTTCACCACTCTTTCCAAGTGGTATATCTCCCCGTCGGTCAACCTTCTTACCAGATCGAGGTACTCGCCTCTCATGTACGTCAGGATCTGGACGTACTTGTCGAACCCGGTGGAGAGCTTCTCGAGCACGTCGGTTATCGCCGAGCTCTTTCCGTGCAGGATCTGGCTGTAGGAGTAGGCAAACTGGTAGTAGGCCTTTCCCCTGCCCACGTAGCCCTCCTCCGACGGGTCGGTCCTGTTCGGTCTGGAAGGGGACACGCCCGCCCTGGGGTTGTCGAAGATGCCGATCGAGATAAGAAGGAAGTCGGCGTTTGTCTTGTAGATCGTGTACTTGAGCCTCGCGTCTTTCGAGGCGGAAAGGCGCGAGAAGATCTCCGTGTCGTACTTGGACAGAAAGCGCCGCGACTTGTCGATGTACTCCGGGTCCATGAACGACTGGAGCAGGTTCGCTATGTAGACGTTGACGTCCTCGTCGAAGCCGTCCTCGTTCGACGGCAGCCCTATCTCCATCCTGGAATACAGGAGACAGTTGACCATGAAATAGTAGGTCGGCTGTATGGTCCGATCCGGATCGCGAAGTCCTATGAAGTGCCTGGGATCCATAACCTCTCCACGCCCCGCATGGTTCGGAAAGAGGGGCTCGATACTAGTTGGTGCAACATGCGTGCCTTGGGGTGGGGCGGACGGCCCGAATAAGGGGCTCCGCAATTGCTTGGCGGCGAATCAAATACGGGATCCGCCGGAACATCGATAGGCCGGGTCGGAGCTTGCGCTCTGGGCGCATTGCCGCAAGCCGTGGGCATTTGCCCCGCGCGACTTCGGAATCGGCGGCGCCTTTCACATTGCGCGCGCCTCGCGGCGGGGCGTCCGATTAGCTGTCCGTTGACGGCGCGTGGGGGCCGGCGTTCTTCGCCTCTTGCGCAAGAGCCGTTGGCGCAAGGCGTAGCGACGGCATCCCGGAGACGCCCGCGCGGGGATTCGACGGCGGCGGCATCGGCCGGACGCGTACTCCGAAGGGCCGGATGGGTCTGGATATGGTGGCATGTAAATTGCGATAATAACGTCGTGTTATGCCCACTGTGGGGAGGTTGTGCGAGAGGCCCGTTAAAGCTCGACCGGCTTGCGGGACCGTGCGGAGGAGACGGATGTCGGCACGAGGGAATCTACCCGAGGTCGGAAAACCCACTGCAAAAGCCGTGAACGCGGCCCGGAGAAAAGCTGTCCTGGCTTTCCTGGTCATTCCCGTCGTCCTCGCGTCGGCTCTCGCCTTCTTGCTGTATCTCGCAACCAACTGGCCCTACCCTCCTGGATTCGAATGGGTGTCGCGCTACGCCCCCCGTCAGCTGTTCATGGCCGGAATCGCAGTGGCCGCGCTGCTCGCCTTTCTCTGTGCGGTGTTCGTGTGGCGCCTTGCCGCGAGATGGATATGGGAGCCGGCGGCTCGCGTTCTAAACGCTGTAGAGAGCGCCGGCGATGAGGGCGGCGGCCCGCAGGCGGACCCGCCCGCCGATCTGTCCCAGCTCTACTACCGCGTGGAGCGCGTCGCGGAAGCACGCCGATCCGCCTCCGGCGAGGCGAGAGAGCTGGATGGAATCAGGGCCTCCGTGGAAAAGCTCCGCGGGGAGATCGAGCAGATGGGGGCCGGGCGTTTCGACAGGGATTTCGGCGAAGCCTCGGGACCGTTGGAACCGGTCGGCAAGTCCCTTGCGGAATGCTGCACGGAGCTGTCCGGGTTCATGGAGGGATGCGCAGAGGTGGTCGAACAGATCTCGTCCACGCTTCGCAAGGCCGAGGGTCGGGCCGGCGAGTTGTCGGCCCGCGCGGAGAACGCCTTCGTCGGCCACAGCGAGCTGCTGGTCGGCGCGAAGGAGTTCACAAAGAGAGTGGGAGAGGCCGTAAGCGTGGCGGCGCTGGAGGCCCGCAGGGGAAGCGAAAAGGACGAGCGGGGCCGCGACGAGGCCCTTCGCGGAGTGAGCGGCGCCCTGGACGGTTGCGCCGCGCCCATAAGCGGGCTCGGAGAGAAGTCCGGCGCGGGGGCCGGGATCTCCGCCGACTCCAGAAGGCTCGCCGACGAGGCGACCGTGATAGCACTCAACGCCGCCATCGAGGCGTCGCGATCGGGGTCCCCGGATCTCGAGAAGCTCGCCGACAGTACGAGAAAGCTCGCCGAGGGGGCCATGGAGGTAAGCGAGAGGGTGGATTCGCTCTCCGCGGAATACCTCGAGGCGGTGAAGTCAGCCACGGCCGCGCTGGACGACCTCAGGTCCGAGCTCTCCGCCTGGCAGCGCGAGGCCAGAGCGAGCGAGTCGCGAAGGGCGGTGGCCGCTTCGGAGATGGAGCAGTTTCTGGGATCGGTCGGCGACATGGCCGCGGCTCTCGCGGACAACGTCGAGAAGGTGGCGGGCCTGTCGGAGGGAGCGTCCTCCGAGGCTCAGGCCGCCAGGGTGGCCATAGATGAAGCGCTGAGCGAGATGGAGTCGCTCAAGAGAAGGCTGGGCGGTCGCGGGTAACGAGCTGCGGTTTGCACCCGGCTCCGCGCGTCCGAGGCGAGCGTTTGAGGAATAAAGCATGGAGTTTCGTTACAAGGAACAACTTCCGGGCCCGTCCGAGAAAAGCGCCAGAGCGCCGTCCGTGGTGGTCGTCGACGACGACAGAAGGGTGATCGACCTCCTACACGTCGCGCTCTCCGGCTCCGGCTACAGGACCTTCTCCGCCATGGACGGGGAGGAGGCCATGAAAGTCATCGACAAGGTGCGCCCGGACGTGATCGTGCTCGACGTCAGGCTCCCCAAGCGAAACGGCTACCAGGTCTGCGAGGCACTCAAGACCAAGCCGACGACGCAGGACATCCCCGTGATCATGATATCGGGCCTGGTGGAGCCCTCCGCGAGGGTGCAGGGCTTGCGATCGGGGGCGGACGATTTTCTGACCAAGCCGTTCTCGCCGAAGGAGCTGGTGCTGCGGATACAGAAGATGCTGGTCAGGGTCGCCGAGGCCCGTTCCATGGCGACCGTCAGCGCCGAGGCGGAGAAGGAGCTGATCAACAGGCAGAGGCGAATGGCCCAGACGCAGCGCCGTCTGTCCGCGAGGGTCGATAGGGTCAGGACCGTCGGCCAGATGGGCAGAACCATGGCGGGCGCGCAAAGCCTGGAGGAGCTGGTCGAGCAGTTTGTGGTCTCCCTGCAGCTATGCCTCAGGTCCCGGACGGTCTTGGTGGCGCTTCTGGACGATGACGAGGGCGAGTACAAGGTGATCAAGTCACGCGGTGTCTCGCCGAGGTGCGCGAACGGGCTGGCCCTGCCCGCGTCGGGGAAGCTGTGCGCGGCCCTCGTGGCCGAAGGCGACCCAATGACTATGAAAGAGTTGGACGGCGTGCCGGGCATGAGAGGAGAGGTGATGTCCCTGCGGGCCTGCGGGCTGGCGATGGGATACGCGGTCAAGGGGTTGAACGGTCCATCCGCGGCCCTCTTCGTGGGGGGCGGGCTCGACGGCGATCAGATCATGGCCGAGGACAGAGACGACTTCAAGTCGCTGTGCGGTTTCTTCGAGACCGGGCTCGTCTCGCTTCAGAGGGCGGAGAGCGAAAGGGCCGATATGGTCGACACGGTCGAGACGGTCTTGCGCGATCTCGAAGGCTCCGGCTCCTCGCGTGGAGACCATGCTCGTCGGGTGGCGCGCTTCGTGGAGAGCATATGGGAGTCGCTGGACCTTCCGCCCTACGAGCTTCAGGACATAAGGCTGGCCGCGCTGGTGCACGAGATGGACGGGAACGGACGCGATTTCCTCCGGCACGCGGGAGAGCGCTACGACGGAAGCGGCGCGCCGTGCGGCCTTCGCGCCGAGCAGATACCGCTGGAGGCCAGGATACTGGCCGTCGCCGATACCTTCGACGAATGCCTCTGCGGGTGCGGGTCCTCGTCGCCCGTCGACGAGGCCATAGACACACTGCGCCGGCTCTCGGGCACAAGCCTCGACCCGAACCTGGTGGAGGCCCTCATCCATCACATCGTGAACGGACGCGTGAAGCTGGGATGACGTGGTTGCCACTGGGGGGCTGCTCCGGGGCGGCCTTTCTCACCCGTGCACCGACTTGGCCGATGCTATCGGGCCTATCCTTCCGCTGCCTTGCGTCCAGGTATTTCCTGCCCGCCTAGGTGCCGCATCGGCAACCCGCGGGACCTCCCGGAGCGGCGACTACAACCCAGGTTGCGCCCGCGGGGGTGTGACCGCCGCCGTCCGCTTCGCCACGATCCCTTGTTCCTCTTGTCCGCAAAGAGATTGCGCCGCCTCTTGATTCCACGGTCCGGTTGGAACGTGCCTTGATAGAGCATGGAGGCGAGGGCCGACCTTTCTGGGGGCAGGTCGGGAAGAGACGGGGGAAGGGCCGCCCGCGCGCACGGGTGGTTTCAATTCTGCGGTGTTTGGGGGAGCACCCAGAGCTTCTCGGCCTTCCCTGGAAAGGGAAAACGGCGCCGGCTAGGGGCCCTTTACTAGAGACACGACCATGAGTACACTGCGACCCCTTGGCGACGAAATGAGCTCTGTCCAGCGTAAAACAGCGCTCCGGGCGCCGCCCTTTCGCCCGCCAGCTCTCGCCAGTACCGAATGCCGTCGAAGAAATCGCTCGCCACGGTTTGTGCGGACTTTATCTCGATTGGCACCAACTTGCCGCCCGGATCCAGGAGGACATGTGTCTCCACGGTTGAATGCCAACGCTTCGCGGTCGTGTGAGTAATGCTCTTGTAGATTGAATATTCAATGTTCAATCTGCACGGTAGGTCGGAGGGCGTCAGGGACGAGAATGGGCGGATTCCGTTCCGGCTCAGTCTGGAAGGCTGGGCCAGCGAATCGAGTATTCGTGACTAGACGCCGCGCGAATGGACACGTAAGACGCAGCGCCGTCTGTCCGCGAGGGTCGATAGGGTCAGGACCGTCGGCCAGATGGGCAGAACCATGGCGGGCGCGCAAAGCCTGGAGGAGCTGGTCGAGCAGTTTGTGGTCTCCGTGCAGCTATGCCTCAGGTCCCGGACGGTCTTGGTGGCGCTCCTGCCCGCCGTCTCTTCCGCGCAGATGTACGGGCGCGTACGGAAGCCCGCCCGGTGTGAACCTCTCAGTACGGATTCTCTGCTCGGCGGCTCGGCAAGTTGTCTTCCGAACGCGGGGCGGCTCTAAGTGGCGCGGCGTTTGGCGGCGCCCGCCGTTGCCCCCGGGGTCAGGGGGCAATCTTTATCTCGCGCCGCCCGCTGTCGAACTCGAGTTTGCGTCCCAGCGAGTCGAAGAAGAAGATCTCGCCCTCGACCTCGTAGGTTCCGACGGGGACCAGGGTCCCGAACTGGTCGGTCTTGTCCCAGTGCTTGTGAGGCTCGAGCCTTAGAGAATCTCCAACAGCGATGGTCGCCTCGAAGTCCACCTTGTCCTCGTTCACCTGAGGGCGGTTGTCGCTCCACCTCCACACTTCCTCATCCTGCTCCGCCGGATCGTAGACCGCGAAGTCGTAGGGCCTGGCGAACGGGTTGAACAGCTCCAGGTCGCGTACGTCCTCGTTCCTGAGGGTGATCCAGATGACCACGCTGTCCGACTCGTGCGTGTACCGCAGGGAGTCGCTGTTTATCTCGATGAAGAAGGTCCGCGTCAGCTCGAGCTGCCCGATCGGATCTACGAGCAGGCTGTCCCTAACCTGCAAGTTCGTCGTAAGGGTGGAGTAGAACTTCGCGCCGGCCTCGAGGGTGTAGTCGCCGTTTCCAAGCGGCGGCAGCGTGAAGGAGCCGTCCGGCCCGGTCGTTATCGTGGGTGTGACTCCCTGCACCTTGACCTTGATGCCCGAGTGGTCCTGCTTGTCCGCGAAGACCGCGGTGCCTGTGAGGGGGTACTTGCCTACGGGCTCCTCCGGCCCTGTGGAGCTGTCCGATCCGCAGCCTCCCAGGGATACGGCGGCCGCTGCGGCCATCACAACCGATAGGACTATTATCCTAATCCGAATGCCTGCCTGATTGAGCTTCGTGTGTTTCACTGCTTCGTAGACTCCGTTTCGTTCAATGAGATGCTGAATGATGCCGGGTTGAAGCGCCCTTTCCACGAAAATCCCGCGCCCGGTCAAAGGGCTCCAGGTTCGCCCCATTCTCAACGCAATTGTACCACGGGCGCGGATAAGGGCCAACCGGCGCGTCGAAGAAAGGGCTGCGGGCGAGCAATGTGGGCAGGTCCAACCGCGGAGAGAGTTCGAGCCGGCGGCCCGCGCATCCCGTGAGCAGCGCAAGCTTGCAGCGCGGACGATCGTGGGTGCCGGCCTCTTGTGCTGCTTCCGTCCGTCTCAGGGAAGCGGGTTCAATCCCACCGACCTGCGAAGGCGCTGGACCTCCGCCGCCTTGAGCACTCTGTGCTCGCCCGGCTTCATCTCGCCCAGCTCGAGAAACGCTATCCCCATGCGTGTGAGCTCCACCACCGGATGGCCGACGGCGGCCAGCATCCTGCGGACCTGCCGCTTCCTTCCTTCGTGGATGATTATCTCCACGCGTCCTTTGTCGCGGCCGCCCGGCAGCGACCGCACCGCCGCGGAATGGGTGGGGCCGTCCTCCAGCTCAACGCCTTCTCTGAGGGCCTGCAGGTCCGACTCAGAGGGACGGCCCTCGACCACGGCCACGTACTTCTTCTCGATCGCGTACCTGGGATGGGCCAACCTAAAAGCCAGCTTTCCGTCGTCGGTCATCAGAAGGAGCCCTGTCGTATCGGCATCGAGCCTGCCCACCGGAAACAGGCGCGCGCTGCCTTCGGGCAGAAGATCTATGACCGTGGGCCTGCCCTGGGGATCCGAGGCGGTCGTGAGGTAGCCGGCGGGCTTGTTCAGAAGGATGTACGTGTTTGCGGCGGGAGGGGTCACGACGGTCCCATCCACGGTCACCTCGTCGCGGCGGGGATCGACCGGGGTGCCGAGCGAGAGGGTCTTCAGCCCGTTTACCGCGACCCTGCCCTCCAATATCAGGGTCTCGCACTTTCGCCTGGCCCCGAGCCCGCATGAGGCCAGATACCTGTTGAGTCGCAATTCCCACTCCCCTTGTGCGGCAGGTTGTCGTCCTATAGACTAGCCACTGAGTATAGCACCGGGCGCATCGGAGTGCTCGAAGGCAGGAGACCGGGCGCGGGGTATGCCCCGGAGGGCGCGGCGGAAGCACCGGAATGGCGCCCCGTTGGCCCCCGGAAGACGCGCCGGCGCCCGCTGAAGGCGCCCGGCGCCCCGGGTTGCGCATAGGCGCCCTCGGAAGGCGCCCCGCCGGTACCAAGGAGGAGGGGACTTGAGCACGAAGCCCACCGCGGACATAGAGACTTTCCCCAACCCGAAGCCCGAGAGGGACTACGAGATAAGTTTCGAGACCACCGAGTTCACGTGCCTTTGCCCGAGGACGGGCCAGCCCGATTTCGCCACGCTGGCCGTAACCTATGTCCCGGACAAGGTCTGCCTCGAGCTCAAGTCCGTGAAGCTCTACCTGTGGACTTTCAGGGACACGGGCATCTATCACGAGGACGTCGTGAACCGCGTCCTCGACCATCTGGTCGCTGCCTGCGCGCCGCGCTCCATGACCGTGGTCGGGGACTTCTTCATAAGGGGCGGGATTCACACCGTCGTTACGGCGTCGTATCCGAACGCCGATAGGAGCGGACAGTAATGAAGATCCCTTTTGCCGTCCTGGCGGACGGCGCGAATGTGTCTAGAGAGGGCAAGCTCAACATCCTGGGCATCTTCGATACGCTTCACGCGCGAAAGTTCCCGGTCACGCATCCGGAGATGAAGCTTGTGTTGAGGATAGAGGCGTCCCCGGCCGAGTCGGCCTCGAAGCACGCGATAGAGATAAAGCTCCTGGACGAGGCCGGCGGCGCCGTGCTGGGCATGAAGGCCGAGGTCGTCCCTCGCGGCGTGCCGGAAGGAAAGCCCTTCAGGATGGACCAGGTCGTGTCCCTGCACAACGTGGTCTTCAAGGCCCCGGGCAGGTACGAGTTCGCGGTCCTGATCGACAACGACCAGAAGGCGACCGTGCCCATAAGGGTCAACGAGGCGCCGCCCCAGGCGGGCCAAGGCCCCCAGGGCGGACCTGGGCAGGAGCCCCCGGCCGCCCCGGAGGGAGAGGATCCCACCACCGGGGGGCCGCAGTACCACTGAGAGGGACGGGCGCGGCGGCTCGGGTCGGTGTCAGCGATCGGGGTCCTGGGTACCGTGGGGTCACATTGACGAGGACGGGCGCGGCGGCTCGGATCTATGAGGTCGAATCCGAATCGAGGCCACAAAAAACGGTTGACTGGGACGGAGGCCTGCTCTAAGCTGTTATGTCTATAGATCATCAAGGGTACCGCGGCGCCACCGTGGGCCTGCAGAGGCGACCTGGTGGAGCGGCCGCCCGCCCGACTACTCGGACCCGCCAAGGTCTGTACCCAGCATGACAAAGAGATCGAAGTCGGATGAGGACGAGAAGTATTCGACTCTCAGGCGAGCCGGCCTCCTGACAGCGATCCCGCTTGTCCTGGCCATAGCGCCCGTCATCGGCTTTTTCATGGGCGATTTCCTGGACAAGAAGCTGGGTACCGAGCCTTACCTGATGATCGTCTTCGTGGTGTTGGGGTTCATTGCTGGGGCGCGGGAGGTCTACAAGCTCGTAAAGAAGGCCTACGAGGACGAGAGCCCCCAAGAAAAGAAGAAGTAATCCAATCTGACCGGAGAGACCGAAACACATGGGGCCTGAGTTTATAGGTCGTGTCATACGGACATCCGGATGGGTGACGCCCATAGCCGCCCTTTTCGTGGCCGTCTACTACAGCCTCGGCTTCGGCGCGGCCATGATAGTCGGCACGGCCTGGGCGTGCGCGAACCTCTATGTGCTGAGCCTACTGGTATCCACCCTGATCCGGCCGGGAAAGCGCAGCCACGTGCTTGCGGCGCTGCTTCTCTGCGTCAAGCTCCCCGTTCTGTATCTATTGGGATATCTGGCCTTGAGGACGGAAGCTCTTCCCGTCCTGGGGCTGCTCGCGGGGTTTTGGATTCCCAAAGGAGTAATCGTATTGAAGGTCCTCGGAATCCGGCTGAGCAGACGACTCGGCCGCGACGCGCACGCAGTGCGCGGCTCAAGGGGCGGGGGCGCGGGCGGCATAAGAGGCGGCAGGGCCATGGCGTTTTTCGCCGTAGCGGCGCTGGCGCTCTGGCTGGTCCCGCAGCTTGGATCGAGCGGCGCGGACGCGCTGGCGGTCTCGGAAGTGGCGGCGAGCTCCGAGACGGCGGTGATCGAGCAGGAGGGCCATGGAAGCTCCTCGGCGCACGGCGAGGAGCAGGCGCACGGCGAGGAGGAAGACGTCCATGACGTGGGCGCGCACGACGCCGAGCACGAGGAAGGCCACGCCGAGCTTCCGAACTTCATAACCGTGATCGTCGGCCTGGTGGGCAGGGACACGACGGTCGGCCATTTCCTGCACCAGTGGGAGAATTTCATCTTCTCCTTCCTGTCTGTGATCATCCTCGGAGTGGTGGTGAGCGCCGCCTCGAAGCACGCCACCATGATCCCAGGCGGTCTTCAGAACGTGGTGGAGTTCCTGGCCGAGAAGCTGGACGATTTCATCACCGGCATTCTGGGCCCACAGGGAAGGAAACACGTTCCGTTCCTGGGCAGCCTATTCATATACATCCTGTTCATGAACCTGTTCGGGCTGGTCCCGTTTATGCGATCCCCCACGGCCAACCTCAACCAGACGCTGGCGCTGGCGCTTTGCGTCTTTTTCTACGTGCAGTACACGGGCATCCGCAACTTCGGCCTGGGGGGTTACATCTTCCACATGGCCGGCGAGCCGCGCGATCCCATCTCCATCGCGCTCGTTCCCATCATGTTGCCCCTGCACATCATCGGCGAGCTGGCGAAGCCGCTCAGCTTGTCGCTTCGTCTTTTCGGCAACATAACGGGCGAGGATGTCTTGATAGTCATCTTCGTGGGCCTGGGCATAGCGATTCTCGGGTTCATGGACCTGCCCGTGGGGTTGCCTTTGCACGTACCGTTCATATTCCTGGCGATTCTCACCAGCACCATCCAGGCGCTGGTGTTCATGTTGTTGAGCACGGTGTATTTCCTGATGATGATGCCTCACGAAGAGCACTAGAAGCGTTGGAGAGGTAGCGAAAGGAGGAGGAAGTAATGGATTTCCAGACAGCGTTGGGTTTTGCACTCCCACTCGGAGTCGCCATAGCCGCCGTCGGATCCGGACTGGGTCTGGGCAAGGCTGTCGGCGCCGCGATGGAGGCCATGGGCCGCCAGCCCGAGGCGGCGGCGAAGATCCAGCTCGGTATGATCATCGGCTGCGCCCTGATCGAGGCTCTGACGATCTACGCGCTGGTTACAATGTTCGTCCTGCAGGGCAAGCTCGGCTAGGTGGGACGGCGGCATCGGCTCGCCGCCCGCCGGGACGGCGCCGGCGGATAAGGTATTTCGCACGGCGCACCGGTCGCGATCCGGCGAGAGCCCATAGGGGCTGTGATGCCGCTTGGGGAGCGCGCAGCGGCAGCGCGGGCGTGATTCGCCCTGAGCCGACCGCGGGCGCGAGGCCCCGGCCTGCCGGTTCTTGGAGATAAATCTTATGGGTTTGGTCGAAGTAAGCCAGCTTATCACCCATATCGTGGGTTTTCTCATAGCTCTCTTCATCCTGAAGAAGTACGCCTGGGGCCCGGTCCTCAATATGCTGGACGAGAGGCGCGCCAAGATCAAAGGAGATCTCGACGTGGCCGAGAGGACCAGGGAGGACGCGAAGAAGGACCAGGAGGAACTCCGCGTTCAGTTGAAGGAGATCGACGCCACCGCCAGGGCCAAGACCCTCGAGGCGATCAACGAGGCGCGCAAGATCGCGGCGGATATCAAGGAGGACGCGAGGAGCGAGGGCAAGGACCTCGTTGAGCGCGCCCGCCAGGAGATCGAGCGCGAGAAGGCCAAGGCGAAGGTGGAGCTGAGAAACACGGTGGTCGAACTGGCCATAGGCGGCGCGGAGAAGCTCTTGACCGAGCGGATGGACGACGAGCGCAACAAGAAGCTCGTGCTCGAGTTCATCGAGAGCGTCGGCGAGAAGAAGCGCGGATCCGGCGGGACCGCGCGGAGCTGAGGCGCGGTGCCGGCGGCGTGACGGGTCGCGATGGCGCGGGGTTCTCCGGTGAGTCCCCGCCGGATCGCATCGGTCCCTGGATTCTCGCGGCCGCCGGGAAGAAGAGGCATGGCGTGGGCGCTTTAGGCAAAGGAACTCGGCGATATGCAAGCTAGCGTGGTAGCCCAGAGATACGCTTCCGGCGTGTTTGCGGTCGCCAGGCAAAGGGGCGTCGAGGAGGAAGTGGAGGCGCAGTTGGGCATGGTGAGCGGTCTTTACAAGGACCGTGATCTGAGACGATTCCTCATGTCGCCCAAGGTCCGAGTGGAAGAGAAGATGAGGATACTGAGGCGAGGATTGGAGGAGGCCGTCAATCCGCTCGTGCTCAACCTGCTGTCCCTTTTGCTCGAGCGCAAGAGGGTGGATTACCTGCCCGAGATCTCCTCAACCTTCACTGATCTGTTGGAAGAGTCCAAGGGAATAGCAAGGGCTGAACTGCGCACTGCTGTTCCGCTGGACGGGGAGACCGAGAATAGACTGCGGGAAGTGCTCGAGGGAATCACAGGGAAGAAGATATTGCTTGAGAAGCGCGTCGATAAGTCCCTCATCGGAGGGGTCGTCGTGAGAATGGGGGACAAGCTGCTGGACAGCAGCATTCGCACCCGCCTCGGGGACATGAAAGAGGCGCTGCTCGCGGTGAGAGTGCATTAGCTTACGTTTTGGGGGTCGTATTATGACGCTGAAACCGGAAGAGGTCAGTTCGGTAATCCAGAAGGAGCTCGAGAAGTACGAGTCCGAGCTGGAGATGAAGAACGTCGGGACCGTGCTGCAGGTGGGCGACGGCATCGCCCG
Organism: uncultured bacterium; assembly: GCA_964531335.1. Taxonomy (GTDB): domain Bacteria; phylum Eisenbacteria; class RBG-16-71-46; order CAZHEV01; family CAZHEV01; genus CAZHEV01. Next base: position 73,653 of record CAZHEV010000009.1, on the reverse strand, counting down.
CGTCTGGGGGCTCGACGAGGTGATGGCCGGCGAGCTGGTGAGCTTCCCCGGCGACATAATGGGAATGGTCCTGAACCTCGAGACGGACAACGTCGGCGTCGTCCTTTTCGGATCCGATGAGCACATCAAGGAAGGCGACATGGTCAAGTCCACGGGAAGGGTGGCCTCCGTGCCCGTGGGCGACGCTCTCCTCGGCAGGGTGGTTGACTCCCTGGGGCAGCCCCGCGACGGCAAAGGCCCCATCGTGACCGAAAAGTTCAGGCCGCTCGAGGGCAAGGTCCCCAACGTGGTCCAGCGCCAGCCCGTGAAGGAGCCCGTTCAGACGGGTCTCAAGGCCATCGACTCGATGATCCCGATCGGGAGGGGCCAGCGCGAGCTCATAATCGGCGACCGCCAGACCGGAAAGACGGCGATCATAGTCGACACGATAATAAATCAGAAGAATACGAACGTCAGTTGCATATACGTGGCCATTGGGCAGAAGGAGTCCACGGTGGCCGCCGTGGTGGACAGGCTGAGGGCCCACGGAGCGATGGAGTACACGACGGTCATAGCCGCCTCGGCCAGCGACCCGGCGGCGCTCCAGTATATAGCCCCGTACGCCGGCGCGGCGATGGGCGAGGAGTTCCTGCACACCGGGCGCCACTGCGTGTGCTTCTACGACGACCTTTCGAAGCACGCCCAGGCGTACAGGCAGCTATCGCTGCTGCTGAGGCGCCCGCCGGGCAGGGAGGCCTACCCGGGCGACGTGTTCTACCTGCACTCGCGCCTGCTCGAGAGGGCGGCCAAGCTGAACGAAGAGCTGGGCGGCGGGTCGCTTACGGCGCTTCCCGTGATCGAGACGCAGGCCGGAGACGTCTCGGCCTACATTCCCACGAACGTCATATCGATCACCGACGGTCAGATATACCTCGAGCCGGACCTGTTCTACTCCGGCGTGCGGCCGGCGATCAACGTGGGCATCTCCGTCTCCAGGGTGGGCGGCAACGCCCAGACAAAGGCCATGAAGAAGGTGGCCGGGCGGCTCCGCCTGGATCTCGCTCAGTACAGGGAGCTCGCCGCGTTCGCGCAGTTCGGCTCCGACCTGGACAAGGCGACCCTGGCGCAGCTAAGGAGGGGCGAGCGCACCGTCGAGGTCCTCAAGCAGGACCAGTACGTGCCCATGGAGCTTCACCAGCAGGTGATGATCATATACGTGGCCGTGAACGGCTACCTGGACGACCTGCCGGTCGAGCAGGTGAAACCGTTCGAGGAGGCCTTCCACAAGTTCATGGACGAGAAGTACCCGGACGTGGGGCACACCATAGCGGACAAGAAGGAGCTGCCGGAGAACATAGAGGAGACGTTGAGGAAGGGCATAGAGGAGTTCAAGGCTCAATTCGTTGAGACGATCAAGTCGTAGGCCGGGCCGGCGCCCGGCGGGCTTGACACCACCAGGGGAACGACCCGATGGCGATGACCTCCTTGCGCGACATAAAGCGCAGGATCAGAAGCGTTGAGAACACGCAGCAGATAACCAAGGCCATGGAGATGGTCTCGGCGGCCAAGCTGAGACGCGCCCAGAACGTGGTGACCTCGGGCAGGCCTTACGACGAGCTGCTCAAGGGCGCGATAAGCGAGCTGGCCTCGTCGATGGAATCGGTTCCGCATCCGTACTTCCGGGAGAGGGAGGTCGAGAACCGGGCCCTGGTCGTGGTGACCTCGGACAAGGGCCTCTGCGGCGCCTTCAACAGCAACGTGGTCAAACGCGCGGAGGCCTTCCTCGCCGATCATGAGGGTTGCAAGCTCATCATCGTCGGCAAGAAGGCGAATGACTACTTCGTCAGGAGGCGCCCCGACGACATAATACACAAGGTGCTGGGCCTGGGCGCCAAGGTGAACCAGGCGGTCGCCAGGGACGTGTCCCGCACGTTGACGGATTCCTTCACCTCGGGCGAGATGGACGAGATCCATCTCATGTACACGCACTTCATCTCCCCGATGAAGAGGGAGATCATCACCGAGAGGTTCCTGCCCATCGAGAAGATCTCGGCCGCCGAAGAGCCGGCGGCGGCCAGGGCCGAGTTCATTCTGGAGCCGGGCGCCGAGGAGATGCTCGCCCAGTTGATGCCGTCATACGCGGTTTCGAGAGTGTACATGATGCTGGCGGACAGCTTCGCTTCGGAGCACGCCGCCAGGATGATCGCCATGGGCTCGGCGACCAAGAACGCCGACGAGATGATAAATTGGCTTGTGCTGACCAGGAACAGGGTCAGGCAGGCCACGATTACGAAGGAGCTTGCTGAGATCGTAGGTTGCACGGAAGCGTTGAAGTACTCGTAGAACGTTCCTCAAGGAGTCCTATCGGCATGAATAAGGGAAGAGTCGTTCAAGTGATCGGTCCCACCGTGGACGTGGAGTTCGCGCCCGACGAGCTCCCCGAGATCTATAACGCAATCGTGATCAAGGACGAGGAGAAGGGCATCGACCTCACGGTCGAGGCCGCCCTCCACGTCGGCGACAACGCGGTGAGATGCGTGGCGCTCGCCTCCACGGACGGCCTGGTGCGCGGCATGGACGCGTTCGATACGGGCAGCTCGATAACCGTCCCGGTCGGCGGCACCAGCCTCGGCAGGGTCTTCAACCTGTTGGGCGATCCCATTGACGAGGCGGGGCCGCTTCCGGACGACGTGAAAAGGTATCCCATTCATCGCGATCCGCCCTCGTTTACGGACCAGCAGCCTTCGGCGCAGGTCCTGGAGACGGGCATAAAGGTGGTCGACCTGCTCGCCCCCTATGCCAAGGGAGGCAAGATCGGCCTGTTCGGGGGCGCCGGCGTGGGCAAGACGGTCATCATCATGGAGCTGATCCGCAACATCGCCACCGAGCACGGCGGTTACTCCGTGTTCAGCGGAGTGGGCGAAAGAACCAGGGAGGGCAACGACCTCTGGCTCGAGATGAAGGAGTCGGGCGTTCTCGCCAAGACGGTCATGGTCTTCGGCCAGATGAACGAGCCGCCCGGGGCCAGGCTGAGGGTCGGCCTCACGGGCGTCACCCAGGCCGAGTACTTCAGGGACGAGGAGAACCAGGACGTTCTGCTGTTCGTAGACAACATCTTCCGGTTCGTGCAGGCAGGCTCCGAGGTTTCGGCTCTCCTGGGCAGGATGCCCTCGGCGGTGGGATACCAGCCCACCCTGGGCACGGAGATGGGGGAGCTTCAGGAGCGGATCACCTCGACGCAGACCGGCTCCATCACCTCGGTCCAGGCCATCTACGTCCCCGCGGACGACTTGACGGACCCCGCGCCCGCCACGACGTTCTCTCACCTCGACGCCACGACGGTGCTCTCGCGCCGGATCGTGGAGCTCGGCATATATCCCGCGGTGGACCCGCTCGATTCCACCTCGAGGATTCTCGACCCGAGGGTGATCGGCGACGAGCACTACGGCGTGGCGAGGCAGGTACAGATTATCTTGCAGAGGTACAAGGACCTCCAGGACATCATCGCCATCCTGGGCATGGAGGAGCTGTCCGAGGAGGACAAGGTGATAGTGAACAGGGCCAGGAGAATTCAGAGGTTCCTGTCGCAGCCGTTCTTCGTGGCCGAGGCGTTCACGGGCACCGAAGGCCGGTACGTGAAGCTGGAGGACAACATCCAGTCGTTCAGGGAGATCGCCGAGGGCAAGTACGATCACCTTCCGGAGCAGGCCTTCTACATGGTCGGTACCATTGACGAGGCCCTGGAGAAGGCCGAGAAGATGAAGTAAGGCGGAAGCGGACGCGCGGGCGATGGAAAGCCCACGGGGCCCTTCGAGCTTTTTCCCAGCAGTAGCAGAAAGAGCGTATAGATGGCCGAGCTGCCGACATTCAAAGTCTCCGTGCTGACGCAGGAGAAGGTGCATCTTCAGACCGAGGCCGTGCACCTGGAGGCCCCCGGTAGCGCGGGTTACCTGGGGGTGCTTGCCAACCACGCGCCGCTCATGACCACTCTCATGCCGGGCAAGCTGGAGCTGTCGCTGCCCGGAGGCCGGGAGGAGACGTTCGCGGTGAGCGGAGGCCTGTTGAAGGTGTCCAACAACGAGGCCGTCGTGCTCGCCGATGCGATCGAAAGGCCCGAGGAGATCGACGTGGACAGGGCCCGCGAGGCGAGGGACAGGGCGGAAAAGAGGTTCAAAGACCACGAGGCCGAGACAGACCTCGCCAGGGCGGCCGGGGCTTTGAACAGGGCGTTGAACAGGATAAGGCTCCACATGCAGTTCAAGAAAGCCTGAGAAGCCCCCCGGCATATATAGCATTCTCCGCGGCGGCCCCCGGACGTCGCCGCGCCCCAACGACAACACCCCGGCTCCGACAATCGAAACCGGGGTGTCTTTTTTGTGAGTCACCCGGAATTGGCGCAGGGGAGACGGTTGTTGGCTGCCCGAGCCCGCCCCGGTTGTGGGATTCCTGACTCCTGCGAGGTGACATTCTCGCCCGCCCGGTTGCTCTTGACAACTCAACGATGCTCTCGCGATACTGTGATAGAGATGTCGGGACCACGCGCCGCCAGGAAGGGAGGCCCTCAAATGAGAGCTCTGTTCTGTGCCGCAGTGGTGTTGGCGTTCTTCGTGTCAGGCTGCGAAGGCGGGCTGGAAGAGCCCGTCAGGCCAGCCGGTCCCGCCGGCCCCATCTTCAGTTCTCCCGCCGGTCCTGTGACTTTTCTTGCCTTGAATCACAAAGAAGACGAAAAGGCTATCGAGGCTGTGCTCAACGTCGGGGATCGAATGCGAAAGCTCCTGATCCGACCCTGCCAAGACTCGGTCCTACCTCTGGGAGTCAACGCTGAGCTTACTGACTGCAGTGGTTCCTTCCTGTTTGGAGTCGAAGTAGGGGATGGCTGGTTCCGCAACCTTGGACCGCATGCCGACCGGGTCTGCAGTTACGCGATCAAGTGTGTCAATTTCAAGTGCAGGTTTGGGGGCTGGGGCAACCCTCTATGCGTCGCCTGCGGCGGGACAAGAGCAGCCTGCGCCATTGCGGCGATCGCCTGCCATTTCGCCGACTGCGGAAATGTGACAGAAGGAGGAAAAAAGGAGGGATGACACCGTGACATCCGGCGTTCAAGTTGCGCTCACGATATTCGCTCTGGCCTGCATGGCGGTTGGCGCATCGCTAAGCTACTATGCCTTGCGCCGCTACGGATCGACGACCGCGCCCAAGGGGATCTCGTTCAATCCCAAGAACTGGCGGTTGGTGTATCTCACAAGAGACTGGTTCACTGAGAAGAAGGGATTCTGGCTCTTTATCATAGGAATTGAGATCCTTTGCGGCGGACCGCTTGTCTTGATAATCGCCGAGGCCGTCTATCGCTGAGGAGGCGTCTTGATAGCGGAAGACGACACCCCGGCTCCGACAATCGAAACCGGGGTGTCACGTTCTTCTTCCGGGAAAAACCCCTGGGCCGGGCTATTCCGGCTTCACTACGGGGCCGTGCTTGTCCTTGAGAGCCGCAAGGTCCTTGCTCCACTGATCGTAGACCTCGAACAGCTTGGCCGGAAGGTTCTGCTCCTTGCCGAATGCCTCGCGCTGAAGGTCTATGCGCGACTGTATGTTGTCCACGTATATGGAGAAGTGCTTGTCGTAGAGGTCCTTCGGGTAGTTCTTGTCTATGATGGAGCTGAACAGCTCCTTCAGGTCCTCGTACTTGGGTATGAACCCGATCGGGGTCTCCACGGCTTGGACCTGACCGTGCGCGAACTTGCCGAGCCAGCTCAGCCACACCTTGACGTCCTTCTTCTCGCCGAGCAGCCTGGTGGTCGTTCCGCCCCTGGCCTGATCGGTGAGGAAGTAGTTCAGCCCGGCCAGTATGGGACGTCCCTCCTCCGAGAACCTGCCGCTGTTGAAGAAGGTGAACTGGCTCTTCATGTAGTCGGCGAGCGGTCCCGGAATGAAAGGGGCGTTCGCCCACGGCTGCCTCTTTACGCCGGTCGCCCCGACCTCGGTAGCGGTGGCCGCCGAGACGATGGAAGCGCCCAGGACCACGCCGTGGTCGGGGTTCTTGCCCACGCACACCGGAGGCATGGTGTCCGCGTCGCGACCGCTGTAGGTGATCACCTTTACGGGGACGCCCTCCGGCGACTCGCCGAACTCGGCGTTGTAGTTGTCTATGGCCACGCAGCGCAGGGTGCAGCGCGCGTTGGGGTGGGAGATAGGTATCTCGCTGCCCTTTGCGTCCTTCTTGCCCTTGTACCATTCCCCCTGGAAGTTGAAACCCTTGTCCGGATGAGGCTCGCCGTTCCCGGTCCAGTGGGGCACGCCCAGGTCGTCGATCAGGACGTTGGACCATATGATCTCGGCGCCTTCCTCGCGCAGGGCCTTCATGAGATAGGGGTCCCCCTCCCGGTTCACGTCGGCCACGATGCCGAAAATGCCCTGCTCGGGGTTGATGGCTCGCATCGTGCCGTCATTCGCGATCCAGATCTGAGCCAGGTCGTCCCCCACGAAGTCAGTTCCGGCCATCGCCGTCGTCGTCTTGCCGCATCCGCTCGGCGCGGCGCCCGCGAACCAGGTTATGCGCCCGGTCTCGTCCTTCATGCCCGTGATGAACATGTGCTCAGACAGCTCGACCCCTCCGCCGTAGTAAGTCGCGAGATCGACCGCGAAGCGGTGATTGCCTTTCTTGAGCAGCAGCGTGTTGCCGGCGTAGGTGCAGAACATGCTGAAGGTCGTGAGCCGGCTCCTGTCCATGAAGACCCGCGCGTTCGGCAGGTCCTCGGGCCTGTTCGGCCCCTCGCTGTGCACGTTCGTAAGGAAACGCTTGGACTTCTCCACCTGCTCGTCGAAGTTGTGGTACACATGGCGGTAGAGGATGTCTCCGCTGTGCATGACGTAAGTCGACGACGTTATCTCCAGCGCCGGCAACGCCAGCTTTGCGCCCGCCGGACCGCGCGAGAAAAAGCCGACCAGCATCGTCTTGCCGTTCATGATGCCCGTCATGTGCTCTTTCACGTACGCGAGCGCTTCGTCGCGGATCATCTTCTTCGCCAGCACGCTGACGTCCTCGCCCTCGTTGACGATGTAGTACGTGCGATCTACGATGCGGCCCTGCTCCTCGGCGAGGTCGTAGTGAATAGTGTGATCCTTCATCGCCAAGGGCTTCTCCTCGCCCTTCTCGATGCTCATCTTGCGGATCACCTTCATGTCCTCCGGCGAGCCCGTGGTGACGTAAACCGAGTCCGGCCGGCACAGCGCGATCGCGTTTGCGATCTTGATCAGAGCTTCTTCAGTCTTGATCTTGTCGAGCCTGGCCCGATGCTCGGCGTCGAGCTCCTTGTCGAACAACTTTCTCGCCTCGTCTATGGTCTTTATGCCACCGACTTCCTCAAGAATATCTACGCCTTTCTCCAGCTCCAACATACGTGCCTCCTTTTCGTACCCTTGCCCCTCATCCCAAAGGCAGCTTGTCCGGCCCGCCACGAGGCGGGCGTGAAGCGCGGCGGCCGGGCGCCGCCCGACCGATATCACAACGGCTCTTCCGAGCCGACCTAAGCCGTTCCGGCCCAGCCTGTTCGGCGGGCCGCAACCGGGAACTCGCCTGCTAATTGTACACGAGATGAGGCCGATGGGCATCAGGGAAATGCGCCGCGGGTGGGACTTTGTGGCGGCTACTCGTCGCCGGGTCGCCGGGAGGGCGGCTTCGGCCGCCGGCCGCTGCTCAGCGCGTGCGCCCGAAGATCCTGGACAGCGAGGACCGGATGGCCTCGGAGGTGATGGGCTTCTCTATCAGGGCGTCCAGACCGTCCTCGCCGGCCTCGTTCTCCATCTCCTCGGAGCCGTAGGCGGTGATCAGTATTCTCTTCGCCCGCGGATGGCTCATCTTGATCCCCTTGAGGAACTCCAGCCCGTCGATGCCCGGCAGCTTGAAGTCGGCTATGAAGACGTCGAAATCCTCGCGCCTGAGGGCCTCGATGCCGTCCTCGGCCGTCTCCACGGCGGTCAGGCAACATCCTTTCGACGTGAAGAGCATTGTCAGCGAATCCCGCACGAACTCATCATCGTCGATGAGGAGTATTTTCATGTGCTTCAGCTTCTCGAAGGGCATCGTCTTACCCTATGGCTTTCTTGACCTCTGCCAGAAGCCTCTGTTCGTCTATGGGCTTGTCGAAGACCGGCACCGACTTGCTGACGGCCAGGTAGCGTCCCGGCTGGCCGCTAATGACTATCACGGGTATCTCCTTGAAGTCCTTTCTCCGGTGGATCTTCCTGTAGAGGTCCGTGCCCGTCTCCTTGGGCATGAGCAGGTCGAGCAGTATCAAGTCCGGCTCATCCGCCTCGATCATTTTCATGGCTTCGAGCCCGTCTTCCGCGAGGCAGACGTCGTAGCCGGCGTCTGTGAGAAGGTCGGACAGGAAAGCTCTGACGTCACTCTCGTCGTCTACCACCAGCACCTTCTTGTTCATATGACTTGCCACCTCCTACTTTTTCTTCTTGAGAAGTCTGAGTATCTCGGAGACGGTGCCCTGGTCGGCGTTCTTTATCAGGTTCTCCGCCTCTTTTCTCAGTGTGTCGTCCGTCTCCCGCCCCTCGGGCTCGACGTATTCCACGCCGACGTTGTCACAGATCGTCCGGACATAGGTCTCCTCGTTGATCGGCTTCTCAAGGTAAAACTTGGAGCCGGTGAAGCTCTTGTCCTCGAGGATGTTCTGGAGGTCCTTCTTGCCCAGCTTGTCGTGGGCGTGGGCGGTCACGATCACTACGGGTATGTTGATCCACTCCTTGTTGTGGCGTAGCTCGTACAGGAACTTGATCCCCGATTTCCTGGGCATGACCAGGTCCAGGGATATGAAGTCGGGCGTCTTCTCTTTCACCTTCTCCAGCGCCTCGTCTCCGTCCGCCGCCGTCTCGACGTTGAAGCCGGCGTCGGTGAGGATGTCGGCCAGGTAGTCGCGCACGTCGTCCTCATCGTCCACCACCAGAATCGTCTTGTCTTCGGGTTTGGGCATGGGGCGGTCCTCCTTTTCTCTCGGCCTCGGAAGGCCGTCGCGATGCTAGCCGGCGGCCAGGGGAAGCCTGTCGCGGTGCAGCTCGATCCTGAACACGGATCCCTCATCGGGGGTCGAGTCCACGCTCACCTCTCCTCCGTGCGCCAGGACGAGCTTCCTCGTGACGAGGAGCCCCAGACCGGTGCCTTCGAGGCCTTTCGTTGTGAAGAACGTGTTGAAGACCTTGTTCCTCGTTTCCTCGTCCATTCCGCACCCCGTATCCGCGACCTCGATGACGACGGCGTCCTCTCTCTGCGCTGTCCTGATGGTCACGGAGAGATCGCCGTCGGCGCTCTCCCTTTCCTTGCAGGCGTCTATGGCGTTGGAGACGAGGTTGACAAGGCAGGTGTGCACGTCATTGGGATCGACGTTTATGGGGCCGATGTCCGGCGACGTCTCCAGCTCGAGCCTTATGCCGGCGCCTCGAGCGGTGTCCTTGAAAAGGGCCCGGACCTCTTCGGCTATGCCGTTGATGTCCGTGGGCTCCGCCTCCGGCTTGTGTTCCTTGGCGTAGCTGAGGAAGCCGCGCACCAGGTCGTTTATGCGGGAGACGTTGCGCTCCAGGCGTTGCCATCCCACCTGCAGGCGGTCCTTGTCGTCCCGCTTTATGCCCATCTTTATGCCGTAGAGGCCGCCCTGAACCCCGGTCAGGATGTTCTTCATTCCATGCGACAACTGGGCCACGGTCTGGCCTATGACCACGAGCCGCTCGTTGGCGAGCTTCTCTCTCTCGAGCTTCTTGTACGCTCTGAGGTCCTGGAGAAACGCCGCGCCGCCGATGGTCTCCTCCCCTTCTCCGAGCACGCCCCCCGAGAACCTCACCGGCACCTCCTCGCCCTCCGAGTCGAGCACCGTGGTCTCCGGCAGGACCAGGGTCCTCTTCTTGCGCTCGAAGACCCGCCGGAACTCGTCCGGCAGGAAGTCCCAGGCGCTACGCAGCCCTATGACCTCGGAGGCCGGGGTCTTGAACAGCCTCTCGGCGGCCGGGTTGAAGACGTTGACTATCCCGGAGGGGTCGGTGCCCACCAGTGCGTCGAAGGTGTTCTCGGTGAGCTGGTGCCGGAAGTAGCTCTCCTTCAGGAGGTCCTGTGCCAGTTTCTGGGTCTCGGTGACGTCTATGGACATCTCGATGACGTGCTTGACCCCGTTTCCGCTTCCGCTCTTGGCCACGGGCGCGGTGGACACTATGTAGTGGGTCAGCCCGCCGTGCTTGTTTATCCCCACCTGCTTTCGCGTGTAGGAGCCTCCGTCGGCGAATGTTTTCAGGGCCGGGCAGTCCTCGCACTGCTCATGCCGTTGCTTGTAGACGCTGTAGCAGTGTTTGCCGCGGGACTCGCCGAAGGTGCTGCGCAACATCTCGTTGGCGCGAACTATCTTCAGGTCCTTGTTGAGAACCGCGACGTAGCAAGGGACCCTCTCGAAGAGGACGTCGTACTGCCGCTGGAGCGACTTCGTGTCGGTGACGTCGTAAGACATCTCTATGACGTAGGCGATCTCCTTCGACTCGTTGTATATGGGGACGTTGTGGACGACGTAGTACGCCGGACGCCCCTTGCGGTCTATGCCGTACTCGTTGGACACGCGCGTCTCGCCGTCCTCGAAGACCTGGGCGGCCATGCAGTTGTCGCAGACCGTGTCCCTTTTCTTGAAGACCTCGTAGCAGGGCCTGCCCGCCGCCTCTCCGAAGACGCGCGTGAAGTTGCCGTTCGCCAAGACGACCTCGAAATCACGGTTTATGACCACGATGTTCGTGGGAACGTGCTCGAAGAGCTGCTTGCCCAGCCAGCCTCCCACTTCCTCGGGTACTTCTTTGTCGGCCATTTGATATCCCATTCCTAGCGTTGGCGCCGCCACGCCTCGTCGGCGAGGTCCGGCAGCGCGCGGTGACAGTGCGCACAGCGGGACAGCTCTTCCGTGGGCTCCTCCATGGACTCCTGAACCTCCTCGTGGCAGTCGATACAGAGCCCGTGAAGCGCGTCCATGTATCCCACGGTCAGTGGATCTATGCGCGGGGAGCTGTGCTCGACCCGGCTGCCCTCATTGACCATCCCTTCGTGGCACTCGAGACACGGCTTCGTGTTCTCGATGACCTTGGGAGCGGCCAAGTCCGTGTGGCAGTCAATGCAATGGGGGTTCCCGCCGGTCTTCTCCACGTGTAAGTCGTGATCGAAAATGTTGACGGACAGATACATGTCGCTGTGACACTCGTAGCAGCCCGTATATTCGTCGTAAGGCACGCTCATGTGATGGCAATTTGCGCAGCTCTTCCATTCGTCGTACCGGGCCACGTGCTGCTCGTGATCGAAGACCACGTATCTTCCGTCCCTGTTGCTGTCCAGGAGCATAACCGGGTCCAGCAAGTTGGGGTTCCCGGGCACGTCGACCACCGCGAACGTCGCACTCGATCCGTCCGCGCCCCCGGTCTTGGACACCTGGACCCATCTCGGATCGTCCGCGGGGGTCTTCACCGGAGAGACGCCGTGGACCGCGTCCCTGGAGACCAGGCCGAAAGAAAGCGCCGCGGCGAGCACGAATGCCGCCGAATACAATCTGAAGGCGCCGAGACGCTGGCCGCCGAAGTAGAGGGCCTTCGAGTCCAAGGGGTCGAAGCTCGCCGGCTCTGTCGATTCCCGGTCGATTTTCGTTCCCAGGTTTTCGAAGATCCCGAAGTACTCGACGCAGAACAAATAGAAGAGGCCGGCCGCCGAGAGAATGCCGAGCGTCATGGCCCATTCAGTCCATGCGGGGAAGTAGATGGCCTCGGTCAGGCCGAGTGTGGCCAGGCCGGCCACGTTGATTCTGTTGAGGGACATGCCCAGGATCGCGCACAGGCTTATCCAGAACATGGCCGTCGTGCTCCACCTGTACCTTGACCGGAACAGGAGGGCCGCTGGAAGGGCCGCGCTGAGCGCCACCTCGATCCAGAAGTTCGCGGTATCCCAGGTTCCTTGGAACAGCAGTCCCGCCTCTCCGGAGGCCAGGATCTGTCCGAACTTGACGGCCAGGTATGCGACCATGAGGTACGCGGAAATTCGCCCCAGGCCCGCTATGGCCTTCATGGGGGTCTTGCCGCCGTAGAGCCAATAAACGACTATGGTTACGAACGATATTGTCAGGCAGCCGAGGGCCATCGACGACACGAAGAACAGCACGGGCAGCCAATCGGTATGCCATAGAGGATGGAGGCGGAAAGGGGTCGCCAGGAAAAGCGTGCCCAACGACGACTGATGCAGCGTGGAGAGGGATATGCCGAAGATCACCAGGCCTATGCTCAGCTTCTCCACAACGGCGAACGGCTTTTTCCACCCCAGCCTATGGAACACGGTGTGCCCGAACTCCGCCGCCAGGACGAGAAGGTAGAGCATTATGCACCAGGCGATCTCGAAGAGAACCGAGTGATATTGCCAGTGAAATACCGGGAAGACTATCCGCCACCATATGCCGATGTCCATGGACAGGCCGAACGCGACGCTCGAGTAGCAGATCAGGCCCAGCAGCACCGCCCCCCTGATCAGCGGCCTGAATCTCTGCAGGTTGAAGATATAGACCAGCATGGCCAACGTGAAGCCGGCGCCGCCTATCGGAACCAGCGCCACCACGCCCATCCCCTTCCACATCCCCCAGGGGATGATATCCGACAACGCCGTCACCGAGCCCGGGCCGTTCAGTATTCGCAGCAAGACTATTGTGAAACCGAGACCGGCCAGCGACCACAAGATCATCTTTGTGATTCGTACCTTCATCCTCAGATTGTTCCCTCCGTTTATTCGCGAGACTCGCGTTCCGTATCTTCCCGCGACTCCGGTGCGCCCTCGCCGGTGTGCTCGATCTCCGCGCCGCCGTCCTGTTCCACGCCCCCCCGGGCCGAGCCGGGTTCCGCCGAATCGCCGTCGGCCCGTGCCATGTTTTGCCGGCGGCGCTTGATTATCCAGTACACCCCGCCCATGAGCATGCTCATCCCCACGAAGACCATGGGCATCTGATGAAGGATCTTCGTCGTGCGATGCGGCATCGGTTCGGTGTCCACCACGGGGGCCTCCAGGCCGGTGAGCTTGAGCTCGAAGTCCGAGATGTAGAGGACCGAAGTCCCGCCGACCTCCTTGGCGCCCCATATCTTGTGGATGTATTCGTCGGGAGCCTCGGATATGCGGCGCTGAGCCTCCTTCATGATCTCATCCCGCTCCCCGAAGATAGTAGCCTCGACGGGGCAGGCCTCGACGCACGCCGGGACCTTTCCCTCCTTCAGCACGCGCTCGTAGCACATGTGGCATTTCTGGACATAGGGGACCCTGTCCTCCCAGCTATACCTGGGTATCTCCCAGGGGCACGCGATCATGCAGTACCGGCAACCTATGCAGATGTCCTCGTTGTACACGACCGGCCCCTCCGGGGTCTTCTTCAGGGCGCCCACAATGCAAACGGACTCGCAGGCCGGCTCCGCGCAGTGCAGGCACTGGCGGCGGAGGAAGCGGTCGCCTTTCTCCGTGTGCTTTCGGTCCACGGTGGTCCATCGCGCGCTGGATAGATCGTCAATTTTCCCGACCCACCTCCAGGGCTTCTCCTTCGGCAGGCCGTTCGCTTCCCGGCAAGCATCGACGCACTGCTCGCATCCGATGCATTTCGTCGCGTCGTTCAGTATGGCCATGTTCTTAACAATCATATCGGTTCACTTTCCTTGCCCAAGGTCGCGGCGATCCTGGCCCCCGAGTCCGGGGCCAGATGCCAGGCCACCTCGGATGTAAGCTGTGTCGTCGGGAAGAGGACCGCGTGGCTGAGTTTCGAGAACGGGATCAGAATCAGCACCATGTTTCCCGAAAACACGTGGACCAACATAGTGGCGTCGTAGGCGAAGGGGTTGATGCCCGGATGCATCGCCAGGTAGCCGCTGGCGAAGGGAACCGCGATCAACAGCGGTATCAGATAATCCTGCGCGCTGCTGAGGGCCCTGGTCATCTTGGCGGAGACCCGCTTGACGAACAGGACGGCTATCGTCGCCAGCGCCAGCAAAGTAAGGTAGTCCGCTATTGCTTGCGGCAAGGCGGGCCAGCTTATACCCAGCCCTCGCTGCCACAGGCGTATGTGCGCGGCGAGGAAGATGGGGGTTACTATGGCCGAGACGTGGAAGACAACCGACGCCAGGGAGAAGAAGGCATGGCTCCTCGCCTTCTTGTACGGCAGCAACCAGACGGCCGTGTCGCTGATCACCGTCTTCCAGGGGATGTCCTTGTCCCTGGCGTGGGACAGGACGTTGGCGATGTTGATTGCGTTGAGCACGATCAATCTCAGAACGCCGAGGACCAGCAAGGCCATCGACAATCTGAAGAACGGGCCTCGCGCCCACTCCAGCCATTGCTCCATCTGTTCTCCCCTCCTGTATCCCGGTCGGGCCCGGCGGACTGCGGCGTCACATCCCGCCTTCGGGCTCCTGCGGCCTCTGCCCGTCGGGCATGACGATCGCCTTGAGTAGAAGGTCATGCAGGCCTTTTCTCTCTATGTCGAGCTTGTGGTCGGCGATGACCTCGTCTATCTGCTTCTTGCAGTTGGCGCACGGGGCGACGATTATCTTGGCTCCGGTGGCGGCGATCTGCTTTGCCTTGGTCCCGCCGCCCACGGACGTCCTGAACTTCCTTATCTCGTCTATGGACACCGTTCCGCCGCCTCCTCCGCAGCAGTAGTTGTCAGTTCCTTTAGGATGCATCTCCACGAAGTCCTTGCATATGTGACGGAGGACGACCCTGGGTTGCTCCACGATCCAACCCTTCCTGGATATGTTGCAGGGGTCGTGATAGGTGGTGCGCTCGGAGATCGCGTCCTCGATAAGGTTCAGCTTTCCGGAGGTGAAGTTCTCGTGGACGACCTCCATTATGTTTATCACCGGGACCCGGTCGTCGGGGGTGATGAAGTTGGCCATCCCCTCGCGGGCCGCGCGGGAGGCGTGCCCGCATTCTCCTATCAACATCTTCTTGCCGCCGAGCCTGTGTATCTCCGCCACCTGCGCTTTTATGATCCGCTCCCACATCCGGTCCGAATAGAAAAGGCCGTAGTCTATGCCGTCGAAACACCCGCTGCCTATGGTCCAGGAGGCCCCGATCGCGTGGAGCATCGCCGCGTTGCCCATCAGGGTGTCGGCTTCGAGGAGGTAATCGGAGACCGCGGGGAAGAAGACGTACTCGGCGCCTTCCACGTCGATGGGAAACGATATGCCCGCGCCTGGGTAGATCTCCTCCAGCTCCTCCTCGAGGAACTCGCAGGTGTCCTTCATGCCCACCACCGGTATGGCGGAGGTGTTGTGCGTGTCTCCTTCGAGCTGCTCCCTCACCGCCACCTTCAACGCCTTGGGCACGAGGTCTATCTCCGCCAGTATCCACCTGGCCAGGTGGGTGATCAGGGCGTGGTCGATGCCCAGCGGGCAGGAGTACTTGCACCTCTTGCAGGCGGTGCACCGGTAGTAGGCCTCCGCCATCTTGTCTATGTACTCGTCGGTCAACCTGAAGGTGTCGAAGAGCGGCGGCTTGAGCATCCCCGAGAGGGTGAAGTACCGCCGGTAGACCGACAGAAGAAGCTCCGATCTCAGGCATGGTATATCTTGAGGATCGCCGCTGGCCTGAAACACCTGGCAGTCGACGGTGCACATGGAGCACTTCGCGCGAATCCGCAGGTATGAATCCAGTACCGGCCCGTAGTTGGAGTGGCGGAGGATGGCCGCGAACGCCTCCAGAAAACGTTTCGGCCGATCCTCGATCTCCATGGGCTCGACGATGAAGCTGTACTTTGGCTGCTGCTTGGTCTTCATGCGCTTGCAACTCTCCGGTTGGTTGTGTCCTGCCCTTGGCCCGGGTCTGTGATCCGCCGAAGGACGGGGACGGCACCTGGCGAGGTCCCGGCTCCGCGGGCGGAAGCGTGGGGGTGCTGCTTTCGGCTTCGATGTACTGCAGGGATCGTGCCAGCGGGATCTGCGATGCTATCTAACTTGTTTTCAACGGATTATCTATTGCGGGCCGCGGCGGGCGGGCCTCGGGAGGCAGTTACGTTTCGAAGTTCTTCTAAGATCTCATAGAGCAATTACCAGAGCGATCAGCTCCGTTGCCGACGGCCGTCGAGCGGGCCGTGCTCGTGGGGGTGGCGGCCTTGGAGCGTTTGCGAGAGCGATCAGCCCTCCTCGAGCTTCTTTCTCTGGTAGCGGAAGGTGTGGTGGTTCATCCCAAGTAGCCGGGCGGCCTTGCTCTCGTTTCCTCCGGCCAGCCTCAATGCTTCTTCGAAGTAGCGCTTGTCGAAGTACTGTCTGAGAGCGGAGAAATCCACGCCTTCGGGGGTGACAGGTGGGAAGCGCTCGTCGATTCCCTCCGTTTGGCCCGCGTAGGGGGATTTATCCTCCGCGATGCCCAGATCGCGGGTTCCAAGCAGCTTTCCCTTGCACGTCAGCACGCCCCGTTCGATGCAGTTTTTCAGCTCGCGGACGTTCCCCACCCAGTTGCGGCTCACAAGCGACCGGGCGGCTTCGTCCTCGAAGCCCTCCACCGGCTTGTTGAACTTGCGACTGAACTCGAGCAGGAAATGCTCGGCCAGCGGCATTATGTCGTCCTTGCGCTCGTTGAGAGACGGGACCTCGACCCGTATGACGCCGAGCCTGAAGTAGAGGTCCTTTCTGAAGTGCTCTCGGTCGATCATCGAGGCGAGGTCCTTGTTGGTGGCCGACACGACCCTGGTCGCCACCTTAACCGTCCGCGTGCCTCCCACGCGGTAGAACTCGCCTTCTTCGAGGAACCTGAGCAGCTTCGCCTGCGCCTGGGGGCTGAGGTCGCCGACCTCGTCGAGGAAGAGCGTCCCGCCGGCCGACTCCTCTATCAGGCCCTTCTTGCCCTCGGCCCTGGCGCCGCTGAACGCGCCTTTCTCATAGCCGAAGAGCTCGCTTTCGATCAGGTCCATGGGGATGGCCGCGCAATTGACCGTTACGAGAGGGCCCTTGAAGTTCGGGCTGCGGTAGTGTATGGCGCCGGCGAGCAGCTCCTTGCCCGTGCCCGTCTCGCCGGCGATCAGCACCGGGGTGTCGGGGCTCCCGGCGACCATGTCAATGAGCTCCATGACGTCCTGCATGGCGTTGCTCTCGCCGACGAAGAAAGGGATCTCTTCCTTGAGATATCTCTCCTGCAGGAGCCGGACCTCCTTGCGCAGCCGTATGCTCTCGGCCGCGTTTCTCACCGTGACCCGGAGCGAGTCCATGTGGATGGGCTTTACGACGTAGTCGTATGCCCCGAGCTTCATCGCGGCTATCACCGTCTGTATGTCCTCGTAGGCGGTGATCATAACCACGGGAACCTGCGGGGCCAGGTCCTTGAACCTCTCCAGCGCTTCGACCCCGTCCATGCCGGGCAGCCCTATGTCCAGCAGGATCACATCGGGAGGACTGTCGGCGTGCGCGGCGAGGGCCGACTCCGCGTCGGCGAACGCGATCACCTTGTAATCCCGGCCCATCTCGAGCGCGATCCCCTCGCGGATCGTCTCCTCGTCGTCCACGATGTATATGGTGTAGGTGATCTTCATGCGTCCGCCTCTACGGGGAGCTTGATCACGAACTCCGCGCCGGACCACTTGCTTGCGCCGACCGCCAGGTTGCCCCCGTGATCGGTTATGATGCGATGGCAAAGGCTGAGTCCGATGCCTGTCCCTTTCCTCTTTGTGGTGTAGAAGGGCTCGAACACCTTGGTTCTGAGGTCGGCCGGTATGCCCGGCCCGGAGTCGGAGACTTTCACCGTCACGAACCCGTCGCTGGAGGTGGAGGCCACCTCTATTATCTTCTCTCCCTCGGAGTTCTTCATCGCCTCGGCCGCGTTCGTGATTAGATTGAGTACCACTTCCTCGATCAAGGTGCGGTCTATCTGGCAGCGGGGAAGGTCCTCCTCCAGAGATTTGATCAGGCGCACGCCGTTTTTTCTCATGGCCACTGACGATAGATCTAGTGCCTCCTTGATCGGCCGGTTGACGTCCGCAAGCACCAGCTTGGGTTCCGCCGGCCTGGAGAAATCGATCACCCTCTTTATTATCAGCTCGATCTTGCGCGAGGCTGACTGTATCTGCCGCAGGATCTTGCGTTGGATCTCCAGGTTGTCCGGATCCCCCAGCACGTTCTCCAGCGTGTTGAGGTATATGTTTATTCCGGAAAGAGGGTTGCGGATCTCGTGCGCTATGCCCGCCGCTATGTGCCCCAGGGACGCCATCTTGTCCTTGACCATGACGAGCTGCTCCAGCTCCTTGGTCCTCGAGACGTCCACCATGTTTATCAACACGGCGTCTGCGCCCCGGTACTCTATCCTGCTCGCCCTGCAATAGACCCATTTCATGTCCGCCCGGCTGTTCATCTTGCCTGCCGGATAGACGCGGAAGTCCGCCTCCAAGGTCCCGACCTCCCCGGACCTGACCCGCTGGTAGGCCTTCCTCACCTCCGCCATGTCGTCGGGGTGGACGTTGTCGATCTCGAGCTCCGTGTCCACCTTGTTTCGGAAACCGGAGATCCGTTCCTGTTCGGGGTTTCTGTACACGACCTGGTCATCCTGTACTATCAATATGCCCGTGGGCGAGCTCTCCACGACGTCCCGGAACCTCTGCCTGTTGGCCTCCAGGTCCTCCTCGAGCGCCAGCTTGTTGAGTCCGTAGGCTATATCGCCGGCTATCTCCTGGAGCAGCTCCAGCTCCTCCTCGTTCTCCGCGTAGGGCCGCGGCAGGGACACGCACAACAGTCCGAACACCTTTCCCGCGTTCTCCAGGCGCACGGTCATGGCGGATCGCCCGCTGTACTTCTCCGACAGCGGACAGTCCGTGCAGCTCTCGTAGGGGTCGTTCACCACCACCACCTTGGGCCGGCCGAGGGCGCGGCGGCCGCATTCGGTGAACCGTCCCCCGCGCAGCCGCTCCACCATCGGGCGGAAGCCTTCGCCCAGGCCGGCCTCGGCCGTCGAGAGCACCCTGCCGGAATCGTCGATAAGCACGATCCAGGCGTTGTAGTAGCTGCGGTTCCTGATGAGGGCGTCGCAGATCTCTTGGAGCAGCCTGGGACGGTCCTTTACTTTGATGAGCAGCCTGTCAACCTCGCGAATGGAGCGAAGGGCCAGGTAAAGATGCTCTATCTTGTCGTGTGGCGTGTCGGCGCCCGTTTCTCCGCGCATGGCGGCACTCTCCTGAATCTCATCTCATGCCCTGCGGTTACATAGCTCTCAACATACGACTATATATCAATGGGGCCACGTGAGGCCACCGGCCCAGGCGAGGTTCCGGCACGATCGCGCGCCTTTTCTGTCGTCCCCCCATGAGAGGCGAGGTTGTTACGCGGGGACCTGTCTCGCAAGTGCCGGTAATATAAGAGGTTAGCCCCACGTCCGCCGCTGTGCCCGAGATCGAGGCCCGCCGCGGCCGCTGGATGACTCTAGTCCGCGCGTTATGGTTGGTGAGAGCTGGAAGTACAGCCGGGCGCCGCTATAATGATCTTCTCAGAGCTGAGACGATCTCCAGGGCGGGTCCCGGCAGTGGTGGACCGGATATCAAAGAGGAGGTAGAACGATGAGATCGGCAGCAAGGGGTGTGTTGATCGGACTATGCGCCATGGCGATCTCCGCCGTCGCGGTGACCGCGGATGCTCAGCGTTGGTCGGCGAAAGGTCGCGGAATGCAGCAGCCGCGCTTCGAACGGGTGGAGGATTACCTGGAGCTCAGCGACAGCCAGGTCGATGAGATGAAAGCTCTTCGCGAGGAGCACATGGATCGGATGGCGGACCTTCGCAAGGAGATGCTGAAGGTAAGAAACCAGATGCGCGGAGAGATGCTCGAGGACAATCCGGACATGGCGGCGCTCAAGAAGCTGGTCGCCGAGAAGGGCCGGATACGGACGGACATGGAGACCGCCGGGCTCGAGCACAGAATGGCGATGCGCGATCTCCTTACCGAGAAGCAGCGCGATAGGCTCATGATGTTCCGCGGCCGGGACGGAAAGAGCTTCTTCGGGCGCGGCGGCCGCCGCGGCGGCTTCGGGCGCAGGGGCGCCGGCCCGGGCTTCGGGTTCGACGATGATGCGGGGATCTTCCGGCCGGGATGCGACGGAACCGGCCCCGGACCCTTTCTGTGGTGCGAAGAGTGGGATTCCCCCAAGTAAGTTCGACCTGGAAACTGCCGGGACAGAGTCGTGACTGATGATGTGCTCATGGAACGAATCGCGGACGGAGACGAGGAGGCGGCGCGCCTCCTCGTCCAAAGATGGGAAGGGCCTGTCTACGCTTTCCTGGAACGGATGCTGGGGTCCAGGGAGGACGCTCAGGATCTCGGGCAGGAGACCTTCTTTCGAGTGTGGTCGGAGGCGCGCGGCTACAGGCCGGCCGGCAAGTTCAAGAGCTGGCTCTTCAGGATCGCGGGCAATCTGGCGCGCAGCAAGCTCAGGCGAAGGCGAATCATATCGTGGGTGCCTTTCGCGCCCGGGCTGCACGAGCGGTCCTCAGCCGAAGGTGGTCCGGACTCCGATCTCGAGAGAGACGAGACCGGCCGTGAGGTGCGCCGCATGCTCGCCAAGCTGCCGGAGAGACAGCGGCGGGCGGTCGTTCTGCGCAACTATCATGGGCTCACCTACAGCGAGATTGCGGACGTGATGGGCGTCACCCTGCCGGCGGTCGAGTCGCTTATTCAGAGAGGCATGGCGGCACTGAGGCAGGACATCCGGAGGCTGAAGGCCCTGGAGAAGCTGCAGGAACGGGACCACGCCCCGAAGATGAAAGGAAGTTAGCGTCATGAGAGAGCGTGAGGAGCTACATGTCGATGAGAGCCTCCAGGCTTGGCTGGACGGCGAGCTGGACGAGGCCGAAGCTCACACCGTGCGAAGGCACGTCGAGGAATGCGACAGGTGCTCGAGGGCCGTCGAAGAGCTGCGGGCGGTTCGCAGCGTCCTCGGGTCGGACGCGGACCTGGCTCCGTTGCGCCCCATGTGGCCGGCGGTGAAGGCCAGGATGGTCGCTGAGACCAGGCCTCGTTTCGGCCTGTCCTTCGGCTTTGCGACCTCCGCGGCGGCCGTGGCCGGATTGATCATCGGGCTTGCCCTGGGCGGTAACGGCGATGTGTCGCAGCGGACCGCCGCGACCGGCGACGAGGAGTCGGTTCTCGGGGATGACGCCCTTGCTACGCTCGACGAGATATACGTCTCGCTGGATGCGGGCGAGGGAGAGACCAGATAGTCTCTTGGAGGCGTGATGGAAGCCGATCGTACACACAACCGGACAGGTGGGGAAATATGAGACGCTTGTGGTTCATATTGCTTGCCCTCTCCATAGGACTCAACGTCGGGCTGATAGCGGTGCAGCTTTCGGGCGGTGCTGATGACGTGCGCCCCCGCATTGCCGACCGGAGTTCGTACAAGGACCGCGATTGGAGCGGCCCCAGGGCGCATCCCGAAGGGCCTCGCGGGTTCATTCGTGAGAGACTCGACAAGGTCGGAGACCGTCTCGATCTGAGCGATGAGCAGATAGACGCCATGGCTGAGATACTCGAGTTGGTGATGCCCGAGCTGGTGGAGAGGCGCGAGGCAATACGAGATATCAGGCTGCGGATGCGAGAGGAGTATCTGAGGCCCCAGGTGGCCGCGGCCAAGATACACGAGCTTAGAAGGCAGACCCTCGCGATGCAGTCCGAGCTGGACTCCATCATGGTGGAGACCATGATCAAGGAGGCCGATATTCTGACACCCGAGCAGCGCGAGTCCTACTTCGAGCTCATGCCCTTCGGGGGCAAGGAAAGCCACGGCAGGAAGGTGCGCAAGGGGCGCCGCTCTCCTTAATTGCGGGCCCGCGATCCCTAGAGGAGCTTCGTCCTCTCGATAGCGACCTTCTGGCTCGATCCGTCCCTGTCGAAGGTAATCTCCAGCACAGTGCCGGGATCGCCCTTCAGCATCTCGACTATTTCCTCCAGCCCTTTTCCTTCCACAGGTATGCCGTCGATCTCCACGATCCTGTCTCCGGGCATCAATACGCCGTCGGCCGGACCGTTCTGGAAGACGGATCTCACGAAGGCCGATCCATTTTCGAGATGGACCATGACCCCCGGTCCGCTCCACTCGCGCGTGGAGTCCGCGGGGCGCTCGATCTTGCGCAGCACCATGACGGCCTTGTCGTAGTTCAAAGTCACTTCGAAGTTCTCGAGTATCTCGGTGCCGATGACGCCGCGGCCGGCCGTGTCTATCGTGGAGCCCAGCGGGTCATATTGTTCCGGTGAGAGCGGGTACGAGAAGACGGGGCCTTCGACGACCGCCTCGCCCACCTTCAGCTCTTCGAACCTGGCCAGGGCCATCTCTATCTTTCTGTAGTCGGCGCCCGCGGCGACCGCCCCTTCGAGCCTCCGGCCGGGGCTCAGCTTCTCCGCGACGGCCTTGGGAAGGACGGACATGGTCGCGCCTGTGTCTATGAGGAAGGACAGCTCGGCCTCCCCGTCAACCACTCCTTCCACCACCGGTATTCCCATGAGCACTTGGAACGGCACGGCGAAGCAATCGCCGCCTTCGGGCAGCGCGCGGTCCGAGTCCTCGAAAAGCAGAGTCGCGCCGGCTATGTCTATTGTCGTCGTGTACCTGTTGAGCACGTTGTAGCCGAGGATTCCGTCCACCTCGCGTCCCATCATCTCGGAAAAGCGGGCCAGGTCCAGGAGCATGACGTCGAGGTCGTCCACTATGAGATCACCTATGGACAGCCGGTCTATCCTCCCCGTCTGAGCCTCCATCGCTCCACCCGCGCCGGCGGCGCTCATGTCTCCCGTGCTTTCGACCTCCAGCTCCTCCGCGAGCTCGATCGAAAGACAGGTGACTCCCGCGCCCGTGTCCAGGATGAAGGCGTGAGGCGAATCGCCGTCTCCTATGGCCACTTCCACGAAGAGCAGCTTCATGCTGTGCTCCAAGGGCACCTCGACCGAGAGAGTGTCGGACGCGGCCGCGAGATCCTCGCCCGGCGCGTCGCGGTCACCGGGCTTCTCGAAGATCCCGTCGTCTATCTCCACTTCGTACTCGACGGACTCGTAGATCACCTCGTCCATTTGCACGCCGTCTATGAAGTGCATGGCCTTCGCCGGGAAGACCATGCCCTCTATCTCGCGATAGTCGAAGAAGTACGTCTCGAAGTCGGACTGTCCGCCGAGATACGGGTTCACATCCGTGAAGGATATCTTGGCCACTCTTCCGGTGACGGGGTCGAAGTGAAACTCGGTAGCCGGCTCGCGGCTGGACGAGACGACCCTGACGCCCCGAAGCTCGGCGCCGTCCAGCGAGGCCGTCGGCTCCGCCTTCTCCAGCGCGTGGAGGCCGGCCACCGCGTCCACCAGCGCGACGAAGCCGTGCCGCAGTTCCTCCTCCACGGAGATCCTCACTTGGTCCGGGGCGTCTATGACCTGCCCGAATGACTTCACCCAGGCCCTCTCGCCGTCATAGCCCTGGACCACCTCTATCCCGGCCAGTTGTACCTCTATCAGGACCTTGTCGCCACTCCTCCACTCGACGAAGTCCCCCTTGTTGGGCGCGGGGAAGTACTGGGTGAAGGAGCCCCTGCGGACCCCGTAGCTCTCGCTCTTCGCCATGAGCTCCGGTCCGCCGTGGGCCTCCACCGCGCTCTTGGCCGTCTCGAGGGCGTCGAGCGCCCGCGCGGGCCCGGGCAGCAGCAGCGCCGCCGCCAGCGCCGGTGTAAAGAGCTTCCGGAGTCGGATTGACGGCCGCGGTACAGCTTCGCCGGCCCGGCGTCTTCTTGACATGGAAATCCTCAAGCTCGCACCTCCTGTGAAGATTGTCGGCTGTGTTCTTTTACAGATGTTGAGGCACGGGCGCTTGAAGCGTCAATCCGATAATGGCCGCCGGGGGCCGGAGTGGGGCGGGCGCGCGGGCGCGCGGGCCCGCTCGAGCCGGCCTACCGGCTCTTTCCGCCCACGGCGGCCCTGGGCACTTCCTCATCGCCGGGGCCGCCGCCTTCGACGCGCTTTCTGAGAGAGGATATCTTGGTCCTTAGCGAAAGCAGAAGAGAGTCATCGACCCGCGGGGAGGATTCGAGGAAGAACTTGTACGCGCGGAGGGCCTCCTTGTTGTTGCCGCAGGTCTCGTGCGCGAGCCCGAGGTTGTACATTGCGTTGTAGTAGTCCTTCTTGAGCGAAAGCGATTTGTCGAGAGCTTCTATCGCCTCCTCGCAGCGGCCCGCCTGAAGGTAGGCTAGCCCGAGGTTGTTGAGCGTCTGGTGCGCCATCGCGCTTCCGGGGTCTTTCTCCAGCGCGGCCTCGAGCAGCTCTATGCCCCGACCGGCCTCGCCCATCCTTGTCAGGATCAATCCTTTCGTCGCGCTCACCTCCGCGTAGTCGGGGGCGATGCGCGCGGCCTCCTCCACTCTCTTGAGGGCGCCTTCGAAGTCTCCTCGTCCAAGAAGGACCATCGCCATGCGCAGGCGGCCACCGGCCTCCTGCCTGGCGTTCAGCCGCGCGATCTCGTCCTTAGGGTCCGGCAGGTTCCGCCCCGAGGCTCGGCCGCCGGGGGAGCCCCGGCCCAGGTAGCCGAGAGCCCTCATCTTTCTCGCTATGTCCTTGTCCTTCTCCAGGCGCGATGCCCTGTACGAGCTCGCTCCCGAGTGAAGCTCCTCCTGGAGGGCGGCAAGCGAGGCTTTCATCCGCGACGCGATCGCGGGCTCCGCATCCACTATATTGTGCAGCTCGCCCCCGTCGGTGGCGAGGTCGTAGAGCTCGGGCTCGGGCGCGCAGACGTACTTCCACCTGGGAGTCCTCAAGCCCTCGAGCTCGTGCCAGTCGTACGAGTACCTCGTGTGGTACGTCTCCAAGTACGCCGTCATGTCGCCGGGCTCTCGTCGTTCGAGAAGGGCGGGGGCCAAGGACACGCCCTGGGCTGTGCCCGGCGCCGGCACGCCGGCCAGGTCGAGCGCCGTCGGCATGATGTCGATCGTCCTGACCTGGGATGAGAAAGACAGCCCCGGCCGGATGGCTCCGGGCAGCCGGGCTATGAGAGGCACGAGCACGGTCGAGTCATAGAGGAAGAACCCGTGCGTTCTCTCCATGTGCTCGCCGAGTCCCTCGCCGTGGTCCGCGGTCAGCAGGACTAGGGTGTTCCCGTCGAGGTCGAGCTCGGCCAGCTTCGCGAGCAGCAGCCCCACCTGGGAGTCGGTGAAGGAGATCTCCCCGTCGTAAGGGGAGCCCCCAGAGACTTTGTCATAGGGTGGCGGCGGATCGTACGGGTCGTGGGGGTCGAAGTAATGGACGACACAGAGGAAAGGCCCTTCGCCTTCCCGCTCCTCGAGCCACTCGACCGCCTCTGCCGTGACGTGGTCGGCCCTCCTCTGGGTCCCCCTGAGCTCGACCTCCTGCGACGCGTAGGCGGGGCTGTAGGCGCGGTAGCTCTCCTGCATCTCGTCCCCGTAGCGGTCGAAGCCCCCGGCGAAGCCGTGGCGCTCGTGCAGCACCACGGAGGAGACGAAACAGGCGGTCGAGTAGCCGGCCCCGCGAAGCGCCGAGGCCATGGTGGGCAGATCGGGGTCGAGGCCGAACGCCTCGTTGTCACGGACCCCGTGGAATCCCGGTGAGGTGGAGGTCAGGATCGTCGCCACCGAGGGCGCCGTCACCGGCGCGGCGGTCACAACGGTGCGGAAGATAGCGCCTTCCGAGGCCAGAGCGTCCATGTTGGGCGTTCGGGCGCGCGAGTACCCGTAGCAGCCCAGATGGTCCGCCCTTAGGGTATCGACTATTATAAGTAGTATATTTGTACGGTCTTGGTGTCGCAGAGGCCCGCACGAGCTCAACAGAGCCGGAACGGCCAAGAGCAGCAACACCAGCCGGCCCGGCATCCGCCCGAACTGCACTATGGCTCCTCTCCGTGAGGAGGATAAATCTCAGAGTCAGACACTATCCTAACATCTATACGCATTTAGATGCAAAAATGATCGCTCTGAATGCGTTAATATGGTTTTGAGACGCCGTTTTTTTCGCTCGGGCTCCCTTGCGCCAAATGAGGCGGTCACGGCCGATTATGGAAGGGGGCATCCGGGAGCGGGCGCACCTCGCCGTACGGAGCAAGCAATTGAAAGTGCTGGGGATAGAGACATCTTGCGACGACACCGCCGTCGCCGTGGTCGAGGACGGCACGCGCGTCCTGGCAAGCGTGGTCGGATCGCAAGACATCCACGAGGCCTACGGGGGCGTGGTGCCCGAGCTCGCCTCCAGGGAGCATCTCCAGAGAATACACGGAGCCTACTCCGCCTGCCTGTCCGAGGCGGGCGTTGAGCTGTCGGACATCGACGGCATCGCGGTCACGCACGGGCCCGGCCTCATAGGCTCTCTCCTGGTGGGCCTTTCCTTCGCCAAGGGCCTGTCGTTCGCCACCGGCCTTCCCTTCGTGGGCGTGAACCACCTCGAGGCCCATCTTCTCAGCTTCCTTCCCGCGGGTCTCGAATGCCCTTACCCTTACGTCGCTCTGATAGCTTCCGGCGGCCACACGGAGATCGTCCTGGCCGGTGGGTTCGAGGACTACACGGTGATGGGCTCAACAATAGACGACGCGGCCGGCGAGGCTTTCGACAAGATAGGGGTTTTGATCGGGCTGACATATCCGGCCGGAGCGGCGCTGGACGATCTGGCGAAGGATGGAGACCCGGACAGGCACGCCTTGCCACAGGTCCGCCTGAAATACGCCGGACCGTATGACCTCAGCTTCAGCGGCCTCAAGACGGCCGTCAGAAGGATCATAGAGAGCGGGCCGGGGCTGTCCGGCCGGGACGCCGCCGACCTCGCGGCCTGTTTCCGCAAGCGCGTCGTCACCGATCTGCTGGACAAGCTCCTCTCCGCGGCGAGCGACGCCGGAGTCGGCAGGGTGCTGCTCGCAGGCGGAGTCTCGCGGAACTCGCTCCTGAGGGAGTCGGCCCGCGAGCGAGGCCGCGACATGGGCGTGGAGGTCCTGGTACCCGAGCCTCGCTACTGCACCGACAACGCCGCAATGGTCGCCGCCCTCGGATACCTCAAGCTGGCCAGGGGCAGGCGCTCCTCCTACGCGCTGGACGCTTTTCCCACGATGGGGGACTTGGCCTAGTCGCGCCGTGCCCGGCGGGCTTCGGAATTATTGCAAATTCATTTGCGACATGCACTCTTCCATGCAATCTGCAAAGCTGCGGCCGTCGCCGCCGCCGGCTCGCGGAGGGCCGCCCCGCCGCGGATAGTCGCAACTACAACGGCCCCAAGCTATTACTCCTTCCCATAGCGCGCGCTCTCGATCTCCGGGGTGGCATGTAAGTTGCGTTTACGATCAACGGCGGCCCTGGGCGCCGGCTCCCTGAAGGGGCGCCGGGATCGAGAAGTTGCCCAGCGGGCCGGGGGGTGCGGCATGGCCGGGAGTCGGGTGTATTCAAAATTATCATCTCCGGGGCGGTTTGACCTCCGGCGTTGAGGAGCACAGCCGTGGGAGAAGCGAAGATCCTAGTAGTGGAGGACGAGCCCTACATAAGGCAGATCCTCAAGGTACAGCTCCAGTCGGCGGGGTACTGTGTCGCGACGGCCGAGAACGGCGTCAAGGGGCTCGAGGAGGTCAAGAAAGACCGGCCCGACCTCGTTCTGCTCGACCTGATGATGCCCGATATGGACGGGCATGAGGTGTGCAAGCGGCTCAAAGGGCGCCACGAGACGAGCAACATACCCGTTATCATTCTGACGGCCAAGTCCGATCTCGGCGAGAAGGTCCGAACGCTCGAGTACGGCGCCAACGACTACCTCACGAAACCATACGAGCTGGACGAGCTTCTGGCGAGGGTGAGGAATCTCCTCAGATGGAGCCGGACTCAGAGGGAGGCCAATCCCCTGACGGGCTTCCCTGGGAACGTATCCATCGAGCACGAAGCAAACCGGCGCATATTCAGAAAGGACATATTCGCGTTCCTGTATCTCGACCTGGACAACTTCAAGCCGTACAACGACACGTACGGATACAGGCGGGGCGACGACGTCATCAAGCTCATGGCCAACATAATAGCGGACGCGGTCGGCGGCTTCGGCAATTCAACGGATTTCCTCGGGCACATAGGCGGCGACGACTTTGTGGTCATGACAACTCCCGACAAGTCGGACGCCATAGCCGACGAAATAGTGAAACAGTTCGACGCCAAGGCGAGGGACCTCTACGACGAGGAGGACCTGGAGCGGGGGTACATAGAGGTGGAGAGCCGAAGGGGCGTGAACGAGCGCTTCAGTCTGGTGAGCGTTACCATAGCGGTCGTCACGAACCAGGAGCACGACATAACGCACTTCGCCAGGATCAACGACCTGGTCTCCGAGCTGAAGCGCTACGGCAAGTCGGTCAAGGGCAGCATAGTCGTTACCGAGCGCAGGTCGGACGCGGCGGGCGACCGCTCGACGAAGATCGGGGCGTCGGGCGGAGCGGGTTGACGGGCGAACCGGGCCGATAGTTCGACCACGCGGCCCCATTGGAGCGGTGTATTCGTTGGATCTGACAAGCTGCATCATGGACATAGCAGGCCGAACCGTTCCGAGTACTGAGGCGATACAGGCCCAGCTCGGCGGTCTCGGCTTCGCTCACGTGGCGATAGCCATGGGCGTTATAGCGGCCTGTCTCGGGGTGATGACGCTCCTTCTGCGCGGCGGAACGATTGAGCTCGCCGCGACGCGGCGCTGGCGCGAGAAACACCAAGAGGCCGAGGACGAGAAATGGCGTCTGGAGCAGGAGAGAGCGGGGCTACAGGAGGATATGGAGCGCGCCAAGCGGGAGAAGGAGCGCATAGCGGAGCTTTACATCAACAAGCTCGAAAGCAGCAAGCGCCGGGCGGAAGAGCTCACGAAGATCCTCGAAGTCGGCAACAGCATCAACTCGCATCTGGACCTGGACCTGGTGCTGTCACAGGTGGTAAACGCGGCTCGCGAGAGCCTGGGTTTCAAGATAGTCCTTTTGAGAATTCTCAATCCGGAGGAGAGAGTCCTCGAGGCAAAGGCCTTCGCCGGTCTGGAGGCGGACGCCATGAGCATGCTCGAGGAGTCGAAGATACGCGAGGACCAGTTCAGGAGCTGGATGCGCGAGGAGTTCAGGATAAGCAGCTCCTACTTCATCAGCCACACGCGCAACTTCTGGGGGGAGGACGACGGGGGCTACGTTCCGAATCTCGGAGAGAGGGGCGAGGGTGAGTGGCACCAGGACGACGTGCTCTTCGTTCCTCTCTGGACGCTGGACAAGGAGCTCCTCGGCTACCTGTCCGTGGACGATCCCGTGGACAGGCGGGTGCCCGACAGGGCCACGATCGAGCTGCTCGAGGTATTCGGCAGTCAAGTCGTCACTGCCATCCAGAACGCGAAGCTCTATACGCAGCTCGAACAGAACATGCGCCAGATCGAAGAGGCCGCGGAGCGGATGAAGGAGCTCAACGAGCTCAAGTCCAACTTCGTGGCCACCGTATCGCACGAGCTGAGGACTCCGCTCACCTCGATAACCGCGTACGTGCAGACTTTGATGAGATACCTGGGCTCCGACAACATCGAGATGCAGCGGGAATTCCTCACGGTGGTGAACGAGGAGAGCAACCGGCTCGCCGCGCTCATCGACGCGATACTGGACCTGTCCCGGCTCGAAGCCGGCAAGTCGAAGATAAGGCGCGAGGAGTTCGACGCGGTTGAGCTCGTGCACGAGACGGCGGCGATCCTGAAGCCGTCCTCCGAGAAGAAGGGCATGGAGATCCTCGCGATGCCCGAGTCCGGCGAGATGCCCATCGAGGCCGACAGGGACCTGATCAAACAGGCGCTATTGAACCTCGCGGGCAACGCCGTCAAGTTCACTTCCGATTCCGGAACGGTGACAATCTGCGTCGAGGACGAAGGGGGCCTGCTGCGTTTCAGCGTGAGGGACACGGGAATAGGCATCCCCGAGACAGAGCTGGCCAAGATCTTCGAGCGGTTCTATCAGGTGGACAGCTCGGCGACCAGGCAGTTCGGGGGCTCGGGGCTCGGCCTTGCCATATCGAAGGCCATCGTGGAGTGGCACAGCGGAAAGATCGAGGTGAACAGCGAGGTGGGCAAGGGATCCGACTTCAGTTTCACTCTGCCCAGGATCAGAGAGGACAAGAGGATCTTCTACAATTCGACCATAAGCGATATCTGCGACCCCCAGGCCATCGAGATCGTAAAGGAGATAATTCGAATGATCTCCGAGGTCACGGAGGCGAAGACGGTCTCGCTGATGATCCTCAAGGACGACGAGCTGAGCATCCTATCGTCCGTCGGACTGAGCGAGCACGTGGCGAGGAGCGCCAAGTGCAAGGTCGGCGACGGGGTCGCCGGATGGGTGGCGAGCAGGGGCGAGCCCATGCTGGTGACGGATTTTTACAGCGACCCGAGGTTCTCGTCCGCCCCTCACCCCGCTCACACATCGAGGTCGGTGCTCGCGGTGCCGATCAAGGTGGACGGGACGGTGGTGGGGGTGTTGAACGCCAACAACAAGGATACCCTGGCGCCTCTGAACGAGGACGACCTTACGCTGCTTTGCTGTTTGTCGGACTCCTTCACGCTCCTCTGGTCTAGGGCCCGGAGTCTCAGCGAGAACAAACGCCTCGCGCAGGAGACTCTGAGCTCGCTGAAAGCCGTGGTCGAGAACACCAGGAGGTACAGGACAAGGTTGTCCGGCGGATCCTACTTCGAATGGACTCTGCGGATCGGCCGGGAGCTGGGCCTCGATGGCGACCAGGTGAAGGAGCTGGGTTATGCGGCGAGTGTCCACGACGTGGGAATGAGGCTGTTGGGGCAGAAGTTCCTGGAGGGGCGGGGAGAGCTTTCCGAGCGCGAGCTGGAGTATCTCAGGGAGCATCCGGCCGAGGGCGCGCGGCTGGTCATGCCCTTGGAGTACGAGGAAGTGGTGCGCCGCATAGTGCTCTCTCATCACGAGAGGTACGACGGAACCGGCTATCCCGACGGAATCAAAGGTGAGCAAATACCGATCGGGGGACGAATCCTCGCCGTCATGGACGCCTTCGAGTCGATGACGGTCGGACGTCCCTACCGGGAGACAGTCACAATTGACGAGGCGGTGCGCGAGCTGAAGAGCTGCTCGGGCACCCAATTCGATCCGGTAGTGGTCGACGCCCTTGTGAAGATCATGCGCAGGCAGGGCCTCCTCACCTCCGAGGAGGACGCGGCGGAGGAGACCGCCGCGCCCGAGGAGAGGATGGAAGTGCCGGCTTGCGAAGACTAGGTTCGCCTCGGGTCCTCGGAGGGGGGGCCGAATCGAACGGGGAATCAGCGATGAACAAAGGCAAGGTCCTTGTCGTAGACGACGAAGCCTACATAGTGCACATACTCGAGTTCAGCCTGGGGATGGAGGGCTACGAGGTCCTGACCGCCTTCGACGGCGAGGAAGCGATCGCCAAGGCGGAGCGTGACCTTCCGGATCTGATCGTTCTGGACATCATGATGCCCAGGCTCGACGGCTATGAGACGTGCAGGCGCCTGAAATCAGCCGATAAGACCAAGGGCATCCCCGTGATCCTGCTCTCGGCCAAGGGAAGGAGCATGGATCAAAGGGTCGGGCTGGACGCCGGCGGGGACGAGTATATAACCAAGCCTTTCAGCCCCAGGAAGCTCGTAGAGAGGATAAGCGCGCACATCGGACGCCCCGGCAGGTCCAAGGTGGCCACCGGGGGGCGTTGAGGCGATCGGCCCGTCCGATTCCACTTGCCCCCGGTCACGGGTCCGTCTATCCTGTTCCTCAGAAGCCTTATCATTCCACCGGCCGCTGTAGTCGTATCTAATCCTGGCGAGCTATATGTCTCAACGATCTCTTTCTCTGGCGAGGGTGGCGCTTCCGCTCCCCTTGGAGGGTTTCTTCGTCTATGGCGTTCCGCCCGATCTGCACGGGCAGTTGCGGCCGGGATGCCAGGTGTCCGTTCCCTTCAGGAGCCGCAGCCTCAGGGGTTTCGTAATAGAGGTCTTCGAGGGGGAGCCCCCCCGGGGCCTCAGGGATATCAAGGCTCTCGTGGGGGGCCCGCTGGGCGAGCCCGTGATGCGGCTGACCCGCTGGGTCTCTTCGTACTATATGGCGCCCTGGGGAGAGGTCCTGAAGGCCGCGGTGCCGAAGCCGGTGGGAAGGCTGAGGATCCCGGCGGTCACGGCGGGGCGTCCCACCGTTCCCGAGCACGGGCCGGCCCTCGAGCCCAGCTCACACCAGCGCGCGATCCTGGAAGCCCTTTCAACGCGCCTCGCAGGGAGCGGCTTCGAGGTCTGCCTGCTGCAGGGGGTCACGGGGAGCGGAAAGACTTTCGTGTACTGTAGGGCCGCAGCGGAGGTGGTTCGCGGCGGCGGAGCGTGTCTCGTTCTTGTGCCGGAGATATCCCTCTCCACGCAGTTGGTGGAGAGGTTTCGCGAGTTCTTCGGGGACGCCGTAGTGGTCACCCACAGCGGCCTGTCCCCTTCGGAGAGGTATATCACATGGGTGAAGGCGGGCGCCGGCGAGGCGAAGGTGGTGGTCGGCGCGAGATCCGCCGTATTCTCCCCCTTGAAGGACCTGAGACTCATCATCGTGGACGAGGAGCACGAGCCCTCCTACAAGCAGAACGATGTCCCAAGATATAACGCAAGGGACGTGGCGGTGAAGAGGGGGCAACTGGAGGGCTGCGTGGTTATGCTGGGCTCCGCCACCCCAAGCCTGGAAAGCTACAACAACGCCCTCTCGGGCAAGTACGCGATGCTTCACCTCCCGTGCAGGGTGGACTCCAGGCCCATGGCGTCGGTCGAGGTCGTGGACATGCGGGAGGAGCGGGAGAAGCGCGGCGAGGACTCCGCGGCGGCCGGCTCCCGGTTCTTCAGCGGCGTCTTGAGGGACAGGATCGAGGACAGGCTGGAGAAGGGGGAGCAGGTCATCCTGTTCATAAACAGGCGCGGGCATTCCACGTTCGTGCAATGCAGGGATTGCGGGACGTCTTTCCGCTGTCCCAAGTGCGAGGTGGCGTTGACCTATCACTCCGATCCACATCGCCTCACCTGTCACTACTGCGGCTACTCCTCCAAAGGGACGAAGACGTGTCCGAAGTGCGCGGGGTCCAATTTCTGGTTCGGCGGAGTCGGCACCCAGAAGGTGGAAGACGAGATCAAAGAGATGTTCCCCGGGGTCCGCGTTTTGAGAATGGACATCGACTCGACACGGCGCAGGGGATCGCAGAGGAGCATGGTGGAGACGTTCAGCTCGGGCGAGGCGTCCATCCTCCTGGGCACCCAGATGGTGGCCAAGGGGCTGGATTTCCCCGGGGTTACCCTCGTGGGCGTCGTCCACGCCGACACTCAGCTCAACCTTCCCGACTTCAGAGCGTCGGAGAGGACGTTCCAGCTCCTGACGCAGGTGGCGGGCAGGGCCGGCCGCGGCGGGACTCCCGGCGAGGTGGTGGTTCAGACTTTTCTGCCCGACCATCCCAGCGTCAGGGCCGCCGCGCTGCAGGACTTCGAGCTTTTCTACGGAAGGGAGATCCAGGACAGAAAGGAGCTCGGCTTCCCTCCTTTCTCGCGACTCGTTGACGTATCGTTCACGGGCCGCGACGAGGGCGAGGTAATCCGCTGTTCCACGCTCGTCAAGGAGAAGATGGACAAGTGGCTGAGGAGCGGTAAGATCTCGGGAGTAGACGTTATGGGGCCCGCTCCTTACCCCATAAGCAGGATCAGAAACAGGACGCGCTGGCACGTGACGCTCAGGGGGGATTCGCTCCGGGAGCTGCGCAGGAGCATCGAGGCTCTCAAAGCCATATCCGAAGCCGAACGGCCCGCCAAGCTCGCCGTGGGCATGGACGTCGATCCCCTGCAACTGATGTAAGTTTCGCTTGACTTCGAGGCGTGGATTCATAGGATTCTGCCTTGAGCGATTTGATTCAAAGAAGGTTGTGATATGAGAAACCCAACACAAAACAAAGCGGGCTCCGGACGGAGCCCCCGCCCGCGCGACGGCAACGATCGCGGGCCGGGCGTGGCATCCGGTGAGGGCGCTTCCACGGGGGCCGCTCCCATCACGCTCGCCGACGTCAAGGCCGATCCCGGCGTCAGGTCCTACATGGAGAGGGCAGACCGTCACCTGGGCGTGATCGGGTACACCGAGCACGGCGACAGGCACGCGAGCCTGGTCGCCAAGATCGCCTACAACATACTGACGCACCTGGGCAGGACCCAGAGAGATGCGGAGCTGGCCTCCATTGCCGGCTATCTCCACGACCTGGGCAATCTGGTGAACAGGGAGTACGAGGCCCAGTCCGGGGCCCTGATAGCGGAGTCGATTCTGAGCCGCATGGGAATGCCGTTCGACGAGATATCGGAAGTGGTCGCCGCCATCGGCAACCACCACGAGCAGAACGGCGATCCTGTCAGCGACGTCGCGGCGGCGCTCGTTCTGGCGGACAAGTCCGACGTGCACAGGACCAGGGTGCGGAACCCGGACATGATCAAGTTCGACATCCACGATCGGGTCAATTACGCCGCTTCGAACTCGTTCCTGCGGGTGCACGAGAACAGAAAAGAGATATCTCTCGAGCTGACGATTGACACCAAGATATCCCAGGTGATGGAGTACTTCGAGATATTCCTGTCCAGGATGCTCGCGTGCAAGAAGGCCGCCGAGAGGCTGGGCTGCTCGTTCGGCCTTACCGTGAACGGGAACAGATTGTTGTGATATACTAGCTGTAGGCCCGGACGCCGGGACCGGCCCGCCACGGGGGCGGCGGTCATGGTGATGCCGGGCGGGGTGCGGATTCTCGGTAGAGTGAGGAGGGATGCGGAATGAAACGCACGATGAACGTTCTCTGGGTGCTGCCCGTCGTATTGGCGCTTGTTTTCGCGGGGCAGATGTCAGGCTGTTCGAAGGCCAGCCAGCCCTACCAGAGCGGAAAGCTCTATTTCAGCCAAAAGCTGTACGAGAAGGCGGCGGAGCAGTTCGAGATCGCCGTGCAGGAGGACCCGGAGACCGGAAAGAACTACCGGGAGCTCGCCAAGGCGTACGCCGAGCTGGATAAGAACGAAGAGGCCGGCGAGAACTTCAGGATGGCGGTGCAGAAGACGCCGGAGTTGAAGGACGAGGTCCAGGACGCCGTCCAGCACTACAGGGCCGATCACTACAACAGGGGCGTCGAGCTCATGAAGGAGAAGTCCTACGGCGACGCTCTCGGGGAGTTCCAGGAGGCCGCGTACCTAAACCAGGACGATCCCAACCAGTACATAAACATGGGCTTCTGCTATTCGGAGATCGGCGAGACGGACCTCGCGGTCCGGTACTACGAGAAGGCTCTCGCCCTGAGCCCGGAGGACGAGATGGCCCGGACCAACCTCATCGGCACCTTCGCAAACCAAGCCGCGGATTTCCGGAGAGAAAAGGACTACGAGCAGGCCATCAACTTCTACAGGAAAGTGCTGGAGCTGACCGTGGACGAGGAGGGCTTCGCCGTGGAGAACTCGTCGCC
Source organism: uncultured bacterium (assembly GCA_964531335.1). Lineage (GTDB taxonomy): Bacteria > Eisenbacteria > RBG-16-71-46 > CAZHEV01 > CAZHEV01 > CAZHEV01. Next base: position 38,196 of record CAZHEV010000009.1, on the reverse strand, counting down.
CGACCAGATCCTGGCGAAGGTCGAGGACGATGAGAAGGGGACGGGCTACCTCTTCGACCTCGGCATCACCTATCTCGATATGGCCGAGGACACCGGCGACGAGGACGCCTTGAATCGCGCGGCCGATATCTTCAAGGTCCTCTACGACCACAACCCGGCCGACGACGACGCGCTGTATTACTACGCCTACGGCAACATGGTGGCCGAGGACTACGAGGAGGCGATAAGCGCCTTCGGGCAGCTCCTCGACCGCACGCCGCGCGAGCCCACCTACTACATGAGCATGGCTCAGGCCTACGTGAAAGCCGGCGGCTCGAGCGATATGCAGATGAAGGGCGTGCTCTACTTCGCGCTGGCGAAGGCCCTGGGATCGGATGAGTACAAGCTGGAGAAGTCGAAGTTCAGGAACGAATCGACCCTTCAGAAGAGACTGGGCGACGAGTACGCGACCTGGAAAGACATGAAGGCCACCATGGAGTCCCTGGGCGTTCCCGAGAACATCTACGCGTACAAGGAGGACAGCGGCAGCGACGTCGAGTGCTGGTTCTACTGGACCAAGGGCCAGGCGGTCGTGTTCACCAACGGCTACGAGACCGGCCGGATCCAGTTCGCGCCTCAGGAGTAGCCGCCGCCGGTCTCCTTTGGACGCGGACACCGGACGGAGCCACCCGTGCCAGGACCCTTCTACAGAGACAAGGACGTGACCCGTGACCTTCTCGCCGGCAAGACCGTGGGTATTGCCGGGTTCGGAAACCAGGGGAGAGCCCACGCGCTCAACCTCAGGGACTCGGGCGTTTCCGTCGTAGTGGCTCTGAGACCGGACAGCCCTTCCCGCGAAGAGGTGACGCGGGAGGGGCTGTCTTGCGTCGCGCCCCGGGAGCTGCCGGATGCGGCCCAGGTCCTGTCGATCCTGATCCCCGACGAGCACGTTGGATCGTTCTACGACGCGCACCTTGATGGCCGGCTCTCCGCGGGTCACGCTCTTTGCTTCGCCCACGGCTTCGCCTTTCACTACGGCAAAGTGAAGCCGCCCCGGTTAGTCGACGTGTTGCTGGTGGCGCCGCTGGGGCCGGGGCGGGCGCTGCGGGAGCTATACGCTTCCGGATCAGGCCTGCCGGCGTACGTGGCCGCCGGGGCCGACGCCTCGGGCGCCGCGTTCGATCTGGCCTTATCATATGCAAAGGCATTGGGTTGCGCCAGGGTTGGACTTATGCCCACCACCTTCGCGGAGGAGACCGAGGTCGATCTTTTCGGCGAGCAGGCCGTCCTATGCGGCGGACTGGCCTGGCTGGTGACGAGGGCCTTCGACGTCCTGGTGTCGGCCGGTTACCCGCCCGAGATGGCTTATATGGAGTGCGTTCACCAGCTCGAGACGCTGGCCGCGATCCTGAGCAGGGAGGGCCTGGACGGAATGCGCGCCAGAATAAGCCGTACAGCCCTTTTCGGGGAGCTCACCCGCGGGCCCAGGATCGCGGACGAGAGCTGCCGGGACAGGATGAGAGAGATCCTGGACGAGATAAGGTCCGGCCGGTTCGCCGAGGAGTGGTCGCGGGACTCCGAGAGCGGGTGCAAGCGCCTGGAGCGTCTGCGCGAACAGGCGGACAGGCTTCCGGTGGCGGAGATGGGCAGAAAGATCAGAAGGCTTCTTTCCAAGTGATACAAAAGCAGCCCTTTGGGGGGCGTGGCTGTAAAGTATTGTGGTCCATTAGGTTATGGGGATGACTCATCGTCGCGGCGCCTTGACAAAAGCGGATGGGCTCATATATACTGTTTTCGTATGGGGTTCGGGGGGTGACTGCCGGTAGGGCTATGAGCTTGGTCCAAAGACGGCGAGCGTATGGGCCTTCTCGGAGTGAGCCGACGGAGCCGGCGCCCATCCTCCCTGAACCGCGATCTCCAATCCGCCGTGTATTTGAGTGACACATCCCCCTTCTGCGTGCGGAGGGCGGGCGCCGCCGACGTTTTTAGCGTTGGGATCGGTGCCCGCCGTTCCGACATTTTCTCTAAAGAGGTCGTGCGGTACAGACGAGAACCCATACAGAAAAAAGCCCTTGACACTCTGAGCTCACGAGACTAGGATGAGGCTGGACTTGGTAGGGCGGCTTTAGTCGAAAGACTTATCGGTAGCATTGCCCGCTGAGTTCCCATCTTCCCTCGTCCATATTATCGCAACTGGCACCCCTGGCTTCATCGGCAATCGGCTTCTTTTTTGTGTCGGCCAGGTTTGACTTCCGGTAGCTTCCTTTGGACAAAGACAAGACAAAGCCGCCTGAGTATAAAATCACGAAGGGAACCAGCATTACAAAACTTCAACGCCGGCCGTAGGTTCTTAGTAGCACGTGGAGTGCGTGCGCTGATTCTCCGGGACAGATTGAAACCTCCAAGTGAAGATGATGCACAGCAATAGGACGCCCGTGTCGGCGTTTGTTATCACCCTGGTTCGCGAGACCGACTCCTTGTCTAACGGAGGGTTGCCGCTCAACAAGAGGACCGGCCGCTAAAGGGTTCCGATCATGGTTAGCCCGGGCAAGTTCCCGGCGGGGAGTTGAGTAAATGCCGAAACAAGAACAGAGCGCCACAAAACAGACTGAGGCCAAGGAGGTCGAGTCAAAGACGTCCGCGTCGAAGAAGGCCGAATCGAGAGAGTCCGACGCGAAGAACATGGACATCATGCAGATGAAGGCGAGGACGATGTCCGAGCTGGTGTCGGCCGCCAAGGAGCTGGGGATAGCTTCGACGAGCAGCCTGAGGAAGCAGGACTTGATATTCAAGATCCTGGCCGCCCAGACGCAGAAGAACGGCCTTATCTTCGGAGAGGGAGTCCTGGAGATTCTCCCTGAAGGCTACGGCTTCCTTAGGTCCCCCGACTACAATTACCTGCCGGGCTCCGACGACATCTACGTGTCGCCGTCGCAGATCAAGCGATTCGACCTCAGAACCGGAGACGTCATATCGGGCCAGGTGCGTCCTCCGAAGAACGGGGAGCGCTACTTCGCGCTGCTCAGGGTGGAGGCGGTGAACTTCGAGAGCCCGGACCACGCGAAGGACAAGATCCTCTTCGACAACCTGACGCCCCTGTATCCCGAGGAGAGGCTTGTGCTGGAGTACGAGGCCGGTGACTTTTCCACGCGGATAATGGACCTGCTCGCGCCGATCGGCAAGGGGCAGAGGGGGCTGATCGTGTCGCCTCCCCGGGCCGGCAAGACGATTCTCCTGCAGAGGGTGGCGAACGCCATCACCGCCAACCATCCGGAGTTAATGCTCATAGTGCTCCTCATAGACGAGCGTCCGGAGGAAGTCACCGATATGAAGAGATCGGTCAGGGGCGAGGTGGTCAGCTCCACCTTCGACGAGCCCGCGGACAGACACGTCCAGGTCGCCGACATGGTCATCGAGAAGGCAAAGAGGCTGGTGGAGCACAAGAAGGACGTCGTGATTCTTCTCGACAGCATAACCCGCCTGGCGCGAGCCCATAACACCGTGGTCCCCCACAGCGGCAAGATCCTGTCCGGCGGAGTCGACGCCAACGCGCTCCAAAGGCCGAAGCGCTTCTTCGGAGCCGCCAGAAACATCGAGGACGGCGGAAGCCTCACAATTGTGGCGACGGCTCTGGTGGAGACCGGAAGCCGAATGGACGAGGTGATCTTCGAGGAGTTCAAGGGCACGGGCAACATGGAGCTGGTCCTGGACAGGAAGCTGAGCGACAAGCGCGTATTCCCGGCCATCGACATAAACCGGTCCGGCACGCGAAAGGAAGAGCTCCTACTGTCTCAGGACGTGCTCAACAAGGTCTGGATACTGCGCAAGTTCCTGAACGAGCTCTCGCCTCTGGAAGCCATGGAGTTCCTGGTTGAAAGGGTCGGCAAGACCAAGACAAACAAGAAGTTCCTGGAGTCGATGAACAGATGAGATCGGGCCGTCCGGTCTCGCCTCGAAGCTTGACAGTCTATCGCGGATGAGCGATAATAAAAGGCCGTGAAAGGCTCGCGCTTTGCCCCGCCGCAATTTGTACGGCTAAAGCGCCGGGCCCGGAGGATCGGGGCCCATGTCGGCTCGGGACGGCAGGCAGAGCCGGCTTGACAGAGGAAGGGGATAGAGAGAGTGAAGAAGGATATCCATCCGAAGTACCACCGAACGCGGATAACCTGTGTCTGCGGGAACATAATAGAGACCGGTTCCACCGTCGAGAACGCCCACGTTGAAATCTGCTCGAACTGCCACCCGTTCTTCACGGGCAAGCAGAAGCTCGTCGATACGGCCGGGCGCGTCGACAGATTCCGCAAGAAGTACGGCCTCGATTCCAAGAAGCAGGACAAAGGCAAGAAAGAGGACTCGGGCGGGTAGCGCCCGCCGTCCCACATCGCCCGCCGTCGCCGCGCGCCGCCCTCGAGGAGCAGTGCGCAAGTGAATCGCGATCCGCACGCCGTGGCTCGAAGCCGCGGCCGGGCTCCCGGTCTTCGAAAGCCCTCATCGCGGACCTGAGGCCCGCTCAGGCCGATCTCCAGCCGGCCGGAGACTTTTCCCATGATAGAAGCCCTGGAAAAGATGAAGGGACGATACGAAGAGCTTTCCGAGATGGTGTCCCGTCCCGAAGTCATCAATGATCCCAAAAAGCTCAAGGAAGTGACCAAGGAGATGAGCCGTCTATCTCCGCTCGTCTCGGGTTACGCCGAGTTCAAGAAGCTGGGCCGGGCCATAGCCGAGGCGGAGGAGATAGTCAAGGAGGGCGAGGATGACGAGCTTGTGGAGCTGGCCAAGGCCGAGCTGCGCGAGCTCAAGCCCAAGTGGGAGAGCTGCACGGAGAAGCTGAAGAAGCTGCTCGTTCCCAAGGACCCCAGGGATGATAAGAACGCCATAGTCGAGATCAGAGCGGGCACGGGCGGGGAGGAAGCGGCCCTCTTCGCGGCCGACATGTACAGGATGTACACGATGTACGCGGAGAACGTCGGCTGGAAGGTGGAGGTCATGGACGCAGGTCCCAGCGAAGCCGGAGGGTTCAAGGAAGTCGTGTTCCTCATGCAGGGCGAGGGCGTGTTCGGGCGGATGAAGTTCGAGAGCGGGGTCCACCGCGTCCAGAGAGTCCCCGACACGGAGGCGAGCGGCAGGATACATACCTCCGCCGTGACGGTCGCCGTCTTGCCTGAGGCCCAAGAGGTGGAGGTCGAGATAGACCCGAAGGATCTCGAGATAGACGTGTTCAGGTCCTCGGGGCCGGGGGGGCAGAGCGTGAACACGGCCGACTCGGCCGTCAGGATCAAGCACCTTCCCACGGGCCTGGTCGTGAGGTGTCAGGACGAGAGATCACAGCTCAAGAACAGGAACAAGGCGATGAAAGTCCTGCGTGCCCGGCTCATGGACATGCAACAGAAAGAGCACGAGGAGAAGTTGGCCGCCGAGAGAAGGTCCCAGGTGAGCACGGGAGATCGCAGCGCCAAGATCCGCACCTACAATTACCCGCAGGGCCGCGTAACGGACCACCGCATCGGCCTGACGTTATACAAGCTGTCCGAGATCATGGACGGCAATCTGGACGAGCTCACCAAGGCGATGGCGGCGGCGGAAAACGAACAGAGGCTGAAGGCCTCGTGAGGCGCTCTCAATCTCGTGCCCTTGACAATATCCGAAACACTTGGCTGGGCCTTGCAGGTCCTTACCGCCGCGGGAGTGGACAGCCCGCGCGTTGACGCCGAGATCATACTGCGCCACTACACATCTCTGGATAGAGCCGCGCTCTACGCCGATCCCACCCGTTCAATAGACGAATCCTCGCTATCCGAGATACGCGAGGCCGTGACCCGGCGAACGTCGGGCATCCCCGTGCAGTACGTCGTGGGGGAGACGGAGTTCCTGGGCCGGCCGGTCGAGGTGGGCCCCGGCGTGCTTGTACCCAGGCAGGAAACGGAGCTCCTGGCCCTCGAGACGATAAACTTCCTGAAAGCGGCTCTCGCTCGGAGGCCGCCCTGGGGTCCTCCGGAGCCCCTGGCCGCGGACCTGGGAACCGGCTCCGGGGCCATCGCCCTCGCCATGGCGGCGGAGCTGCCGGAGCTTACGGTGCACGCTACGGACACCTCGGCCGCGGCGTTGGAAGTGGCGACCCGAAACGTCTCGCGGGCGGGTCTGGAGTCGCGGGTTGTTCTACATCACGGATCCCTCATTGAGCCCCTGGAAGGACGATCGCTGCAAGGCAGGCTTGCCGCGATCGCCAGCAACCCCCCCTACGTCAGCGAGTCGGAGTGGCGGACGCTCCCGGCCGTGGTCAAGGACTACGAGCCGGCCGAAGCCCTTCTGGCCGGGCCGGAGGGGCTGGACTACATCGAGGAGCTGATCGGGCGGTCCCCGGCCTATCTCGCCCCGGGAGGTCTCCTGGCCTTCGAGATGGGAGCCTGGCAATGGCCCAAGGTCTCTCGCTTGCTGAACGCCCAGCTCGAGCTGGGCTGCTTCAGAGTGATCCGCGACCTCGCGGGCTACGAGCGGATAGCGACCGCGGTGAAGATCTAGCGCATCCCCGGCTGGCGCGGGGGGCCCCCGTGTGAGAATATGGAAGCGGGCGACCTAGGGCTCAGGGCTCTTGCTGAGTGCGGGAAGGGGGATATCCGGCCGTGGAGAAAATAGTAATCGAAGGCGGACGCGCGCTGAACGGACAGGTCGAAGTGGGCGGTGCGAAGAACGCCGCTCTCCCCATCATGGCCGCCACCCTGTTGGCGCAGGGAGTGCATACGATCAAGAACGTCCCGCGCCTCAGGGACGTCCGCACGATGGGCAGGCTGCTGGAGCTTCTGGGGGCTCGGGTGGAGACCCAGGCCCACACCATGACCATCGATACAACTTCCGCCGACTCGACCGAAGCCCCCTATGAGCTCGTGAAGACCATGAGGGCCTCGATCTACGTACTGGGGCCCTTGCTCGCCAGGCACGGAAAGGCCAGGGTCTCGCTTCCGGGAGGATGCGCCTGGGGCCCCAGGCCCGTGAACCTGCACCTGACCGGGATGGAGGAGCTTGGGGCCGGAGTCGAGCTGGACCACGGATACGTGCTGGCCAAGGCGGACAAGCTCCGCGGTGGGAAGGTGACCTTCGACGTCACCAGCGTGGGCGCCACCGGCAACGTCTTGATGGCCTCGGTGCTGGCCGAAGGGACCACGGTCATAGACAACGCGGCGTGCGAGCCGGACATAGTGGACCTGGCGGGGTTCCTGTCGGCCATGGGCGCGCGCATCGAGGGGGCGGGCACCAAGCGCGTCACGGTAACGGGCGTGGATTCACTGGAGCCCGTGGAGTACACCATAATACCGGATCGAATCGAGGCGGCCACTTTCATGGTCGCCGGCGCTCTTATGGGAGGCGAGGTGAAGATCGCCGGTTGCCGCCCGGGCCATTGCTCCGCGGTGATGGCGAAGCTCGAGGACGCCGGGGCGGTTCTGGAGGCGGGCGAGGACTACGTGATCGTCACCGGCGCCGGGCGCCCCAAGCCGGTCAAGGTGACCACGGCGCCCTATCCGGGATTTCCCACGGACGTACAGGCGCAGGCGATAGCACTGGCCGGCGTCGCCTCGGGGACGAGCACGATAACCGACACGATCTACCTGGACAGGTTCACCCACGTGCCCGAGCTGGTCAGGCTGGGGGCGGACATAGACCTGGATGGAAACGTGGCCGTGGTGCGGGGCGTCGAGAGCCTGAGCGGCGCGCCTGTCATGGCCACCGACATAAGGGCCAGCGCCGCGCTCATACTCGCGGGGCTCAGGGCGGAGGGCAGGACGGACGTTTCGCGCATATACCATATAGATCGAGGCTATGAGGCGATAGAGAGCAAGCTCACGGCATTGGGCGCCGGCATCTGGAGAGAGGACGAATGAGGGCGCAAAGGCCGGTAGCGGGAGTTTTCACTTGGGGATCGTTCTTGGGACCGCGGGTCATATAGATCACGGCAAAACGGCTCTGGTCAAAGCCCTGACCGGGGTCGACACCGACAGACTTCGCGAGGAGAAGGACAGGGGGATCTCGATCGATCTCGGGTTTACGGCCCTCGATCTTCCGGGCCTTGAAGAGGTGGTCGGCGTGGTCGACGTGCCCGGGCACGAGCGGTTCGTGAAGAACATGCTCGCCGGCGCGGCCGGCATAGACCTTGTCTTGCTCGTGGTGGCGTCCGACGAAGGCGTGATGCCGCAGACCAGGGAGCATATGCAAATATGCCTCCTGCTCGGGATAGAAAGAGCTGTCGTCGCCATGACCAAGACCGACCTCGCCGAGCCGGAGCTGGCGGAGGCCGCCGTGGAGGACGTCCGGGAGTTCCTGGCCGGAACGCCCTATGAGACCTCTCCGATAGTGAGAGTGTCCTCCGCGACCGGGCAGGGGCTGGACGAGCTCCGCGAGGCCCTTGCGGGCCAGGCCCGGGCAATATCACAGCGCAGGCCGGGAGGGGCCTTCCGAATGCCCATAGACAGAGCCTTCACCATGGAGGGCTTCGGAACCGTCGTCACGGGCACCACCTGGTCGGGCCGGGTCAAGGCGGGCGACCCACTGGAGATCATGCCCGCCGGCATGAAGACCAGGGTCCGGACGATACAGGTCCACGGAGCAGAAACACAGGAGATCGGACCGGGGCATAGGACCGCCATCGCGCTTCACGCCGTGCACAAGGAGGCGGCCGGCAGAGGCCAGTGGGCCGTCGCACCGAAGTCCTTTAGCCGGTCGCACATGTTGGACGTCAGTCTTTCCCTCACCCAGGGCGCGGACAAGCCGCTCAAGACGAGATCAAGGGTGCGCTTCCATCTCGGCTCGAGCGAGATCATGGCCAGGATCGTCCTGCTGGAGGGCGATCTGCTCGAGCCCGGCGAGACGGCCCTGGCCCAGCTAAGGCTGGAGGCGCCCGCCGTCGCCGCGAGAGGTGACAAGTTTGTGATAAGGAGTTACTCGCCCGCCAGGACGGTGGGAGGGGGCATAGTGCTCGTTCCCGTCGCCGGGAAGCACAGGCGCCGGGACAGGGAGTCCGTGGAGTCGCTGGCCCGGCAGGCAGCCGCCGCCCCGGGGGAGGACCTCCGCGAGGTGATCTCGAGAGCGGGGCCCCAGGGCGCCTCGCTCGATACCATCTCCCGCGAGATGGGCATGGAGATAGCGGATCTGAGAGAACTCGCGGAGGGCTCGGCCGGGTTGCGGCCCGTGGGCGCGGACAGATTCGTGACATCCGAGGTCTTCGACCGCACGACCGCTGAGCTGGCCTCATGGATAGCAGGGTATCAGCGGAGCCACCCGTTGCGTTGGGGACTACCCAAGGGAGAGCTCAGGAGCAAGGCCAAGGCGGCGAGAATCGGCGATGCGCTCTTCGAGGCCTCCCTGAGGAGCCTGCGGGACGAAGGCCGGCTGCACGCCAGAGGCGATCGGCTGAGGGTGGACAGTCCGGCGCCGGAGCCGGACGCCGCGGCAAGGGCGAAGCTCGATGAGATCGAATCGATCTACCGAGAGGCCGGCAGCTCGCCGCCCACGGTCAAGGAGTTGGGGGCCGGCCGGGGGATGGGGCTCGACGCGAAGGCTCTTGTCGAAGCGCTCGAGTACCTGGCGATGGAGGGCCGCCTGGTGAAGCTCACCGCCGATATGTACTTCCACGCGGAGGCCATGGGCGCTATACGGGCCCTGGTGGCGCGGTACTTCGAGGACAAAGAGAGGCTGACCGTCCCGGAGTTCAAGGACTTGGTGGGCGCGAGCAGGAAGTTCGCGGTGCCGCTTCTGGAGTACCTCGATAGAACGGGCCTTACAAGAAGAGTGGGCGACTACAGGGCCCCGGGCCGGCTGCTCAGGGACGAGGCGGTGGACGAGGGCAAGAGAGGGACGCGGACAAGCGGCGGCCCCGGAGGCGCCGACAATGGGCGATAAGAGACTTACGAGACGCGTATACATAGGGGATGTGCCCGTCGGCGGAGGCGCTCCGGTGGCGGTGCAGTCGATGACCAAGACCGATACCGGGGACGTCCGGGCGACGCTGAGGCAGATCCGGCGGCTCGAGGAGGTGGGCTGCGAGATAGTGCGATGCGCCGTTCCCGACATCGAAGCGGCCCGGGCCCTGGGCGAGATAGTGAAGAAGGCGACAATACCCGTCGTCGCGGACATACATTTCGACTACAGGCTGGCCCTCGAGTCCCTGAAGCAGGGCGTGGCGGGGCTGCGAATAAACCCGGGCAATATCGGCGCCGCGCCGAGGGTCAGGAAGGTCGCCGAGGCGGCGCGGGAGCGCGGTGTTCCTATCAGGATCGGAGTCAACGCCGGATCCATCGAGAAGGGCCTCCTGAGAAAGTACAAGCACCCCACGGCCGAGGCCATGGTGGAAAGCGCCACCCGGCAGCTCGGGCTCCTGGAGGACATGGGCTTCAGGGACGTCAAGATATCGGTCAAGGCGGCTTCGGTGCCGATGACCGTAAAGGCGTACCGCCTCCTCGCGGAGGCCACGGACTGCCCCCTTCATCTCGGCGTGACCGAGGCGGGGACCAAGTGGGCCGGCGCGATAAGCTCGGCTGTCGGCATGGGGATACTGCTTGCCGAGGGCGTGGGGGATACGATCAGGGTTTCGCTCACAGCCGACCCCGCCGAAGAGGTCCGCGTGGCATATCAGATACTCAAGTCGCTGGAGCTCAGGGAGCACGGGCCCACGCTCATATCTTGCCCGAGCTGCGGTCGCTGCCGGATCGACATAGAGCACGTGGCTCTCGCCGTGGAAAAGGAGCTGGCGCGGATCGAGGCGCCTCTCAAGGTGGCGGTTATGGGCTGTGCGGTCAACGGGCCCGGCGAGGCGGCCGAGGCGGACGTGGGGCTCGCCGCGGGGGCGGGCGGGGGGCTGCTGTTCAGGGACGGCGAGATCGTGCGCAAGGTTAAAGAAGGACGCCTGGTGGCCGAGCTCCTCAAGGAGGTGAGAAGCGCGGCGGAGAGCTCCGAACGGCGGGGGGGCGGAGGCGATAACGCCGCCGTCCGCCGGCGCCGAGCCGGAAAGCGAAAGGCCTGACCGCCATATTGAAGGCGATCAGGCCCCTCTGTTCGAGCGCGGAGAAAAGGGTATCCCCTTTGCCGCGGCCTACCGCGGCAGCTCGTAGACGTTCGGGTTGTAGGCTATGTTCTCGACGTCCATGATGTCCGTCGTCAGCGAGTAAAGAAGCTCGGTATCGCTCTTGCCGCTTGCGAGCTTCTTCCTGAACTTGGCGGTCATCATCGTGGACACGGGAAGCCCCTTCACCTGCGACATGAGCTCGCCCATCTGGGCGGCCTGCTCGGGCAGGGCGTCGGCGAACAGCGCCGCATCCGGGCAAAAGTACTCCTTCATGCCGTAGAGCTGTCCGAGCGACCTTCTGAATCCCCTGATCTCGTCGGTCCCCGGCACGTCCTCGGCAACCCAGAGATCGTTCATCAGAACGAGCGTTCCGGTCTGGCCCGTGCTCTTGTCTCTAGCCTCGCAGGTCACGACCGCGAATATGTGATCGCACATATGATCGTTGACCTTCTTCTTGAAGCCCGTCCTCCTGAGGACCGGCTGGCTCGAGATTATCTGCAGATCGGCCAGGTCGGCCATTCTAGCGAGCCTGGCCTTGGCCGGCGGCACGTACCGCGGCATCGGCTGCTTCTCGGCCACCCCCGAAGCCGACTTGGACCACAGCAGGTTCTGATCCAGGCGCAAGATCTCCAGCCTCGGATAATATGCGCTGTTTGTTGTGGAGGAGAAGTACTCGCTTGGCGGACCCGAGTCCTGGGCCGACTGGGCTTCACGGCGCAGGGCTTTTCCGTTGAGATACACCTGGCTCTCAACGGGAGGCCCTGATCCGTCCGCGCCTCTCGGTCCTTTCAGGACTTCGGTGTAGACGACGTCAGCCCGCGCCGGCTGAGCCCAGGACAGAAGTGAAACAGCTAGTACCAGCAGTGCCGACATCGCGGCTAACGACATTCGCATAACGACCTCCTTCGCACTTTGCCACTGGGGATAGCCGGGCGTCAAGGCGCGTTGTCCGGTTTTTTCCCAGTGACTCTCGGGTACGGAGGATGGAGTGCCGACACCACACTCCACACCCGCCGCTTCCCAAAGGAAATATCGGCCGTCGGCTCGCTGACATTGCAAAACGCCCTCGGCCATTGCGCTTCAAGAGCCCCGACGGGGTGTCCGCGCCTCGATGAATCAGAGGCCTCTTCTCGGCCCTTGGAAGCTCTAAAGAGAGCGTTTCGCCGGCGGCCTCGCTTCCAACCGGCGAGTGGCCATGTGGTGCAAGCGGTGGTCCACTCCTTGAGTCTGTTCTGCTGCGCCTTGCGCCGGAGGGCACGTCGGTGTAACCTTTTTCAGTCGGGAACGGGGCATAGGCTGGATTTTCCTCCGGACGGCGGCGCGAAGGCCGTCCCACAGGGGTACGACGCCCACCCGATTCCCGACGAGAGCCGCGAATGCCCTGAGATCATAGTTTCGCCGGAATATATGGAGGTGTTGAGATGGGTGCGAGCAGCAATGCAGGCGGAAAGCCCCTGGCCGTGAAAATGATCGAGGACCACCTGGTGTCCGGGAAGGCGGTCGCGGGAGAGGAAATCGCCATAAAAATAGACCAGACATTGACGCAGGACGCTACGGGCACGATGGCGTATCTCCAGTTCGAGGCAATGGACATCCCTCGCGTCAAGACCCGGCTATCCGTAAGCTACGTGGATCACAACACGCTTCAAACCGGGTTCGAAAACGCGGACGACCACCGTTTCCTGCAGTCGGTCGCGGCCAAGTACGGCGTGTACTACTCGAGGCCGGGAAATGGGATTTGTCACCAGGTTCATCTGGAGCGTTTCGCGGTGCCGGGGCAGACCCTCCTTGGCTCGGACAGCCACACGCCCACGGCCGGCGGCCTGGGGATGATCGCCATCGGCGCCGGGGGCCTGGACGTGGCGGTCGCCATGGGAGGCGGCCCGTTCTACCTGACCATGCCGAAGATAACCCTGGTCCGCCTGACCGGCAAGCTGTCCCCCTGGGTCACCTCGAAGGACGTCATTCTGGAGGTCTTGAGACGGCTCACCGTCAAAGGCGGCGTGGGAAAGATCATCGAGTACGGAGGGCCGGGCGTGGAGAACCTCACGGTGCCCGAGCGGTCCACAATCACGAATATGGGCGCGGAGCTCGGCGCCACGACGTCGGTGTTCCCCAGCGACGACATCTCCCGATCGTTCCTGAAGGCGCAGAAGCGGGATGACGTTTGGTCGGAGCAGGTGCCCGATCCGGACGCCGACTACGACGAGGTCGTGGAGATCGAGCTGGATTCGCTGGAGCCTCTCATAGCTCAGCCTCATATGCCGGACAACGTCTGCCCGGTCAAGGAGGTCGAAGGGATCGAAGTACAGCAAGTGGCGATCGGAAGCTGCACCAACTCCTCCTACAGGGACATGATGACGGTCGCGGCCATGCTGAGGGGAAAGAAGGTCCATCCCGGCGTCAGCCTGGTGGTATCCCCGGGCTCGCGTCAGGTCCTGGAGACCATCTCGAGAAACGGGGCTTTGGCCGACATGATAGGCGCCGGGGCCAGGATGCTCGAAACCTCCTGCGGTCCCTGCATCGGGATGGGACAGGCGCCGCCCAGCGAGGGCGTGTCCGTCAGGACGTTCAACAGGAACTTCAAGGGCAGAAGCGGCACCGCCAGTGGGAAGATTTACCTGGCCAGCCCCGAGGTCGCCGTGGCCACCGCCCTCGAGGGCAAGATAGTGGATCCCAGGTCCATGCCGCAGCCTGTCGCCGTGGAGATGCCGAGGGAGTACCTGGTCGATGATAGTATGGTCCTTCCTCCTTCGAAAGCGCCGGAGAAGGTGAAAGTTGTGCGCGGCCCGAACATAAAGCCCCTGCCCCTGAACGAGCCCCTGCCGGAGTCCATAGAGGCACAGGTGCTTCTAAAGACGCCGGACAACATAACAACCGATGACATCATGCCGGCCGGAGCGAAGATACTTCCGCTGAGGTCCAACATCCCGGCCATCTCAGAGCACGTCTACTCGGGTCTGGACCCGACCTTCGCTAAAAGGGCGAAAGATGCCGGTGTTGGGTTCATAGTAGGCGGCGACAATTACGGCCAGGGCTCCAGCAGGGAGCACGCCGCGCTGGCTCCGATGTATCTGGGCGTGAAGGCGGTGATGGCGAAGGGGTTCGCGAGGATACACAAGGCCAACCTGATCAACTTCGGCATCATGCCGCTGACCTTCGCCGAACCGGGCGACTACGACAAGCTGGACCAGGGCGATACGCTCAAGATGGAGGGCCTGCGGGAGGCGGTCCCTTCGGGGAGGCCTTTGAAGGTGAAAAACCTCACCAAGGGAGCAGAGCTCGAGGTCGAGCTTGGGGCGACGCAGAGGCAGGCCGAGATTCTGCTGGCCGGCGGGCTGTTGAACTACACCAAGGCTAGACAGGGATAGATGCTCGGTCGATCTGTGGCGGCTTCGGGAAGAACAAAAGGCGCGGGACCACAGGCCCCGCGCCTTCCGGCTGGCTGGTGCCTCCGGTTGGGCTTGACGGCGGCCCAAACATCAGCATCGGCATCGACCGCGCCTTCCGGCTAGCTGGTGCCTCCGGTTGGGCTCTCGGGGAAGTCGCCCTCGACTACGTAGGGCACGTTGCCCTCGATCACCTTGCGTATGGCGGTGATCGTCACATTGTCAGGCGGCAACTTCTTCTCCCGGAGGAAACGGCGGTTGATTCTCTTGGCCTCCTTTGCCGAGGCGACCGCGATCTCATAAATGTTGGACAAAGAGTGGCTATGTACTTTCCTTTCCTCTGATCCGGTCGGCTTGCGATCCTGCACAGCCATCACCTTCCTGTCTATTTGGCTGGGTTTTTGCCGGCGCCTGTTGCATCGGCGCGGCCGCCAGAACCTCCTCGATTGCGTCCTTCTTCGTCCCTTCCGGGATGCCGCCGGGCCCTGCCGAAGCCTTGGGCCGTCCGCGGGCCCGCATGCGGCTAATTATTAGATTACCTGTGGCGGCCGGTGGATTCAGAGCATGGCCGGCTGTGAGACCGGGCAGTTGGAGGGGGGCCGGGGCCTGGCGATTGGGCGGAGCAATTCATTTGGCTTCAATGAATTGCGTTGTAAGCCGCTAAACGGGTGTTCCCCTTGGGGAGGGCCCCCGCGCCTCTTTGTTGACTTGGCCCCGGAGGGGGGGTAACGTCGTATGGTGAAGGAGAAGAGCCGCCTAGAGTCGGGGTTATGAGTAGGGTGGCCCGGTCCGGTGCGTGCCGTCCCCCGCCGGTCTCGAGCCTATTCGCCTCGATCATCCTTGGATCTTAGCGCAGGCCAATATCCGGTCCCCGGACGGAAGATGGTGATGGGAATATGTCTCGAGTCATAATGGTGTCCAATAGGCTCCCCGTGAATATCACCAGAAGGGGCGGGGAGTTACGCTTTCAACAGAGCGTCGGCGGCGTGGCCGTCGGGCTGGCCTCGATTCGGGAGCAGTATGCCGAAGTCTGGGTCGGATGGCCCGGGCTCGCGGTGGACCGTGCCAAGGAGCGCGTCGACGACATCGAAGATAAGCTGCGGGACCTCGGTCTCAAGCCGGTCTTTCTGAGCCAGCAGGAAGTCGAGCAGTTCTACTATGGATTCTGCAACAGGACCATCTGGCCCCTTTTCCATTACTTCACTCATTACACCGTCTACAGCCGGCGGCTCTGGGACGCCTACGTCAACGTCAACCAGAAGATGGCCGACGCGGTGGCGGAAGTCGCTGAGCCGGGCGATACGATCTGGGTCCATGACTACCAGTACATGCTCCTGCCCAAGCTCCTCAGGGAAAAGGGAATGGGGCTCAAGATCGGCTTCTTCCTGCATATTCCGTTTCCCTCCTACGAGATCTTTCGCCTTCTGCCCTGGCGCGAAGAGATCATCGAGGGGATCATGGGCGCGGACCTCATCGGCTTCCACACATACGATTATGTGAGGCACTTCCTGAGCTGTACCAGGCGCCTGCTCGGATACGAGGGCAATCTGTTGCAGGTATCCAAGGGAAACCGATACGTGAGAGTTGACGCTTTCCCCATGGGCATTGACTACGACCGTTTCGCGGGCATGGCCGAGACTCCGGATGTCCAAAAGGAGATCCAACACATACGCGACAAGGTCGGAGATCGCAAGGTGGTGCTTTCGGTCGACAGGCTAGACTACACGAAGGGGATCCCAGAGCGCCTGGAGGCCTTTGGAAGGTTCCTCGCGTCGAACCCCGAGTACGAGGACAAGGTGACCATGATAATGGTTGCGGTCCCGTCGAGGACGAGGGTGGAGCACTACGTGCAGCTCAAGAGCCGAGTGGACCAGTTGGTGGGCAGGATAAACGGAAGATACGGAACGCTGGACTGGATGCCCGTGTGGTACCTGTACAGGTCCGTGCCCTTCAGGACGCTTTCCGCGCTCTACAAGACTTCCGACATAGCGCTGCTTACGCCGCTCAGGGACGGAATGAACCTCATAGCCAAGGAGTTCATCGCGAGCAAGACGGACGACAAGGGCGTGCTGGTACTGAGCGAGCTCGCCGGTGCGTCCAACGTGCTGGGCGAGGCCATCACCATCAACCCGAACAACAGGGACCAGGTGGTCGAGGCCCTGAAGATCGCCATGAGCATGCCCGAGCACGAACAGGTCGAGCGCAACCGCATTATGAAGGCCCGCTTGCGAAGGTATAACTTGAAAGGTTGGGCGGGCCACTTCCTGGACAGCCTCTCCGCGATCATCAGCCACCAGAGAGACCTGGTAGCGAGGACCGTCACGAGCGGTGTGAAGAGCGCGATCCTGGGCGATTACTCGAAGGCCGGGCGGCGCCTGATACTGCTCGACTACGACGGGACGCTCGTCCCGTACAGGGATAAGCCGTCTCAGGGAAGACCCGACAGAGCCGTAAAGGAAACGCTCGCGGCCCTCTCCTCGGACGAGCGCAATGAGGTCGTCGTTGCGAGCGGCCGGGACAAGGGCACGCTCCAGGAATGGCTGGGGGATTTGAACGTGGGCCTGATCGCCGAGCACGGAGTATGGCTTCGCGAGAAGCAGGGCGACTGGAACATGATCGAGTCCCTCGAGAACGACTGGAAGGAAGAAGTCCGTCCTTATCTCGAGCTTTACGTGGACAGGACTCCGGGGTCGTTCCAAGAGGAGAAGGACTACTCCCTGGTGTGGCATTACGGAAGGGTCGAGCCCGGCCTGGGCTCTCTCCGGGCCAGGGAGCTGAGGGACGAGCTCGTCGATCTCACCGCGAACCTCAATTTGGCGGTGCTCGAAGGCGAGAAGGCCATCGAGATAAAGAACGCAAGCGCCAACAAGGGCAGGGCGGCCGCTCAATGGATATCCAAAGGGCCGTGGGACTTCATCCTCGCCGCCGGCGACGACTTCACCGACGAGGAGGTCTTCTCGGTGCTCCCCGAAGACGCGTACTCTATACGGGTCAACCTCACCTCCTCCCGGGCGAAGTACAACGTCGAATCATACGCGGACATAAGGACGTTGGTCGGCGACTTGACAGAGATCGGCGGCGAGAGTAGCATTCTCGCCGGTCGGAAAGATGCTCCCGCTGTCACGAACGATCCCGGGGATGCAGGTTGATAAAGATCTGTCTCTTTGCAGTCGTCTCCGTCGCTGTCATATTCTCGCCCCCGCCGCTCGAGGCCGGCTTCGACGGCGACCTCGTGCCGTCGTACTCCGGCCATTACGAAGACCTCGAGATAGTGGCCGCCGCGGGCCTTGTTCCCGCGGGGCCGGCCAATACACGGCCTCTTACCCGGGCGCAGATAGGCGCCGTCCTGGCGGAAGGTTTGCGGGAGAATCGCGACGATCTTCTGGACCATCCGGTCGGGCGGAGGCTGGTGCGGGAGTTCTCCGTGGAGCTGGAGGCCCTGGGCCTCCAGCCTCCCGCCGGTGTGCACGATCCTTTCTTGCTGATCCAACCCGCCGAAGGGCGGCGCGGGGGGCGTGTCGAGGTCGTCCCGTACACGTGGGTCCGAGTGGACAATGTAGAGCCCATATACTTCAATAAGCTGGCCGATCGCCGCCTGGGCGTGCGCGCGTCATTCTCCACCGCCGGCGGGACTCTCGTGATACACGACGACCTGGTCGTCGGAAACCACAGCGACGAGCCCAGGGGGGTGCCGGATTTCGGTACTTTCAATGCCCTGGTGGAGGGCGAGGATGTCAACTCGTGGGTGAACAGGGCGTACGTGCGCGTCAACACCGGCGTGGTCGAAGCGGTCTTCGGCAAGGACTGGCTGCGGTGGGGTCCGGGGCGCACGGGGACGCTGGGGATGGGGGACGCGTCGCCGGCACTAAGCCATCTGCTTCTTCGAAAAAGAATGAACAGGGTCGACTTCACCACCTTCGTCGCCGCGCTGGACTTCGGGGGCGGGGAGATGCTCGCCGGGCACAGGCTCCAGATAGCGGCCACCTCGGGGCTTACGCTCGGGGTCGCCGAGCACGCCAGGTTCAGGACCTTCCGGCAGGCGCCCCTGTACCTGCTCGCCTTCTACCCCTATAGCCTGGTGGAAAAGATCGTGCAGCAGGACGAGTCGGAGGGAAGGCACTGGAGGAACAACGTGATGTGGTCGATCGACGCCGACTGGCTGGCGACGGCCGGCTCGCGCCTCTACGGCTCGTTCCTGCTCGATGACTGGAGCTTCAGCCGGGACCAGAAGCCCACCCAGATCGGGTATCAACTCGGCTTCATGAAGGCCGGCGTCTCGGGGCTCGGCTCTCTCACCCTTCAGGCGGAACTCACCAAGATACACAGGTACACCTACACCCAGGCTCGAAGGAGCGCCGGCGCGGACTCGCTCGATCCCTCCTCCGAGATCGATTTCGATGTCGGAGGCAGCTCCCTGGGTCATCCGATCGGGCCGGACTCGGAGGGATACTTCTTCGCCGCGCGTTACGACGCGTCGCCGTCCTCCAGATGGGAGCTGACGGCCGAGGTGCGCAGAGCCGGCGAGCTCGGGCTGGGAGACGCATGGCGGGTCGGCGACCCCGTTCCGGGCACATTCGACCTGTCGGGAGTGGTGGAGACCCGGACCAGAATAATGCTCGGCTATTCCTACCGCCCCGGATGGTGGGTTGGTTCGAGCGTCACGGTGGGCGGCGGCCTCTACAAGGTGAACAACGCCGGACACCGCGAGGACGAAGAAGGAAGCTGGGACGGGATCATGAAAGCTTACCTGGACGCCTCTTGGTGACGGCTTGGGCCCGGTCCTCAAAGGCTGTTGGTCATGACCGGAAGAATAATAACCGGCGAGTATCGCCCTCATCTCGAAGCGGCGCTTCTGGAAGAGGCGCGGCCGCTGGTGAAAGCCGATCCTCCCGCGCCGGGCCTGGTAGTCGTTCCCACCAACTCGCTCGGCCTGCATTTGTCCAGATATCTCGCAACGGAGCTGGGCGGGCACGCCGACCTGCGCTTCATGACGCTGCTGGACCTCGCGCGGCGACTGGGTGAGAAATCGCTCGCCGGAAAGCGAGCCTCGCCTCTGCCCGAGTCGGCGGACCTCCTCCTGCTTCGGCGGATCATAGACGAGTATCTGGACGAGCGCGCCGACTCCTATTTCGCGGGCGTCGCTTCCACCGCGGGCTTCTTGAAGGCGCTGCTCGCGGCCGTGACCGACCTCAAGGAAGGCCTGCTCACCCCGGACGATCTGGAGAAGGCCGCCTCGGCCTCCGCCCTGAGGCGCACCGCCGGGGGCAAGGTCGAGGAGCTCGTCCGTCTCTGGAGGCGGTACGAGGAGAGAAAATCGGGGGCCGGGTTTTACGACAGATCGGACTTGATGGCCGAGGCCGAGAGCTCGATCGACGGAGATCGGTGGTTCTCCTCCCTCGAGAAGCTGGTTTTCTACGGGTTCTACGATCTCAACCCCATCCAGAGATCATTCGTCCGAAAGTGCATTCAAGGCAAGGAGACAGCGTTTCTGATGCCTTTCGTGGAGACGCCGGCCTTCGACTACGCCCGTCCGACCTTGGACTGGCTGGACTCCGTGGGGTTCCGCCGCCGCGGAGACGGGCTCCCGCGCGCCGGCGGGGACGGGCTCCCGCGCGCCGGCGGGGATGGGCTCCCGCGCGCCGGCGGGGACATGAATTTTGGCTTGAAGGCGATTCGGGCGAGGCTCTTCGCGGGGGGGCGCCAGGGGGCATCGGAGACCGGCGGCGCAGGGGGCGCCGCGCTCGAGGACTCCACGGGCGGCGAGGTGGAAGGCGCCGGAGGAGTGGGCGCTCCGGGCGGGCTGCTGATCCTATCCGCCCCGGGCGAGGAGCGAGAGAGCCGCGAGATAGTGCGCGAGATGCTCAAGCTCGCGGGGCTCGGCGGCTCGGAGCGGGATGCCAACGGGGGCACCGGGCGGGGAGGCGCGGCGCCGCCGGCGAAGGCCGGAGAGGGCGCGGGGGCCATTGGCGATCTCGAGCTGAGCGAGGTCGGGGTACTGCTCAGGAACCCGTCCAGGTACGTGCAGCTCCTCTCGAGGGAGCTGGACGGCTTGGGGATAGAGCCCTTCGTCAGGGAGGGAATCCCCTTGTCGAACACGCGCTCGGGAAGGAGCTTGCTTCTCTTGACGGAGCTTGTGGAAAGCGATCTCTCGCGCCGCGATGTCATGGACTTTCTCACATTCTCCGACCTCGACGCGCGCGGGCCGGCCTCGGACGGCGATGGGGGCCGGGCGCCGGAGGCGTCTTTCAACCCGGCCCTGTGGGACTCGCTCTCCGCTGAAGCGGGTGTGGTCTCGGGACTGGACCAATGGAGAGAGAAGCTCTCGAATGTGAGTCGCGACGAGGTCGAAGGGGCCGCGGCGAGGCGGCTGCTCTTCATAGTGGAGCGGCTGGGTTCCGGGATCGAGTCGATCCGTTCCTCCACGGGGCCCGGGGCGCTGGTGCGGGCGCTGTCCGATCTTTTCCGCGGCATGGTGGCGCCGGGGGCGGGCCGGGAGGCCGCGCTCGAGGCGCTCGAACAAGTCTCCTCGCTCGAATCATGTGACACTTCGGTCGATCTTTCGTTCTTTCTCTGGCTCGTCAGGAGGCGTCTCGAATCGACGCAGGTAAGGCGGGGCTCGCTGCATGGTGAGGGGCCCGTGTTGTCAAGCCTGATGAGCGCGAGAGGCCTTCCGTTCAAGGTCGTGATCGTGCCCGGGCTGACCGAGGGCGCGTTTCCGGCGCCCGCCGGACAGGACCCCGTCCTCCTGGACGGAGAGAGAAGGGCCATAAACGAGGCGCTCGAGAAGCTGGGGCTGGCCGGAAGGCTCGCTCCGAAGTCCGAGAGACTGAAAGAGGAAAGGCTCTTGTTCAGGCTCGCCGCCGGAGCGGCGTCCGAGCTTCTCATCCTCTCCTTCCCGAGGATAGACCCCGCCAAGGGCGCCGAGCGAGTGCCGTCCGGATTCGTGCTCGACGCGGCGAGCTGCCTGACGGGCGCGCGCTGCGACCTGGGATCGCTGGATGGACTTCCCTTTTTCGCGAGAGTTCCGTTGGCGCGGCTCTTTCCCGATGACGGGGCGTTCATAGATCGGGCCGAGCTCGATCTGATGATCGCCGACCGGGCGGTGGCGGGCGATAGGCCGGCGCTGGAGCACCTGAGAAGCGCCGGCACCTTCGTGGCGTCCGCCCTGGGGGCGGAGGAGAGAAGATGGGACGAGTTCGTCATGACCCCCTACGACGCGGTCATGGAGTCGCCGGCCGTTCTGGAAAAGCTCACGGCGGCATTCGCGGAGGACGGGGCGGCGGTCTCCCCGACCTCGATAGAAGACTACTGCCGGTGTCCCTTCCTATATCTCATGCGTCATATCTTTAGGATACGTCCCGTAAAGGACCCCGAGGAGGTCCTCACCATGCCCCCCCTGGACAGGGGGCAGGTCGCCCACGCGATACTGGAGAAGACTTTCGAGAAGATCTTTGCGGACGGGAGGACGCTCTCTCCCGATTGGAAACGGACGCTTGTGTCCGTGGCGTCCCGAGCCCTGGAAGCCTTGCGAAGGACGAGCCCGGGAGGCCTCCCGCTGCTTCGCGAGCTCGAGGAGCGGACGCTGGTGGCGGAGCTCACGGCTTCCGTGGCCCAGGATCTCGAGGAGCTGGGCGATTTCAGGCCCTGGGGGCAAGAGCTGCGGTACGGATCGGGCGCCGACCGCTTCTTACTCGAGCTGGACGGGGGCCGCAGCGTGGCCATAGAGGGCAAGATAGACAGGGTGGATCTCAGCACGGCGCGTGCGGCGGCCAGGGTGATCGATTACAAGACCGGCAAGGGCTCGGAGTTCAAGGAGAACAGACTCAAGGGCGGGACCACGATTCAGCTTCCGCTCTACGTCCTCGGCGCACGGCGCCTGCTGGGCGACGGGGTCGAGGTGGAAAGCGCTCAGTACTACTTCGTCTCGGGTGAAAGAAGGGGCCGTCGAGTCCGGTTCACCGCCGACGCCGTGGAGGGGCGGATGGCGCAAATACTGGAGATAGTGGGCGCCGCGGTGCGCGGCGTCGAGAGGGGACTTTTCTTCGCTTATCCGGGCGACTTCTGCGGCTATTGCGATTACCGGATGGCATGCGCTCCCGCTCAACAGGTGTTCGAGCGGAAGCAGTCCGATCCCAGGCTTCAGGAGTTCTTGAGAATAAAGGAAATAGACTGATGGGCTCTAGGAGGGCGGACGCCGGGGGCGCAGGCGGAGCACGAGGCAAGCGAGGCTCCCGCGGTTCCGGGAAGGCGCCGTTGGACAACCGCCTCAGGATGCGGGCCGGAGGATGTCTGGACGAGACGTTTCTGGTGGAGGCGGGCGCGGGCACGGGCAAGACGGCGCTTCTGATGGAGCGCCTGAGGAATATCATATGCGATCGGGAAGTGCCCATGGAAGGGCTGGTGGCGATAACTTTCACCGAGAAGGCGGCGGGCGAGCTCAAGTCGAGGCTGCGAGAGGAGCTGGAGAAGTGGGAGGCGGTCGCGGAGGGGGAGCGAAGAGACAGGGTGCGCGCCGCGCTGGACGATATCGACAAGGCGGTGGTGAGCACAATCCACTCCTTTTGCTCGAGCATGCTCCACGAGCGGCCCGTGGAGGCGGGGGTCGAGCCGGGGTTCGCCGTGGCGGAAAGCGTGGAGGCGAACGAGCTCTTTGAAAAGGCGTGGGAGCAGTGGCTCGAGGTGGAGATGGTGCCGGGTAACCACAACCTGGCTCCGGCCTTCATGCTCGGCGCCACGCTCGAGAATGTAAAGAGCCTCGCGTCGGCGCTCATGTCGCACAGAGAGGCGCTGGCTTGGCTGCCGGAGCCCGTGCCGCTCCCCGAACACGAGACTTTCCTGCCGTGGATCCGCCAGGAGACCGCCGCGCTCAACGAGATGATGGACCGGTATCTCGAGAGCCGCGATGACCGGCTTCTGCCGGAGATAGAGAAAGTCGAGAGATTCGTCGAGCGTTCGAGCGCCCTGGGCGGCGCGGATTGGCACGCTGTCTATCCAGAGCTGGCCGCGCTGTCGGGAAAAGTGGGGAGAAAAGGGGCGGCCCGCAACTGGTCGTCGAAGGGGGCGCTGGATGAGGCCAGGGAGAAGCTGTCCGAGGTTTACGCCGAGGCGGAGGAGGTGGCCGCCGCCCTGAGGCACAATGCCGTGGTCATGCTGGCGGGCGAGCTCGCTCGACTGGCGGGCATTTACGAGAGGCTGAAGTCGGAGCGGGGGGTGCTTGACTTCGACGACCTCTTGCTGAAAGCGAGGGACCTTCTCAGGGACAACCGGGAGGCGCGAGACTACTTCAAGCGAAAGTACAAGTACATTCTGATCGACGAGTTCCAGGACACCGACCCATTGCAGGCCGAGTCCGCCTTCTTCCTGGCGGAGAAGCTCGATGCGCACTGTTCCGACTGGGAGAGCGCCGAGCTGCAAAGCGGCAAGCTCTTCTTGGTGGGGGATCCGAAGCAGTCGATCTACCGTTTCAGGGGAGCCGATATCGAGGTCTACGAGAGAGCCAAGAAGGTTTTGGGGAGATCGGGGGGGGTCCTTGAGATATCGGTCAACTTCAGGTCCACGCCGGGGATCATAGACCCCGTGAACCTCGCCTTCGAAAAGGAGATGCGCCCTCCCGAGGAAGGGCTTTACCAGCCGAGCTACGTGCCTCTGAAGAGCTTCAGGGAGGACGCGGGGCCGGGAGTGGTCCTGCTGGGCTCGGAGAGGGAGCTCGGCGAGGACGCGAGGGCGGACCAGAGGAGGCGCTACGAGGCCGCGGCGATGGCCTGGTGCGTCAAGCAGGCCGTGGAAAAGAGCCTGTGGACCGTGGCCCAGAGCGACGGGGCGGGGCGCCGGCCGGCCGGCTACGGCGACATGGCCCTTTTGTTCTGGGCGAGCACGGGTCTGGGTATCTACGAGGAGGCCCTCAGGTCATGGGGTATACCTTATCGCGTGGCCGGCGGGAAGGCCTTCTACTCCAGGGCGGAGATCCGGGCACTGGTCTCCGTTCTGTCCGCGGTGGAGCGCCCGCACGACGGGATCGCGATGGTGGCGGCGCTCAGATCGCCGTTCTTCGGAATCTCCGACGAGGAGGTCTTCCTGCACTGGGCGGAGACGGCAAGCTTGAACTACATGGAGACCGAGGGCGCCGGGAACGTGGGGAAGGCCTTCGCCACCCTGCGCAAGCTGCGCGGGCGGCGCAACACGGGTCCTCTCAGCTCGTTCCTGGACGGGCTCTACCGGGAGTCGGGCGCCCTTCCCGTATTCTACATGCGCCCCCAGGGCGAGCAGAGGGTGGCCAACCTGCTGAAGATATCCTCCATGGCGGCGAAATTGGAGGAATCAGGGCCGCTGACCTTCAAGCGCTTCGTGAGGTGGGTGGCCGAGCAGGAGGAGAGCGGGGTCGAAGAGGGCGAGTCGCCCATCAGGGAGGCCGGCGACGATTTCGTAACCGTCCTTACCATTCACAAGGCCAAGGGACTGGAGTTTCCCGTCGTCTTCCTTCCGGGGCTGTGGTCGAGAGGCAGGGGGGGCGAAGAGATGCTCGTGATCGACCGCGGTTCGCGAAAGCTCGACCTGAAGGTCAGCAAGAATCTCGGTCTGATGACACGGGGGTGGGACGAGGCCTCCCGGCGCGAGAGCGACATAGCGAGGGCGGAGAAGATCCGCCTGCTCTACGTCGCCATGACGCGGGCGAGAGACAGGATCGTGCTGCCGTGTCTCTTCGGCGCCGAGGCCGCGGCGGAAAGTGCAAAGGGACGCGGGCCGGGCGGGCCCATCGTGCATCTGGAGGAGGTGTTGCGGCTCGCGGCGGAGGGCGAGGTCGAATGGTGCGAGAGGATGAACGTCCCGCCCTCGGGGCTCGAGGTGCGCCGGGAGAGGGCCTCCAGAATACCCGACGGTGACACCGGCGGGGGCGGCCCGGAGTACGCCTCGCTGCAGGCGCGCTGGGAGTCCTCCATGGCCGAGGTGCTCGGTGAAGCGGCCGTCGCCTCGCCCAGGACCTCTCCGACGGCGTTGCTTTCCGAGGAGGTGCTTTCGGACGCGGGAGAGATGCTCCGCGACGAGGCAGTGGAAGAAACGACGAGGGGGGAAACCGGCAGGAAGATAGGCAAGCTGGTTCACGCGGCGATAGAGGCCTCGGATGATCTGGAGCCGGGTCTCATGCGGGATCTCTCGCTCTCCCTGGGGATGGAGCTCGGCCTCGACGAAAGCTCGATCGATCTCGCCCGGTCAATGCTGGAGGATTTCTGCCGCTCTGATTTCGCGGGGAGAATCCGCCGGGCGCTGTGCGTGCGAAAGGAAGTGCCCTTCTGCGTGAACGTCGCCCACCTCGGGGAGCCGGCCGGCAAGAGGGCGCCGCTTGTCGAGGGGACCGCCGACCTGCTGATGCTGGAGGACGATGGATGGCGCGTCGTGGACTTCAAGACGGACGCGATCCAAGAGGCCGGCGTGCGGGAGAGGGCAAACCACTACAGGCCGCAGGGCGCCTGCTACGCTCTATGTCTCTCGAAGGTGCTGCGCAGGCCCGTCGTCGAGGTCATCTTCTACTTTCTCCGGCCGCAACGCTCATGCGCTTTCCCTGTGGACCGACCTTTCATACGGGAGGCCGCTCTTGCGGTGCGGGACAAGCTGACACCGCCCAGCGTTTGACAGCCGCCGGGTCGGGCATCTTGAAATAGTCGCCGACCCGCTCGTGATTTTCCATGCATTCGTGGACGGGAATCAGGGGCGGCGCCCCGCGGGGCCGACCGGCGACGGCCGGATCTCGACCTGACGGAGCAGAAGCCGGCACCGGCTCAGACGAGGGTCAAGGCGCCCGATAAGAGGCATTTTCCCTTGACAGGGCTTGGCCCCTGGGGTATATCAGTGCGTTGAAAAGGCCATTGACCTGTCGGAAGGCTTGAGAGATCACAAAAGGAGGTATCCATGCCGCCCAAGGCCAAGACTGCTGAGCTGATCATTTCCAAAGCCAGGACGAAGTCGACCGCGAAGAAGTGCAACGTGTCTTCGGACTTCTATGGTGCTCTGGACAAGAAGGTGAAGGATATGATCGGAGCGGCGGAGAAGAGGGCCATCGCCAACAAGAGGAAGACCCTCAAGCCGCAGGACCTGTAGACACAGGCCTTCACTGTCAAGAAAAAGCGCGGTCCCCGCAGGACCGCGCTTTTCATTTGGGTACGCCAGGCATGGCGCGCAGCGCCGGGACCGGCGCTGTCAACCGGTGTGGTAGCCGGGAGCGGGCAACGTTCCCAGGTACCCGATCGCCTCGAGCGCGCATGAGGCGGTGAAAGCACCGCATTGCCGCCCGCCCGTGTGGCGGACCCAGTTTCCCCTCCTGCGGGCGTAAGCCCCGTCATGCTCCGGGCGGCGCGCCCGCACGACAGCTCAAGTGTTCTTCTTTGATCTGCCGAGAGACTTCACGGCAATGACCGTGATATTGTCCTCGCCGCCCTTGTCGTTCGCGCTTTTCACAAGCTCTTCGACCGCCGCCTTCATCGACTTCGCGCTCGCCAGGACGGATGCTATCTCCTCGCCGTCTACCATTCCCGAAAGCCCGTCGCTGCAGAGAAGCAGAATCTCCCCGGAGCGCAAGGGCTCGGAGAACTCATCGATCTCCACTTCGTTCTGCGGGCCCAGCGCCCTCGTCAGCAGATTGCCGGCCGCGGCCAGATCGCCCGGGTCGCCGTGGAACTGATCGGCGTACTCCGCCTCCCATGAGTGGTCCTTGGTAACCTGTCGAAGCCCATCGCGCTTGTGATAAAGATAGGCGCGGCTGTCGCCCACGTTACATATGTCCACTCCGCCGGAGCCGATCAATGCCCCGACCAATGTGGTGCCCATCCCCCTGAGGTCACCCGGCGCGGCGCCCGCGGCGTGGACGGTGTGGTTCGCCTCGACGAAGCTCCGGCGCAGAATCGCGAGCGCTTCCTTCCTGGACGAGAGGCGGGATGCGATCGCTCCGGTGAAGGTCTGCTTGAGGCAATCTATGGCCATCCTGCTGGCCGTGCCGCCCGCGGCGTGGCCGCCCAGGCCGTCCGCCACCGCGACCAGCCTCACGATGCCCGCCTTCGAAAGCGCGCTGTCCGACAGGTCCAGAACGAGGAGGCTGTCCTCGTTGTTCGCTCTGACCCGCCCGATGTCGCTTTGGGAGGCTACCTCGAGGCGCTGTGGCTTGCGGCTCAGTCCTGTCACGTGCAGATCCCTGTTTAGCCTGTCCTGCGATTGGCCCCGTTTACACCGGCTCTTCGACGGCACGCAAATTATAGCAGCCTCGAAGGCCGAGTTGAGGGGGGGTTGACGTGCCGGAATCTGCCACAGATGGAAGCGCCCGTCAAGGACGCAGTCGTCCGCCGTTAGGCCGCGACCGGCGGCGCGATGGCCCTGCCGCGGTCCGGCGAGCGGGCGACGCCTCCGGGGCCGAGCCGGTGCGCTCCCGGAGCCGCGGGCCCGGTGCGGGCTTTCCGGTGGCCCGCCAAGCCGGGGGGCCGGGAGCGGATGTCAGCTCCGGGGCCCGGGCCCCCGTTCCCGGCCCCGGAGCTGAAATCCGCTTGACAGGGGCCCCCCACTAACTCAAACTGTTTAGACTGTCAGCCTGGTTATTGGCCGCAGTTCCTAGCAGTTGGTGGGTTGAAAGGAGGATTATAGGCATGAAGAGCTTTCAGAGGGCGGCGGTCCTTGGTGCTGCTGTCATATTGCTTGGGTGGGGGCTTGTTGGGTGCTCCGAGGAGCCAGGAGCTGACTATCTTGAGACCGACATCACCAGCCTTATGCGCGGGAAGCCCGGCGAGAAATACAAGGTGTACAACCCCGAGATCCCCTGGATGGAGGGCAATTTCGCCGTCATGATGTATGAAGAGACGATGATGGTGGTCGAGGGAGACAATCTCGCAGGCAAGCTGAGCCCCATGATCGGAAGCGATTTCTGGCTCCTGGGCCGCAAGGCGGGAAAGCCTTATATTCATTTCCGGGCCGAGGGCATCCTGGTAGGTGAGGACATAACGCCCATCACCAACGAGGGCGCCCGGAAGTTCCCGATTTACCGCCCCGCGGATTTTGAAGAGCTTGAAGAGTACGAGGAGGTCAATCTCTCCGAGATTCCCTTCGATAACAAGCGGACGATAGACGATGTCCTTCTAAACGAGAAGACGAGGATCCAGGGAGTCCTGGAGCCGTTCGAGATAGCCGGAATACAGCGATATATGGTGATCAACGGGGACAGCAAGGTGGTACTGGAGCCCGTGACCGAAAACCTGAAGATCTGGCTTGATCTCCTCCAGAAGAAAGGCGGCAGGTTCGTTGCCGTCGGCATGCTCGTCTCCATAAGAGACTGGGACGACGGCACCGAGAACGACCGCGAGGCAACGCACATCCTCGGCGACTACAAGGTAGATTACTTGCTTTACGGCAATGTCGCCGTGCCCAACTTCTAGATTGAAGCCGTGCGGCCCGTCCGGTGAACCGGGCGGGCCGCTTTCATTTCACCCGATCTCATATCGCGACCCCGAGCCCAATCCCAACCCCGGCCATAGGCGAAGCGCCGGCCGGCTCGCGCTCGCCGGAGCCGCGTGCGGGCCTCGCCCGCCGCGCCGCCGCGCCGCCGCCCTGGGCGCTTCACTCGCCGGTCTTTGGAAGCCCCGGGCTCACCATCACCGTCTTCTCATGGGAGTATAGAGCCGCGCCCGGCTTTCCCTTCCTCGGCTTTCTGACGTATCTTTTTTCCGTGTATATCACCGCGACCGTCTGGGATGTCCTGCCCCTGCTGAAGTGCGCCGCCACGGACGCGGTCTCCTCGATGCAGCGCCTGCTCGGCATGGACTTTCTTCCCTCTCTCCTGAGAACGACATGGGACCCCGGGACCCCGTGAGCGTGAAACCACAGGTCGTTCGGCTTCGCGAATACGAAGGTGATGAAGTCGTTTTCCTTATTGTTTCGTCCGACGTACATGGTCCATCCGTCGGAGCTGACGAAGGTCCTGGGGGAGATGCCGGGGGGCCACTTCTGCCTCCCAGGCCTTTCCTTTTTCCGATCACCGGCGCTCCCTGAGGGCCCCGAGGGCACGCGCCCGCTCATTATAGAGTCCAGCTCCTCTCGCAGACGCCGTTCCTCGCGTGCGAGCTCCTGCATCCTCGCCGGCGTTGCGGACAGCTTCTTCTCCAGCTTGCGAGCCTTCCTGAAATAGGCCGCGGCGTTGTCGGCAGGCGTCAGGCGAGGGTTCAGCCGCACGGACAGGGAGCCGCCCTCGGCCTCGGGATCAGGCACCTCGGCCATCTCCGCCCCCTTGGGTATCCCGCTCATGTGCGCGAGTAACAGCTCTCCCTTTCGGCGGCACTCGCCCTCGCGCTCCGCCTCCTCCAGCTCCTGCTGTAGGGCGCGGCGGGTCCTGCCGATGCGTTTGAGCTTGGCGCGCACCTGCCGTGATGCCCCCCGGGCGCGCTCCGTTTGCGCCTGCGTCTCGACGCACTCGATGAAGGAGCTCCGTACCGCCTCGTTGACAGTCTCAAATCGCCTGACCTTGTCGCCCATCAGAGACCGCGGCTCGAAGGGCACAGCTACAGGGGCGCGGAGCTGGGCCGTTGCGGGGCGCTCGCCGCGGGGGCCGGGCTCGGCCCCGGAGGCGGGACGCTCCGGTGGGGGCGCCGCCAGGAATCCTTTGCTCTCGCCTTCCATCGCATTCGAGATGATCTCTTTCAACGCGGCCCCGGGGGAGAGCCCGGAGGATTTGCTCAGTGCGATGGCCTCGCGTCCCAGGAGGTCTCCCACGCCGAGTACGGTCTTCTTCAGGTCGTCCGCCGTGGGATCCGAAGGCAGCGCGGCGGACAGCCTCTGCGCGTCCTCCGCCATGGGGTCCAGCTTCCCTTCGGGCGGTGGCGGTGGGTAGTACCTGTTGCGCCGTGCGCCGAAGGACTCGATGACGTGCCCCGCCGGCACGTCCGTCAAGTATGCGCGCGCCCTGGCGAAGTACAGCTCGACGTGAAGCGCCGCCTCCGTAGGCCCGTCCGGGCTCTTGGACAGCTCGAAGCTCAAGACTCGGTTCATGCCGTTGTGCCCTACCGAGCGAACGACCATCGTCTCGACGTGGGGGGACAGCGGCGCCGGCCAAGCCCTGTCCCTGAGCTCGGGCTTTCTGCCATCGAAGAAGACCAGAGATTCGCCGCCACAGGAGGACAGGACCAGCCAGCCGGAGTCGGCGCCACTTCTCGCGCCGTGCCGGCGCCTTAGCCGGATCAGAAGTGTCCTGCCGGCATCGGCTTGCTCGGCGCCGGCGGCGTACATGCCTTCGAGCAGGCGATCGAGCTCCCGGGCGATAGCGATGCAGGCGAGTGTCTCCATGAGGCGGTCGGCTCTCCGCTGCGTGCGCGGTCTGTGGGTGGTGGCTTTGAGGCGCGTGGGGAGCGGCCCGAGTCGCGCGGCGCTTGCGCCGTCCAGTGATGTCGCGTCCTGGGCGGATGCCGCGCGCCTTGGACGATACTACACGAGTGTGGTGCGGAAGGGGGGATTTGAACCCCCATGAGGTTACCCTCACTGGACCCTGAACCCAGCGCGTCTACCAATTCCGCCACTTCCGCAGCAAAGCAATGATATCCTAGCTGTCGCGGAGCCCATATGTCAAGAGTCGCGCGACTGCCCACACCGGAGCCCGCGGTACGGAAGCCGCTTTAGCCCCCGTCCGGTCGCTGAGCCGGCCCGCTTGGCGGGCGGATCTCAGCTCCTTCCCGCGGAAGGGCTCCGCGCTGCCTTGTGCACCGTGACCTCGCGGGCCTCGAGTGGCGCCTCTGCATGGGACTTCGCGGCCGCGGATCGTGCGGTCGCGCGCGCGTGGTTGTGCTGGGCACCGTGCTTCTGGTAGCCTGTCTTTGTACGACCTTTCAGGCAGCGCCCGCCGCGTTTGGAGGATTCCCTTTTGCCGGAAAAGAGAGGCCGACAGGACGAAGACGACATCACAGTCGTCACGACGAATAGGAAGGCGCTGTACCTGTACCATGTCCTGGAGAAGGTCGAGGCGGGCCTAGCGCTCCTGGGCACCGAGGTCAAGTCCCTGAGAGGGCGAAAGGCCGGCCTCGCCGACTCGTACGCGGCTTTCCAGGACGATGAGCTGTTCCTGCACAAGATGCACATTGGGGTCTATGAAGAGGCCGACAAATTCAATCACGAGCCTACAAGAAAGAGAAAGCTGCTCCTTCACAAGCACCAGATCAAGAGGCTTGCCTCCAAAGTCCGGGAAAAGGGGCTCACCCTGGTGCCGCTCAGGGTCTACTTCAGAGGTCCTTACGCTAAGGTCGAGCTTGCGCTGGTGCGGGGCAAGAAGGCCTTCGACAAGAGAGAGGCAATAGAACGCAGGGACAGGGATCGCGACATGCAAAGGGCGATCAAGGAGAGAAGCAGAGGGTGAGAAAGCCGGCGCTCATAGCCGTCGCGGGAGTGTTGTTGGTTTGCGCGGCAGCAGCACACGTTTTCCAGGACCGTCCGGAGGGGTCGTCGGCGGAGACCACCGCCGCGCTCGACAAGCTCCGCGCGGCGGGGGACGAGAGAGCACGCTACAGCTCCTCGCCGGATTCGGAGATGGCGGCCACCATAAGATTCTTCGACTCGCGGTCCCCTCTTTCGGTCAGAGCCTACAGGAAGGGCGTGGCCTTCTATCTGTCCGACGTAACTTTGTCGGCGGCCTTCGGTCTCTCGGTCAAATGGGACCCTCTATACCGGCTCCTGACCATGGCCGGCAGAAAGGGCGAGGCTGTCGCGGTCGTGGGCGGAACGGCGGCCCGAGTTGGAGAGAGAACGGTCAACCTGCCGCATCCTTTCATGGAGATGCCGGGCCGTCTGCTGGTTCCCGTCGACTTTCTGGAAGCCGAGCTTCCCTCAATATCGGGATTCTCGGCCTCGTGGAGCGAGAGCTCCTCGGTGTTCAGCGCTTCTCCACAGGAGCCGTCCGTCGTCGACGTCACGATGGGCGGCCGCCCGGGGCTCGCCAGGGTCACCATATCGACGCTCAGGCCGCTTGCCTACAGGGTCGTCGAAAAGGGCGGCGAGCTGAAGGTGGTTGTAAGGGGAGCGGTCCCCGGCTCCGACTTCGGCGTGCAGGGAGCCGCCATGAGCCCCATAGGAAGGCACGCCGTCTCGTGGAGAGGTGACGAGCTCGTCCTGGCGCTGGATCTGGCCGATCAGGCCGGCTCGTTTCAGACCTTCAGAGAGGAATACCCCCAGGGCATAGTCCTTCTGGTGTCCTCCGCCCTTTATCGCGAGGGCTTCGACCTCGAGCCCCTGGCCGGAAGCTACAGGCGGTGGGGGCGCGTGCGGACGGTCGTGCTCGATCCCGCGCACGGCGGTGACGACCTGGGGGCCTCCGGCCCTGACGGGCTCTTGGAAAAGGACGTGGTGCTTCAGATATGCAAGAAAGCCGCGGCGATCATTAGGGACAGGCTCGATCTTAAGATATACCTGACGAGGGACTCCGACTACAGGATGCCGCCTGCGGGGCGCGCGGAGACGGCCAACAGCCGTGGGGCCGATCTCTTCGTATCGGTGCACTGCGACTCGTGGCCGCCCGGGGGGCGAAGCGGTTACGGCGCGTACGTGCTGCCGCCCCCGGCGAGCGAGGGCGGGTACTGGAGCCCGGAGTCGAAAAGGCGGGCCGGGATGGCGGGCGAAGACCTCGAATGGGGTCCCGTGCTCAGGCCTTGGCGGAGGATCCAGGGCAGGTACGGGATGGAGAGCCGCGCCCTGGCTTCGGCCCTGCTGAAGGAGATCGAGGTCGTCCACACGGGCCCCGGCCGCGGGGTGAGCGAGATGCCGCTCGTATCCCTGGCGGGAGTGGACGCGCCCGCGGTGTCCGTTCAATGCGGGTTCCTGAACGGCGGCGGGGACCTGGAGCTGCTTTCCGACCGCCAGGGGCGCGACCGTTTGGCGGCGGCCCTGGCGCGCGGGATCGAGGAGTACATAGATGCGAGGCGGTAGAGTCCGACTTCAGGCGGCCTGCTTGTCGCTCGCGGCGGCGGCGCTCATCGGCGCCGCTACCTCGTGCGATCGTGCCGCCGAAAGCGAGCGCGCGGCGGCGCTCGGAGCCAACATGTGGAGCGAGGAGCTGCCGCTCACCCGCGTTCTGCTCTTCTTCTATCCCGAGGCACGGGGCGGGCGCCTGCGCGCCGAGCCCAGAAGGCTGATAGTGGGCAAGGGCACTTCCTCAACGATGAAGGCGGCGCTCGTCGAGCTGGGGCGCGGCCCGCGCGAAACGGGTCTCATCTCCCCCTTCGGCAGGGAGTTCTCGGTCAGAGGAGTGTACTCCCAGGAGGACGGGACTCTGTACGTGGACCTGGGCTCGGGCGCCCAGCAAGTGTTCGGCAAGGGGCTGTCCATGGAGGTCGCGGCGCTGAGGTCCATCACCAATACCGTCTTCTATAATTTTCCGCACGTCAGCAGGCTCAAGATACTCGTCGACGGAGAGCCCGCGGTCAGCCTCGGAGGACACATAGACCTGGGTGGATTCCTCTACCCGGAGGAGTGGTTGCAGGGGGAGCGGGTATCGCTCTGACCGCCGCGCATGGAGACGACATGGACAGACCAATCGGCGTTTTCGACTCGGGAATAGGCGGGCTGACAGTGGTCAAGGAGATCCTCCGGGCCCTGCCCTCGGACTCGGTGATCTACTTCGGCGACACCGCGCGCGTCCCGTACGGCACGAAGTCGGCGCAGACGGTTACCAGGTTCGCCATAGAGAGCATGCATTTTCTCTTAAGACACGACGTCAAGCTCATGGTGGTGGCCTGCAACAGCGCCTCCTCGGTGGCGCTGGATGAGGTGAGCAGGCGCTGCCCCCTGCCCGTGCTGGGAGTCATCAACCCCGGAGCGGTCGCGGCCGCGTCCGCGACCAAGGTGGGCAAGGTGGGGGTCATAGGCACGAACGCCACGATCGAGAGCGGGGCGTATCAGAGAGAGCTCAAGTCTCTCAGGGACGACGTGGACGTAATAGCCGCGCCCTGCCCTCTATTCGTCCCCCTCGCGGAGGAGGGATGGACCGATCGCGAAGCCACGAGGATGATCGCGGAGGAGTACCTCTCGCCGATTCGCGACTTCGGCGTGGACGCCCTGGTGCTGGGCTGCACTCACTACCCCCTGCTGCGGCCGGTAATACAGGAGGTCATGGGCAAAAGGGTGGCCCTGGTGGACTCGGCCGGCGAGACCGCCTCCCTCGTGAAGGCGGTGCTGGAGTCCGAGGGCCTCACCGCGAGCGGGCAGGGCAGGCCGAGTCTCGCGGTCTACCTGAGCGACGTCCCCAGGAAGTTCGAGTCCATCGCGCGAAGGTTTCTGGGCAGGCCCATAGACAGCGTCGAGCGCGTCGATCAGACCGACCTGCCCTGGTACGAGAGGTAGCGGAGCGCACGAGCGCTCGATCGGAATACTGCATAATGGAGGTGAATCATGGCGAGGCGGGGGCGCAAGCCCGGCGATCTAAGGCCTGTCAAGATAACGCGCCGCTTCCAGAGGTACGCGGAAGGGTCGGCGTTGATCGAGGTGGGAAACACCAAGGTGATATGCGCCGCGACCGTGGAGGACAGGGTGCCGCCTTTCCTCAGGGGAAGCGGTGGCGGGTGGGTGACCGCCGAGTACAGCATGTTGCCCCGAAGCTCGCAGCGCAGGATCGCGCGCGAGGCGGTAAGGGGCAGGGTGGGAGGAAGAACGCAGGAGATCCAGAGACTGATAGGCCGATCGCTGAGGGCTGTCACGGATCTCAAGGCCCTGGGAGAGACCACCGTAGTCCTCGACTGCGACGTGTTAGAAGCGGACGGAGGCACCAGGACCGCCGCCATTACCGGCGCCTTCATAGCGCTCTACGACGCGCTCGATGCCATGAGGATCGAGAGGGAATGGGCCGCGGTCCCTCTCCAGGACTTCCTCGCCGCGATAAGCGTGGGCTTCGTGGACGGGGTGGCGCTGCTCGATCTAGAGTACGAGGACGACCACAGGGCGGATGTGGACATGAACGTCGTGATGACAGGGCGCGGCAACCTCGTCGAGGTCCAGGGGACGGCGGAGGGGCGGCCCTTCTCGCCTGAGGAGATGGACAAGCTCATGTCGCTGGCAGCGCGCGGAATAAAGAAGCTCGTCACGATGGAGAGAAAGTGCCTGGGGATAAGGAAGCTTGGATGAAGCTGGTTCTGGCCACGAGAAACGTGGACAAGGTAAGAGAGATAAGGGAGGCCCTCAACGGCCTCCCTATCGACATAGTGTCCCTCGAAACCTTCCCTGAGATCGGCGAGATCCCCGAGGAGGGATCCACGCTCGAGGAGAACGCCCTTTTCAAGGCCGAGACGGTAGCCTCGTCCGCCGGCCTTCCCGCCCTGGCCGACGACACGGGGCTCGAGGTCGATGCTCTCGACGGAAGACCGGGCGTGCGCTCTTCGCGCTACGCCGGAGAGAACGCGACCTACGCCGACAATGTCAGGAAGCTGCTCGAGGAGATGCGCGGTGTGCCCGCTGGAAAGCGCGGAGCGGTCTTCCGGACCGTCATTGCCCTGGCCGCGCCTGGCGAGAAGAGCCGGGTGGTCGAGGGAAGATGCAAAGGGGTGATAACGGCCGCGCCCAGGGGCCAGTCGGGCTTCGGTTACGATCCCGTCTTTCTGCCGGAGGGACGGGGCTCCACCTTCGCCGAGATGACCCTTTCGGAGAAAAACAAGATCAGCCACCGGGGGCTCGCGCTCGCCGCGGCGCGAAGGCTTCTGAAAGAGAGGCTGCGCGCGCGCGGCGATTGAGGCGGCAGGTGCCTGGAACGGGAGCCTGTGCGGCGGGGGCACCGGGGCGCCGGCCATCGAGAGCGCGAGCGGGTGCTCATGGGGCGCCGCGCGCGATCGATAGGGGGCCATCCGCGATCGCGTGAGCGCAGCCGCCACATGCTCTTTGTGCTCCGGCCGCGGAGCGCTGTGTGGCCGGCCACGGCCTGCGGTGGGGAATATGGTGCGCCTGGAGGGACTCGAACCCCCAACCTACGGATTAGAAGTCCGTTGCTCTATCCAGCTGAGCTACAGGCGCGTCGTCCTTTGGGCGATTCACCGTCACGCAGAGCCTGGGACCTTCCACCCCATGAAGCTCTGCGCCTGACACCGGGTTGGTGGGGTGGACGACGGGGATCGAACCCGTGACAACTGGATCCACAGTCCAGTGCTCTACCAACTGAGCTACGCCCACCATCTCAACGGATTACGGAGAACTCCGGCGCGGACACTGTGACTCGCCTGGTCGGGGCGAGAGGATTTGAACCTCCGACTCCCTGCTCCCAAAGCAGGTGCGCTACCAGACTGCGCCACGCCCCGAAAGGGCCGATATGAGGTTCCGACCTCGTTAAGGCTAATGCCCGCCGTTGCGCCTGTCAACGCCGATAGGGGCGCTCGCGCCTGCCCCCGCCGGTATGATCGGAGCCGGAGAAAACCGATTCCAGATGACGCCCGCGAGACTGTGTCCGCGCTCTCACGGGCGAGCATCGATGTCCTTGACCGGGATGGCCCAGGAGTGTTAGAGATAATGATACTACATGCCACTCTACTCTCATAGCCAGATCACGGAGGCGCAATATGTCAGGGGTGAACAAAGTAATACTCGTAGGCCATCTAGGCAACGATCCCGAGATCCGCTACACACAGGGCGGCACCCCGGTCGGCAACTTCAGGCTGGCCACCACGGAGCGCTGGGTGAACAAGAGCGGCGAGAGGGCCGAGAGGACCGAGTGGCACAGGATAGTGGTGTGGGGGAAGCTGGCTGAGATCTGCGCCGAGTACCTCCAGAAGGGCAAGCAGGTCTATATTGAGGGCAGGCTTCAGACAAGGCAGTGGCAGGACAGGGACGGTAACAACAGGTACACTACCGAGGTTACCGCCAACAACATGGTAATGCTGGGGAAGGCCGGGGACCGCGTGGAGGTGGGCTCTCCCCCGGACTACTCAGACACGCCGCCGGAAGACACCTCGGGAGGCGGCGAACAGGGCGACGACACGGTGCCCTTCTAGGCCTCGCGCGAGCGGCCCCATCCGCGCTTTCGCGGCGCCTTGACCCGCCCAGAGCGCCGTGCTAGACTCATCTGGCTTGCAAATAGACGCTGTTCTTTAGAGAGTGCGCCGCTAGCTCAACTAGGCAGAGCAACTGACTCTTAATCAGTAGGTTGAAGGTTCGATTCCTTCGCGGCGCACCATTTTCACGCGCAGGCCGGGCGCTCCGGAATCCGGCCGAGAAGGCCCGATTCGGCGCTTTCGGGCGAGTTTTCGGGCCCGTCATTGCTGGATTCTTTTCGGGTTTTTTCGTATCATAACTATGGAGTAGCTTCACACCCGTCTTTGCCTGAGATGGCTTCGAGATATGGGGGCGACTGGTTTCGACGGGATAATTGAACCGTGGAGTGCGTGCCGAGGTCCCGTCGGCCTCGTAAAACTGGCGGGAATTTCTAACTGCCGACGATCAGTTGGCACTAGCGGCTTAAAGCCGCTACGTCTCCGCCTTCCGTGCCCGTCCGGGGGGCGAGAGGCGCCGAAATGACGGGATAGTCGCAGGTATCGCCCGGGGGCCTGCGGCGAAACTCTAACTTGGGCTAGCGTCTTCGCCATCCCGCCTGCCGGAGGGCAGGGACGCGAAATCAAAGGGCAGGACACGCACGTAGTGCTTCACGTGGATATATCTTCGGACGCGGGTTCGATTCCCGCCGCCTCCACCAAATAAGTCTCTCTAGTTGCATACCTTACGAGCTGAGCCCGCGCCCGTCTCCAGAATGTCTCCAAATCTGGTGTCGGGCGTTGGCTGTTCCAGTAGCCTGATTGCGGCGTC
>CAZHEV010000008.1:51036-175696 GCA_964531335.1 uncultured bacterium | reverse complement strand
AGAAGGCCACGCGCAAGAAGGCCACGCGCAAGAAGGCCACGCGCAAGAAGGCCACGCGCAAGAAGGCCACCCGCAAGAAGGCCACGCGCAAGAAGGCCACTCGCAAGAAGGCCACGCGCAAGAAGGCCACCCGCAAGAAGGCCACGCGGAAGAAGGCCACTCGCAAGAAGGCCACCCGCAAGAAGAGCACGCGGAAGAAGGCCACCAGGAGAAAGAAGGCAGTCTCGACGTTGCTGTAGCCTTTGCGGCAACCGATGGGCACGTCCGTGGGGGCCGGTCTCTCCCGGCCCCCACAAGCTTTCTCTCGTCCCGGAGCGTCTTGTCCCCACCCGGCGAGATCACGCACCCATCCGAGGCCTCGCTGCGTGCTGCGAGCGCCGGAAGTGTCGGACTGCCCTTGTACCCCCCTGCCCGCATCGGGGGCCGGCCTGCTCCGCAGGCGGATCTCCCCCCCTCTCTCTCTCTCTCTCAGAAGCGCTGCTGTGGGATATTCAACGCCCTCCCAAGAGGTAAACGGCGGCCCGCCCGAGGCATCGGGAGGCCATCCTCACGCCTCAGTGCGGGCGCCGGGGGAGGCCGATGTTGGCGGCGTATGGAAGTGGGAGCCGGGATGGGATACTATGACTTGTACACGGGTTGTTTACGGTCGGACCGGATTCCTGCGGAGGGTCACGGACTTTGGGTGATTACATAGATGTAAGAGGGGCCAGAGAACACAATCTCAAGAGCATCGACGTCCGATTTCCCAAGCGCAAGGTGAGCGTCATTACGGGGGTCAGCGGATCGGGAAAATCGACCCTGGCGTTCGACGTGCTCTACTCGGAAGGCCAGCGCCGATACGTGGAATGCGTATCCTCCTATGCCAAGCAGTTTCTCGAGCGGGTCCCGAGGCCGAATGTGGATTCCATCGAGGGCCTGTCCCCGGCCCTGGCGATAAGAGCCTCGGGGGGCTCCCGCAGCGCTCGCTCCACCGTCGGCACATCGACAGAGGTCTACGACTACCTTCGCCTGTTGTTTGCGAGACTCGGCACTCCGCACTGCCTCCGGTGCGGAGCTCCGGTATCGGTCGAGCCATCCAAGGAGATAGCCGGACGGGTCATGTCCCGCGGTGCTGAACGCGTTCTCGTCACGTTCCCGATGGAGACGCAAGACACCTCGTCCGAGGACTTGGCCGCCGGGCTCATATCCCAGGGATTTCTGAGGGTCTATCACAACGGGAGAACGCTCTCGCTCGAGGAGGTCCAGGCGGATGATGCTCTCGCCGGCGCCGATGAGGTGCTCGTCGTCGTGGACAGGCTGTCCGTAAAGGCGGGGATCGAGCGCAGACTCATCGATTCGATAGAGCTCGCCTTCACCAAGGGTCGTGGAACGATCGCGCTCGTGATGGGAGGCGAGGAGCCCCGACGGTTCAGCAAAGGACTCATCTGCGATGCGTGCGGCACGAAGAGCAGGCCACCGACGCCCCTTCTTTTTTCGTTCAACAGTCCTGCCGGCGCCTGCCCGAGATGCAGGGGATTCGGAGACACACTGGAGTTCAGCCTGGACCTGGTCGTTCCCGACAAGAAGAAGACCTTGGCCGAAGGAGCGGTGGTGCCGTGGTCCGGGGAGTGGAAGTCCTACTTCCAGGGCAAGCTGAAGAGGCTGGAGAATGAGGGCCTTCTGCGAACGGACGTGCCCTTCGAACGCTTGAGCGAAGATGAAAAAGGCGTAGTCCTGAAAGGGCGCAAGGGATTTACCGGCGTCCTGGCAATGTTGGAGAAATTCAAGTCCAAGAGCTACAAGAAGAGCTTCAGGTTCATGATCAAGAAATACCAGAAAGCCGTCAGGTGCGAGGGATGCGCCGGAACGAGATTGAGGCCGGAGGCCCTGTCCGTGAAGCTCGGCGGAAAGACAATCGCCGATGTTAGCGCCATGAATATCGAAGAGGCGCTCCGGTGGGTCCAGCTCCTGGACCTGGGCCCCATGGAGCGCGCCGTGGGGGGCAGGGTGCTCGAGGAAATAGGCTCGAGGTTGTCAACCTTGCGAGATCTGGGCGCGGGTTACCTGACTTTGGACAGGATTACGCGGACCTTGTCCTCGGGCGAAGCTCAGAGGATAGAGCTTGCCGGCGCGATCGGCGCGCGCCTCGCGGACACCCTCTACGTTCTCGATGAGCCCACCATCGGGCTTCATCCGCGCGACACGGCGCGCCTGGTCTCCGCGTTGCAGGGGCTCAAGGGCGCCGGCAACACCGTGATAGTCGTGGAGCACGACAGAGACATGATCAAGGCCGCGGATTGGGCGGTGGACCTGGGTCCCGGCGCCGGGCGTGACGGAGGAAACCTCGTTTGCCAGTGTCCGCCCGGGGATCTCTCGAGCCATGCCGGTTCTATTACAGGCGAGTACCTGGGCCGGGGCTCGGGGGGCGCTCGGTACGCTGGAGGCCGTTCGGGCAAAGGCCGCAGCCGCGCCGGCTCCAAGGCGGCCCGGGGGGCGGGGCGGATAACGGTCAGGGGCGCATGCGCCAACAACCTCAAGAGCATAGACGCGACCATTCCTCTCGGCGGGATGATCTGCGTGACCGGCGTGTCCGGCGCGGGCAAGAGCAGCCTTGTGGAAGACGTTCTGTATCCCGCATGCCTGAGGTCGCTCGGAAGGCCATTGGTGCGGATGGGCGGCTTCGAGGCGGTGGAAGGCCTGGAGGGAATAGACGACGTGGTTCTCGTGGACAGGTCCCCCATCGGCAAGTCCCCCCGGTCAAATGCCGTGACGTACCTCAAGGGCTTCGACGCCATAAGGAAGATCTTCGCCTCGACCCCTCTGGCGCGGTCGAGGGGCTTCGCGCCGGGAACCTTCTCGTTCAATACGCCCGGCGGGCGGTGCGAGTCGTGCAGGGGCGAGGGTCGAGTCAAGGTCGAG
This sequence comes from uncultured bacterium, assembly GCA_964531335.1. Classification (GTDB taxonomy): domain Bacteria; phylum Eisenbacteria; class RBG-16-71-46; order CAZHEV01; family CAZHEV01; genus CAZHEV01. The sequence continues at coordinate 172,798 of CAZHEV010000008.1, read as the reverse complement.
ATGTACTTCCTGGCCGATCTCTGGCTCGACTGTGACGAGTGCGGTGGAGCGAGATACCGTCCGGAGGTGCTCGAGGTCAAGTACAAAGGCAAGAGCATCAGGGACGTGCTCGAGCTGACCGTGGATGAGGCCCTCGCGACCTTCTCCGACCATCCCGAGGTCGGGGAGAGACTCTGGCTGCTACAAAAGGTGGGATTGGGATACTTGAGCCTGGGCCAGCCGGCCCCCACACTCTCCGGCGGGGAGGCCCAGCGGGTCAAGATAGCGCGCGAGCTGCAGCGCGGACGCGGGGAGCATATTCTCTACATCCTCGACGAGCCCACTATCGGACTTCATTCCTCGGACGTGGAAAGGCTGGTCTGGGTGTTGAGAGAGCTCGTGGACAGGGGCAACACCGTGCTGATGGTGGAGCATAACCTGGAGGTGATTGCTCAATCGGACTGGATCATCGATCTGGGTCCGGGCGCGGGTGACCGTGAAGGAGGGTGGCTCGTGGCCGAAGGACCCCCAAGGACAATCTCGGAATGCGAAGGATCTGTGACGGGGCGGTTCCTGGCGGGTGCCGTGGAAACCCCGACGTCGGAACGTTCGAATTGAGAGGATGGTTGCCGTGAGCGCCGATTTTCAAGTTGAGACGAAGAGCAGGGTTCAGTTCCTGGATATTACGGACAAGGTTAGGAGAGTCGTCCGGGACAGCGGCTGCAAGGAGGGTCTTTGCCACGTCTACGTGCCGCATACGACCGCTGCCATCACCGTCAATGAGGGAGCGGATCCCGATGTGACCCGCGACATAATGGACCGGCTGGACAAGCTGGTGCCACAAGACGACCGCTATCGCCACGCCGAGGGAAACGCGGACTCGCACATCCGGTCCACGATCGTAGGCTCATCGCAGATTCTGCCGGTACGGGGCGGTGATTTGGCGCTCGGCGCTTGGCAGAGCCTGTTCTTTTGCGAGTTCGACGGCCCCCGCAAGCGAAAGGTCCTTGTCACCCTGTCGTCCTCTGCCTAGCCCGTGGGGAGATCGGAGCACCTCGTGAGCACTATGGACCTATTCCCGGGAGACGAGGAACAGGTTTCCCGCTTCGCGCCTCTGGCGGAGAGGATGAGGCCGATCCGCATCGCAGAGCTCGTCGGACAGGAGCACATAGTGGGCCGGGGAAGGGCTCTGAGAAGAGCGATAGAAAACGACGAGCTCCACTCCGCGATCTTCTGGGGGCCGGCAGGCACCGGTAAGACGACCCTGGCCAAAGTGATCGCCGCGGCGACCAAGGCACGCTTCATCTCTTACAGCGCCGTGACGTCGGGTGTCAAAGAGATTCGCCGGGTGACGGAGGTGGCCGGCAGGACCTTGCGGCTGGAGGGCAGGCGCACGATCCTGTTCATCGACGAGTTCCACCGGTTCAACAAGGCGCAGCAAGACGCGTTCTTGCCCTTTGTGGAGGCCGGGACAATCGTCCTCCTGGGAGCTACGACGGAGAACCCTTCGTTCGAGATAAACTCCGCCCTTCTATCGCGCTGCCGAGTTTACGTCCTCAAACCGCTTTCCAGGGAAAACGTGATCGAGATATTGAGGAGAGCTCTAACGGACTCCGACCGGGGGTTGGCGGACAGGCGGTCCAAGGTCGAGGACGCCGTGCTCGTCCACATCGCGGCACACTCCGACGGGGACGCGCGCCGGGCGCTCAATGCACTGGAGGTTGCCGTCGAGACCACCTCTCCCGGACCGTCCGGAGAGAGGGTAGTGGACTTGAAGGTCGCCGCGGAGGCGCTTCAAAGCGAGGCCGTCCTCTACGACAAGACCGGCGAGGAGCATTACAATCTCATATCGGCCTTCATAAAGAGCGTGAGGGGAAGCGATCCCGACGGGGCCGTGTATTGGCTCGCCAGGATGCTCGCGGGAGGCGAGGACCCTCTGTTCGTCGCGCGGCGTCTTGTGGTTCTGGCCTCAGAGGACGTGGGCAATGCCGACCCGCGGGCCCTGTCCGTGGCGGTCGCGGCGAAAGAAGCGACCCAGTTCGTGGGACTCCCCGAGTGCTCCCTTAACCTCGCTCAAGCGACGACATACCTCGCCTGCGCGCCGAAGAGCAACGCATCCTACGTCGCCTTGATGAAGGCGCGCAAGGACGTCGAGGAGCATGGGGCCGCGTCCGTGCCCATGCACCTGCGCAACGCTCCCACGGGTCTCATGCGGGGGCTCGGGTACGGAAAGGGGTACGTATATCCGCACGACGAGCCCGGAGGCGTCGCGGAGTCGGAGTACTTGCCCGAGGCTGTGAGAGGGGCGCGATACTACCTCCCCAAAGATTCCGGTTACGAGAAGGAGATCAAGGAGCGCCTGGCTCGGCTGCGGGCCGAGCTTCGAGAGAGAAGGCGAAAAAAAGAATAGTAATTCTGGCATCGGGATTGCATTTGAGTTTGGTCTAACCGGGTGATTTCCGGACGACGTACGCGAAGGTCTGTTCGCAAGTTAGCCGGCTGTTGAGCGTTATGGCCGCCGGCTACCCGGGGCGTGCGGCATGGGCCGCTTGGAAGACGAATCCCGCCCCGCGATAGGTTGCCTCTTGAGAACGGCCGAATGCGGTTTGCATTATTCCGACATGGACGAGCCCCTTTTGCGGCGAGGGCCGCGGGGCCCGTCGAAGCGAGCAAGATCTCCCGCCCCCCGAAGATCGGCCGCCCAAAGCGGCGGCCCCGCGCAACCCCGCCTTCCCCGGAGATTGCGCCTCCCGCCCCCGCGTATAGCGGACCCGAGGTCGATATTGAGGTCCTCCCCCTGTGAACAGCGCGCCATGCGGTCAAACATGGGAGGAAAAGCACTATGTCCGTCTGTCACTCTACTCGCACCGAAGACGAGCTGAACGGCCAGTGCCGTGAACTGCTCCGCTACGTCGCCGGTTACAGGGGATACAGGGCCAAGGAATGGAGAAGGCGCGAGGACAAGAGACTCAGGGACGAGATATCCCGGATGCTCTTGGGTGGCTCGAGCAGGCTCGAAGCCATCGAGAAGGAGGCCTTTCTATCGGGTCGCAGGGGATCCGCCTCCGCGTTGGCTGAATCGCGGAGGCGTCTCGGTGAGATCTCGCAGACGATGAGATCCGTGTCCTGCGGGAAAACCAAGTTCTTCGAGGATGACATCGTCTCGGCGGCGAGGCTGAGGGACGCGCAAGAGGCGGACTTGGAGCTCTTCCGGATCGCCGACTCCATAGTCAGATGTGTATCCAAGCTGGAGCAGTCCGACTTGCCTCCCGATGAGAGGGAGTTTAGGACCAGCTACCTGGTCGACTTCATAGACAGGCTATTCGTGGTCTACGAGGGGAGGCAGAGCGTACTCGCCGAGACATGGTGAGAGAGACCCGGCCTCCCAGCCTCGCGGGATTAGCAGACATTCCGCGTTGACATCCCTTCCGGTGATCGTAGAATATACTACTGGAGACTGAGCCTGGCGGTTACCTGGCATCCGCCCAGGCGCGTGACGGCGTCACCGCGCCCGCAGGTTGCCGCGCAAGGCCTCCCCCTCCGGTATCCGAGTTCCGCCGTCAGACAAGGAGGAGCCACGGGGAGGTGCCGGCATTGTCTTGCCTTCAGTGTATCCAGGGAAGCGAACGCCGAGTTCCAGTTCTCTCGGCAGTATGTCTTTTGTCACTCGCATGCGCTATCGCCATGTGCGGCTGCGACAGTCGCGACCTGCTCGTGGGGGGCGAAGACCTCGAGCCGCCCGCGCAAGTCGCCGACCTCGCCGTGCATTCGGCCACGGAGTCGACCTTGGTCCTCACGTGGACCGCTCCCGGGGACGACGGAGTCACGGGCGCGGCGAGCGAATACGAGATCAGGCGCTCCACGGCTCCCATATCGAACGCGAACTGGGACGAAGCCGACCCCTTGAGCGGCACCCCGATCCCGAGCGAGGCCGGGGCCGAGGAGGAGCTCGTTGTGAGAGGCCTCGCCGAGGGCGCGCTGTATCACTTCGCCCTCAGGTCGGCCGATGAGGTTCCCAACTGGTCTGGGGTTTCCAACGACGCCTCGGGCTACACTACGGACGCCACTCCGGCCTTCGTTCTTCAGTGGGGTGTGAGAGGAAGCGGAGAAGGCCGGTTCGACAGGCCCATAAGCATCGATGTCGGGCCCGACGGCAGCCTCTACGTCGCCGAGCTGGGCAACCATCGAGTGCAGAGATTCGACGGCGAAGGCGGCTTCCTGGGCTCCTGGGGCTCGCGCGGCGGGGGGCCCGGACAGTTCGAGTTCCCGTCCGGTATAGCGGTCGACGGCGATGGAAACGTGTACGTCGTGGAGATGAGCCTGGACCGCATTCAGAAGTTCTCCCGCGATGGAGCTTTCATCAGAGAATGGGGAGGGCAGGGTTCGCAGGACGGGCAATTCCAGATTCCCATCGACGTTGACGTCGACGGAGAGAACAACGTCTTCGTCGTCGATCATTACAACGACCGTATCCAGAAGTTCAGTCAAGACGGCAGGTTCCTCTCCAAGTGGGGGAGCAGCGGCGCCGAGTTCGGGCAGTTCGACAAGCCCCTGACGATCGCGACCGACGACGCGGGGGTCGTGTTCGTCGGAGATGAATTCAATCGCCGTATTCAGAAGTTCTCTTCCGACGGCGTATTCTTGAAGTCATGGGGCCGCCATGGAACGGGCGACGGGGAGTTTCTGTTCCCCGCGGGCGCAACGGTTGACGCGCGGGGAAACCTGTACGTTGCCGATCACGGCAGGCACTGCGTGCAGAAGTTCACCGGCGGCGGGCGGTTCCTTGTCGGATGGGGCTCCCGCGGAGAGGGCGCCGGCGAGTTCTTCAACCCGGAGGACGTCGCCGTGGGCCCGGACGGAGCGGTCTACGTCGCCGACATGGGGAACAATCGCATACAGAAGTTCCTAGTCGGCGGGCCGCGTTGATTCGACCTGCCGCCCGTCCCCGCCGAGGGCCCGCAAAGTGACGCCGGTCTCCCTACCTATGAGAGACCGGCGTCGTCATTCGACTCGTAGGGTCGAGGCCCCATCCGGGGCGATCTCGCGCCCGGGTTACCTCTCCTCGGCTGGTATGCCCATTCCGCTGCGGTCCGGCGGGGGCGGCGGAGGGACCGGCCTGTACGGGTTCTGCTCGATCTCCCGCATCATGAGGTCTATCGCCGCGTCCAGCTGGACGTCCACGCCGCCGTGCATCTTGGCCGGGTCGTCGATCACCTCGATGTCGGGGTCCACGCCGTGGCCCTCTATGCCCCAGGTGCCGTCCTTTTCATAGAACCCGAACGTGGGCACGCTCGTGTACCCCCCGTCGATCAACCTGGGGTTCCCGCTAATTCCAACAAGGCCTCCCCAGGTGCGGGTGCCTATGAGCTTGCCCAGGCCCGCCTCTTTGAACCAGAAGGGGAAGTAGTCGCCGCCCGATCCGGCGAGGCCGTTTATGAGCATGCACTTCGGCCCGTGGTGAGCGTCCGGAGGCCACGGGTATCCCTCCTCGCTGTACCTCAGCTTCCAGTAGTTCGCGATCGGCCTGTTCATGAGCTCGACGAAGCGCGTGGGCACCTGTCCTCCGCCGTTCCAGCGCTCGTCTATGATCAGCGCGCCTTTCCTGAGCTGGCTGTAGTACTGGCGCACCAGCTCGTTCTGGCCGTGGATCCCCGTATTCGGAACGTAGATGTAGCCGACCTTGCCGCCGGTCTTCTCGTCCACGTAGGCCCTGTTCGCCTCGACCCACGCGCGATACCTGAGCTCTCTCTCGCTGCCCAAAGGCTCGACGATGACCTCCCTGGCGCCGTCGTCGATCTTCGGCTTGTCGCTCACTAGTATCTTGGTGGCCTTGCCGACGAGGCCCTGGAAGGCGGCCCACGGATCCTTGTCGGTGTCTAACTCGACTCCATTGACGGCAAGCAGGTAATCGCCGACCTCCACGTCAACCCCGGGCTGGGAGAGCGGTCCGCGGGCGTCGGCGTCCCAGGGGGCGCCCTCGTAGATCTTGGAGATCCTATAGGCGCCGTTGGCCGGCTCGTAGTCGCAGCCGAGCATCCCCACCGGCATGGTGGGCGCATCCTCGGTGTCCCCGCCCCAGTAGTACGCGTGCCCGATGTTGAGTTCGGAGATCATCTCCCTGATCACGTAGCTCAGGTCCTCCCGGGAGGCGCAGTCGTCGATCATTGCGGAATATTGCTTGTGGACCTTCTTCCAGTCCACTCCGTGCATATTATCGACGTAGAAGAAGTCGCGCTGTATGCGCCAGGCCTCGTTGAAGATCTGCCTCCACTCCTCGCGGGGGTCTATCTCGGTGAACATGCCCGCGGTCGAGACCATCTTCTCCATGCTCTGGTCGGCCTTGGCGTCTATGATCGCCATCAAGCCCTCTCTGGTGACCGCGAGCAGCTTCTTTCCGTCCTTGGTAATCCCGGCGGCGTAGGCGCCTTCCAGGACCGTCTTCTCCATGTCCGATTCCTTCTCTTCATCCAGGTCCAGCAGCTGAATGACGGGCTTCTCCGAGAGCCCCCTGTGAGGGAACCGGGTGAAGATGAAGTTGCCGGAGTCGTTGACCGCGGTGTTCCCGAAGTTCCCGCGCTCCACGGGGGTCTGAATTGCGCGGCTCTCGAAATCTTCGAGATCGATCTCGATCTCCTCGACGCCTTCCTCTTCCTCTCCGTTCTCGTCCTTCTCCTCGTCTTCGCCGTTCTCGTCCCCCCACTTCTCATCGTCGCTCTTGGGCGCGAGCGGGGAAGGGGCGTCGCTTTTCAACGGCACGCAATAGATGCGGTCGGTCCTGGCGTAAACCCAGGTGGTTCCCTGGTCTTCGTAGATCGGCTCGGTGAACTCGCGCTGGCTTGCGAAGTACAGGTACTTGCCTTCGCGGTCGAAGGTGGGCCACGTGTCGTTGAACATCCCGCTCGTGACCTCGTACTTCTTGTCCTTCTCCACGTCGTAGAGCCAGATAGTGTTGTTGTCGACCAGGGTATTTGCCTTGTTATAGGCGATCCAATTCGAATCGCCGGACCAGCTCACGGGGGACCAGGATCCCCAGTCCATATTTCTGTCGACTCTTCTCGTCGCGCCGGTCTCCGCGTTGCAGATGTAGATGGTGCCCTTTTGATCGTTGAAGGATATCCACTTGGAGTCCGGAGACCAGACCGGTGTGTAGAGGAACCCTGTCTCGTAGGAGGTCAGCTTCTTGGTCTCGCCGCGGCCGTCCGACTGAGTCACATAGAGACCGTATCCGCCGGTTTCATCCGAGAAGTAAGCTATCCACCTGCCGTCCGGGCTCCAGGAGGGGTTGCGCTCGGCGGTGCCGTTCGTCCGGGACAGGTTGATGGGCGATCCGTGCTCGGCGGGCAGGGTCCAGATATCGCCGCGCGCTCCCACGGTGACCCGCTTCCCGGTGGAGGAGACGCCGCGACTGAAGATCATTTTGCCGGCGTCGGTGTTCTGCGTCCGGATCTTCGGCCTGTCCCCGGGTATGGCGACCTCGATCGCCATGGACTCCTCGGCGGCAAGATCCAGCAGGCGCAGCTCCGCCCCTAGCTGGAAGACGATCTCTCCGGCCCCGTCCGGACCGGGGCCTATGGAAGGCCACTTGACATCGTACTCGTCAAACTTGGTTATCTGCCTCCTCGAGTCGGTCAAGGTGTCATAGACCCAGATGTTCAGCCTATGGCTGGGACCGTCATCGGACAGGTAGTACACGTTGTTTCCATGCCACATGGGCTGGGTGTCGGTGCCCTCCCAATCCGTGATCTTCCTCGATGTCTTGTTCTTGAGGTCGAACAGCCAAATGTCGGTCGCCATGCCCCCACGGTAGCGCTTCCAGGTCCGCTGATCCCTGGTGTGCGGCGTATACGCGAGCCAGTTGCCGTCGTCGCTGATGCTACCGTTTGCGCCGTAGGGGACCGGGATCTTCCGGGGCATGCCGCCCGTCGAAGGCACTATGAAGAGCTCCGATGCCCTGGGGTACTTGCCCATTCCGAAGCAGTAGAAGATCAGCCCCCCATCGGAGGTCCATTCGGTCAGCACTTCTTGTGTGGGGTGGTGAGTGACCCTGAAGGGCGTTCCCCCCGACACGGGGATCGTGTACAGATCGTAATCGCCGTCGTAGTTGCCCATGAAAGCGATGGTCTTTCCGTCCGGGCTGAACCTGGGGAAGGACTCGCCGCCGGGAGGGCCGGCCAGGGGGACTGCGACGCCCCCTTCCCTGGGTACCACCCACAAGTCGTCGGCATACCGGAAAGCGATGTGAGTCGCGCTCACGTCCGGGTAGCGGAGCATCCCGGCATGGGGCTCCACCGCCATTGTGGGCGATGCCGCGACGAACATCGACGCGACAACCACGATCATCAAGAACTGCTTTGCGGTCATCCTTCTCCTCCTTTGAGATCCACCGGGGAAGTCCCCAGGCCCGCTCAGCGGCGTCCTTCGCGAGCGTACGGCACCCCTTTGCTCCAAGGGACTGAAGTCCCGGAGACAGTCGGGCACTCCACTGTCAGGCGATGAACAAATACAGGTTGGAATCACAGCGTCCCGCGCCTTCCGCTCGCACGCGCCATCCAATGCCGGGTGGCCGCCCGGCTGATACACATCCGGAATACGTAGCCGGCGCCCTAATGGTTTGCGTAAAAAACCTATCCGGGGTCTGAGGTGGGGCGGTCGCTTCGGAGCGCAGCGGCGAATTCCGTCCGAGTGCGTCGCACAGCATTCTAGCCCCATGTGCGGGACAGATGCAAGCACCGAAGGCGCCGGGACCTCGGCAAGAGCTTGATGTTCAGCTTGTAATGCTGTGTGGATATTGTAATTAGAGATCATGTTATCGGGGCTTGGGCGCCGGCTCCCCGGGCGTCCCTTTCCGGCCGAGCTTCGATACCAGGGCGCCGGCCAGCATGAGCCCACACCCGAGCAGCGCCCTCGACGACAGTGACTCCCCGAGAAGCAGGCTTCCGCCCAGAACCGCGAAGACGGCTTCCAGGCTCAAGATGACCGCCGCATGCGCGGGGGGCGCCTCCTTCTGCGAGACCACCTGAAGGGTATATGCGACGCCCGAGGAGAGAAGGCCAGCGTAAAGAATGGGCAGGGCGGCGGCGAGCAATCCTTCGATCTCGATGCCCTCGGCCATTACGGCGACGACGAAGCTCAGCGCCGAGCAGGTTAGGAATTGGAGAAAAGCCAGCTTCACGGACTCCATCTTCCTGGAGAGCCAGCCGATGACCAGGACGTGCACCGCGAAGAAGAATGCGCTTCCGAGGACCAGCGAGTCGCCCGTGGAGATCTGGAGGCCTCCACGCACGCTGAGCATGTACAGGCCGCCGGTCGCGAGCGCCGCTCCCAGCCAGGCCGCGGCGGATGGAAGGCGCCCGATGGCCAACCCAAGAAGAGGGACTATCACCACGTAAAGCCCGGTTATGAAGCCGGCCTTTCCGGCCGTGGTGTGCACGATCCCGGTCTGTTGCAGAGACGCTCCGGCGAAGAGAACCGAGCCGGCGATCCCTCCGGCATACAAGAGCTGTCTCGACGCCCGCATCGGTCGCCGGCCGGGAGGGCGTCGCGGGGCCCTCATGCCTCGCAGTATGAACGGCATGAGAACGGCCGCGCCCAGGGCGAAACGTATCGCGTTGAAAGTGAACGGGCCGACATGGGACATGCCGGCCCGCTGGGCCACGAACGCGAAACCCCAGATCGCAGCCGCCGTAAGCAGCAGGATGTCCGACTTGAGAGCCGTTGCTTTCACTGTGCGCCGCCGGTCCGGGCCTTGTGGCTACTCCTCCATGTCGACGCCGTAGGTGTCGCTGATGTCCAGGGGCGGCATAGGATCGTGGATCGGCTTGGCGTCCTTAACGTACCAGTCGTACCACTGCAGAGTGCGATTGACCAGGTCGATCTGGCTCGTCTGCATGTGGTTGCCGTGGCCTTCGCCGGGATAGCGTACCATGCGGACGGCCGGATGGCAGTTCATCTTGAGACGCCTGAAGTACTCTAGGCTCTGCGACGGATGGACGCGCGTATCCGCCGTCCCTCCCACGATCAGCACCGCCGTCACGCTCTGGTGCGCCCAATAGATCGGGCTTCGCTCCAGGCTGAACTGCCACATCTCCTCGAGCTTCTCTCCGGAGTGTACGTAAAGCTCCTCGTACGGTATGTCGGTCGTGCTGCGCTTGCTTATGAGATCGCTTATGCCGACGAACATCACCACGGCCCTTACATAGTCGGTATAGTACGAGGAGAACCACGCCGCCGCGAAGCCCCCGTACGAGCCGCCTCCCAGTCCGACCCGCTCCCGGTCGGCCAGGCCGATCCGCACCAGGTGATCGATCCCGTCCGCGATATCGTCGAACTCCTTGCCCGCGGCGTCCTGGTACCCTTCGAGCGCGAAGTCGACGCCGTAGCCGGTGCTGGCCCGGTAGTTGGGGTAGAACACGGCGTAGCCCCTCCCGGCCAGCGCCTGCCCGGGCCTGCTGTAGCTGGAGACCCATCCGTTGGAGTAGTGAGCCTCCGGACCTCCGTGCACCTGTACCACCAGCGGGTACAGCGTTCCCTCCTGGTAGCCGACGGGATGTATCAGCAGGCCCTCTATCTCCAGGCCGTCCCGGGCCTCATACCTTATGACCTCCTGTTCCCCGAGGTCTCTCTCCGCCATCCACGAGTTGATCTCCGTGAGCACCCTAGGCTCCCCGCCCGGACGCCAGTGGTAGATCTCGGGAGGGGACTGCGGTGTGGTCCCTATCAACGCGGCGTGCTTGGCGTCCTTCGATAAGCTCGGATCTCCGAAGATGACGCCGGTATCATGGGAATCGAGGATGACCCTGCGGCTTCCGCCCCCGGCGCTCACCAGGCTCAGGCTCGGCCACACTCCCTCGCCGGCCCTGTACACGATGGTCCTCTTGTCCTTCCATCCCACCCAGTTCACGTGTCCCCTGAAGTCCGGCTCCGTCAGGTTGAGCGGCTCACCCCCATCCAGGTCGATGACGTAGACCTGACTCACCGCGTGGTCCTTTCGTTCGAGCGCGGCCGTGTAGGCCAGCCTGGTATTGTCCGGGCTGAAGGCGTAGTTGCCGAGCTTGCCGGGATTGTGCGTGAGCTGGGTCAGTTCCTTGGTCTCGAGATCGAGCAGATGGATCTTCCTGAACATGTATCTGTGGTCTATCAGATTCTTCGGAGATATCGATGCAGCGACCATGGAGCCGTCCGGATTGAACTCGAAGTCCCACACCGTCACCCCCTCGGTGAGCCTCTCAGCCTCGGGCTTCTCATCCGTAGACCCCACGTCCACGATATAGAGGTTGCGGTGTCTCAAGTCCTCCTCGAAATAGATGAAATCATAGCCTTTGTCCTCGAGCTTCTTCTCGCGGTCGCTCATGGGGGTGGTCGCCACGTATGCCACTTTTCCTCCGGACGGGTGCCAGCGGAATGTCGACACCGAGGTCTCTGAATGAGTGACCTGAAGCGCCTCTCCGCCGTCCACCGGGATCATCCACACCTGGGTCTTCGCCTTCTCGCCCCTCGACGTGAGAAAGCCGATGCCGGATCCGTCGGGGCTCCAGCGGGGGGACCTGACGCTCACCTTGCCCGTGACGAAAGGACGGACCTCGCCGGTCTCGACCGTCACGACGTAGAGCTCGGTATAGCGGCCACCCGGTTTCTCCTCGGGGCCTCGTTGCGTTCCGACCACGTAGGCGACCATGGACCCGTCGGGGCTGATCTCCGCGGCGTAGCAGTAGTCGACCTCTATGAGATCTTGAGGCGAAACGGGCGCCGCCGGCGCCGCCGCGGCCAGAACGATCCCGGCGCAGGCCATTGCGAGTGCGGCCAACCACGGCGACCGGATGTCAACGCGAGAAGTCTTCTGTCTCGAATGCATGGTTGTTCCCTCCAGGTCTTCCTTCCCCGTCCCTGCGTCCATATCCGGACGCCGTCGCATCGGAGGCGGGCCTTGGATCGAGCCGTAACGGCTCCGGCGTGCCCCCTTCGCGAAAAGGAGACACGACCGCAGGTGAGTTTATGACACGCCGGCTCCTTCTTCAAGGATCATATACTGCGGCGGGCCTTGAATGCTAAGCGCGACGCCGTTGCCTCCGGGCGTGGTTGGACGAACAGCGGGCCGCCGCCGAGGCGCCGAGCGGCCGCCGCTGTCGTTGACCGCGAGCGGCGCGTCGGCTAGACTCCGTCTTTGTCGGGTTTGGCTGAAAGGAGCGAAGATGGGCTACAGGTACGCGGTGGTCGGGGCGGGCAGGCAAGGCGTCGCCGCGGCATATGACATGGCGAAGCTGGGGGAGGCCGACGAGGTTCTCCTCGTGGACTCGAGCTCCGAACGAGCGCGGAAAGCGGCGCGGAAGATAAACAGGCTGCTCGACCGGAACGTGGCCTCGGCCTCAGTGGCCGACGTGAGGGACAGGGGCGCCCTCGAGTCCGCCGTGCGCGGCGTGGACTCGTTGGTGAGCTGCGTGCCGTACCGGTTCAACGAAGCGATCACCGAGATATCCATAAGCCTCGGCGCGAACATGTGTGACCTGGGGGGCAACACCGCAGTCGTAAGGTCGCAGCTTGCGCGGGGAGCCGAGGCAGCATCGCGAGGAGTTACGATTGTTCCCGACTGCGGAATGGGACCCGGGCTGAACGTGTCGCTTGCGGTCTACGCCATGTCGCTTCTGGACAGCGCCCGCGAGGTTTACATCTGGGACGGCGGGCTTCCGCAAGAGCCTCGGCCCCCTTGGAACTACAGCCTGACTTTCCACATCGGCGGACTGATAAACGAGTACTACGGGGTCGCCTATTTTCTCCGAGACCGTCGGGTCACGGAGGTGCCGTGCTTCGAAGGGTTGGAGGAGATCCTTTTTCCCGAGCCCATAGGGCGCTTGGAAGCCGCGGTCACCTCGGGCGGGCTTTCCACGGCTCCGTGGACATTCGAGGGGGTGCTCGATCGTCTCGAGAACAAGACGCTGCGCTATCCAGGCCACTGGGAGTGGTTCAAGGCCTTCTCCGAGCTCGGCCTCCTGGAGCTGGAGCCGATACGAGTGGGAGAGGCCTCGGTCGTCCCTCGCGATGTGCTGGAAACTCTTCTGGAGCCCAAGATCACGGACGAGGGCGCCAGGGACGTCGGAGTCATGAGGGTCATGTCCGTGGGCGAGAAAGACGGAAGCGCAGCCAGGGCTGTGGTGGAGGTTATAGACTACTACGACGAGCCCACCGCATTCACGGCCATGCAGCGCCTGACGGGATGGCATGCCTCGATCGTGGCGATCCTGGCGGCGGGCGGCGAGCTGAGGAAAGGCGCTCTGCCTGTCGAGCTCGCCGTGCCTGGATCAGTGATTGTAGACGAGGTGCGCCGCAGGGGCATCCCCGTGGAAACGCGCATGGAGCCGTCCCGGCGACCTTTGTAATATGCTGAAACAACTTGACATAAGCCCTTTCATGTTGTATCATAACGCGGTGAAGTGGTGTCTCCTTTTCGGACGCCGCGACTTACCGTTGAGATTCGCTTCCTGAGGTCGGATCTGTGATGCGCGGGGCGCAACGCCCCGTCTCGGCGTCGCAGTAGGATCCTGTTGCTCGGGCGCGCGACTGTGTCCCCGGCTTGGTTGCGCCGCGAGTCGGAAAGGAGTGGGTGATGGCATCCTCTCGCGCTACCAAGTTCTCACACTTTTTCCTGGTCTTCATGAGCGCGCTCCTGGTTCTGGGCGCAGCCGCCGATGCGCGGCCCAGGACGGACAGACCGTCGCTGGCCGCCCTGGCTGAACGGTTCGAGCGGCAGCTCGAGGCCGGAAGAGGACCCGCTTACCGGAGTCTTCTCCAGAGCACATCCCCGCCTCAGCTGGCGCTCAACGTCAACCCCGACGTAAAGCTGATCTACGTGGACCAGCGCGGCCGTCCCTTGTATTACATGGCTCACAACCTGATGGCGGCTGAGACGGTGAGCACCGACGAGGTCTGGCCCGGCGGAAGCGGGGGCTTCAGCCTCACCGGCTCGGGGACCACGCTGGGCATGCTGGGAATCTGGGACGCAGGCGGGGTGCGGACCTCTCATCAGGAGTTCACCTCCGGACAGGTCAGCCAGATCGACAGCCCCTCAAGCACGCATTATCACGCCACGCACGTGGCCGGGACGATGGTGGCCGCCGGCACCGTCTCCGCGGCCAAGGGCATGTCGTATCAGGCCAACCTTGCGGCCTACGATTGGAACAGCGACAATTCCGAGATGGCCACCGCGGCCGCGAACGGAATGAACGTCTCCAATCACTCATACGGCTACATTACAGGCTGGTACTGGGACTCGAGCGAGTCGGAGTGGTACTGGTGGGGCGACACGGACATAAGCACCGTCGAGGACTACTACTTCGGCTTCTACAGCAGCGCCTCTGAAGACTGGGACGTGATAGCCCATGACGCGCCCTACTATCTGATAGTGATATCCGCCGGAAACGATAGGAACGATGACGGTCCGGGCGCGGGGGGCGGCCACTGGGCGTGGGACAACGACCTCGGCGAGTGGGTCTGGAGCACCGACACGCGCGACCCGGACGGCGGAACCGACGGCTATGATTGCCTCTCTCATATGTCGATCGCCAAGAACGTGCTCTCGATCGGAGCCGTAGGCGATATCCCGGGCGGCTACTCGGCCCCCTCCGACGTGAACATGAGCTCCTTCAGCTGCTGGGGGCCGACGGATGACGGTCGTATCAAGCCCGACATAATAGCAAACGGGATAGGATTGTATTCGACTATGGACTCCGGCGACACCGATTACGCGTCCTTTAGCGGAACGTCGATGTCGTCCCCCAACGCCTCGGGATCCATAAACCTGCTGGTCCGCCACTTCGAGGCGACGCACGGCAGCACGACTCCTCTGTCCTCCACCATGAAGGCCGTGATCGTACAGACGGCCGACGAGGCCGGATCGTCGGACGGACCGGACTACGAGCACGGCTGGGGGCTGCTCAATACTTTGAAGGCGACGCAGCTCATAGACGCCGATGGGACGTCGGGAGGCATGATACGCGAGGCGCAACTAGCCAACGGCGGCACGGACACTTTGTACTTCTCGATCGGGGCGCCCGACTCCGTCAGATTGACGATGGCATGGACTGATCCGGAGGGCACTCCGCCGTCCACGTCGCTCAATCCGACCGACCTGATGCTCGTGAACGACCTCGACCTGCGCGTCAGACACATCGACTCGATGACCACGTACGAGCCGTACACGCTGGACCCGACCGATCCGTCGGCGGCGGCCGGCACCGGAGACAATTGGCGCGACAATGTCGAGCAGATATGCATCCCTTCGGCCCCGGGGGGCGACTACATGGTGCTGGTCGATCACAAAGGCTCTCTGAGCGGCGGAGGCCAATGGTACTCCCTCGTCTCATCCGAGCCCATGAGCACCAGCGCGCCGCAGACGCCTGTACCGGCGGCGGGCGCGTGGAGCATGGCTCTGCTGGTGGCGCTGTCGGCGGCCGTCGCCTCGCTCGCGGTTGCGAGAAAGCGACGTCGCGCGAACGCCTAGCTCTGTCGTGCCCGCGCACGGCCGCGAAGAGGCTTCTAACAGCGAAGCCGCCCGGCGATTCACCCGCCCGAGGCGGCTTCGCCGTTCTTGATTCGTGCGGACATTTTGCGGTATATTGATTTTTGGGGACGGCGTGAGGGGCCACGGCCCTCCACGGTCAACCCTGACTCCCGGTTTGATGGCCCCGCGGGCGGCCGATACGTTGCGGGGACGTTTTCCTCTTATTGCCACGTTGTGGGGGCAGTGTGGGGCTGAGAGACTGCCCGCTCTGCGAGGTGGAGATGGCTCGGAAGCCGAAATCGGAACAGGATGGAACCGCGGAGATCGAGCGGCTGAGACGCAAGGTCTCCGAGCTCTCCGCGGCGAATAAAGATCTCCGAGACACCATTGCCGGGCTTCGGAGCGGCGACGAGTTCTTCAGGGCGCTCGTCAGCACGTCTTCGACCGCGGTGACCATTACGGACCTCGAAGGCAATATCACCCATGTTTCGAAGATTACCCTGAAGCTGCACGGCTACGACTCGGCGGACGAGATGCTCGGCATGAGCGCTTTCGATCTAATCGCCCCGGAGGACGCGGAGAGGGCGCGCGAGGGGCTCAAGGCGACCCTCGAGACGGGCATGGTCCAGGACCTGGAGTACAACATGCTCAGAAGGGACGGCAGCACCTTCGTCGCGGAGTTGAACGCGAGCGTCGTCGCGGACTCCGAGGGGGCGCCCTACGCCTTCGCGGCCGACGTGCGCGACATCACAGAGCGCAGGAGGGTCGAGAACGCGCTGCGCGCTTCGGAGGAGAAGTACAGGGAGCTTGTCGAGAACATAAACGACGCCATCTACACGATCGACGCCGACGGAATCCTCACTTACGTGAGCCCGGCCGTAGAGACCATGCTGGGCTACAGGCCCTCGGAGCTTATCGGCCGTAAGTTCACCGAGCATATGTTCGAGGAAGACGTCGATCGCGCTCTGGGCGGCATGCACCGCGTCATGCGGGGGCAGTTACAGCCTAATATTGCCCGGGCGAGGACCCGCTCGGGCGAACTCCGCTGGATGCGCGCATCCAGCAGGCCTGTCTACGTGGACGGCAAGCCGGCCGGTATTCAGGGCGTTCTCACGGATGTCACGGAGCGAAGGAAAGCCGAGGAGAGGGCGAACTTCCTCGGCTCGATCACCGAGCGGCTCAGGGACGCGGTCATAGTCACCGACGCGGACTTCAAGATCGTATATGTCAACAAGGCCGCCGAGGATCTCTTCGGATACAGCGCAAAGGAGATGTCCGGGAAGTACAGTATAGTCCTTGCGGCGGATTCCGGGGCGGGCGCCGTCGAGCGCGCCGTGGAGACGGCGAAGTCCGGCAGAGTTTGGGAGGGGACTTTCGCGTGCAGGAGGAAGGACGGGAGCATGTTCTTGAACGAGCTGCGAATCTCCCCTCTGGAGGACGATACAGGCCGGATAACTCACTTCGTGGGAACGCAACGAGACGTGACGGATAAGAGTCGCCTCGAGCAGGAGTACCGCCAGGCCCAGAAGATGGAGGCCGTCGGCAAGATGGCCGGCGGGATGGCGCATGATTTCAACAACGTCCTCACCGCGATTATCGGATACAGCGAGCTACTGCTCCAGAGCTGCGAGCCGGGCTCCACAATGAGAGAGGACGTCGAGCAGATCGGCAGGACCGCCAAACGGGCGGCCGAGCTTACACGCCGGCTGCTCAGCTTCAGCAGAAAAGAGGCGATGCAGGTCTCGCCCGTAGATCTCACAACGCTGGTCAAGGACCTGGACGGCATGATCCGCCGTCTCATGGGCGAGCCCATAGACTACGTCAGTCATCTCTCCCCTGACCTGAAACGGATGAACGCAGACGCTGGACAGATCGAACAGGTCGTCATGAACCTCGCCGTCAACGCCCGAGACGCCATGGCCTACGGAGGAAGGCTGACCATCAGAACGGACGACATCGTATTGGACGAGGAGTTCTGCCGCGACAAGCCGAATCTGGAGCCGGGACACTACGTGATGCTGGAGGTCGCTGACACCGGGACGGGTATGGACGCGGATGTGAAGGAGCACATATTCGAGCCTTTCTATACGACCAAGGAGGTTGGAAAGGGCTCGGGTCTCGGACTGTCCGTGGTTTACGGCGTGGTGAACCAGCACGATGGTTGTATCGAGGTCGAAAGCGAGCCGGGGGAGGGGACCACGGTCAGGGTGTACTTTCCCGCCGCCTCTACAGCGGCCGCGGTTGAATCTCCCGAGGAGCCCGAGGAGCCGTCCACGAAGGGCGATGGAAAGAGGGTGCTCCTGGTGGAAGATCAAGAGGAGGTCCGCAAGCTGGCCAAGCGAGCCCTGACAAATAGCGGGTTCGTCGTGTTGCCCGCCGTGGACGCCGCGAGCGCTCTGGAGGTGTTCGAGAGGGAGCGGCGGGAACTGGACGTGGTGTTCAGCGACGTCGTGCTGCCCGATCGAAGCGGCTTCGAACTGGCCGATGAGATGCGGGCGAAGGACCCGGAGGTGCCGATCCTTTTGACCAGCGGGTACTCGGATCAGGAGTTGCCGTGGTCGGAGATCGGGGAGAGAGGTTATTTTTTCCTCGAGAAACCCTACGATCTGGGGGCGATGGTCCGGGCCGTGGGGCGCTGCCTCGCCACCCGGCGCAAGAAGTGATCCCCTGAGTGGCGGGGATAAACTCCGGCGGCGAGTTCGACACAGAGGTTGTGAATATCGCGCGATGAAGATCCTCGTTACGGGCGGAACCGGCTTTGTAGGAAGTCACCTCGTCCGCCGGCTCTCCAAGACGGACCATGAAATCAACTGTCTCGCGCGCCGCGGAAGCGCTCACGGCGAGCTCCGGAAGTTGGGCGCGCACATCGTCTTCGGAGACGTGCTGGACAGGGCTTCTCTCTTGAATGGGATGGCGGGCTGCGATCTCGTCGTCAACCTGGCCAATGTATACGAAATGTGGTCGCCCGACGGATCCGTGTATTACAAGGTAAACGTCGGGGGCACTCGAAACGTCATGGAATGCGCGCTCGAGTCGGGCGCGCGAAAGGTCGTGCACGTGAGCACGGCCGGGGTGTACGGCCGTCCTCGGGACTGCCCCTTCACGGAGGAAAGCGAGGCCGGTCCCGAGAGGTTCAGCGAGTACTCCCGCTCGAAATACGAAGGGGACTTGATCGCCTGGCGGCTGTTCGAGACCGAAGGTCTCCCGCTGGTGGTGGTATATCCCGGGGCGGTGCTGGGCCCGGGCGACACTAAACCCACGGGGAAATACATCGGGGATCTCGCCCGCGGGAGAATGCCGGCGACCGTGTTCAATGAAGTGGTGATGACGTATGTCGACGTGAGGGACGTCGCCGAAGCCGTATTGCTGGCGGCGGAAAAGGACGGAAACATCGGTGAGAAATACTTGGTGGGCGGGCGTCGACTCTCCTTTGAGGAGCTGAACTCGTTGATCGCCGATATCTCCGGCGTCCCCACCCCGGCCCTGCGCCTGCCTGACAGACTGGTTTTCATAACGGCGGCGGCGCTCACAGCCGTCTCCTCGATAACGAAGAAGCCTCCGCCCTGGGGGATGTCGCTGGATCAGGCCAGAATGGCGCGTGCCGGTTTCCAGTTCGACGGGAGCAAGGCGGAGAGGGAGCTGGGACTCGAGTACAGACCGATAGAGGTCTCGGTGAGGGATGCGATAGAGTCCCTCGCCTGACGCGGCCCGCGGCGGCCGCGAGCCCGGACCTCGGACGCTTTGTCTCGGCTGGGGCTCAGGAAGCCCTTGAAGCTATGTAATCGGCGGCGGCCAGAAGGGATTCCCGGCCGGGAGAGCGCCTGAACGAAAAGAGGAGCCTTTTTGCGCGCCCCGCGCGGCGCGCCGCGCTCCGACGAGCGTATTCGAAACCTCCGTGCCTCTCGAGCTCGTGCACCAGCTCTCGGAAACGAGACTCCCACGCCCCTGCCTCTCCGGACCCGGAGCGGGCGCCGGAGGCCCCGGCCGGCGATGGGGAGGCGTCCTCGATCTTTCGCAGCGCGGCGACCAGTTCCTCGAGCACGGCCCGCCCCTGTGCGGGGGCCCGCCGCATGGCGGCAATGATCGGCAGCGTGATTCTGCCGCTTCTGACGTCGGCGCCGTGCGGTTTTCCCAATCCGACTTCGCCGGTTGCGAAGTCGAGAATGTCATCCGTTATCTGAAAAGCCAGGCCCATCTCCCGCCCGATGCGCGAGAAGACCTCGGCCTCGCCGTCGTGCCGGCCGGCGACCATGGCGCCGATCTCGCAAGAAGCCGCCATAAGAGACGCGGTCTTACCATCTATGATCGACATGTACTCGCCCTCGGTCATGTACAGCCGATCTCTGTTTTGTATCTGAAGCATCTCGCCTACCGTCATTTCGTTTGTGCTGGAGGCGATGACGCCCATCGCCCCGAACATCTTCAACTCGGCGAGGATCTTGAAGACCTTCGAATAGACGAAGTCGCCCATCAAGATGGAGACGCTCTCACTCCAGCGCGAGTTGACCGTCGGCAGGCCCCGTCCGAGGGTGCTCTCGTCTATTGTGTCGTCGTGTATCAAGGTGGCCATGTGTATGAGCTCAACGACGGAGGCCGCCGCAACCCCTTGCTCCGTGGGGGCTCCCCCTGCCATATCCGCCGCGAGAAGCAGCAGCGCGGGCCTCATCCTCTTCCCCTTGGCGGAAAGGAGATGAGCGCAGACATCGTCGATGAGCCCACTGCCGTTGGGCAACAATCTCTCGAGCTCAGACTCGAGCAGCGTCAGCTGCTCCGACACCGGCGCCATGAAAGAGATCCTGGCCGCCTCCTCCGCGCTCCTGAGGCTGCCTCCGGGGGCTTGTGTATTCAGGGCCTTCATGCCTGGCTGTTCACTCCAAACCGGGGGATTCGGCCGGTAGACTTCTTCAAACCGCGAGCCTCTTTATCTTGCCGCCGAGCTTGAGCAGATTCTTCTTGGCGAAGGGTGGTAGATTGACCAGTTCCTCGTACAGGGCGACCATCGATGACAGCAGTTCCAGCAGCTCGCTCATGCGCTTCCTGGTCTCATCGTCGTCGCTCCCGTACTCCCGAGCTTCCTTGACGCAGTTCTCCAGGATCTCGACGGCCGGGTCGATCTCCCTGCGCTTTCGCTGCTCGAGTATTTTCAGCAGCATCTGCCAAGCGTCGTGAACGCACTCGAAGCGATCGCGACGGTCTCCAAGCCGGTGCACCAAGCGGACGACGCCCCAGGCTCGCAGCTCGCGCAGGCTTGTGCTGACGTTTGACCGGGCCAGGGACAAGGTCCGCGTGATCTCCTCGGCTGTGAGAGGCTCGTCGGAGAGATAGAGAAGCGCATGGATCTGGGCCATGCTCCTGCTGATGCCCCATCGCGCGCTCATCTCGCCCCACTGAGTGACGAACCTCTGGGCTGTCGGCGAAAGCTCCTTCATGGCTTGTCTCCCGTCGCGGCGCGAAGGCGCCGGATTGAATTTCTCTCTGTACAGAAAATATCGAAACTTCGGAATACGATCAATCAAAAAGCGCCGGGCGCGCAACCCGGGCCTTCTAAGCTGTGGGCGTTGCTTCTGTTGCGCTAGGGTGCGTCGAGAAAGACAAGCAGGTCGCCGACCTCGGTACCTGTGTTGTCGAGGGTTCCCGCCGCCAGCTCGAGCGCGCCCTCGGCGCGCAGGGCGATCCGAGAGAGGCGGTTCGGCTTCAACGATTTACTTGCGGCGACCAAGCGTCCTCCGGGGGCCAGGAAAGCGACGTCTATGGCGAAGCGCATGCGGAAGGTGTGAACCCACCTGCAGGGAACCAGGTAGATTCCCTCATCGGGTCCGAGCCGGTCTTTTCCCAGCAGCCCCCGGCGCCGCTCGGCGCTCGTGCCGGCCCACTCCACGCGGCGCGCCACCTCGCGGTCTCCCTTTGAGCGGTTCACCGCGCGCACGAGGCTTACCTTATCTTCTCTCGATATGGGTGGCATCGCTTACCAGCTCAGTAGCTTGACGCCCACCTGCTCGCCCTTCTCGAGCCGCCGGCGATCGGCCGGAAAGAGTATCAAGCAGTCCGCAACGGCCATGCCTCCGAGCATATGGGAGCCCTGGCGGCTTCTGGGATGTGCGACAAGACGACCGTCCTTGGCCTCGAGCCTCCCGCGCAGCAACCCGAGGCGGCCGTGTCTTTTCCTGCATTCCTCCGACAGCTCGGCGGATAGACCCATCTCCACAGGCTCCGGCACCCCCATCATTCTGAGCAAGGCCGGCCGCACCAGCTGATGGAGGGACACCAGCGAGGAGACCGGGTTGCCGGGCAATCCGAAGACAAGGCGCGTGCCCGGTTTTTCCCCGCGGGCGCGCCACGTTCCGAAGAAAACGGGTTTGCCCGGCTTGAGGGCTATAGC
Organism: uncultured bacterium; assembly: GCA_964531335.1. Taxonomy (GTDB): domain Bacteria; phylum Eisenbacteria; class RBG-16-71-46; order CAZHEV01; family CAZHEV01; genus CAZHEV01. Next base: position 150,950 of record CAZHEV010000008.1, on the reverse strand, counting down.
ACGGAACATCTCGACAATGCCCAGCTCCTTCGCCACGGGGCGAACGTAGTCATAGTCGCCCACCGACGCCCCGCCCGCGGCCAGGACCACGTCGCTCTCCCCGAGGCCTCGCGCTATCGCGCTTCTCAATCTGCCGGGGTTGTCCGGGACGGACCGCGTTCTAATACGGCCGGACCCTATTCTCTTCAGGGCGGCCGTCAGGGAGAATAGGTTGGAGTTGTAGATCTTGCCCGCTGAAAGCGGCTTACCCAGAGGGACCAGCTCATCGCCTATGGTCAGCAATGTAACAGTGGGGCGCGCGTAGACGGGCACCTGGGGGTGGCCGAAAGTGGCCAGGAGCCCTATGGAGGGCGGATCCAGTCTCGTACCGCGCTCCAGCAACGGGTGCCCCTTGCCGTACTCCTCGCCGCGGTTTCTTATATGATCGCCCGGCGCGGGCTCGCGCGTGAGCTCAACCGTACGCCCGCGGACCCGGCTGTACTCCACCATCACGACCGCCTCCGTCGCCGCCGGGAGCATGGAGCCGGTGAAGACCTTCACGGTATGACCGGGGCTCAGGCTCCGCCTGCTCGTCCTGCCGGCGGGTATGTCGCCGTCCAACTCCAGCCGGACGGGCGAGCCCGGGCGCGCTCCGTCCAGGTCCGAGAGCCTCACGGCGAACCCGTCCATCGCCGACTGGTCGAACCTCGGCATGTCGAATCGGGCCTTCAGGGTCTTGGCCAGGACACGGCCGTCGGCTTCCTGGAGTCTTACAGTTTCGATTCCCAGCGGGCGCGCTGTTCTCAGTACGGTGCGAAGTGCTTTGTCGAAGCTGATCATCTGGCTTTCCTCTTGTCAGCGTGGCCGCCGCCGTCCAACATCTTGAAGCCGTGAAGGAGGGCGGGAAAGAGCATCTCGAGGGAATCGGCCACTCCGCCGCTCGAACCGGGAAGGTTGACGATCAGGGTGCGGCCCCTTATTCCGGCCCGCCCCCGAGAGAGCATGCTGTAGGGTGTACGTTCCTGTCCGTAGGCTCGTGTGGCCTCGGGGATCCCTGGCACCTCGCGTTCTATCACCCTGCTCATCGCCTCGGGCGTCCGGTCGCGGGGACTGAAGCCGGTGCCCCCGGTCGTGAGCACCAGGTCGAGGCCTTTCTCGTCAGCATAGCTCATCAGCTTGCCGACTATGATTTCCGGCTCGTCCGGCACAATCTCGTACTCGACCACCACCATGCCCTCCGCCTTCAGGCGCTCCACCATGAGCCGGCCGGACCGATCGCTCTTATCCCCGGCCGCGATAGAGTCCGAGGAGACCAGAACCGCCGCGCGCCTCGCTTCAGCGCCGGGCCTTTCTCTGAAGCTGCTCTTGCCGCCCTCTTTCTCGACCAGGACAACTTTCTCGATGGTCATCGACTTGTCGATCATCTTCATCATATCGTACAAGGTCAGAGCGGCCACCGAGGCGGCGGTGAGCGCCTCCATCTCCACACCCGTCTTCGCGACCGCCTTGACGCCGACCAAGACGTGCACCGCGTCATCGCCGATCTCGTACTCGACCCCTACATGTTCTATGGGAATCGGATGGCAGTAGGGTATGACGGCGCTCGTGTTCTTCGCCGCCTGCACGGCCGCCGCCTTCGCGATGGGGAGGGGGTCGCCTTTCGGGATCGCCCCCTGGCGCACCCTGGCGGCCGTGTTCGGGGACATGCGCAGCGTGGCTTTGGCCGTGGCCGTTCTCAGGGTCGTGAACTTGTGTGATATGTCCAGCACGGTTCCTCCTATTCAGTTCCGCGTGCGAGTGTCTCGAGCTCCTTCAGGTCCTCGGGCGTGTTTACGTTGAAGAAGCTTCTCCCGCGGGGATCGATCTCGCGGCATCGTTCGGCTGGAAACCGCCTGCAACCCAGACGGTCGAGCGCCGCGCCCGGCGAGTGCTCGCCGGACTCGAGTATCTCCGCCAGGGCGCCGGCGGCCGAGCTCTCCCAGCAAGCCACCAGGGGCTGTCTTCGTCCTTCCCATACCGGCGTGACGGCGACGTCGCCGGGCCTGGCTTTCCGCCGCAGCGCATCCATGAGATCGATGGAGACCAGCGGGGTGTCGCATCCCAGCACCCAGGCCCAATCGGCGGAGCACTCGGACAGCCCCCTGACTATGCCGCGCAACGGCCCCGCGGGGAGGGCGCGGTCGTCGCGAAGGACCTTGTCTCCCGGCCATGCCGGCTCTTCAGGTAGCGGGTTGACCACGAGTATGACTTCTCCGGCCACGGTGCCTATGGCGTCGGCAACGTGATCTACGAGCCGTTTGCCTCGCCACCCGGCAAGTGCTTTCGGCGAACCAAAGCGGCGCGATTCGCCCCCGGCGAGCACGACCGCGCCGGTCACCGCTCGGGCCATAGCTCGTCTCCGGGCCGAAGCTCGCCGCCGCGGAGGACGCGGCAGAAGATTCCCTCGCGGGGCATTATGCAGTCCCCCGTCTTGGTGCGGATGGCGCATGAGTCATGACACTCTTTGCCTATCTGTGTCACTTCGAGCAGCACACCCCGCCCCGCGCGGAATCGGTCGCCAACGGTCACGCCGCTCATGTCCACCCCGTTCGTGACGATGTTCTCGGCGAAGTCGCCGTGTGCCAGCTCTGGAATGATGCCGCGCATCCTGTCGATGCTCTCGGATGCCAGGAGCGAAACCTGTCTGTGCCAGGAGCCGGCATGCGCGTCGCCCACGATGCCGTGGTCGGCTCGGACCTCGGCGGAGGCGACGGGCGTCTTGCGCTCTCCCTTCTCGGAGCTGATGCAGATAGCCTGAATGATCCCCATCCCGATCAGCCTCCGATCCTCGACATGCTGCATGCGTTGCGCCCTTCCGCGGCCGCCTCGGCCCGCCGGCCGTCCGGGTGGCGCAGCCACACGGCACGGCCGATCAGACGGGATATCTCATCGCTTTCGAAGCCGCCGCGCAGCAGCGCGCGCAGGTCGAGCGATGGATCGGCGTATAGGCAAGTGCGCAGCCGGCCTATTGCGTTTACGCGAAGGCGGGAGCAATCTCCGCAGAAGGACCTGGTGTATCCGCGTATTATACCCACCTTTCCCGCAAAGCCAGGCACCTGATAAAGCTCTTCGACGGACGAGCCGGAATCGGGATCGGACTCTACGTCGAACCTCTTGCGAACGCGCTCCAGAATCGAATCGCCGTCGAGCAGCTCGTCCGGGGTCCCGCCGCGGCCGTCGAACGGCATCGCTTCTATGAAACGAACAGTGATCTCGCGGTCGGCGGTCAGGGAGACGAAATCTCCGATCTCGTCTTCGTTGACCCCGGCCATAATCACCGCGTTCAGCTTGAGCGAGAGGCCTCGACTCGCCGCGGCCTCTATGCCTCGAAGCGCGGCGTGAAGCAGATCACGTCCGGCGAGCGAGAGATAGCGCTCTCTCCGTAGCGAGTCCAGGCTCACATTGATCCGATCTATGCCGGCGCTTGCCAGGTCGTCGACGTGCTCTTCGAGAAGCGTCGCGTTCGTGGTGAGGGTCCTCTCCGGACGACCCGGCAGCTCCGCCAGACGAGAGATGAACTCGACGGCCCCGGATCTGACCAGGGGCTCTCCGCCCGTGATCCGAATCTTGCGAGCCCCCAGATCCGAGAGAAGGAGACATATCCGATACATCTCCTCCCAGGACAGGACCTCCGCTCTGTCGACGGTCCTAATCCCCTCAGGGGGCATGCAGTAGCGGCAGCGAAGGTTGCAGCGATCGGTCACGGAAAGACGAACGTAGTCGAGGCGTCGGCCGAACCGGTCATACAAGAAGGCGCCGGATTCGCCGGCGCGGGGGATTGACGCAACAATACGACTGTGCATGTTTTCCTTCCAGTTTCGGGAGCAAATCGCGCCGTTTCCAGCGAGACCGTGCCGGCCGTGGGCCGTATCGGGAGATCGACTTAGGCCTTCGGGCTTGGAAAACACGTTGTTTGGCCGCCGGCGGGGGGCACTTTGCGTGGACCGCGACCCTCAGCGCAAGCGGCATGTCAGCTTCTCACAAGATAGCACGGGGAAAGAGGCGAGTCCACAAAAACGTCGTTGGAAAGGAGCTTCTCAGCCGGTATCATTGACCAGTCGATCTGCAAACGGGGGTTTTTCGAACCGCCATGGGTCCGTCAGCGAACAGAGAGAGACACACATATGACTGACATACCTTCGAGAGAGCTTCCCCTGACCGGCTACCGCGTCCTGGACCTCTCCCGCATTCTGGCCGGCCCTTTCTGCACCATGATCCTGGGGGATCAGGGGGCGGACGTGATAAAAGTGGAGCGCCCCGTGACCGGGGACGACACCCGAACCTGGGGGCCGCCGTTCTCGGCGGGAGAGAGCGCCTATTATTTGTGCTGCAACCGCAACAAGAGATCGGTGGTCATCGATTTGAAGAAGGAGTCAGGCCGTGATCTCGTACGGGAGATGGCAAGGACCTCCGACGTCTTCGTCGAGAACTTCACGCCGGGGCTATCCAAGCAGTTCGGGCTCGACTACGAGACGCTCCGTGAGATAAACCCGGGATTGGTCTATACGTCCATTACCGCGTACGGCCAGGACGGGCCCTACAAGTACCGCCCCGGCTACGATATGGTGCTGTCCGCGGTAGGCGGCCTGATGTGGATAACGGGCGAGAGGGACGGCCCGCCGTGCAAGGTCGGGGTGGCGATAACGGACGTGCTGACAGGCGTCCATGCCTCCGGGGCCATCACCTCGGCGCTTCTCTGGAGGGAGCGTTCCGGTAGGGGACAGTACCTGGACATCAGCCTCCTGGACGTGCAGGTGTCCGGGCTTGCGAACATAGCGAGCAACTACCTGGTTGCGGGCAAGGAGGCGCAACGCTGGGGGACGGCCCACGAGTCCATCGTCCCGTATCAGGTCTTTCAGACCAAGGACCGCCCCATAGCAATCGCAGCCGCCAATCAAAAGCTCTGGATAAGCTTCTGCAAGGCCGTGGGCAGGGAGGAGTGGTTGAACGACCCGAGGTTCGAGTCCAACCCCAAGCGGGTCGAGAACCGCGACGTGCTCCTGCCTCTTATCGAAGATCTCTTCGCGCGGAGAACCTGCGACGAGTGGATGGAGTCGCTGGTGGAGGCCGCGGTCCCTTGCGGTCCGGTCAATGACATGAAGCATCTCTTCGCCGACGCCCAGGTGAAGCACAGGGACATGGCGATAGAGGTGCCCCATCCCACCATTGGCACGCTTCGCCTGACCGGGATACCCGTGAAGTTCTCCGAGACCCCGGGAAGGGTGCGCCGCCACCCGCCGACCCTGGGAGAGCATACGGATGAAGTGCTGGAGCAGGTCTTCGGCCGCTCTTCCGAGGAGATAGAAAAGCTCAAGGCGGAGGGAGCGGTGGCATGAAGGGCCACGCCGACGAGGGCGGTTGCGCTCAGGACCGGGACAGAATGCGCTCCGGATGAGTGAAGACGGTCGCCCGGTTCTCTCGAACGAAAGCGCAAAGAGTGATGTTGCGGTTTTCCGCGACTTCTATCGCCATGGAGGTGGGGGCGGAGACGGCTGCCATCAGCTCTATTCCCGCGCGAGCGCACTTGCTCACCATTTCAAGGCTCAGCCTGCTGGTGACGGCCACCCCCAGGCCCGCCGTCCGCAGCCCCGCCATCAAGCACTTGCCAAGGGCCTTGTCCAGAGCGTTGTGCCGGCCGACGTCTTCGGCAAAGGAGACGATTCTCCCGCCCGCCTCGAAAACTGCCGCGGCGTGGGCGCCCCCACACGCCTCGAAGAGACTCTGTCGTTTCCGCAGATCCGATAGAACCGAGCCCAGCTCGCCGGGCCTCGCCTTCATGCCGTCGCCGACACGCGGAAGCGCCTCAATCCTCTTTCTCAGCCCTTCGCTGCCGCAGGCCCCGCAGGAGGAGACTATCAAGAGGTTGCGCCCCGGCTCGCCTATTGGGGGGGTCTTGCGCGCGAGACGGACGCGGATGGTGTACGGATCATCCTCGCATTGTTTCAAGGTGCGGATGTCCGCCATGCTGTCGACGACTCCCTCGCTGTACAGAAACCCGACGGCGAGCGCGTCCCTGTCGCTGGGGGTACAGAGTATCGTGTAGTCCTCGACACCCTCCACGTCGATGGTGACGGGTCTCTCTTCGATCACGCAAATTTCCTGCGTGACCGGTTCGCCCGTCGCGTCCTTCATGGAGAGGCGGTTTGCGTTGACCAGCCTTAGAGAATCAACGCGGTTTTCAGGTTGTGCCATGGCAGGTCACTCGATCCGGATCGCACGGCCGTGATCCCCCGGCAGGGGCCGACCGTGACGTCCCTCGAGGGCCGGAGCGCCGGCGCCGAGCTCATGCTACTGCGGAGGAAGCGCTCCAACGCCCGGCTTGGGCTCCTTGGGCCGGTGGATCCGCCGGAACTCGAAGCCCGCGATGTTCAAGGTCGGCAGCGCTCCGCAGGAGAGGACCGCCTGACGCAGCACCAGTCCTCCTATGAGTCCCAGCAGCGCCCCTGTCGCGGCGACCGCGCGCAGGGCGCCCGTCTCGCCGCCTCCGGCGGAGTTGTATACGAAAAGCATCAGAACAAACGGCGTGGCCAGTCCGAGCACTATGTACCCGACCACGAAGAGCGTTTTGCGAAGTATGCGCTCGGCCGATTCCCTGGAGTCGGGCACCCTGTAGGCCGCCTGCAGGAAGAACAGGATCGCCAGGACCTCCAGTACGACCAGGGCTACCGCCTCCAGCGACATCACCCGGAGAGGATATGCCCTGCTTCCGAAGAGGGTCAGTCCGAGCATTATGGCGAAGTGGCCGGTGACGAGCGCCGAGACGACAAAGACCACCGGAACCACGCCCGAGCGCCAGAACGGTATCCCCTTAGAGGCGCTCAGCAGTATTCCGGTATAGGACATGGTCCCCACGGCGAAAATAATGCCGGCGATCGCGAGGGGTGTGACGATGGGGGCCGTGCCCATATCCATGAACGCGTGAAGGACGAGATGAATGAAGGAAATAACCAGGAAAACGGATATGATCCAAGTTCCTCTTGCGATCCACGAGGTTCCCGGCTTCATCCCCGCGAGAACGGCCCGGCCCGGAGAGCCTAGGTCCGCGATGAGAAGGACGGTCCCCACGAGCAGGGCGGGAAAAGCTATCCATAGTCCTATGGTGGTTGGGAGCTCGAGCGCCTTTCCCATGAAGCTGTTTACGGCCGCTATAGTATAGGCCCCGCCGCTGACTCCGCCTAGGAACAGGTACGCCGCGATGAGCCATCCCCACTCCCTCTGCAGCTGACCGTTGACTTTCGGATCCATTTCTCTTCCCCCAATTGCCTCTGGCTGTTCACGACCGCGTTATCTGGGCAACAAGTAGTAGACCTTGGGCTTGTTTCCGAGTTCCGGGTTGAGCACTTGGCCCCGCTCCTTCTTGATCAGGATCGACGGTTCGCTGTTCGGGTCGTTCAGATCTCCGAAGATCCTCGCGTTGGCGGGGCATGCCTCGACGCACGCGGGCTGCTCCCCATTATAGATCTTGTCCAGGCAGAAATCGCACTTGGTGGCGACTCCGACTCCGGATTTCTCCTCCCAAGCCTTCTTCTGAAACTCCTCCAGCGGCGTCAGCGGAAGTCCCTCGGGGAAGTAGCTCTCCCACCTCTCCACGCTGTACCTCGCGCCGTAGGGGCACGCCTGCATGCAGTACTTGCAGCCCATGCACTTGTCCTGGTCCACTATTACGATTCCGTCTTCGCGCTTCTGCGTGGCGCCCGTGGGGCAGACCTCCATGCACGAGGGCTCCTCGCATTGCATGCAGAGCACGGGCAGGGCCTGTCGCACGGCGTTGGGGTAGGTTCCGACCTCTCCCATGAGCACGCGCGCCCAGAACACGCCGGGCGGCGTGTGATTGGCCGTCTTGCATGCCATCATGCAGGCGTAGCACCCGTAGCACCTTTTCAGATCTATCACCATTCCCCAGCGCGCCACCTTAGCCCCCGTTCGTGTGGATTTCGCTACTTCCTGACTCATGGCTCTATCAATCCTCCACCTTGTAGATCTTGACCCGGGCGCATATATCCTGATTGAACGTTAGGGGGTCGGTGTGCGCCAGATCCATTTCCACCAGATCGTTGAAAAAAGTTCCCTTGCCCTTGGCGATCGGCATGAACTTGCCCCAGTGGCCCGCCACCGCGGCTATCGCAAGGTGATGCGGCTCGATCCCTTGTGTCAGCGACACCCAGCCTCTTACCTTGTGCCCCTGCGGGTTCTCCAACCAGACCTTGTCGCCGTCCTTGATGCCCTTTTCCTTGGCCGTATCGACGTGCATTTGAACGGCGTAGACGTTGGGATCCTCCTGCGAGCACTCGTCGAGATAGGGGTTTTGCTGGGTCATCGAGTTCGTGTGCATCACGGCGCGCCAGTAGAAGGTGTTCATGTCGTACTCGGGATTGTCCTCCGTGTGCGTCGGACAGGGATACCAGTCCGCCAGCGCCTTGAACCGGCTCCAGTCGAACTTGAAGAAATCGTCGCCCCGGTACTTATTCCACAACTCGTCGATCTGCTCGCCCGAGTCGATGAAGTACTCGAAGTATATGGGGACCCTGGAGGGGTTGAACCACTTCCAGTACACGTCCTCTTTCTTCTTGGGCCAGGTGAAGACGCCCTTCTTCCTGACGTGCTCGAGACCGTGCTCCTCGCCGAAGCGATCCTTGAGGAGCCGGTCGGTGATATCCTCCCAGGAATGGAAGACGCTACCGTCCTCGACCAGCTTGTACTTCTCTTCCATCTCTCCGCCGTAACGGACCCCGATGGAATCGTTCAGCCCCTTGTAGAACTTGCCGTGTATTCCCAGCCGCCTGCTTATCTCGACCATCACCTCGTTGAAATCGCGTCTCTCGTAAAGCGGCTCGACGACCGGTTGCCGAATCGTCCAGCCCCAGTCGTCCTCTCCCTGCGGGTGCGAGAAGGTGGAGGGGAAGCTCACCGCCGGCGTGTACCGCTCCAGGAAGCAGGCGTCGGGAAGCACTATGTCCGCGACGGCCTCCTCGAACTCCGTGATGTAGAGCTGGAACGAGAAGATGAAGTTGAACTTCTTCAAGAAGTTCTTGGTGACCGCCTCCGAGTTGCCCATGGTCATCACGGAGTTGGAGCCGAAGTTGACCATGACGTCGGGCTTGTAGGGGATCTCGAAGCGCTGCAGTATATCGAACCAACGCGGATCGGTGATGGTGAACGCGTTGTAGATCGACGTCGGAAACATATCGTGAATGTCGAGGCGCGTGGGCGGCTTCGGGACGCGCATCGGGTACGGTTTGTGATCGTACACCCAGGCGCCGGCGACCAGGAGGCCGTCCGGGCAAGGGTAGGGGATCTGGTAGGGCTTGCCCGTGCCCTCGTAGCCGCTGGCCACCGCCGCCCCGAGACCCATTGAGCTGCCGTAGGTGTCCGCGGCGCCGACTATGTGATTGACCATGTCTATGGACAGGCAGGTCCAGCCCGAGTTCGTATGCCCCTGGCTCCCGCGGAAGAAGTGGGTCGCCACGGGGCGCTTCGGGATCCTCTTGGGGCCCTTGCTGGTCTGAATTATGACCGTGGAGCCTATCTCCGCCGCCTCGCCGAACTCCTTGGCGATGCGGCTGATGGTGGCCGCCGGCACCCAGGTGATCTTCTCGACGTACTCGGGCGTGTACTTCTTCACGTGCTCCTTGAGAAGCTCGAAGGCCGGCCGGCAGTCGGTGCCGTTGACGTTGTATGTGCCGGTCAGCGCCACCTCGTGTGCCTCGTCCTCGTACTCGACGCGGGTGACGGAGGGATCGTTGTGTACCTTTGGCGCGTTGTCCACGAGGTCCCAGACCAGAGGCTTGTTGGTCTCGGGATCCCTCATGTAACGCCCGTCCGAAGGGCGGATGAGGTAGGAGGCGTTGGTCTTGTACATCAAGTACTCGGCGTCGTATATGCCGTGCTCGTTGATCAGAGAGTTCACGAGTCCCAGGGCCAGGGCGCCGTCCGTGCCGACCCGGATAGGCACCCATTCGTGCGCCTTCGAGGCCTGGGCGCTCTGGAACGGATCGAAAACCACGTTCTTGAATCCACGGGCCCTGGCGTCGGCCACCTGTGTGGCGTTCTGGACGGCCACGTGGCCCGCACCATGGCCCTTGGAGCAACCGAAGTTAAGAGCGTAATTGCAGTGCGCGAAGTCGGGAATTATCGACCACGCCACGTGCATGATGCCGTTCATGAAATGGGCGCCGTTTCCGCAGTGCAGCCCGCCGCCCGAGACCCAGTAGTTGGGAGTTCCGAAGCCCTTCATGAAGCCTATGACCCCGAACCGGATCTCCGACGCCTGCGTGGTGGTCGCCTGGAAGAAGAGCCCCCGGGGATCTCTCTCCTGACATTCACGCAGCTTCCGGCAGATTATGTCGTAGGCCTCTTCCCAGGATATGCGCTCGAACTTCGGATCGACTCCGAGCCCCTTCTCGGGATTGGTGCGCTTGAGGGGATAGTTCACCCTGTATGGATCGTACAGGAGCTGCGGCGAGGCAAGGCCCTTGACGCAAATATGGCCCCGCCCCGTGGGCGCGTCCGGGTTTCCCACAACCTCCGTGACGATCCCGTTCTGCCGGCGGGCCCTGATGCCGCACATGCAATAGCATTGCCCGCAGCTCGTCGGGATCCAGACATCTTCCTCGACTTGAGTTTTCTGTGACACGGCCATTAGATCGACTCCCGCTGCTGGTTAGTTTGGAATAGGCTGATACTGGGCTAAGTGGGGGTACTTAGATATTATAGCCACATCTGCCGTCCAGTCAATCAATTCGTTGGGAAAGGTCCGCCCCGCCGGCGACTCCGCTAGAAGTCGTTCTCGAGGACTATCCTGTAGCGGGCGGAGCCCGATCTCAGGCGTTCCATGGCCTCGTTTGCCCTGGACATCGGCAGCTCCTCGGTAACCGGCGCTATGTCGTGCCTAGCGCAGAAATCCAGCATCTCGGCGGTCGTCGCCGGGCTCCCGAGAGGCGAAGCGGAGATCGACTTCCGCCCCGGCAGGATCGACAGGGGGCCGGCCTTAGCCGTTTCAAGCGCGTCGGGCAGCGCAATCGCCCACTCGCCCAGGCAGCGCACCTTGTCCGCGAAGCCGCCGAAGCGGCCGATTATAGTCTGCTCGGCGTCGGGGCAGAGGTTGTGATCACCCGACATGCACTGCGGGCAGGTCATACAGCTTCCCGAGAACCAGCCTAGCCCGGCCCTGCGCCTCCAGGCAGGATTCTAGCAGATGCTCTGGGTCTGCAGTGCCCTAAACGCGGCGGGCGCCTGAGAAGAAGCGTCCTTGACCGCGGCCGGGGATGAGGGCACCTTTGCCGTGTGCCTATGTGCGCGTCCAAAGAAATGCGGCCGCGAGTTGGGGGCCGGCTGTCTTGGAGCGGGGCGTGGACCAGATGACGGAGAGTGACGGAAAGAGATCGCGTCGGATGTCTAAGCGGGGGATCGGCACGCCGGCGATCCTTGCAGGCGCTGTCGGCCTACTGGTCCTGCTGCGCCCGGAGTGGGCCCTGGTGCTTCTGGTCATTCTGGCCGGATTGTGCTTGTGGCGCGGCGGCCTTGTTCGCCTCCAGGCTGAACCTGGGGAAATCTCCCTGACGGTATTGAGCATCCCCCCGGTGTCATTGGCGGACGCCCGGAGATAGAGTCCGTGGTGGTGCCTGGAATCGACCGCGGTGCTTTCCTGGAAACGGCCGAGAAAGCCAAGGTCGGATGCCCGGTATCCGGTGCCCTAAAGGGAGTGAAGATATCCCTGGAGGCCGAGCCGGTCGACGCTTAGTCGGGGAATTGTCAGGACTGCGCGAGCCCCTGCCCGAATCGGTCGACGAAGGCAAACTGGTCCACGGGCATGCGCTCCGGGCGCTCTTTCTCCACCTCGGCCTGCTCCTCGGAGACCAGAGGGTTGACGGCGTCGGAGCGCGCGCCCACTATGACGAGGTTCGCGCAGGTGAAGTCTTCGGGGATTTCGAGAATTCGCTTCGCCTTGTCTTCGTCGTAGCCTGCTATGGGGTGTGCCACGAGACCGAGCTCCGTGGCTCTCAGGATCAGGAAGGCGATGCCTATGCCCGAGTCATAGAGATAGTACTCTCGCCCCGAGCTTACGCAATCGAGATCCTTGCGGGTGCAGACCGCGACTATCATCGAAGCGGCCCTGGCCCACTCGTTGCCCTTGGCCAGGGCGTCGTGCATGGCCTGGAGGGCGGTCTCGCCCTTGACGAAGACCAGGCGCCAGGGCTGGTTATTGTAGCAGGAGGGGGCCAGCCGGACGCAGCCCGCGAGGTCGGCGACGAGCTCGGGCTTGATCTCAACCGGCTTCAGCGAGCGATAGGCCCTTCGCTCTTGTATGGCCTGCAATACGTCCATTGGCGCCTCCTTGTATGAGCTGACGTAAGTGTTTTTCCCGGGAGCAGAGCATGGGTGAAGTCCGCGACTTCTATGACAGGGTGTGGGAAGAGTATGCCGATCCCGAATCTCACCCTGTCGTGGCCCGCGCTCTCGACCTTCAGACCGCCGCGCTCGGAAAACGTCTTGCCGGGCGAAGCCTCCGCAGGATTCTCGATCTGGGCTGCGGTCCGCGTCCGGCGGTCAGGCCTGAGTGGGCCGCCCTTACGGTCTACGGGGACATTGTAACCGCAATGCTCGCGGATCTGAAGCGCAAGCTCGGGGGGTCGCCGGTCTGCTTGGACGCCAGGGCGCTTCCTTTCAGCGAGCGCGCGTTCGAGCTCGTCTGGTGCAGCCTGTTGGTGGACCATGTCGCAGACGTCAGGGCTTGGGCTAACGAGCTGATGCGCGTCTTGGAGCCTGGGGGCACTCTGGGTATGACATGCTGGGACCAGTCGATCCTGCCGCCCGAGCTTTATCCCGCCGGGGAGATGCTGTACCCGACCTCCGGCGGCGAGGTATTGAGAGCGCCCGTGCACCGCAACTGGGACAAGGCCCAGCGGATTCTGCGGGAACTGGACCCTGGGATGCGGCTCGAGTCGCACGTCATCGTGGAGGGCAGCTACGTGCTGCAAATAGCGTGGGCCGAGCGCAGGTCCGAAGTGACGGCGTGATCGTTGGAAGCGCCCTGCGGACCCGCACGACGGATCGAGGGGGGCCCTCGGCACGTTGGCGCTCAGGAAGGCCTCTCGGCCGGGCCGGACCCGCCGCCCGCATCCGCCGTATCCTGGCCTCCGGTGAGTTTCTCATACAGGGCCTTGTACTGTCCCGCTATGCTCTCCCATCTGTAGTTGTCCAGAACCCAGTCCTTCGTTTCATCGGCCTGGGCCACCGCTTCTTCGTAGTTGTCGAGGCACAGCCCGATCTTCTTCTCCAGGTCGCGGTCGTCGCCGGACCTGAAGTAGGTCGTCCTGTCCTCCAGCACCGCGACGTTCTCCACTATGTCGCTGCAGACGATGGGGACGCCCAGGGCGGCCACTTCCAGAAGCATTATCGACATCGCCTCCACCGTTGACGGGAAGACGAACAACTTGGCGTTCTTGACGATCCCAAAAAGGATCTCCTTCCGCGAGATGAAAGGGATGAACTCGACCCTGTCGTCGGCGGTTTCACGAAGGCTGTCGGCGTAGTCCTTCTTGTGGCCCAGGTCTCCCACCACCGCGAGGCGCATGTCGCGGTCCGTCCGCTCGAACGCCTTCAGGAGAAGGTGACAGCCCTTGGTCGGATCGACGCGCCCGGCCGCGAAACAGATGTAATCCTTCCCCGTGAGCCCGTGCCTCTCGAACATGGCGGAGTCTTCCACCGCCTCCGGCTTGTCTATCGCGTTGGGTATGAACAGCACACGCTTCTTGTACATTCGGGTCAGCTCTTGAGTAATGGATTTCGAGACGCACGTCATGGACGTGGAGAACATGAACATGAGCTTTTCCGAGAGCTTGAAGAACCGCCTTGCGAAGCCGCCCCATTTCTCCCTTCGATAAGGGAACCCGTGGGACGTGCCCAGTATCTCGTACCTCAGTCTCAGAATGGGGACGATGAACCCTGAATCGGTGTTGTGTACGTGCACAAGGTCGTAGTTTCCAAGAAGGACCGCGTGCAGGGCGGACAGAACCGAGAGAGAGAATGAGAAGAGGTGCTTTCCCTTTATGTGCCGGATCTTGACCAGATTGATGTGGCGGGGATGGTAATCTTTGGAATAGTCGCGGCTGCAGTAAACATGGATCTCGAAATCTCGCGCGAGATTGTCGGCGATTCCCTCGACGACCCTGTCCGCCCCGGCCTTGGAAGGAAGGCCTTTTATGCCCAAAAAGGCTATCCTCTTCCTGCGCTGGTCTGCCATCGTTAGCGAGTCCTCAGATGTGGGGCCGCGCGCCGCCGTGGCCCTCGCGGCGGGGCGGGGTCATGCGATCCCAGGCTCCTTGCCGAGGGCGAGCCTGAGCTTGTTGCCCAGGACCCAGTATATCGGCACCCAGACCTGCTTTCTCATGGCCGGCACCGCCGTTCCGGTCATCCAGCAGTCGCGCTTGCAATCCCGGACGTTCTCCCTGACCGACCTGGCCTGATCGCTGTTCCATACCTCGTCGAAATCGGCAATTTTCAAGTCGCCCATCACCCATGGCTCCCCGGAGCCGTTGCAGGCCAGGACCAGCCCGTAAGGGTCCAAAAAGAAGGTGTCCGTCCCCGCCCCGCATCGCAGAGGCCGCGCCTTGCCCTGCATGTGGTTGAGCAGCCCCAGGTTTATGTAAGCTCTGAACCAGTCTTTGACCCTCATCCTCAGGTCTCGCCTCTTTGACCTCAGCAGCGCCGTGATGAACTTCTTCATTTCCTCGGTTACCGTCTCCAAGTCCTCGACTCTGTTGTCATGCTTGAAGAAGTAGTAGGAGTTGTGCATGGTCGCGTTGCTGAACTCCATGTCCATCGAGGCCATCAGATGATACAGGTCGAGCAGATCCTTCACGTTCTTGTCCGATATCACGATGCCGAATCCAACGTCCTTGATTCCCAGGTCCTTCAACCGCAGTACGGTCCTCAGGGCGTGGTCGAACCCGTCCTTGAGGCCCCTTAGATGATCGTTCAGCTTGGGCAGCCCTTCGACGCTCACCCTTACCGTTATGTTCGGGAACTTCCGGGCTATCCTGACGATCTTCTCGGTGAAGTAACCGTTGGTGCTGATCTCGAGACGTTTCGTCTTCTTGTCCAGCACCGCGACTATGTCTTCGAGGTCTTTCCTCAGCAGGGGCTCTCCGCCGGTTATGTTCAATCTCGTGTGCCCGGGCGGGATCTTGTCGATCACCTCGGGGGTGACCTCTTGCTCGGGCCTGGTGGGGTTCTCCCAGGCGCAGCACATCCGGCAGCGGGCGTTACACCTGTATGTTGTGATTACAGCGCACTCCATCGTAATTCACCTGCGGGGGGACTATGGTTTCATGTGCATCAGGTCAATCCGGCGAAGACCTCCATGAGCCTACCATAGTGGGCTTCCTTGTTATGCCGGCTCTCCACAATTGTCCTACCGTTTCGGCCCATATTCAAACGTTCTTCGGGGCGTCCCGCGAGCCAGGCCAGCTTGTCCGCGAGATCGTCGCTGTCCCCCGGCTCGAAGAGCAGTCCCGTGCGGCCGTCCTCGATCACCTCCGGGATGCTGCCCCGGCCGGAGCCTATCACGGGTTTGCAGAAGGCGTACGACTCCAGGATGGCGTTGGGCATGTTGTCGTAGCATATCGAAGGGACAACGGTGAAAGCGGCGTCGCGCAAGACCGCATGGAACTCCCTGCCGCTCAGTCCGCTCAGAATCTCTATGTCTTCCAGGCCCTCGGACCTGACCCTCTCCTCCAGGCTCCGAGCCCCTTCGCCCCCCGTGTGGACGATGCGCAGGGGGAGGGCGCTTGCGCCGCTGCGCCCGCGGTATTTCAGGAAAGCCTCCAGGAGGACCTCTACGCCCTTCTCGGGCGATATCCTGCCGAAATACAGGACGTACCTTCCCGGCGCGGGCGAAGGGTCGATCGCCGCGAGATCTATGAAAGTCGGGACGTGGAACAGCTTCTTCTCGGCGAAACCCGCCTTCTTCATCAGGCCCATGGTGAACCTGGAAGGGCAGACGAAGGCGTCTATCCTGTCGAGGACGCCGGTCAGCCTGTAGAGCGACATGGACGCGAAATGGGCCAGGCTGAGAGGGAGGGAGCCCTGTATGCACCTGTGCCTGACCGAGGGCCACAGTCCGTCTCCAACGCACAGGTCGCAGACCTCGCCGTTGCGAAGCAGGTGCGTTCCGGGGCACATGTACTCGAAATCGGAGACCCTGACCACTATGGGGATATTTCTGCCGGATAGCTCGGGCAGGATGCTCGGAGAGATCCACCTGAGGAAATGCAGCGTGTATGCCACGTCGATACGGTCGTGCTCGAGAAGCCTCCTGATCTTCCTGCGGGCCTCTACCGACATGAAAGTCCTGTCGAAGAGCTTGAGCAATGTCCTCGGGGTCAGCTTGAACTGTCTGAAGGTGACCGACTCCTCGTCCTCCGAGAGGGGGGAGAGAAAGAAATCGGAGTACTCGGTGGGCTCGTTTTTGGGATGTTTGACCGAGAACGGGATTACCTTGTGCCCTTTCTCCTCCAGGAGCTCCTTGACGTTGAACAAGTAGCGCTCCGGCCCTCCGGAGACGAAGTACCTGTAGTTGGTAAGCAATATGTTCAAAGCACTACCACCACCGCCGGCGCCGGTCACGCCGCCGGCCCGGCGCTGCCCCGGACCGCGCAGGCTCTCAACGCAGCTCTCCCAGGCCGCCCGGTCCGCCGCTCGGTTCAGCCGGCTTCGGGTTTGAGGATCACTCCCTTGTTGTTTCTACCGTTCATCTTCACCGTAAGCGGCCGGTCGAACCTGAGGTGCCGGGTGTATTTGCCTTCCCTGGCGGATGGTTGACGGCGCAGCCACTTCCAATCGATAAACCCGTTTCTGAGTTGCGAGTTGACCGTGAAATACCCTATCCGGAAGGAGATCAGGTTCTGGAAAAAATGCGTTCCCTGGGAGGGCGTGACTCTGAAGTCCTTGAAGCCGGTCTCTATCATGACCCTGGCACCGGATATCTGGTCCCACTTCACCGGTATTCCCAGCCACGGGTCCGAAGAGCCCCAGCGTCCCACCCCGATCAGGAGATACGGTCGGCCGGCCTCGGTGAGGTCGCGATTGTACGAGCCGACCTCGTCGGCGACCTGCTTGCTCGCGGCGCGATCGAACTTGTCGATGTCCACGTAGACAAGGTCCTCTATATTATTGATTACGCCGTTTCCCAGGACCTGCGAGCTGTGACAGACCACGTCGGCTCCGACGGCCTCTTCTATCTCGAGCTCATTGCTCTCGTGACTTATCACGATAGGCCGCAGTTGCAAGACGCAGAATTCACGGCGGCCGGAGTCCCGAACCGACAGATTCCCGGCGAACTCGATCTCCACCGCGGCGCTCATCCCGCGCGCACCCAGGTTCAAGATCAGCCGGAGGATCTCATCCAGCGGATAGGAGCGCTGTTTGAGAATCGGGGCGAAAGTGACCAGCCTTGTGCCTTCCCGTGAAGTACCGTCGTATATCTGGTCGTTCTCCGCCGAGTAGGTCGAAGCCAGCTGCGCCAGCGTCCCGTCCTCGTCGGCCGCGCTGATGTCGAGGTTCAGGAGCTCGAACTCCTGGCGGCGGTCATAATCCGAGTCGGGCGGCGGGAGTTCCAGCGCGTAGAAGTCGCGTTGGGAGTTTTCCAGAACCTCCGGAACCGACAAGAACTGGAACGGGCGCTTCGGGTAGCTCGGCGAGAACTTGACTGTCGGTCCGCCCTCCATCACGATGACCCCGAGACCGAGAGCCACGGATGCGATGCCGTCGGTGGTCTTCATGGGCGGCACCGGGTAGTAGTTGTGCGAGCTCGCGGCGCCCGAGAAATCGGGATAGAAGCGATCGCCGTGGCGCCTGCCGACAAGCTTTTGAATGACCACCCCCATCTTCTCCTCCTCCAGACGGTAGGGAGTCGCCTTCATGTAGGACTTCGCGCAATGCGAAAACGTGGAAGCGTAGACCCGCTTTACGGTGGTGACCAGCTCTTCGAGTCTCGCCTCCGGGTCTTGGTGATTGTTGGGGATCATGTAGCTTCTATATATGCCCGCGAACGGCTGGTACTGGGAGTCCTCGAGAAGGCTGGACGAGCGAATGGAGAGGGGGTACCTCATGAGATCGAGAAGATCGCGTAGGGAATTCTTTATGCGCGCCGGGAATTCGGCGCTCAGGAACCGCTCTTCGATCTCCGCGTCGTCCTCGCACTCCAGGGCGACCTTGTTGAGGTCGTTCTCCTCCATGAATTGGTCGAACACGTCCGCGCCCACGACCACCGTCGGTGGAACGGATATGGTCACGTCGTCGAAACGATTCATCAGGAGATTGCTGTAGATCATCGAGTTCATGAAGGCGAGGCCCCGGCCCTTGCCTCCCAGGGATCCTCCACCGATGCGCGCGAAGCTCGCCGTCGGATCGAAAGTCCGGGGATCGAAATCGACCACGCTGCCTTGCTGCTGCGCCACTCGCAGATCGGAGAGGCACTTTATCAAGTACCGGCGCAGGTCCCCGACGGACCTGTAATCCGAGACCTTCTGGGGACGAAGCCTGTATGCCAGCAGAAACTCCGTCCTTGCCTTGAACCAATTGGAGAAATGGTTGCGCTCGCCGTGGTAGAGAAGGCTCTCATTCGGGACGTGGCGGAGCTGCTCCTCCAGGGTGCGCAGGTCCGAGGCGCGGCCGACCTCCGTTCCATCGGGAAGACGGAACACGAAGTCCCCGAAGCTGAAGTTCGTCTTCATGAACGCGCTGAGATCCGACAGCAAAGTGGGCGAATCCTTCACCAGGAACGACACGCCCAGCTTGTCGGCGACCCGCCTGTTCGCCGGATCGCGGGACTGCAACAATATGGGAATGTCGGGATGTGACTCGCGAACCGCCTCGGCAAAGCTCACCCCCGCCCAGGGGTCCTTCCGCCCGCCCCTGGGGAACTCCATGTCCGAGATGACGCCGAGGATGTAGGCGTGCAACCGCTCGTAGTATGACCATGCCTCCTCATAGGTGTCGCAGAGCAGTATCTTCGGCCTGGCCCGGCGCCTTAGCAATCTGTGGGCGGGGTTTACGCCCTCCGAAATCAGGCTTTGGGTGTGTCGCATCAACTCCGTGTAGATAAGCGGCAGATACGAGGAGTAGAAGCGGACGTCATCCTCGATCAGAATGATGGACTGCACTCCGACCAGCTCGGTGTCGTGGTCCACGTTCAGGTGGTCCTCGATGCACTTTATTATAGCCAGCAGGATGCGAAAATCGCCCTGCCAGATGAACACCCTGTCGAAATCCGACACATCGTACTTATCCAGCAGATCGTTCAGGGCGCGGGCGTCGTAGGTGAGCAATACAATGGGCACGTCCTTGACGATGTTCTTCGCCTCACGGGCGAACTCGAGGGCGTGCATGTCGCCGACCCACAGCGAGGTGATGATCAGATCGAAGCGCTTGTCCCCCTGTAGCATGGAGACCGCTTCAGAGCTGCTGGACACGCGCGTTATGCCGGGGGCGTCGCTGAGATTGAGTCCGATGTACTCGTTGAGCAGTGACTCGTACAGGCGGCCGTCCTCCGCAAGGATGAAGGAGTCGTAGACGCTGGAAACGAGGAGGATATTGCGGACCCTATTGCGGATCAGATCCTGGAATCGCTGGAAACGGGAGCCGTACCCGTGCTCGACTTCTTGAATGTCAAACTCTCTCAAACCCGATCACCTTTGCGGAATCCCAAAGACAAAGCGAACAGCGCCCGCGCCAACACCCGCGAGATCGATATCCATGCGGCCGCGCCCCGGCGTTCAAGCGGCACCTCGACGCCGGCGCCCACCGCACCGGCGCACATCCGAAATATAGCAGAAAACGGAGTGGAAATCTCCACTCCGCCTTCCGCTTGCCTAAGATGCCGGATCGGCTCTATACCACGCCCTGGTCCATCATGGCGTCGGCAACCTTGATGAAGCCCGCGATGTTAGCGCCGTTCACATAGTTGCCCGGCGTCCCGAAACGCTCCGCCGCCTCGACGCAGGACTTGTGAATCGCCTTCATGATGCCCTGGAGCCTGCCGTCGACCTCCTCGCGGGTCCAGCCGATCCGCATCGAGTTCTGGGACATCTCGAGGCCGGAGACCGCGACGCCGCCCGCGTTGGCCGCCTTGCCGGGGCCGTAGAGGATCTTGTTCTCCAGATACAGCTCGACTCCGTCCGCCGTCGTGGGCATGTTGGCGCCCTCCGATACGACGTAGACGCCGTTCTTGATCAGATTCTGGGCGTCCTTGACGTTGATCTCGTTCTGGGTTGCCGAAGGGAAGGCGCAATCGGCCTTGTGGTTCCACAGCGGGTTGTGGTCGAGGCTGGGATCCACCGGCGTATAGACGGCGTTCTTGTACTGGTCGGCGTACTCCTTGATGCGGCCGCGCCGCACGTTCTTGAGCTCCATCACGTAGTCCAGCTTCTTTCGGTCTATGCCCTCTTCGTCGTAGACGTAGCCCGAGGAGTCGGACAGGGTGACGACCTTGCCGCCCAGTTCGAGGAGCTTCTCGGTGGTGAACTGGGAGACGTTCCCGGAGCCCGAAACGAGGCAGGTCTTGCCCTTCAGGGTCTCGCCGCGGGTGCCGAGCATCTCGGCCGCGAAGTACACTGCGCCGTAACCGGTGGCCTCTGGACGGATCAGCGAGCCGCCCCAGTTGAGTCCCTTGCCGGTCAGCACGCCGGTGAACTCATTCTTCAGCTTCTTGTACTGTCCGAACATGAAGCCTATCTCGCGGCCGCCGACACCTATATCGCCCGCCGGGACGTCGCAATTCGGGCCGATGTGACGGTAGAGCTCGCTCATGAAGGACTGGCAGAATCTCATCACTTCATTGTCGCTCTTACCCTTGGGGTCGAAGTCCGAGCCGCCCTTGCCGCCGCCCATGGGCAGCGTGGTCAGGCTGTTCTTGAAGACCTGCTCGAAGGCCAGAAACTTCAGAATGCCGAGGTTGACCGACGGGTGGAAACGGAGCCCGCCCTTGTAGGGTCCGATGGCGCTGTTCATCTCGATGCGGAATCCCTTGTTGACCTGGACCTCGCCTTGATCGTCCGCCCAGGGAACCCGAAAAAGTATCACCCTCTCCGGCTCCACGATCCGCTCCAGGATCTTCGCCGCCTTGTATTCCGGATGCTTTTCGAGCACAAGCTCCAGCGACTCGACAACTTCCTGAACCGCCTGGTGGAACTCAGGCTCCGCAGGGTTCTTCGCCGTTACTTGAGCCATGAACTCGCCTACGAACGTTGACATGCTCCCCTCCTTCTTCGTCTTCCCCCCAATACCGGGCCTACAAGATGGAACGGCCTGCCCGTAACGGGCAGACCAGTGGAACCACAGCTAGGCATATTTCACCAATCAGCCGAGTATTCTAGCTGCAGTTGTGCCCCGTGTCAACTCCAATATGGGATCATGGGCGCCGGCCCCGACGGCGGCAAAGGGAAGGGGTCCGGCGGCTTCGCTCGGACCCCTCCTATGGCAAGTGTCGAGATATTGGGACTACGCCGGTCGAGATCCCGGTCTGCGAAGCCTCCGCAAGCCCAGAAGCAGGGCCCCCATTCCAAGCAGAAGGACCGCGAGGACAACGTAGGAGCGATCAGAGCCTGAAGGGACGGGGATCTGGGCTTCGACCCATCCGGTGTCGCCGTGGTACTGCTGCGGGTTGTCGGACCGCACGGCTTCGAGATGCACGCCGTCAGCCGGGCCCTCAGGGGAAGGCGGGACCGTCACCGGCACGAGGACGGGCGTCGATCCCATGGCGGGGACGGTGACCACCGGCCCTGGCGCTACGATCTGCCAGCCATGGGCGTCCTCCACTGTCAAATCGAAATCATGATCGAAGGCGTCCAGGTTCCAAACCTCGAACTCGAGGACCACCTCGTCGCCCGGCTCCGCCGAAACGTCTCCGAGTGACTTGACGAGGACATGGCCACTGCCGTCGATTTCACCTGTAGAGGTATAGAGAAGCGACTCTCCCGGTAGCATGGGGACCTCGGACGTATCTCCGCCCGCTATGAGGCCGCGAGCCCATATTTGAGCTGCGCTCCAAGGACAATTGGTGATCCTGGTTACAAGCGATCCGTCCTCGTAGTCCATGACGAACTCCACCGGCAGTTGGCCGGTCGTATCGGCGACCACCGCCGCGGCCGGCGAATGTGCCTCTCCCGGGGGCATGCCGGGCTCCTCCGGGCCGAGGACCCAGACCTGTTGGCCGGGCTGAAGCTCGCAGTTGCAGGCTTCGCCGTCCTGTTGGGCCCCGGATACTATCGGTTGGTCGGCACGCGGGTCCTGCACGACCAGCCTGCTCCAGGAGTTGACGCGGACCGAGGAGGCCGTCTCGATATACGTGCAGTGCTTGAGCTCGATCCATCCGGCGCCGTAATCGGCCTGAGCGCCGCCCCATCCGCCCCATAGAGAGCCGTCCACGACCCTTACCACGTGGCACCGATAATTCGGATTGCCTCCGTACGGCGGCGAAAGGGGCATCCATGAGTAATATCTGTTGTTGTAGGTGTGCTTGAAGCCGCGGGCTCCGGTCACCGCGTGGCGGGCGAACGCCGAGGACACCGTGCAGAGCACAAACAGCGCCGCCAGCAGCGAAATCATGGTCTTGTTTCTTAGAGACAAAATCATCCCTCCCTTCGTGGATGGACAGGCGGGCGTGGCCGGGGACTGATGATTTCAGATTCGCCTGCCGGCTTGCGGTCCGGCGGGTGAAACGGCGGGCGGATGCAATCGCCAATATGAACTTTACCACAAGTACCGGTTCAAGTCAAGAGAAACCCTTTACGCCAGCCCTTTACGCTTGTACTTCCTCGAGCAAGCCGAGCTCGCGCGTCAAAGGGGATCTTGTCTGACGTAAGGGAAAGTGCCGTGAGATGAATTTGATCTCGTTCGCACCCAGCGCCGCGAGGGACGCAGCGGTCGGCACGATACTCACCTGGACGGACCGCCGCGGAGGGACATCTCGCCGGTCCGCCGGTCCTGACCGAAGTCGCTGATGCTGGTGAGGAAGAGCCCGCCGGCGTGCAGGCGAAGCCGGGCCTGGGGGGAGCGGCTTCAGGGGCCTCCCGGTTCGACGCGGCTTACCTTGCCCCTGGCGAGGGAAGCGAATATCCCACCGAGGCACAGCACCGCGAAGATTACAAAAGCCGTTCGCATGCTGTCCAGGAACGCTCCCACGTTGCCCGGTTGGATCTCGGCCCGGCCCATTTGAAGCGAAAGGATCATCATCACGATGCCCATGGAGAACATCATCCCCAGCTGGCGCATGGTGCCGACCAGGGCGGCGGCCACCCCGTAGATTCGGCGGTTGACGGAGCTCATGATGGCGTTTGTGTTGGGAGATACAAAAAGCGCGAACCCGAACCCGAGGAACACGAGGCAGGCCATGACATAGTAGATGGAGACGCCGGAGTCTATGAAGGTCAGCAGCACCAGTCCTGTGAAGGTCATGGTCATCCCGATGGAGGCCACGGTCCGCGGCTCCACCCGGTCTGAGAGCCTCCCCGCCAACGGCGAGAGGACGGCCTGCACCAGCGGCTGAATGACGAGCAGCATCCCCGCCTTCTGCGGAGAGAAACCGCGCACCTCCTGGAGGTAGAGGCTCAACAGGAAGGTCACGGCGAAGGTGGCGGCGTAGTTAATCAAGGCGGCCAAATTGGAGAAGGCGAAAACGGTGTTGTAACGAAACAGCCTCACATCGACTATCGGGTCCTCGAACCGCAACTCGAAGATGACGAACGCGGCGATACCGGCCAGCCCCGCGGCCAGCAGGTAGAAGGCGTAGGGCTCGGGCAATCTGGAGAAGCCGAACATAGTGGCCAGAAGCGAAAGCGCGAGCATCGCCGAGCCCGCCAGGTCGAACCGCGCGCCTTTGGCCTCGGCCCAGTCCCCCTTCAACATGAAGAAGATCACCGCCAGCAACAATAGCCCCGTCGGCAGATTCAGCCAGAATATGAAGCGC
The DNA here is from genome assembly GCA_964531335.1 of uncultured bacterium. Classification (GTDB taxonomy): domain Bacteria; phylum Eisenbacteria; class RBG-16-71-46; order CAZHEV01; family CAZHEV01; genus CAZHEV01. Next base: position 126,967 of record CAZHEV010000008.1, on the reverse strand, counting down.
CAGCCGAGCTGCTGGGTAATGATGCCTCCGAAGAACGGCCCGCTGGAGAGGCCGAGGTAGACGGCGGCCACGGCGATTCCGAGCACCTTCCCCCGCTCCCGAGCCGGATATACAGATAGAAGGATGGCCATTCCAGTGGCGAAGATCATCGAGGCGCCGACGCCCTGCACTACCCTGTACAGGATCAGCGTCATTCCCGACCAGGACAGCGCGATGAGGACGGAGGCCGCGGTGAAGATGAAGACGCCGGTCATGTAGATCTTCTTGCGGCCGTAGATATCGCCCAGGCGTCCGAACGGCACCGTCAAGGTGGCGGCGGACAGAAGAAAAGCGGTGTTGACCCAGCTCATCAGCACCGCGCTCATGCCGAACTCATTGCCGATCCTGGGCAAGGCGACGTTCACCGAGGAGCCCATGAACGGGCCGAGAAACGAAGCCAACGTGGCCACGATCAGGGCCGCGCGTCTGGCCGTCCTGTCTTCTGTTCTCGCCGGTCTATCCAAGGCCTGGTCCAATTCGCGGGTGACGGTCCGGGCATGACATCGGCGGACCTTGCCGGAAGTTCCGCCGAGCGCTCGATCTCGCAGTCTCGTCAATACACAATTCGACGGGACAAAATTGAAGTCTACATATTGCGTAGCGTTCGGTCACCCGTTTTTACGTCCTTCATTGTTGGGAGGCCGCCCCAGAGTAGTATCAGTTTCCCCCCGATACACCGCGAGCCGGCGATGCGAAAACCTGATTCCGTGCGCCATCGTCGCGCTGAGGCAGTATCGGTGCGCGGATTGCGGCATGGGACGGAGGCATGGACTGGTCACGGACGAAGGACAAGCGGCGCCGGCCGCAACGAGCGGCGGGGACGGCGGGCTTGGCCGGCGGGCGGATGGTCGGCCTGAACGGCCGCGCGCGGCGGTCCGGGTTGAGGCAAGATCACGAAAAGGAGATGAGCTGATGAAAGCTATGAAAGCCGCGCTCTTGATCTCGGTTGTCGCGCCTATGAGTTTCGGTCTCTGGTCGTGCGGCGCGAAAGATGAGCAACGCGCATCGGAGGCCCGCATGGAGGAACAGGAGGAGGCCATTCCCGGGACTGCGGCCGCCGAGGACGAGGACGTGATGGAGAAGCTGGCCGAAGTGTGTCCGATGGCCGTGCCGGGCACCACGGTGGAGATAGACGACATGTCCGACGGGGTCGCGCTTACCTTCATGGCGGAGGAGGAGGACGTCGGCGACATACGAAGGCGCGTGCAGCACCTGGGACGGATGTACGAGATGCACCGGGGTGAAGGAGAAATGATGTGGCGGCGCATGGCCGTGGGTCACGGCGAAGTCGTCCGCGAGGAGATGGGCCACGGCGAAATGGGCCACCCAGGGATGACCGGCACCGAGATGGGCCGGGTGCCCGGGATGGGACAGATGCCCGTGATGAACACCACTGTCGAGCAATTGAACAACGGCGCCAGGATCGTGATGAAGCCCGTCGATCCCTCGGAGCTCCGGACCCTGCGGCAACACGTTCACTGGCACTACGAACGGATGCGAAGGGGCGAGTGCTGGGCGCTGCAGAAGTAGTGTGAAGGCTGGAAATGCACCGGAGCGATTGGCACGGGGGATGGATGGGCTTGTGGTGGGTCCTAATCATAGCCCTTGTTGTGGGAGCTACGCGGTCCCTTCCACGGGCGGTCCCGCGTCATGTCGACAAGTCTCAGTCCGGATCACGTACCCGCTCGCCAACACAGCCTCCGGAACGCGGCCGGTCCAGACCGGCCGACGGCGAGGCAAGGATTCTTGGATCCCCTTGCTAGTTGCCTATGGGAAAGCGGATCACCGCGGCGAAGGTTATCGAGTCCAGGTCCTCTTCGTCGAGGTCTTCGAGCAGCTTCGTGTCATGGAACCGGTAGAGAGCGTAGCCGTCGATGGCGAAAGCGCCGAGAGGGAAGTCCACTCCCGCGCGCAGGGCGAAGAAAGGATCGTCCAGCCAATCACCGTCGAAGTACGCGGTGCCGATTCCCATGCCCCCGTAGATCAGGCCACCGAGCAGGACATACGCCTGCGGCTCGAACAGAAGCTCGTCGGTGCCGCCGAAGTCTGGGATCAGCTCGAGGTCGCCCTCGATCCTGAGCGCCGCCATCGTGTACTGATAGGACCCGATCAGGCCGATGGAGTTCGCGTCGAACTCGGACGAGTCCTTTATGTCACCGAGCGTTCTCAGGTATTCGATGCCCCCGCCGATGCGATGTCCGGCCTGCGCTTGAGGGGCGAGCGTGACCAAAATCACGAGCGATGCAGCCAGAAGAACCGTCCAACGTCTCATAACGCCCTCCTTTTGTTGAGATGCGGCCAGTCTAGGTGGCTGCCTTCACACTGTCAAACGAAATCAGATGGCTCTGCCGCCGCTCGATCGAGCCGCGATACGGGAAGTGGACCGTACCGGCCGGGTACCTGGAGGTCGGCGAGACCGTGGCCGAGGGGGCGCGCCGGGAGGCTCTCGAGGAGGCGCGCGCGGACGTCGAGATCATCGCGCCGTACGTTCTGCTCAACCTCACCTTCGTCTCTCAAGTGTACCTCATGTTCAGGGGACGGTTGGTCGGCGGCAAGTTCGCCGCGGGAGAGGAGAGCCTGGAAGCCAGGCTGTTCGAGGAGAGGGAGATTCCCTGGGACGATCTGGCTTTCACTTCGATAACCGAGACACTCAGGCTGTACTTCCAGGACCGCGCGACCGGACATTTCAATTTTCGGATGGGGGATGTCTCACGGTAGCGCCATCATATTCCCACTGGGGGCGGGTGGATGATATTGTCCAATATTGATGGATATTAGATGGTGGGTTCGGAGTTTCGGCCGAGCTTGAAAGCCTGGGTCGAGTGCGTCGATCACCTTGGGAGGTTCCCGTTGCGAAATAGCCTTATCGTTGCTGTCCTTGTCGCGGCCTTGGTCGCCGTGACGGATCCCGCCCTCGCTTCGCGAAAGGCCACGGAGTCGAGCTTCGTGCTCGAGCTGGAGGCCGGACCGGTATGGCAGAGCAAGAACGACGTCCAGATCCCGAACAACCAGGACGGCACCCGGTTCTCACTCCTGGACGTGGTGGACAATGGGCCCTGGCCGGCCGCGCGCCTCTATCTAACCTGGAATATCAACGAGCGGCATGGCCTCAGGGCGCTCGCGGCGCCGCTGACGGTTACGGAGACCGGGCTTGCCCCAAAGCGGATCTCGTTCTTTGGCGCCACTTTCGACCCCGGAGTCCCCACCGAGGCGACCTATCGTTTCAACTCCTGGCGGCTCACGTACTCGTACCGGTTCCACAGCAGCGCCCGCTGGGCCTGGTGGATCGGATTCACCGGCAAGATCAGGGATGCTAAGATCGAGCTGGACCAAGGCGGCAAATCGGCCGGGAAGACAGACGTCGGATTCGTCCCTCTGCTCCATGTCCGGGGATGGTACAAGCTCTCGCCGAGCCGGCGGTTGGTCCTCGACGTCGACGCGCTGGCCGGCGGTCCCGGCCGTGCCGAGGACGCCTCCATCAAGCTCTGCGCGGATCTTTGCAGGTGCTGGAGCGTCTCGGTCGGATATCGAACCCTCGAGGGCGGCGCGGACGTGGACGAGGTGTACAACTTCGCCTGGCTTCACTACGCGGTGGCGTCCGTTTCGTACCGCTATTAGCAGAGCGCGAGGCTCAATTTGCCCACTTTCCTGACCGCATGCCCCCGAAACTGCTACAGCACCTGTTCGATGCGAGTAACCGTCGAAGGCGGCCGGCTCGTGGCGGTCGAGCCCGTGCCCGCGGAAGGCCCGTCGCCCAACCTCGCCACCCCCGGCGGGCCCTGCCTGAAGGGGCTGAGCTACGTCGAAAGGCAGCACAGCCCAGAGCGGCTCCTTTATCCACTAAGGCGAAGGCACGGGGGCGCGTTTCACCGCGTGTCGTGGGATGACGCGCTGGACGAGATAACGGCGCAATTGAACCGCGTGCGAAGAGAGCTCGGCCCGCGCGCGGTCTTTCATTACGCCGGGAGCGGAACGAAAGGACTCCTGAACGAGTGCAGCCTGGCCTTCTGGCGCATGTTCGGCGGATGCACGACGGCATACGGCGATCTTTGCTGGCCCGCAGGCCTCGAGGCGGCGCGTTTGACCCTGGGCGAAAACAAACACAACGCGCCGTGGGACCTGGCCAAAGCGCGCCTGATAGTGATGTGGGGCAAGAACGCGGCCGAGACCAACCCGCACCAGATGCGCTTCGTAAACCAGGCCATGGACGCGGGCGCGCGCCTGGTCGTCATCGACCCGCGGCGCACCGAGACGTCCGAGCGCGCCGAGCTTTTGATTCAGCCCAAGCCTGGCACGGACGGATTTTTTGCGCTGGCCGTGGCGCGGGCGCTCATCGAAAGCGGCAGTATCGACGGGGCTTTCGTTGACGAGCACGTGCTTGGATTCGACGAGTTCGCGAACATGGTTCGCGAGAGGAGCATTGAGGAGGCAGCCTCCGTGTGCGGCGTGCCGGCCGGAGCCATAGCGGAACTTGCGGGGCTTCTCGGGACTATAAAGCCCGCGACCATATGCGCGGGCTTCGGGATGCAGAGGTACACCAACAGCGGCGCGACCATGCGCGCGCTGATAGCCCTTGCGGCGCTGACCGGCAACATAGGAATCCCAGGCGGCGGCTGGGTCTATGCGAACCTCCAGACGCAGGTCTTCGGCGGCGTTCGGGACCCCATCGCGTTTTTCCCGCCCGAAAAGCCGGAGGGAGACGTGCGCGTTTCCGTATCCACCGCGCGTCTCGGCCGCGACATGATCGCTCAGAGCGATCCGCCGCTCAAATTCGCGTGGGTGGAGCGGGGAAACCCGCTTTCGCAGAACCCCGGTACGCGCAAGGTGCGGGAGGCCTTCCGCTCGCTGGACTTCCGGGTGGTCGTCGACCAGTTCATGACGGACACGGCGCGGGAGGCGGACATAGTCCTTCCCGCGAAGAGCATGTTCGAACAGACGGACGTCATCGGGGCTTACTGGCATCCCTATCTTCAGCTCCGTCCGCAGGCGCTCGATCCGCCGGGCGAGGTACGTCCGGAGACCGAGATATTCCGCGATCTGGCGAGAAGGCTGAACCTTGAAACATCGAAGCTGGATGAGACCATCCCGGGGCCCGGCCACGGAGAGATTCGCGCCTGGCTCGAGCGGCGGCTGGCGCCTTTGGGCCTTTCTCTCGCCGATTTCGCCGACGGCCCCGTGCTCGCGCCCGGCCATGAGGAGGTGGCCTTCGCCGACAAGGTGTTTGCAACTCCCTCCGGCAAGGTTGAGCTCGTATCGACCGAGGCCGCCGCCCGGTGGGGTTGCGACCCCTTGCCCCGCGCGGAGCTTCCGATCGAGTCCGCGGCACGGCCCGATCACGATCCCAGATATCCGATGCAACTTCTCACCCCGAACACGAAAAACCGCATCCACTCTCAGTTCGGAAACCTGGACATCATAAAGGTCCACGACCCCGAGCCTGTGCTTCAGATGCACCCTGACGACGCCGCGGCGCGGGGTCTGAGCTTCGGGGACAGGGCGCGGATATACAACCGCCGCGGCGAGATGCAGCTTCCCGTGCGGATAGACAGCGGCATCAGGCGCGGCTGCGTGTCCGTCACGAACGGATGGTGGGGATCGCAGGGAGGCCCGGTCAATCTGTTGTCCGAGGGACGCGAGACGGATATAGCGCACGGGGCGGCGTTCCATGACAACCTGGTGGAGGTAGAGCGCGCATGACACGCCGGAGAGCCTTCATCTTCGATCAGAACAAATGCATCGGCTGCCACGCCTGTGAAACCGCATGCCGGATAGCGAAAGCCGTGCCGGGCGAGCGGCGCTGGCGTCGCGTGCGTACCTTCAACGAGCTTCACGTCCACGGCGTGGAGGTCTCGCACCTGTCGATGGCCTGCAATCACTGCGCCGATGCGCCTTGCATGGAGGCCTGTCCGTCGAGTGCGATCTACAGGGACGAAGAGACGGGCGCGGTGTTGATCGACGGCGCCAAGTGCATCGGATGTCGCTATTGCTCGTGGGTATGCCCGTATGGGGCGCTTTGCTTCGACGATGCCTCCGGCGTCACGACGAAGTGCGATTTCTGCGTCGACAGACAGCGTGCGTCGGGCGATCCGGCGTGCGTCACCGCCTGTCCGACTGGGGCGCTGGAGTGGGGAGAGTTGGACGAGGTAGAGCTTACATCAGGGCCTCTGGTGCACGGCATGGCGGAGACCGACGCCCGCCCGTCGATCCACATCGTGCCGTTAAGAGCGGGCAGGTTGGCGCCGAGACAGGCGGAGGCCGCCTCGATCCCGCCTTGGGAAGCTCTTGCCAAGCGCCTGGTTTCGCAGACGACGGCCTCGGGCGAGTGGCCTTTGATCGCCTTCACCATGCTTGCCGCCATTCTCGTCGGTATCTTCCTTGCTTCGCGCTTCGGTGCGCCCACGCCGAGCGCGGTTGGCTTTGCGCTTGTTGGGATCATTGGGCTGCTGGTCGGCGCCTGCCACTTGGGCCGCAAGGCGCGGGCCTGGCGCGCGCCGGCAAACGCGGGGCGCTCGTGGCTTAGCCGGGAGATTCTGCTCTTCATATCGTTCTTAGCAGTCACCTCGGTCGTTTTCGCCGGCTACGGGGGGGCGGCCTTGGGCTGGCTCGCCGCCGCCCTCGGGATTGCAGCTTTGGCCGCTGTCGATCGCACATACGGGTCGGTGCGGGTCCGCGGGGGAGGAGCGCTTCACAGCGCGCGGATCCTGGGAACGGGGCTTCTTTTTGCCGCCGTGTGGGGCGGCGCCTGGGTTGCGGCGGTTCTACTGGCGGGTATCAAGGGCGCCTTATACGTCCGTCGCAAGCTGATCATGCACAGGCGCGGCCTTCCCGCCCGCGGGCCGGTCAGTGCCCTTCGGCTGGGCGCGCTTGCGGCGGCGGGAGTGGCCGCCTGGTGGGGGGCGCCCCAGGCGCTGACTTTCGGCTTCGTGACCCTTTCAGAGATCGTGGATCGCGCGGAGTTTTATGACGAGCTCCGGATCCCCACACCCGAGTCCCTCATGCTGGAAGAGCTGGGGCAAAGACCCGAGGCTGGATATGTCGATAGCAGGTGAGGGGCAAGCAAAAGTCCGTGTCGACATCCTCTGTCTTATGCTGTAAAATCCGCCCGTCGGTCATTGAATGTGTACCTCCGATTCATGCCAACGCTCTTCGGACACACACAGGTGGTGATCATGGTCAATCTGTTCGTCTATCTCGCGGTCATTGTCAGCGGCGGCTCGGTGCTGGCCATCGAGATACTTGGAACACGGATCCTCGGGCCGTTCTACGGGGTAAGCGTGTATCTGTGGTCGGCGCTGATCAGCGTCACGCTGGCCGCTTTGAGCACGGGGTACGCAATCGGCGGTCGCTTGGCCGACCGCGGGCCGACGCTCAAACGTTTCAGCGTCGTTATCGGGCTCGCCGGTCTGTGGGTCGTCGTAATCCCTTGGCTGAGAGATCCGGTGCTGGCGTTGACGGCGTCGGCGGGGTTGAGAGCCGCGGTGCTTCTGACGGCGACGGTGCTTTTCTTCCCTCCGCTCGCAATGCTGGGCATAGTGAGCCCATACGCCATCCGTCTCAAGGCGTCGAATATCAGCGTGGTTGGACGAACGGCGGGTAATCTTTACGCGGTCTCGACGTTGGCCGGCGTGGCGGCCGCCGTTGCTACCGGTTTCCTGCTGATCCCCAGCCTGGGTGTCAACCGGCTAACACTCGCGGTAGGCGCGGCCCTCGTGGTGACCGCCCTAATCGGTCTGGCCACGGCACGGAACACGAAAGGTGGAGTGACCGCCCTGTTTTTGCTGCCGGTGGCCGCCGTGGGCCTGCTTCTGGCGACGCCGTCTGTAAGGACCAAGGAGAACCCGCAAATCGGTCTTCTCGCGGTCGTGCACAGCGCGTACGCCGAGATCCGCGTGGTGGAGGACGACGGGGCGCGCTACTTGTTGACTGACGGCGCCATTCAAAACGTCGTCGACGCCGCCACAGGCGAGTCGCTTTTCTCGTACGTGGACGTCCTAGATCTAACGAGACTGTTCTTCGAGGAGCCGGGACGAATGCTCCTGGTAGGGCTTGGCGGGGGCTCGCTGGTCAAGAGGTTCGTGGCGGAAAGATGGCGGGTGGAAGCGGTGGAGATCGATCCGGTCATTACGCGTGTGGCGGGCGATTACTTTTATCTGGATGAACACGAGACCCCCGTGCACCACATGGACGGCCGTCGCTTCCTTTCAACAACCGAAGAGACGTTCGACGTGGTGATCATGGACGCCTTCGCGAGCAGCTCCATTCCCTTTCACCTGGTCACGCGCGAATCCTTCGCCTTGATCCGCTCGCGACTTGATCCTAACGGCGTCATGGCCATCAACATCGTGGCTACAGGCTGGGACGACGTCCTCGTCCACTCCCTGGCCGTGACCATGCAGGAGGTCTTCGAGCACGTAGTAGTGCTGCCGATGGCGGAACCGCCCAACACGCTTGGGAACCTTGTGCTTCTGGGTTCGGATCGTCCCCTGGAGCCGGAAAAGGAGCCGCCGGTTCCCAGGGATCGGTTCAGCCGTGATTACACCCGCGCTCACGCGTGGGACAACAGGTTCCGGGTCGAGCCAAACGGCGTTCCCGTTCTCACCGATGACTACAATCCCGTAGATATCTGGTCGGAGCGGATCAAGCTGATCCAACGCAAGAAGCTGCACGAACATCTCGACGCCGAACTGAGCTGGTAGACTATCCTTCACCGCCGGGCATCGGCCTGATAACGCCGCTTTCCTCGACGACCACCGGGTGACCCTCGAGGGCCTTGGGTATTTGAGTCGTCAGCTCATCGGTCTTCCGTACGACATAGACCTTGATGCACGGCGTTCCGTCGTCGAGCTCGCCGATCGCCACCGCGGTCACCCCGTCTATCGCCATCAACTCGTCAGCGTGAGCCTCCATCACGGTCTTTATGTCCTGGGTCGGCATGTCGCTCCCGTCTCCGTCGTCATGGCCGCAAGCGCCGGAAAGGATTGTGCAAAGAAGCGCCGCGACACAAACTATGTTCCTCGAAGAGACTCTCATTATAGCTCCCGCTCAGGTGCTACAGTGAAACCCGCCCCCGGTGCGTGCCGAGGGCGGGCTTTCACCCGGTCAACTATAATAGACGTATGTTCTACACGCTAATTACCGACCATTGAGGCGTTAAGGAACGAAAGGACCTCATCGATCGGATTCGCCACCGCGAGCGTGCTACTTCCCGCGAACAACAAGCCCACGGCGCGCGGACTGCTGTCCACGTCCTCTACCATCAACGAGCCGGAATCACCGCCCGCGAGGAACTTGGATGCCCGGTTCTTGATGATGATCTGTCCGGTGAAGGTCTTGGTGAACGCCTCGCTGCCGGCGCACTCGTCGTCGTACGCTACGCTGACGGTGGCGTTGAGCCCGTCAACCTCGCTCCGGCTGAGCCCCGTGGTCCGGCCGCTCTTCTTGACCTTTTGGCCCACCGAGGCATCAACCGTCTGCGACGAGATTGTGCCGATCTCGAGGATGGCGCCGTCCTCGGAAACCATGCCGGAGATGATGGTCGCCGAAGAGCAGTCCACGTTCGAGTTCGGAAGCGAGCTCGTCACGACCAGGGAGGCCACGTCCTGCGCGTCGTCGGCGTTACAGCCCACGTCGATAAGCCCCGGCTGGATGATCGGGTCGCCGGTGGTCGCCACGCGGTTGTTGTCGCCGCTGACGATATCGGCCTCGAACACGTGATAGTTGCTGAGGATCCTCAGCTCGTTGCCGACGCTGATCAGCGAGCCCAGCGTGCCGCCGCAGCAGTATCCGTTGGCCAGATCGTAGCGCCAGCCACCAGACGTTCCGAGCTGGATCGGCGGCGCCTGCTTGGCCTTATGGTCTACGCCTCCGCCGTCATCGCCGCCGGGCGGGCCTACGCCACTGGGCGGTCCCCCCAGGGCGACGATCTTGTCCGTGCGGCGAACAACGACGGGCACGCCGTCCAGCTCACGGGGGAGCGCCTTGGCCGCCTCGTCCGTGAGGGCAAGGACCATGATCGCGGGGCTACCATCTTCCGCGAGCGTCGTCGCCGTGCCGATGATATCGGGGTCCTCCATGAGGGTTGGGGTGTGACGGTTCTGGACCGCCATGACCGATTGGATCGCAGAGTGGCTGGCGTCGAAAATCACGCCCTGCTGATCCTGCTGTGGTGCCAGTAGATCATTGCCCTTATCGGAGCAGCCCCAAATCGTTAAGGATACGACGATTACGGCTCCGAGCAGGACGGGTAGGGACCAACGCAGCGAAGTGAATGGACGTTTCATCCAAACCTCCTTTGTTGGGGTGGTGGGGTGATTTGAAAATGCCGAGAGGTAAATTACCACGGCCAGGCCCATTTGTCAAGAATTTTAATAGTGTTATTGTCAATAAAGTTAATAGCTCCTGACAGGCAAGATAGCAGCAGGCTTCCGTGCCCTCGCCTGCCGCCTACCACCAATAAGATAGCGAGGGGACTCGACAAAACGAGGGGCCCGCAAGAAACGTCTTGACATCCTTAGGCTCGCCTCAAAATATTAGGGATGTCTAACATCTAATTCTCTGGAGGAGCCGCATCATGGCAGGAAGTGAGGTGCTCAGCGCGAGCCTCGAGGACTATCTGGAGGCTATCTTTCACATAGTCGCGGAGAAGCAGGCCGCAAGGGGCAAGGACATTTGCCGGCGGATTAAAGTAAGCAGCCCTTCAGTTACAGGGGCGCTCAAATCCCTCGCGGCCAGGGGCCTTGTCAACTATGCGCCGTACGGCGTCGTCACGCTCACCGAGAGGGGGAAGGCGGCGGCCGAGGACGTGGTTCGAAGGCACGAAGCTCTGCGGGATTTCTTCACCAAGGTCCTGCTCATCGGGGAAGAAGCCGCCGAAGAGGCTTCGTGCAAGATGGAGCATGCGATCCGTCCCGACATCCTCGAGAGACTCATTCAGTTTGTTGATTTCGTGGAAATCTGCCCGTGGGGAGGAGCGGATTGGGTGCAGGACTTCGGATACGGCTGCAAGCATGGGGATAAGATAGGCGACTGTGAGAAATGCGTGTCTTCGGTCCTAGCGGAGATCCGGAGGGACAAGAAAAGAATGCAAAACGCCGAAGCCGCCCCCATGAACCTCAGAGCTCTGAAACCGGGATCCAAGGCAAGAGTGGTGAAGATCAAGGGGCAGGGAGAGACTAGAAAGCGCCTGACAGACATGGGTGTGACCCGCGGCACTTTGTTGGAGGTCGATAGAGTGGCGCCTATAGGGGACCTGATACAGATAAAGATAAAGGGTTATCACCTGTCTCTCAGCAAGCAGGAGGCGGAGACAATCGATGTTGACCCGCTACGCTCTGACTGAGGCGCTGCGGCTGACGAAAGGGACGTAGGAAAGACGTCTTTTGCGAGGGCCGGGCCGGAAGCCGGGGTGCGCGCGACGAACGTGTATGGAGGGCACACGCTCAGGGCGCGTCTTGCGGCGACGGGGCTTGCGCGGGGGACCGAGCTTAAGGTCGTACGCAATCCTCTGGCAGGCCCGGGTGACCGCGCAGCTCCCGGATGGGCTTGTGGCGCGGTGCGGGGGCACGGCTCTCAAGATCGACGTGGTGTAGACGAAGGGCCCATGTTCATAAGGGGTCCGTTTCTATCGCCCTAATGTTAGGCATGCCTAACATTAGGGCGATGGCCCTGAAGTCGCCGCGGAGCCGCATTGTGCCGGCCCCGGATGTTGCGCAGGTCCGGTCGAGTTGAGAGCGGGCGATCAATTGAATGGAGGCGGTTGGATGTGCTTCAGGATCCTCGTCCTTACCTTGGTCTTGCTTCTACCTTGCCGGACCGCTTTCTGCGAGGACGTTGGGGAGAAGAATCGAACCTGGCGGCACGTGGAGTTTGCGTTCGGCATAACCGGAGTGGCTCTTGCTTCCGCCGGAGCCGACAGAGACGTCCTGGGAAACGCGCCGGGAAGAGGGTTTGCCGCATCCGTCGACCTTGAGCTCAGCTCGACCGCTTTCGAGAGGGGGACGATATACGCTCACTTCGAGGCCGGAAGAGGAGCGGGTATTGATGAGCGCATTGCCACCCTGTCGGGCTTTAACGATGACGCGGACGGAGAGGACAACCTTCGGTTGACGGAGCTCTGGTATGAGCAAAGTCTCGCAGGGGGTCGGCTGGCCCTCAAACTCGGGAAGCTCGACCTGACCGTACCGTGCGGGCCGCACGGATTCGCCTTTGATGCAAACGCCGTGGCCAACGACGAGACCTCTCAGTTCGTCTCGACAGGATTCGTCAACAGCCTTGCTATAGAGTTCCCCGATAACACCTTCGGGGCCCAGCTTTGGATCGCCCCGCACGAGCGACTGGACTTGGGGATGGCTGTCGCCGCCGCCGATTCAGACACCTTCGAGGACATCTTCACGATTGTGCAGGCCGATCTCAGCCTGACTCTACTCGGCAGGAAGGGTCACTACCGAGCGTACATGTGGAACAACGGTACAAGCCATCAGGTCGTCGGGGAAGAAGCGACAACCGGCGAGGACGGACACGGCTTCGGCGTCTCATTGGATTCTGGGACTGTAGGGCCGGCCGCTGCTTTCTTCCGCTACGGATGGCAGCGGGGAGACATCTACCATGTAGAACATTCGTGGAGCGTGGGGCTTCACACGTCGATGGGCGCGATAGGCAGGGATGACGACGTGTTCGGCCTGGCCTATGGAAACGCAGTGATAAGCAAGGACTGGAGAGACGTGGACGCGTTGTCGGGTGTCGCCACGGGAAACGAGCACCATGTTGAGGCATACTACAACGCAGGCGTTAACCGGAACCTCAGCCTGTCTCCCGATGTCCAATGGGTGGTCAACCCCAACGGAGACAACCACAACAACGGCGTATTCGTATTCGGGGCCAGAGTTCAGGTAGCTTTCTGATATCGCCTCAGGCAAGCCGAACTCGTCGGAAGCCTGCTCCATCGGATAGTGAAGACGCCTGATCGACCCCCGTTATCGAACAGGCGCGTATCACTTGACCCAGCACGACATCACGATAGCCCTCGCGATCAACAGCGACAGCGACGAGAAAGATTACGCGCTATTCGGCCCAGTGACAGAGGAGCTGCTGGTTGAGGACTAGCCCACCTTGGCCGGCTGAAGGATGAGGTCCTCCGGAAGCTGCCTCTGGAGTATTATCCGCTCCCCGAGTGGAGGGCAGGAGCTCCGCCACAATTGCCTCAGGTCCCGGGACCTTCCAGGCAATCAGCGGACGGCTAGCCGCCTATGAGAATCAGCTCGCGCTGCGGGGTCGAGATGTAGTCGGCGCCGTCCTCGGTCACCACTACCATATCTTCCACGGTGACCACGCCGCGGCCGGGCACGCTGATCCGCGGCTCGATGGTGAACACCATGCCCGGCTCGAGCTTGTGATGAACCCTCTCGCCGTATTTCTCCCACTCCGGGCCCAGCAGGGCCGTGCCGTCGTGCGCGTAGCGTCCCACCTGGTGCCCCGTTGCGAAGGGGAATTCGTCGTAGCCCTTTCCCGTAACGTAATCCCTACAGGCGGCATCCACGGACGCTCCGGTGACGCCCGGCCGCATGGCCTTTCGGGCGCTTTCAACGGACTCCGTGATCACGGCGAAGGCCTTTGTCACCTCCGCCGGCGCCTCGGTCTCGCCCTCGGCCAGCACGTAGAACGTACGTTGCAGATCCGAGCAGTAGTGTTCGTGTTTCGTGCCCATGTCCATGCTCACCACCATTCCAGGTTCGATGACTCGGTCGGTGGGAGGGTAGTGGGCCTCAGCGGTGTTGGGGCCCGCGAACACGGCGGGGCAGCTACTGGCCGGCCAGGCGGTCTCGACGCCACGGCGCTCGAACTCCGCGGCTACAAAAGCGGCGACATCGCGCTCGGTGCGGCCGGGGCGCATAAAGCCGGCCACCATGTCGTACACCTCCTCGGTGTAGGTTATGGCCCCGCGTATGGCGGTCAGCTCGGCCTCGGTCTTTCGCTGGCGAAGCGCGCTTACCAGCGGCTCGGCCGATACGAAACGATCGGCCATGCCGATCTCCCCGAGCACGTCCTGGAGCGTGAGGTACATGCCGTGGGTGAGCCCGTCGGCGATCTCGCTGGTTACGGAGTAGTTGAGGGCGATGCGTTGCGGGTCGATCTCCCTCATCACTTCCTTCAGCGGCGGCTTGTAGTCCTTCACGAAGCTCTCAACGCGGCTGTAGGCTCCTGTATCCTCGACTGAGGCGCGCTCGTACTTTCCGACGATCGCCACCGCGTCCAGCTTGCGGGAAAGAATAAACGAGCTGTGCCAGGTGACTTTGCTTCCCAGCAGTAACTCCAGTGTCGGGTCACCGCAGATCGCGCTTTCGCGGGTGAAAGTGAGCCAGCAGTCGATGTCGAACTCATCGAGCAGGGCGAGGGCCTGTTTGACCTTCTCTTGAACCAGCACTTTGTCTTCCTCCTGGGTTGGCGTAAGACGAATCCAAAGACCGGCGGATTCGTCCCTGTAAAACCGGAACTTGTTGGGGCAGAATTAGCTGGCACGGCCTGACACATTGTGCGCGATATCGCCGTCAGGCCGCAAGCGGCGGTCTCCACGATGCCAATGTCCGTCTCGGCGTCCGGGACGATGCCCCATGAATATACCATTTCTGAAGTTGCCGGGGATAGCGGATATTCAAAGGGGTGACTCTGGCGTCTCATTTGATGGCGAGTTCGAACCGGTTGGGGGAATGGCTGCAAGCTGTTGATTCGCTTAAGGGGTGGACCTCAACATGGAAGAAGGCCTTTTTGCGCACGGAAGAGTGTTGCCTCACAAAGACTATGTCGGTGATGATAACCCAGATGGAATCGTAGCATGGTGGATGTCCAAACCCAACCCGCACCATGAGGGCATGAGAATCCTTAGAGTCCACCTTAACATACTGTCCGAATTCCGGGGACCACGTCAGTTCGAACCCGGATGGAATTTTCGGGAGGGACGGGCGATTGTCAGCTGCATATCTACCCAAACGCGGCGGCCATTTCGCGCATTTCACGTATTCCGTATACGGCCTGCGCAGATTCATTTCGCCGTGCTTGACTGTAATTACCCTACTGAAAACTCAGTTACCTTCAAATCAGTCGCGTGCATGAAAGCTCCCTGTCAGGACTACTTCAACGATGTACCCGTCAATCCGCTGCGGTATCTTTTCCCGAACTCCATCCAGTTCCCGTGTTACAAACACGCGAATGCAAAGCTCCTCACCACATTTCCCAAGACCCGTCCCAGTTACGCCTGGGATGGACATCCACTCATCGGTGTGCTCACTGAGCACCTGCTCGATGGTTTTGTCGCTTTCTGGCATATCTTTCTTCCCATCTCCGTCGGACTGGCGGCCGCCGCTACAGGCCAACGGGGCGAAGGCTAACAGCAATACAACTGTAACTCGAGAGAAGACAGATGGTAAGTACTTACACCACATCGTGGAATTTGCCCTCCAACCGAGACGGACCCAACGCCTCGACTCCCCCCGTTGCGTTGGACATTACCTCTCGGAGGTTCGCTGAAAAGAGACGGGCCCCAAGCGGTGGGGCCCGTCTCCAGAAAGAACCTACGGATCAGTCATCCAAAAGGCACACGGCTAGTAGCTTACCGTCGCCTCGTTGGAGCAAGGCGAACCGCCTATTTCGCATACCTGATAGGTAAACGACCCACCGCCAACCTGGTTCGTCGAATCGGTGTAGAAGCCGTCGTTATCGGTAGTGGCGATCAGGGCGCCGTCGCGGTATATCTCGACCTGCGTTCCCGTCGCGCCGCTCCATTCGAGGTCGGCGTGCTTGCGCCCGCGTACCTTGTATCCGGTTGCGGTCAGCGTGATATCGCCGGTGCTGCCGCTCGAGACCGTGACATCCTGCGATGAGGTGCCGGTCGCTCCGTCATCGTCCGTCACGGTCAAAGACACTGTGTAGGTGCCGTCGGCGCCGTACGTGTGAGACGGATTCTGTGACGTCGAAGTGGCTCCGTCACCGAAGTCCCAGCTCCAACCGACCACGCTTCCGTCCGAATCGGTGCTCTGATCGGTGAAGTCCACAGTGAGATCCGTGGTCGTATAGGTGAAGTCGGAGCTCGGCGGGTTGTTGGTGGTACCGCCGCCCGAAACAGTGACGTCCTGCGATGAGGTGCCGGTCGCTCCGTCATCGTCCGTCACGGTCAAAGACACTGTGTAGGTGCCGTCGGCGCCGTACGTGTGAGACGGATTCTGTGACGTCGAAGTGGCTCCGTCACCGAAGTCCCAGCTCCAACCGACCACGCTTCCGTCCGAATCGGTGCTCTGATCGGTGAAGTCCACAGTGAGATCCGTGGTCGTATAGGTGAAGTCGGAGGTCGGCGGGTTGTTGGTGGTACCCCCGCTGCCGTCATCGATGGTCACGTTGAACCGGTTCAGCACATAACCGATAGGGTTGGCGATGGTGCGATCTGAGCTGCCGGCGAACAACAGACCGACCGGGTTCTTGTTGCTGTCGTCAGTTACAATAAGGGATCCCGAGTCGCCACCGCCACTGAATTCACCGGGTGTGATGGAAATCTGATCCGCGAATGTAGCCGATTTCGTGCACCAGATAAAGCCTTCGTAGCAGACCGTCACGGTCACGTTGAGTTCGGCTACTTCACCCTGCGTCCATCCAGTTGTCCGACCGTACTTCTGCACCGGCTGACCGAGGTAAGCATCCACAATCGTGGAGTTCGGCGTGCCGTACCCGTCTCCTGAGGGAGTCGAGGTGCCGACGTTTCCGGTGGACGTCACGGCGATGGCCGCGTCCATATAGTTATTGCTGCCGTCGAACTTGATCGGCTCGTAGTCGTAAAGAGTGCCGATAGCATCTTCCGGGTCCTGGCCGCCGTCGCTCGGGCCGGGCTGTAGGGCGTTGTCGCCGATGGATGCGTCGTTTGAATTGGCGTAGATGTGGTTATTGCTCAGCGCGTAGACATTCTCCTGGCCGTCCCTTACACGGCAGCCGATCGTTCCGGCGGTGATGTCCGGATGACCTGTGGATACGCCTATTGGAACGGGACGGGCGAACCGAGCGGTAGGATCGGCATGGATTACGAACTTGCCGGTCACTTTGACCTTGACGGGCAAGCCGTCAATTGTCTGGGGAATGGCATCGAGCGCCGGCACATTTTCCAGGGTCGCCGACGTGAACGCGCCCTTTTGGGGCACAGGACTCATTGTATAAACCACAACCGCCAACTCGCCGTTATCACCAAGCCCGGTGCCGGTACCGACAACCTCGGGATGGCCCATTAACGCATTGGTGGAACGGTCCTGAGTCGCCATGACAGCCTTAACCCCAGGGGCCGCCTTGTCTAGCACAACTTGTTGGTCATTTGCTTGTTGGGCGACATTTGTAATGCCTGTCTCCTCACTGCATCCTCCCCATAAGCCGATGGAGGCTGCGAGCGCGATACAGGCAAGTGTGAGAAAAGCGGCACGCGGAAGGGACGGGCATTTCTTCATGTCTCTCTCCTCTGCAATGGGTGCAATACTGATGCGGTATAATACAAGGCTAGATCTTACGTGGCGGGCAACACCTCCTTCCAATTGCAACACATCGGACTTGCCTCATCACTGGTCTTAGACAGGAAGCCCGTTGGTCGCAGACCGTCAGAGAACAAATGTCTCGGATACAGACTTTAGCCCCAAATCCCACATAAATACCTGCCGTAAAGCGGCCCTCATGTCAAGCTTGATCAGCAATGGCAATTCATCGCTTATAGCGTCTATTATCTGCACCTCGATCGGCACGTTCTCGACAACGGCACAAGGAGACGGCATAATCATATGGGGGTCGCTCCCGACTTTCTCAGGCACAACCCTCCCTTTAAATCTCCCACCACACCTCTAGGGATGGAAGGGTGGCGGCGGCGTGCCGGGGAATCCAATATTTGTTAGTATCCAATGTGCTACATCGACTACCCAAACCGGAATCATGATAGCACCTGCTCTCGAGGCTGAACCGAGAGGTGGACCCCTTGCTGGAATGCCGCCCCTGAACGCCAGATGAATCTGACGGGTGGATGCCTTAGCCGAGGAACCTTTGCACCCCTCGGCAGGGCGACATCAACGGTCCAGGGGATCTCGGCAGTCATGTTGTGGTAGGCCAGAGCCGAGATGAGGCACACGACACCGTTCGGTATCCTGGCAGCCACCGTAGTTAGATCTTGGTTCGACAGGGGTGATTGGTCGGCAAGACGATAGAGACCGCGAGAGACTGTTTCGAGGATTCCATTGTCTCGCATCCAGTAGAGAGTACGAGGCGCGATACCTAGATCTAGGGCATCCTTGGTTCGCACGATCCCACCCTCTGCTCGTATCGCTCGAATCGCGGCCTGAGCGCTCTTTCTTACGGACACAACCTCCTTCCTCCGGGCCCGGGGCGATGACCAAGACAATAACTTTATCCATTTATCTCTATTAGTGATTGTGGCGCAATTAATTACGGCGATTGCATTACTGAAGTTCTGTATAATTATGACTTCAATCCAATAAGAAGTGAAGTCCTTTTTATACGCCTTTCTTGTCAGGAAATAGCAGATCTCCCCATTACTCATTCCTCTTCCATATTTATCCTAATAAAAGTGGCGTCCCCAACGGGATTCGAACCCGTGTTGCCGGCGTGAAAGGCCGGTGTCCTAGGCCGCCTAGACGATGGGGACGTCCAATTTGGCAGATGTAATATAGCTGTAATCGAAGATACTACTACTTCCGCGGCGGGCCTGTCAATCTCGGCCCCCTCTCAAAGATCCGGCGCCGACGCGGGACGGGACGTGGGGGGATGGGGGAAGGGCCTGCACTTGGGCCGCTGCTCAAGGACAATCACACTGCGTACCATGGAAGTGTGACCGCCCCCCGGGCCGCTCCGAACGTGGGGAGGCGGCATGCAGAAGGTGCAAGCCTCACGTCAATTCGCGAAGCGTCTGATCACCGCCGTGACCAGGCCTATTACTCTCACTCCTTCGCGTTCGGATCCTCTGTATACCATCGGCTCGAGCGCCGGGTTCTCGGGCCTGAGCACTATCTCGTCCTCGGTCCTGTGCAGCCTCTTGACGGTTGCTTCATCTTCGTTTACCTGAACGGCGACGATCTGCCCGTTGTCCGCCTGGCCCTGGACTCTCACCACTACGTAGTCGCCGTCGAGGATATGCGCCCCGATCATGCTGTCGCCGTTTACCCTGAGCGCGAAGCATTTGCCGGAGGGGACGAGCGAGCGGTCCACGGTGAGATGGCCTTCCGGGTTCTCTATTGCCAGGGAAGGCTCGCCGGCGGCGATCCGTCCGAGGACGGGGATCTCAACCGCGTCGCCGTTTGCAGGCTTTCTTTTCAGGATCTCTATCCCTCTCGATGCCTCGGGGTGCTTTCTTATGTACCCTTTCTTCTGAAGAGCGGTGAGATGGTCCGTCACGCCCTTGGTGGACTTGATCCCGAACGCAGAACAGATCTCCCTCACGGTCGGCGGGAATCCGCGTCCCTCCAGATGGCTGACGAGGAAGTCGTATATCTGTCTCTGTCTATCGGTCAATTCCATGGAGCGGGGCATCGATCCTCCCTTCCGATGCTGAGAAAGCTTTCCGGGCATATTTGAGCGCGCTCGCCTCACGCCGTTCCGGTGACGCGCGGCACTCTTTCGACCCGGGCGCCACATTGGCCGGCACGGGCGAGTCCGTTCCCATGGATGGCTTATACCGGCCCCGGCGCTTCTCATCAAGGATAAAATATCGAGCGCCTTGAGATCTTGCGGAGCCGGGCGCCTGCTACAGCGCTGGGGTGGCGCGACGGAGCCCGCCCTGTGGCCTTCTGCGGGAGAGCCAGGTCGCCGCCCCCTCGGCCACCCAGGGGCAAATTACTAAACGTAAGTATAGCTGTCAAGAGATAATCTCGCGCAGCCTGGCGAGGCAGGCGGGCACCAGGGAGCGGGGGCGGATCTCAATGGACATCGGCGCGCCGGATCTCCGGGATATTTCCACCACGCGGGGCAGATCGACGGTCCCGGTTCCCAGGGGGCTGTGGGTGTCCACGAAGCCGTCGTTGTCGTGGACGTGTATTAAGGCCAGCCTGTCGAGCCTTGCGAATATGAACCGCTCGTGCTCGTCCAGCCGTCCGGCTCTGAGATTCGAGTGGCCCACGTCCCAGGTCAGGTGAAGCGGCGATAGGGACATTACCTCCGCCACGATCGGCTGAATGAACGATTTCTCAAAACAGCCGGCGTTTTCCACCGACAGCTTCACACCTACCTGATCGGCCATCCTTGCGAGCATGGGAAGACCAGCCAACACCGACTCTCTCATCCTATCCGGATATACCTGATGCGGCCGCAGCACCTTGTTGTCACCGGTGGACCAGCCCAGACGCCCTCCGCCCATGTGGCACGTGAGGACGGTGGCTCCGATATCGGAGGCCATCTCTATGAACTGCTTCATCCTGTCCGCTCCGGCCTGGAGCAGGGAGGGATGAGGTGAGACGAAGGAGATCTCCTCAGGGGCGTGTACGGCCAGGGCGACGCCGGTCCGAAGCGACTCGTCCTTTACCCTGGCTCGCAGGTCCCTGTCGAGACTCTCCGGGAAATACCAGGGCATATTGGCGTTTAGCTCGACGACTCCGAGGCCCAGCTCGACGGCGAAAGCGATGGCCCCCAGGGGGCCATCGTCGGCCAGAAGGCTCTGGTATCCGATCGTAACTTGGGGCGGGTCACCTTTGTCCTTGGAACTCAAGACTGCTCCTGTGATGTAGACCGGCGTGTCTCGAAAGGTCATGCAAACACAACGCCATCTTAGCACACCTGGCCGCGGAACCACGCGGTCTCCGGCTTTTGCCTTGACCGTGGCCCCGACGGGGGGGTAGCATATACACTAACCGGCTGTGGGGTACACGGCCGGGTCTGGTGTGACCCCTCCGTGATGTCCGCTTACTAGAGCTATGCGCCGCGGCGACCGCGGACATAGGACAGCCGTTCCCGGCGATGCTGCCTGAGTGGGGAGTCAGGCCTTGAGCGGACGGTCCCGAGCGCGCACGAGCCGCGGGTGCTCTAAGTTTGCCGGGAGTGGATGGCTTTTCTTTTGATGAGTGAGTCGCTAAACGACAAAGCTTGCCCGGTCCTATCGGACAGGGTCCTCTTAAACCGCGCGAGCTCAAACGGCCGCTTTCTGGGTGTGGTGTACTTTCCTCGCTCGGGTAAGAAGGTCCACATCAACGAGCACCTTTCCATGGTGCTCGACTACTGCAACGGCCGGCGCACCGTGGCCTCCATTCTGAACTCCCTTGCCAGGAAATATCACGAGCCCAAGGCCGACCTGAGGGCCCCGCTGATCGACGTCCTGGATACATTGCACTCCGAGCAGATCATCTCCATCCTCGACGGCGACCGTCCCGAGAAGAGCGTTAAGATACCGCCGGTGCTCGAGACGGACTATCCTCTTCACACGGCCAGCATCGAGGTGACCGCCGATTGCAACCTCAAGTGCGTGCACTGCTACGGCAAGTTCGGCACGCAGCGGTTCAAGGAGCTGACGGTAGAGGAGTTCCAGGACATCGCCCGGCAGTTGAGCAAGCTACAGGCATACGAGATCAGCCTCACGGGCGGGGAGCCCCTGGCGCGGGAGGATTTCTTCGAGATAGTGGAAGCGTTTTCGTCCCAGGGGCTCGGGATCACCTTGATGACGAACGGGACGCTGATAGACGGCGCGATCGCCGACAGGATAGCCGACTCGGGCATCCAGACGGCTGGGGTGAGCCTTGATGGAATGCGTTCGGACAGCCACGACCTTTTCAGGGGGGTCAGGGGGGCTTTCCAGAAGACGATCAGGGGCATCGAGCTCCTGGCGGAAAGGGGCGTCAGGCTAAGGCTCTACACCGTTCTCAACCGCCTGAACACCGGCGAACTCAAAGCGCTGCTCGAGCTTTACCGCAAGTACGACGCCTCCTACGCGGTCAGCCGCTCGCTGATGCAGGGCAGGGCGCGGGAGAACAAGAGCCTGCTGCTATCCCAGAAGGAGTATATGAGGGCTTACGAGCGCTTCCTGGGGGTCGAGGAAGCGGTTTTCCACGGTGTCTCCTCCCGCGCGGACGATGCGGGGCGGGCCGAGCTGGCACAGAAGCCCGTAAATGAGCGGCATCGTTGCAGCGCCGCGGTTCACCATTTGAACATCAGGCCTGACGGCGCGGTGACCCCATGCGCTTCGCTGAGTCACCGCAAGTTCGTCATGGGAAACGTGCGCGATAAGCTCATTGAGGATATCTGGCTTGAGGCTGAGGGGAAGGCGACGGAGATAAGGAAGCTCAAAGCCGTTGATGTCAAGAAGTGCTCTTCATGTCAGCTCTTGGAGCACTGCGGCTCCGGCTGCATGGCCAGCGTTTTCGCCGATAGGGGCAATATCCACGGCCCCGACCTGGCATCGTGCGCCCGGATGGAAGCCTACAAGAACTTCTTCAGGAAATCGGGCATAAGGCGCTGGTAGGCCGCCGTACGTTCCGATCGAGGCCGCGTTCCCTGGAAATTCGGAGTTGAGTTGGAGCAGGCGAAGGCTGTCACCTTTGCCGCCGTGCTGGCGGCGGCCTTTGTTGCGATGGGCGATGGCGCGTTCGAATCCGGGTCCTTGGCAGGGGCGCGACCGGCGCGCGGTTCCGCGTCCGCGGTGGACGAGGTGTGGCCCACGGGTGTGGATACGGCCTCGGTGGAAAGCGGGCGTTATGTCACCCTTAGCTGCTCGCTTCTGGTTTACTCAAGGCCCGAACACGTGTGGAACGTCATCGCCACGGTTCGGACCTTTTCTATGTGGTACCCTCACTGGGAGCCGGAGCGGGACATGCTACGCCAGCTCGAGGCCCTGGGCGACACGATCCCGTTTTTTTCAGACCGTTCACTCGCCGGGAAGTCCGTTGTCACGTGGATCGATCCGTGCAGGGAGCTTCGTCTCGTGCACGAGCTCGCATCGGGGGGCAAGGCCGGTTCCATAAGGATAACGCTTCAGGCCGTCCCTAGAGCGGCTGCGACGCCCGACGGCGCGACGCCCGGGGAGGTCAGGGCTGCCGAGCGAGGCGCCTGCGGGACGGGTGGCGCTGCGAGTGGGTTCGGGCCGGCGCCACTGGGCACGGCGATGATTTATGAGGAGACACTGCCTTCCTCGGGGGCTAGGATCTCCCGTGAAAAAAAGCGCGTGTGCAAGCAGGCGTTTCTAATAAAGAGGCTCGCAGAGGGAGAGTGATCCGTCGCTTCCCTGAGCTGCGCGGCGTGGCCGGCAGCGTAACGTGGGTGGGTTGAGCAGGAGGAGAACGTCATGGCTACATTCCTCACGGCAACGGATGGTATCAGGAGATTCTTCATTTCGGGACGCGGAATCGTGTCGGTCGCCGCAACGGCCGCCATGGTTCTTGCCATGGGCCTTGGAGCGCCCGCGCAAGCAGCGCCCCCGGGGCATGTCATGGCCGAGTTTTCCGCTCCTTGCGCGAGCCCCTCGGATCTGGCCTGGGACGGCGAAAGCCTGTGGGTGGCCGATTGGCGCGAGGGAGTGCTGTACCGCGTATCGCCCGAGGACGGGACCACGCTTGGCACGATCAAAGCGCCCGGCTACAGGCCGGAAGGGCTGGCGTGGGGCGAAGGGCACCTGTTCGTCAGCGACAGCGCCTCGAGGAAGATCTTCAAGCTCGATCCGGCCACCGGCGAGGTGCAGGCCAGCTACGAGACCCCCGGGCGATCTCCCAAGGGGCTCGCCTTCGACGGCACGTCGTTGTGGCTGGGCGACGACGGGGAGGACAAGATATACGAGCTCATTCCCGACGACGGCACCATTCTCTCCTACTTCAAGGCTCCGTCGGCGCACATCACGGCGCTGGCCTGGGACGGCTATTATCTTTGGGTCTCCGATAGGATCCGCGACGAGCTGCACATGGAGACCCGCGAAGGGGGCCTTGTGCTGGGCACGCTGGACTCCCCCGACGCGTATCCCAACGGATTGGCGTTCGGCCAAGGCATGCTCTGGGTTTCCGATTTCGAGACCCAGAACATCTACGGCCTCGAGGTGATGGACACGGACCCGTACCTGGTCAAGGACTGGCGCGAGACGATGCTCGACTTCAGGCACGTCATAAGAAACGACGGCCCGGGCGTGGTCACCGAAGGGGTGATCAACGTCGCGATACCGCCCGACAGCCTCGAGAATCAGCGGCTCGAGGACATAGCCTTCGACGGGGGAATGCCCGATTTCGTGGAGGATCGCTGGGGACAGAAGGTGGCCTCTTTCGTCTTCACCGACGTCCAGGCCGGCGAGAGCGTGGAGGCGAGCTACAGCGCCCGGGGCAAGGTGGGGCACCTCCGCTACTTCGTGAGACCCGAAAAGGTCGGCCCGCTGAAGAGCGTCCCCAGGGATATCTCAAAGCAGTACACGGTGGACGGCACCCGGTACAGGATGGACGACCCGGTGCTGAAGGCCGCGGTCAAAAAGGCGATAGGCGACGAGGAGAGGCCGTACTGGATAGCGAGAAAAGCCTTCGACTGGGTGATAGACAAGCTCGAGTATCAGATGGTTGGCGGATGGGACGTGCCGGCCACCTTGATAAAGCGGGGCACCGGGTCCTGCTCCGAGTACGCTTTCCTTTACATAGCGATGGTCAGGTCGGCGGGCCTTCCCGCGAGATACGAGGCGGGCACGGCCATGCGCGGCGACGAGGCCAGCGTGGACGAGGCGTACCACAGGTGGGTCGAGGTCTACCTGCCCAACTACGGCTGGGTCCCTGTCGATCCGAGCAGGGGGGACAAGGAGTGGCCGGCCGATCAGGCGGAGTCGATAGGCAACGTGGCCAACAGGCTTTTTATCACCACGATAGGCGGAGGCGACTCCAAGTACCTGTCGTGGAATTACAACTCTATAGCGTTCGTGAAGTTCTCCGGCCGCGCCGGCGTGATCGAGGACGGCCACATCGTGTGGAGAAGGGCCGAGGCCGAGGGAGAGGAGCCGGTCATGGGCTCGGTCATCTGCAAGCCCGAGAGCGGCAGACCTTGAGACTAACCTAAGGAGGATTGGCAAATGAGGCGGTTGGCGGCGATATCGTTGGTGACGCTATTGATCTTTGCCGGGGCCGGACCGGCTTACGGGCAAGGGGAGGAAGACGGCGGGGACAAGGGGCCGATGAGCTCCGGCACTTTTTCGGGTCTCAAGCTCAGGTGCTTGGGGCCCGCCGCGACATCGGGCCGGATAGGTGACTTCGCCGTCAATCCCGAGAAACCGTGGGAGTACTACGTGGCCGTCTGCTCCGGAAACGTGTGGAAGACGGAAAACCGTGGTACGACGTGGGAGCCCATCTTCGACGACCAGGGCAGCTACTCCATAGGGTGTATCACGCTCGACCCCAACAACCCGCTCACGGTCTGGGTGGGGACCGGGGAGAACAACAGCCAGCGCTCCGTCTCGTACGGGGACGGCGTCTACAAGTCCTTGGACGGCGGCAAGACCTGGAAGAACATGGGGCTCAAGGAGTCCGAGCACATAGGGATGATCGCGGTCGATCCGCGCGACTCGGACGTGGTCTACGTCGCCGCTCAGGGCCCTCTGTGGAGGGCGGGAGGCGACCGCGGCCTCTACAAGACGAGCGACGGAGGAGAGACGTGGGACCTGGCCCTCGAGATAAGCGAGGACACGGGCGTAAACGAGGTGCACATGGACCCGCGCGATCCCGACGTCCTCTACGCCTCCTCCTACCAGCGCCGCCGCCGCGTCTGGACGCTTATAGACGGCGGTCCGGAGTCGGCCATCTACAAATCCACGGACGCGGGCGCAAGCTGGAAGAAGCTCACCAACGGCATCCCCGGCGTGGACAAGGGCAAGATAGGGCTCGCGGTCTCGCCTGCGAACCCGGACGTGATCTACGCGATCATCGAGGCCGCCCAGGACGAGCAGGGATTTTTCCGCTCGACGGACGGGGGCGCCAACTGGCGGAAGATGAGCGACTACCTGAGCAGCAGCCCCCAGTACTACAACGAGATCTTCGCCGACCCCAAGAACGTCGACCGGGTCTATTCCATGGACACCTTCATGAGGGTCACCCACGACGGAGGCAAGACGTTCGAGCGGGTGGGCATAAACTACAAGCACGTGGACGATCACGCGCTGTGGATAGACCCCGAGAACACGGACCACCTGCTCGCGGGCTGCGACGGGGGAATATACGAGACGTACGACCGCGGCGCGACCTGGGACTTCAAGTCGAACCTGCCCGTGACCCAGTTCTACCGGGTGAGCGTGGACTACGACAGGCCCTTCTACAACGTGTACGGCGGCACGCAGGACAACAACAGCCTCGGCGCGCCGTCGAGGACCATAAGCGCGAGTGGGATAATAAACGCGGACTGGGTAATCACCCTCGGCGGAGACGGCTACGAGACGCAGGTCGATCCCACCAACTCTAACATCGTGTACTCGCAGTTTCAGTACGGCGGCCTGGCGCGTTACGACAAGGCCGCCGGCGAGGCCCTGATGATCCGGCCCCAGCCGGGGAAGGACGAGCCGGCTATCCGCTGGAACTGGAACTCGCCGCTTCTGCTCAGCCCCCACTCGCCGACGCGCCTTTACTACGCGGGCAATATACTATTCCGCACGGACGACCGCGGCAATTCCTGGGAGGCGGTGAGCCCGGACCTTACGAGACAGGTGGACCGCAACCAGCTCGAGGTCATGGGCATAATCCAGAGCGTGGACGCCGTGGCGAAGAACATGTCCACCTCCTACTACGGAAACTGCGTCGCGCTGACCGAGTCACCCATGCAGGAAGGGCTCATCTACGTGGGCACCGACGACGGCCTGATCCAGGTCACGGAGGACGGGGGGGAGAACTGGAGAAAGATAGAGAAGGTCAAGGGCGTGCCCCAGTACACCTATGTGAGCGAGCTCACGGCATCGCGGCACAAGGCGGGCACGGTCTTCGCGGCGTTCGACAATCGCAAGAACGGCGACTTCAAGCCGTACGCTTTCAAGAGCACCGACATGGGCCGCGGCTGGACCTCCATAACCGGCGACCTTCCGGAGCGCGGCACGGTCTTCGCGATAGAGCAGGACCACGTGGATCCGAGCCTGCTCTTCGCGGGCACGGAGTTCGGGGTGTACTTCACATATGACGCCGGCGCGCACTGGGTTGAGCTGACCGGGGGCTTCCCGACCATAGTGGCGAAGGATCTCGACATTCAGCGGCGCGAGAACGACCTGGCCGTTGGCACATTCGGCCGGGGCATCTACATACTCGACGACTACACGCCGCTGCGGTTCATGGACGAGGAGCGCCTGCGGCAAGAGGCCGTCCTGTTCCCGGTGAAGAAGACCTACCTCTACCATGAGAGCACGCCCCTCGGCGGAAAGGAGAAGGCCAATCGCGGCGACAACTTCTACTTCGCCCCCAACCCGCCCTACGGCGCGGTCTTCACGTACTACTTGAAGGAAACGCTGAAGACCAAGGAGCAGATGCGCAGGGAAAAGGAGAAGATAGCGCTCGAGGAGGGCGAGCGGATCGAGTATCCCTCCTGGGAGGAGCTTCGCCTCGAAGACAGGGAGGAGGAGCCCGCGATCATCTTCACGATAAGAGACTCCGACGGGGATGTGGTGCGGCGGATCACCGGACCTGTGGGCAAGGGCATCCACCGCGTAGCCTGGGACCTGAGATACCCCTCCTCGCGGCCGGCCACCACGACCCCCTGGGTGAGGCGTACCCCCTGGAGCACGCCGCCGCGCGGGCCGATGGTCGCCCCGGGGACCTATACGGTCAGCATGGCAAAGAGAGTGGAGGGAGAGGTTACCCCCATGGGCGAGCCCCAGAGCTTCGAGGCCGTTCCAATAGGTCTCGCCACCTTACCCGCGGACGACTGGGGCGAGCTTGTCGAGTTCCAGAAGGAGACGGGAGCCCTGCAGCGTGCGGTCCTTGGCGCGATAAAGCTGGCGGACGAGGCGCAGAGCAGGATCGATCACATCAAGGTCGCGGTGCGCGACGCGCCGGAGGGCGATCAAAGCTGGATCGACGAGGCCAGGTCTCTGGAGCTTCGCCTAGCCGACCTGAGGATGGAGCTTCAGGGCGACCCGACCATAAGGAAGAGGCAGGAGCCGACGCCTCCGTCGATAACGGAGCGGGTGAGCGAGATAGTCTACGGTAGCTGGGAGTCCACCTCCTCTCCGACGCAGACGAACAGGGAGAGCCTGAGGATAGCCGAGGAGAGCTTCGAGCCCGTGCTCGAGGAGCTTACACGTCTCGTGGAGGAGGATCTCAGGGCACTGGAAGAGAAGCTGGAGAACGCGGGCGCCCCGTACACTCCGGGGCGGGTTCCCCGCCTGAAGTAGCCGTCCGGCCCGGAGAAAGCTCAGTACGCGATGGACGGAGCGCCGGAGAGCCTCGAGGAGCGTATAGAAAGGCAGGACATATCCAGGCGCGTGAGGGGGCTGATGGAGCGACTCCCCGAGGGCTACAGGACGGCGCTCACGCTGTTCTACATGAACGAAGCCCGCTACGAGGAGATCTCGGAGATAATGGAAATCCCCATGGGGTCTGGAGATTGATAGCGACGAGGCCCTCTGCCGTCGATGCCGTGTCCTCAGGGTCCTGGGGGCCTTTGAAGTGGGTCTCCGGCCTCCTGTCGGGCCTTGTGGGAGTCGCGGCCGATCTGAGCTCCGTCTACACGCGGTCCTTGCAGGGGGTTTCGCAGGAGACCGCCACTCTGGTCGTCATCTCTGCGCTCGGCGCCATACCGGTGATATGGAGCTTGCGCCGGGTGCTCGCCTTCATGAGGAGTTAGGGTATAGTGAACAGAGCCCTCGGTATCTGCGCGTTCCTCGCGCTGGTGGCTTTCGTCTCATGCGAGATGCGCAACGGCGAGCCCGAGCCGCTTCCCGTAAAAGCCCATATGATCTACGCGGAGATAGATCCGGACAGCAGCTTCATGTCCTGCCAGGACGTTCTGTCCGTGGATCTCGGGCGGGAACGGGCCGGCAGGTTCTTCTTTTTTCTCAATGAATCGTTGCGGGTGGACCGGCTGGAAACCGGCGGCGGCATAGTCTCCTTCAGGACGTCCGCGGAACCCGCACTGTCCCGCTATCTCAGGGACCCCGCCGAGGAGGACGAGGACTTTTACTCGAACGCGGCGGTCGTTGTGCTGGACCTGCCGTCCGGCGATGAGAACGTCCCCGTCGATGGACCTCGCAGCCTGGTGGTGAGCTACTCCGGGGTCCTCTACGACAGCCTCAGGGTGCCCGATTATTCGAGGGGAGGCGAGGCCGAGGAGACGAGGGGGTTGATAGATCGACGGGGCACCTTCTTGAGTCCCGCCACTCATTGGTATCCGAGCGTGAAGGACGGGATGTGCATCTTCAACATTACGACGGCGACTCCGTCCGGCTACCACTCGGTGGCCCAGGGCCGGCTTTCGTCGAGGGAGATCGTGGGTGAGAAGGTAAGGACCGTGTGGAAAGCGTCCGCCCCTTCGGAGGAGGCCTATCTCGTCGCGGGGCCCTATCAGATCGAGACCGTGGAGCTCGACGGGACCGATGTATCAACTTACTTCTACGAGAGCGAATCCGATCTTTCGGAGAGTTACCTCCAGGCGTGCGTGCGCTACCTGAACATGTACGGCGAGCTCCTGGGCGAATACCCGTACCCCAAGTTCGCCGTGGTCGAGAATTTTTTCCCCACCGGATTGGGAATGCCCTCATACACTTTGCTCGGAAGGCGCGTGTTGAGGCTTCCCTTCATAGTCCACACTTCGCTCGGCCACGAGATAGCACATAATTGGTGGGGCAATGGGGTGTACGTCGATCCCGCCGGCGGAAACTGGTGCGAGGGGCTGACGACATACTGCGCCGATTACAGGTACAAGCTGTTGGAAAGCGAGGAGAGCGCCAGGGAGTACAGGCGCAACATAAACCGCGACTTCACGGTGTACGTGACACCCGAGAACGACATGCCGCTGACCGAGTTCGAGGAGAGGACGACCCGGGCCACGAGGGCGATAGGGTACGGGAAGTGCGCGATGGTGTTCCACATGCTGGAGCGGGAGCTCGGCGAGGAGAAGTTCTTCGA
Organism: uncultured bacterium; assembly: GCA_964531335.1. GTDB lineage: Bacteria > Eisenbacteria > RBG-16-71-46 > CAZHEV01 > CAZHEV01 > CAZHEV01. Next base: position 96,875 of record CAZHEV010000008.1, on the reverse strand, counting down.
GACGCTGCGGGCCATCGTTTCGAAATACAAGTTCGAGCAGATCGGCTGGTCGGAGATACGGGAGGAGTTCTCCAGGGCGCAGGGGCGAGACCTGGGCTGGTTCTTCGATCAGTGGGTGGCGGGCGCGGGAGCACCGAGACTGAAGATAGCCTCCGCCACCGCCAGGGACACGTGGCCGGATTATACGCTGTTCTTGACCATAGAGCAGGAGGGAGGTCCTTTCCGCATGGATGTGCCGGTTGTTGTGCGCACGGTCGCCCGGCGCCTCTCGAAGACCGTGGAGATCGACGGCCCGGTCGCTTCGGCCCGGTTCAGGTGCAAGGAGAGGCCGCTTGCGGTCGAGCTGGACCCTGGACACAATCTGATGCGACGGATGGCCGACGATGAGATAGCTCCCGCCCTCGCGCTGGTCCTGGCGGACGACGAGACCATCTTCGTGGTTCCAAGCGCCGCCTCGGAAAAGGCCGCCGCCGCATACGCGGAGTTCGCGCAGCGGCTGACGAGGACGGGCCAGGCGACCATCGTCGCGGACACCGAGCTGACGCGAGAGCAGGCCTCGTCGCACTCCTTGTTCGTTCTCGGCGCGGCCGGGGAGAACTTCTCGCACGAGATGTTCGGGGGTAAGTGGCCGCAGAAGGTCTTCCCCAGGCCGGGGGTGTTCGTGGTCGGAGAGAACACCTACGCGTCGGCCGGTGACTGCGTTCTTTTCGTGGGGCGCAATCCCTTCAACCGCGGGAAGACCGTGGCCTTGCTGGGAGGGCTGAGCGCGGAGGCGGTCCTTGCCTGCTCCGGCAAGATCGTCCACTACGGCAAGTACGGTTACGTCGTGTTCAGCTCCGGGCGGGCGGTGGATAAAGGAACTTGGGAGATCCAGGACTGTCCGCGCAAGACCGTCACTCTCGAGCGGATCGGCTGACGCGCTCCAGCGCGCCCGTAATTCCGACAAGGGCAACCAGAACCAGCGCGCCGCCTACCAGATCCTCTGCCGCCAGCCTCTCCCCAAGGAAAACCACGGCGCCCAGCGTCGAAAAGATGGGCGACGACACCACCACCAGCGACGCCATTCCCGCGCCCAACACGCCTATGGTCCTGTAAAAGAGCAATATGGAGGCGAAGCCCAGCAGGCCGGAGAGCAGAAACCAGTAGTCCCCGGATGATACCGTGGCAGCGGCCAAGCCCGGGCCGGCCCGCAACACGGCCGCCAGGAAGAGGCCGCCGATGAAGAGCCTGATCAACGCCACGATTTGGGCGGGTATCTCGCGCATCACCGATCGGGCGATGCTGTTTGTGAAACCCCATATGAACGCGGTCCCGGCTATGAAGAGATCTCCGGCGTTGAGCTTTATCTTATCAACTCCGACTATGAGCAGATAGAGTCCGATGAAGAGGAGCCCTATCGCGGGATACCTGCGCTTCTCGATCCGCTCGCCGATCAAGGCCGCGGCGAAAACCACGGTGAAGAACGCGGTGAGCGTAAGCATGAAGCCCGCGTTTGTCGCGCTGGTGAGGCTTTGCCCGTAAAAGAGCAGGAGGTACGCGATCCCCGACGCGCCCACGGCTATGACGAGGACCTTGACGAGGCAGGTCTTGGAGCAGGACACGATCCGGAGTACGCGCGGCAGGAGGAAGGGAAAAGCGATGACCGCCGCGGCGAGCGCGCTCAGGGCGGTGTAGTCCAGCGCCGTGAGACCGCTGCTGTCCAGGCCGGCCTTGTTCGTCACGACGCTCGCGCCGAACGCGAACGAGGTGATTGTTCCGAGGAGAATGCCGCTTGGAGTCACCGCGATCGGTTCGGACTGCTTTTTCTTGTCAGCCATAGAGGTTCAGCCGGCCTACTGTCTCCTATTTGATGTCTTCCAGTTGATACAGGACCCTTCCGCCTATCACGGTCATCACCACTTCCGCGTCCAATATTTCTTGAGGCGGGACCTCCATAATGTCCGCGCTCAGGACCGTAATGTCCGCCCTCTTGCCGGGCGAAAGCGTGCCGGTGATATCCTCCTCGAAGGCCGCATAGGCCGCGCCCTTCGTGAACGATGCGAGCGCCTGTTCGCGGGTGAGCTTCTCGCTGGGGTTCCATCCGTTGACCGGCAGCCCGTTGGTCCTGGTGCGCGTGACCGCCGCGTAGAAGCCGAGCAGCGGATCGTGTGACTCGACGGGAAAGTCGCTGCCGGAGGCGATCCTGGCCCCGCTCTCGACCAGTGTCCGGTAAGCGTAGGCGCCGGGCATCCTGTGAGAGCCGAGCCTCTTGGGCGCCCAGGGCATGTCCGACGTGCAGTGGGTCGGCTGCACCGAAGCCACCACGCCCAGCAGGGCGAGGCGAAGGATGTCCTCGGCCGAGAGGATCTGGGCGTGCTCGACCCTCAGCCTCGCGTCCTCGCCCTTTACGCCGGTCGCCTCCATGGCCGTCTCGTAGGCGTCGAGCACCACCCTGTTGGCCCGGTCACCTATGGCGTGGGTGCACACCTGGAAGCCGTGCCGCAGCGCGTTCTCGGTCAAGGCCGCCAGCTCGTCTTCCTCCACCATCAAAAGGCCCCTGTTCCCCGGGTCGTCCTCGTAGGGCTCGAGAAGAGCCGCGCCACGGGAGCCCAACGCGCCGTCGGCGAATGCCTTTATGCTTCGGAGCGTCAGCAAGCCGCCCCGCCTCACCTCCGGCCCGGCCTCGAGCAGCTCGCCGAGGGTGGTGTCCTCTCGGCTTATCATGACGTTCACGGAAAAGGGCAGCTCTCCCGAGTCCGACATGTCGCGGTACAGCTCGAGAACCTCCCGGGTCACGCCCGCCTCGTGAACGCCAACCAGGCCGGCCGAGATGCAAAGATCGGCCGCGCGGAGGATCGCCCTCCTCCTGGCGTCGATGGCGGGGGAGGGGACGGCGTCGCCGACCAGCTCCATGGCCTCATCCACGAGCACCCCGATGGGCCTGCCCTGCTCCTTTATAATCTTTCCGCCCGGAGGATCAGGGGTGTCCGCGGTGACCCCGCCGCGATCCAGCGCCGGCGAGTTGACGAGAGCCGCGTGCCCGTCGATGCGCGTGAGATATACAGGGTTTTCCGGGCTCACGCGGTTGAGCTCCTCGGCAGTCGGCCAGCTCTTGTCCTCCCAGTCGTTCTGGTCCCATCCGCGTCCCAGTATCCACTCGCCGGCAGGAGTGGAGGAGGCCTTCTCGGCCACTATGTCCAAGATCTCCTGATAGCTCGCGGTGCCCGTCAAATCAAGCCTGTCCAGTCCGAGACCCAGCCCCATGAGGTGGCAGTGGGCGTCGACGAGGCCGGGGACCATGACCGCGCCCTCGAGGTGATGGACGGCGGTTCCGCTCCCTGCGAGCGCGGACACCTCCTCCTTGGATCCGACGGCATGGATGAGGCCGTCCCTGACGGCGATGGCCTCGGCGACGGGATGCTCCGGGTCCAGTGTATAGACCTTGTCTGCAACGAAGATAGCTTCCGGTGATTCGGGCACGGCTCCACCTGTTCCGGAGGGGACGATCAAGACTAAAAGGGCGGCGATCAGCGAAAATCGTTTCATAGTCCTCATACCTCTGTCATGGATGCAAGCACGGAATATATTAGAACGGCGCCGGCGACGCCGTCAACACCGGGGCGCTCGGCGCCCCCCGCGGCCTGTCTTGTTGACGGGAACGCTAAAGCGCGGGTACAATAGTCCCGGTGCCCCATCGGCCTCCACGTCCAAGCATACGAGGGGATCTTGTCTGACGACAACGTGAAATGGGTCAAAGTGCGCATGCTTCCGTCCCGGCTGTACGGCGAGCAAATGAAGGACATCCTCGAGCAGGAGGGGATCCCCTCCATGTTGAAGGGCGAGGATGTGGGAGTCTTCGGCCCCGGCGCGGGTTACGGCACCAGCATCCTCGGTGTCAACCTGCTCGTTCCGGAGAAGTTCGAGACCAGGGCCCGGGAGCTGGTCGAAGCCTACCTGGATGGATTGTAGGCCTCCGGCCGGGTAGCGGGACCGCGCCTCGGGCGGAGCTTCCGGCGCATCCGATGTCCGTCACCCTCGACTCAGGGCGGCCGCGTCCACCTGTCGTTCGCCGTAGACGGCGGGCGGAAATATGATCGGCAGGAGGCCGTCGAGGAACTGCCTTCTTTTCAACTCCTGGTGGCTGGCGTAGTGCGCGCTGTGGATCGTGCGCAGGTATCCCTCCAGCGTGTAGATCTGGATCTCCACTCTGAACGCGTAGGCCAGGGAGTGCTTCCAGCCCGTGGGATAGAGAATATCCACGTCGCCCTTGTACACTTCGTAGCCGGGGGCGGAATGCCTGTCCAGAAGCTGCCTGTCCTCCGGCCTGTTTATGGTGTCGACCACGTCGTACCACTTGTAGGGCGCACCCAGTATATCGTATAGCAGGTCGAGCAAGCCCTTGACCTGACGTTTGTCGTGGACGATGAACATCGACCCCAATATGTCGCTTATGTTCCTGGGATTGTTCTCGCCCTTTCTGATCATCTTGCTCAGGATTCCCCCGTTTCGCCTTCCCTTCAGTTGGTACCACTTCCTCTGCTCGTGAACCTTGTACTCCCTTCGCCCGGCGAAGTACTCGAACGGAAGCACCTCTTTCTTGAATCGAGTGCGGTTGTAGTAGACGTGGATGGGGTATGATTGGTCGCCCGAGAGGGGAAGGATCCTCCTGACGTCGAACTGCCAGCACTCCTGGTCCGGCCTGGCCTGGTCCTCGGTGTATTCCATCGAGACGCCGTCGGTGCTCATGTTGTACCATATCTCACGGCGTTCCGTGGATATGGTCCTCGACCACAGTCTTTCCTCGAGGGTCGACTCGAGGTAGGACTTGTGTTCCAGGCCATCCTGAACGTCGCGACACCTATCGATGTCGAATATCAATTTCGCGAGGTACAGCTTGCGCTGGGCCTCGAAGGCCCTTCGCCTGTTTCCGGGCGTGAAAGACATTTTCATCAGCGTCAACGGATCGTCGCAGGAGGCCACCTCCAGGTGGTGGCCGAACGAGTCCCGGGCCTCCTCCGGCAACAAGTCCAGAAGGCCCTGCAGGTAAGCCTCGGCCTCGCGCAGGTAGAACCCGACGGTCTCCAGGTTGGCCTTGAGGGGCAAATCGAGCACGAATGGGTTCAACAGCTTGTTGACATGATAGTTGTATCTCTCGGGCGCGGAGGCCATGTCCCTGTAGAGCCGCAAAAGCACTCTGAACTGGCCTCGGTTTTTCTTCGAGAAATCAGGGTCGAGGAGAGCGAATGCGCTGTAGTCCTGCTTCACGCGGGTCTTCTCTCTGGCGGTTCGTACGGACGCAACCGGCCGAGGCGGCGTACGCCTAAGTCCAATCCTCCATCATCAATTCACATACTATGCCTTTTTGTCCGTGAAGTCTATTCTCGGCTTGGTCGAAGACGATCGACTGCGGCCCGTCGATGACCTCGTCGCTGATCTCCTCACCGCGATGGGCCGGGAGGCAGTGCATGACGACGGCGTCCTTCTTCGCGAACGACATCAGCTTCGCGTCGATCCTGTATGCCTCCAGATCCCGCCTCTTGCGCTTGGCTTCGGACTCCTGGCCCATGCTGGCCCAGACATCCGTGTACACGACGTCGGCGCCGCTCAGCCCTTCCTCCACGGAGGGGGTCAGCGACACCGACCCGGTGGCCTCGGACGCGGCCCGCTTCAGCGTGGCCTCGTCAGGCTCGTAGCCTCTGGGAATCACGAGCGAGAGATCGAAACGCAGGCGGGAGGCGGCGTTGAGCCATGAGTTGGCGACGTTGTTCCCGTCTCCGACGTACGCGACCTTCAGTCCCTCGATCACCCCCTTGGCCTCGAGTATCGTCAGCAGGTCGCACACGACCTGACAGGGGTGGTTGTAATCCGAAAGGCCGTTTATCACGGGCACCGGCGAGTGGACGCCCAAGCCGGTCACCTTGTCGTGCGAGAAGACCCTGGCCATGATGCAATCGACGTAACGGCCCAGCACGCGCGCCACGTCCGGGAGGGACTCGCGCGTCCCCATCTGGATCTCCGTCGGCGGCAGGTTGACGGCCCCGCCGCCGAGCTGATGCATCGCCATCTCGAAAGACACCCTGGTCCGCAGAGAGGGCTTCTCGAACACCATGGCCATCATCTTCCTCTCCAGCGGCCTGTACTCCACGCCCTTCTTGGTGTCCCTTTTCATGTCGAGAGATCTCTCGATCACCTTGAGGAGCTTGTCCCTGTCCCAGTCCGTTATAGCCAGGAAATCCCTTTTCGCCACGCCTTCTCCCTCTCCGCTATCCAAGCTGTTTGTAGCCGAACCATGTAAATACCGTGACGATAACCGAGTAGATGAGCCACAGAGGGATCACGGCCGCGGACGCCTTCTTCGCCGAGTACCCTCCGATGCAGGAAAGCGCTATGCACGCGAGAATTATATGCCAGATGCCGAAGACGTCCAGCCTGGTGAGGGCCGCCCACAGAAAGCCGCCCTCGGCCTCGGCCGGCAAGAACGCGGCGGGCCCTATGGTGACGTTCACCGTATTCTGGGCGAACATGAGCGGCACTTTGACTATCCATGACGGTATCCATATCAGGCAGGTGTAAACCGCCGCCCCCAACGTCTGGGCGTAGCGCGCGCTTCCCCCGAAAATCATGTTGTTGATCAGGAGGAAGATCCCGCCCAGGGCGGAGAGCATTACCGCTATAACCACCGCGCTTCCCCCGATTCTCACCAACTGGCTGATGGTGGAACCACCGCCCGCCATCCTTTCGAGCACCTGGTCCTTCTGTTCCTCCGGGATGGAGTCGCTGTTCTCTATTCTCTGGGCCATGTGCTCCCTGTTGATAGGGGCGGTCACGTGGGCCATCGCCGCTGACAGGACGATGAGCAGCACGAAGGGCACGACCCATCTCGGGCGCCGCGACACGGCGGTGAAAGCTTTACGCGGGCTGAAGTATACCCACATCCACCTGGTGAAGAAGCCCGCTTCCTCAACTCCTTCCTCTCCCGCACCGCTTGTGGGATAGTCTAGTTGTGCCATGACGACCTCCTTTTAGGGACACAGCGGCCGCAAGACTGCGGACATTCAACCAGCCCCGCACGGTAACACCGGGGGGCGGGGCCTGTCAAGGAACCACCCGGGCCCCGGACGGCGCTTTCCGAGGGAGCGCGCCCTGATCCAAGGGGCAGGGCGCGCCGCCTGCCATGTCAGCGGGAGGTGGGGGTGCCGCTCCATCGGCCGGCTATCGCGAAGGGCGAGACAAGCTGCTCCATCTCGACGACGCGCTCCCCCTCCGCGTCGATTCGCACTATCTTGTCGGCCGGCGGATCGGCCACCCAGCATTCCCCGGTCCTGGGGTTGAAGCTCACCGCTCTCGCTCCATCGAATCCACCCACGGTCAGAAGGACCTCTCCGTCGCGGTCGACCTTCAGCACTCGTTTTCGGTCCGCTATCCAGCATCCGCCCTGGGGGAGGGCTGCTACGTCGAACGGTCCGTCGAGACCGCCGGTGCGCGCGAGAACGCCTTCCGGGGACACGCGCACCGCCTCGCGGGCGACGGGGTCGGCGGCCCAGACCTCCTCTCGGCCGACGTCGGAAAGCGCCGCCGGCCACGAAAGGCCGGCGACGGTGGTCCTGGAGCCCGAAGGGTAATATCTGTGTATCTGTCCGAGGTCGTCGGACACCCAGCATCCGCCGGTCGGGGCCGCCTCGACATCGAGCGGCCCGCTGAGCGTGTCGTCTACCACCTCTCTGGTGAAGCGGACGTCAACGCGCGTCAAGGTGCCGGCGTCGTAAGACACTATCCATACGCCGCCGTCCCGGGGATCGGCCGAGACCCGCGTCGGAAAGGCGAAGTCGTCGAGGACGGCCCGAAGGGCTCCGTCTTCGTCGTACGCCACGAGAACGCCCGCCGCCGCGTCGACGCACCAGGCCCAAGACGACGACGACTCGACCGACAGATCGATGAAGTCGTGTCCTTCGCCGTATCGTGATACGGCGGCGCGGCCGTCGGCGCTGAGAAGAACGAGGGGGGAGCTCGCCGAGTCAAGCGCCCAAGGGACGTCGGGGCCGGGCGTGGCCGGCACCGGGGCTGTCAGAAGCGGCCCGCCTCCTTCGAAGTTGAATCCGATCGCGTAGTAGTAGGTGACGCCGGGCGCCAGGCCTCCGTCACGGAGCGTCCGCCGTACCGCGGGCAGGGCGGCCACCATCTCCAGCGTGTCGGGATCGGTGCCCCTGTGAACGCTGAAGCTCTCGATGTCCCGCATGCCGCCGTCCTGCCATCGCAGGTCGGCGAAGCCGTTTCGGGCGACGGCCGTCAGAAAATTCGGCCTGCCGCCGGTCTCGGGATTGCGCGGGTCGAAGGGATTGTTCGGCGCCCTTGTGTCGCAACCGCCGGCGATGACCGCTGCCATCAACGCGGCGACCAAGGCCAAGGGTCTCATGGGCTTCCCACCTTCCTCTCGCTCTCCTCTTCGTGGAGAAGCCGGTACAACAGCACTCCCAGGGCCACCTCGCTCACGATCCAGCTCGCGACGGACCAACTGTCGAGGCTCTCGGCCCTGTCAAAGAGATCCCTCATCTCCTCTGGGTCACCGGTGGTTCGATACTCGTCGAATGCGTCATCGGCCTGCTTCTTGAATACGACGGCGGCGGTGGCCGAACCGACCACGGTAACGCCGGTGAGAAGCGTGGTCCAACCGGACCGGCCTCCTTTATCGGCCCCGGCCGTTTGCACTATCGTGGAGGCCGCTCCGCGATCGGCCGGCTCCAGGGTCACCCTTCTCGGCGAGGGACCGCTCAGGACGGATTCGGACGTCAGAAAAACCATCCTGTAACCCTCGCGCTCTATGGTCAGCGGCGGATCGCCGGGGCACACTACCACCGTGATAGGTGTCTCGCCCAGGGGCGCGCTCCCGCGCAAGACGGTGGCCCCGAAGGGGTCGGTCTCTATGCGCACCCATCGTGCCTCGGAGAGATCCACTTTTGTTTCGACGCCGCCGCCTACATAGACCTCGCGCTTCAAAGAGACGGCCGTGAACCTGCGGCCCGCGGCCGGCCATGCGCGAAGGACGTGGTATCCAGGATCGACGCGGGCGCTGTCTATGGGGCATTCCCTTGGAGCACCGCGGTCCAGGGTGACGAACATGCGATGGTCGCCGCATGTTACCGAGATGTAACCGTAGGCGCTCCCTCCGGAGGATTCCCGGAGGTTGGGAGCGTCCCCGGCGGCGGCCGCGGGGGACGCGGAGGCCGCGACGAGGACCGCCGCGAGAAGCGCCGTCAGCGGATCTCTTCCTTGAAGCAATAGATGGTACCCTCGGAGGAGACTACGACCAGATACATCTCCGCGATGACGGGAGGGGTTTCGAACGATTCTTCCATGACCTGTGTCCAGAGAGGCTCGCCGGTCTCCCTGTCGTAGCAGGAAACCCTTCCGCCCATTCCGGCGGTATAGACATAGTACGAGGTCACGGCGGGTCCGGCTCTCAACGGCGCGTCTTCGGCCGTCTCCCAGGTCGTCTCCCCGGTAGCCGCGTCGAAGCAGCTCAGTCGCCCGGACAGGTCCGTGAAGTAGACGCTGCCCTCGCGGACGGCCGGACTCGACATGCTCCTGCCTCCCAGGGGCCTGCGCCAGATCTCTTTTCCGGATTCGAGCTCCAGGCAGACGGCTAACCCCTCGTTTGCAGAGAGGTAACAGCGCCCGCCCTTGACGGCGGCACTGCCGAACTGCGCCGAGCCCGCCTGGTAGCGCCAGCTCGTCTCTCCGGTGTCCGGGCGGAACGCCACCACGCTGTCCCCCAGAGTCGTGACCACCCCGATGTCGGAGACAACCGCGGGGGAGGCCCCCCCGAGCTGTGCTACGCGGCTTCTCCAGTGTATCTTCCCGTCCCGCGGGCCGAGCCGGAGCAAGCGCCCGTTCCTGGCGCATGCGTACACGAACCCGTTGGCGGCGGTGGGGGCGCCGTCGGTCTCGCCCGTCTCGGACCACCAAAGCGTCTTGCCGTCCTTGATGTGCAGGCACTGGATCCTGCCTTCAGGTATATCGGTTGATAGATACATGAGTCCGTCCGACGCCGAAGGGCCGGAGGAAGGATCGGTTCGCAGGTTCCTCCGCCAGAGCGTCCTTCCCGAGTCCAGAGCGTACAGCGCCACGGTGCGCCGCAGGAAACACCCGGCGATCGCGTCCTCTAGAACGGCCAGGTGCCCCACGGGCGCCAGCCCGGCGTCGGCCTTCCACTTCAGGAAGAATGGAGGATGCGCCTCGGCTCCGAGCGCTCCCGTCCTTTGAACGTCACCGCCCTGCGTGGGCCACGAGGCCGAGGAGTAGGTATATCCGATGGTCGATCCGGAGCATCCGCCGAAGTACAGGATCAGGGCCAAAACCGCAATCAGGACCGCAAGGGAAGCGGCTGTCTCTCCGTTAACCTTCTTGCGCCCGCTAGAAGTTCCAACCCAGGGATATGTCAACTTCCATTTCCTTCTGTACCATCTCGAAATCAGTGAGCTTCGCGATATCCAGCTTGATCGCCGCGAAGGGGCCGAGGGCAAGGCGCAGACCGATCCCGAAACTCCCGAACGGATCGAGGACCTCATCGTCGGAAACCCATGCCGTCGCGGCGTCAAAGAAGATTACACCTTGCAGGCTCGGAAACTCAAGCCCGCCGAGGGGCGTGCTGAGCGCGAACCTCCGTATCATGGGAAACCGCAGCTCCTGAGACAACAGAAGAGCCCTGGTGCCGGTGAGGGCGAAACGCGGGTAACCCCTCAGGGAGAACGGTCCTCCGAGGGAGAAACGGTAGGGATCGGAGCCGTAGCTCATCTCCCCTAGGAACCTCACCGCGTAGGCGGACCGCAGACCGACTCTGAGGTACTTGCGCAGGTCCAGGACCGCGGCCACGTTCTCGGCCGTCCCGCTGGACAAGTCGGTGGCGACACCGAGCGAGAGGTAATAGCGTTCTCCGTCTATGGGGCCCGTCATCAACCAGAGGGAAGTGTCGCGGGTCAGGGAGAAGCTGTTCTGGAGCATCAATCCCTTGCGCTCTCTCGCCAGCTCTTCCTTCGTGGAGTGATACAGCGCGGCGGACGCCTCCATTCTCGCGTATCTCGAGAACGGGTATCTCGCGATGAACTCGCCTCCGATGCGCCGTTCGAAGAAAGGAAAGCCGGCCTCGTCGTAGAAATCGCCGACCAGGTGGAAGCCGCCGTAGCCGTAGTTTACCCGGTTCCCCAGGTTGAAACGGACCACGGCCACGTTGAAGTGGGAGAGCAGCTCGTCGGTCGTTTGCGCGGTATTGCTGAATTGCAGGACTAGAATCCTGTCTCCCATCATGTCGCTCATAACGAACTGGAGCCCTTGACCCGCGCCCAGCGTAGGATCGACGAGCACGCCTCCCTGAGCGAAATCCAATCCGTAGCTGGGCTCGTAGTCCTCCGCGTTGTATGCCACCGTGGCGATGGAGCTCTCGGGGCTCCACGTGGCTTCGCTGGGCGGGGCGTCGAGGGCGAAAGCGCTGGAGGCGCTCGGGGCCATCTCCGCGGTGTAGATCCTGAAAGTGCCCTGGTTGTAGCCGACGAAGGTTACCTCGTTCTCGCCCGGCCCCCACTGGGGGTCCATGGCGGCGCCCACGAAACAGGTCTCGCGGCGCCCGTATCCCCGGAGATCCGCGCTGTAGATGTTGTAGATGCCCTCGCGGTCGGACGTGAACAGCACTCTGTCGCCGTCCGGGGACCACGTCGGGCTCTGGTCCTTCCAAGGCCCGCTGGTTAGAAAGAGGATCTCTCTAGACTCCATATCGAACAGGAACAGGTTCATCGCCCCATCCGATCCGTAGTGCGTGCGATCCGAGGAGAAGGCTATCCATCTCCCGTCGGGAGACCACGCGGGGTCCGAGTCCAAGTACCAGTCGTTGGTCAGCCTGTCCAGATCACCCGCCTGCCGGTCGAAGACGTAGAGGTCCGACTTTCCGTCCACGGACATCGCCGAGAAGGCGACGTCCGTTCCGTCCGGTGACCAGCTCGGCGAAGACAGGGATACCAGGCCGCTGAAACGATCGCTTCCCAGGATCTCGCCGCCGTCCAGATCGTGCACGAAGAGAGCGTCCGTCTCCCCGTGTTTGGAGACGAAGGCGAGAAGCCCGTCGGCGGACACATCCATGCGGCTGCTGAAGGGGTGGAGCGACTCGAACTGCGCCTTCCTCTGACCTTGCAGTATGGTCCGGGCGTCGTGGTCTTCTCTCCCCAGGCTCTTCTTGCGTATCGTGGTGTAGCCTGTATCCAATGAGATGTAAACGATACTGAGGGAGTCCTGTCCGGCCCCCTCCACGAGCCTCGGCTTGAAGCAGTAGTAGTCCGACGATCGGACGGAGCAACAGGGGAGGAAGCTCCCGTAGTCCTTGAACTCGGGGAAGTACTTCAGCTTCAGCCCGTAGGCCCACTTCTCGCCCATCTTGTCTATGTTGATTCCGCAGGCCCGATCGAGTATCTCCGTCAGGTTCCGGCCTTTCCACATGTCCCGGTATATCAGGGCGATCTTGTCGATGCCGTGGTTCTCTATCAGGTATCCGACGGCGGATTGTCCCGCCTTGTAGGTTACGTAGCTGAAGCCCAGACGGTCCAAGTGCCTCATCGGCGGCAGCATGTTCGAAGTCACGAGATCCCTGACCACCATGTCGGCGTCCGTGCTCCAATGCTCCGGCAGGTAGTCCGCCAGTCCCTCGGTGAACCACAGCGGGAGCATGGGCATGTCCGAGGTGGGGTGTCTTCTGTAGACCTCCTCCATGGCGGAAAGTTGAAACACGTGCACGAGCTCGTGGCGTATGGTGCGCTTGAAGTCCGCGAGCGACCCGTTGAACGGCACGACCACCCGCCCTTTCATGTGCTCGGTCATTCCCGCTACGCCCTCGGGGAGAAAGTACGGGCTGACGTTGGTCTGCTCGAAATGATGGTGTGAGCTGAAGATGATCAGGGGCACTCTCTCGGAGAGACGATGGCCGAAGACCTGCTCAAGGTACGTTATCCAGCTCTCGGCCGTCTCCAGGGCGATTTTCCCAAGCTCCGCCTCTTCCGTGTAATAGTAGAGATCCACTTGGCCGCCCTCTAGTACCTCCCAGTCGAAACGGGTATACTGCACCTTGTTCTTCCCATAGGTGATGAACTGAGCTTGGGAAGGCCACGCGGCAAGAGAGAGCATCAGGGCGTTCAGGAAAAGTATGGAAAGAGTCTTCATGTGGTCTTGGGGGCGGATGTAACGGTGATTGCCTGAACGTCACGCTTACTAACAACTTAGCACGTAAGGGGCGCGCCTGTCAACCGGCGTTGCGCCGCGGGCGGGGCACGCATATATGGGATCGGCGGCGGAAGCTCGATTGCGGATCGACATGGCGGCGGCGGCGGTCTTCGCGCTGGCGTTGTGCGCCAGAACCCTGCATATCCTGTGGATGAGCGACAGCCCGTTTTTCGACCATCTGCTCGTGGACAGCGTCGACTTCGACACCAGGGCCACCGCCTTTGCGCGCGGGACCTGGCCGGAGCAGGGCGCGTTCTACCAGGCCCCGCTGTATCCTCTTTTTCTATCGGCCATCTACAGGATCTTCGGGCATGACCTGCTGGCGGTCAGGCTCGTCCAGGCCGTCCTGGGATCCGCTTCCGCGATCCTGGTCTATCTCATCGGGCGCCGTTGCTCGGGCAGGGCGGCCGCATTCGCCGCGGGCTGCATGTACGCTCTGTACTCGATGTCCGTTCACTTCGACACCGAGATACTTCGCCCTTCTCTCGCCGTGTTCCTGTCCCTGGCGTCCCTGACGCTGCTGCTCGAGGCTGCGGAGAAGGGCGGGCGCCGGCGATGGGGGGCGTCCGGGCTTCTCCTGGGGCTTGCCGCGGTCGCGCGGCCGACGGTCCTGGTATTTGCCCCGGCGGCGTTGTTGTGGGCGATCTTAATGCTCAGGCGGGCGAGGACGCCGGGGCGTGGAACCCGAAAGCCCGGAACGGCGGACGGGGAGGGTCGCTCCAAGCGCGGAAGGGCGGAGAGCAAGCGCCACTTCACCGGGACGGGGCGCTTAGGGGCGTACGGGGCGGCCGGGTTGTTTCTCGCGTGCGCGCTCGCGCCCGTAGCCTCCGTGACGTACATGAACTATGTGAGAAGCGGGTCATTCGTCCCCATAAGCTACAACGGAGGAATCAACTTCTACCTGGGCAACAACGGCGACTATGACCGTACGGTGGGAATAAGGCCCGGGATACGGTGGGATCTTCTTACCGCGGAGCCCGAGGCCGATAGGACGACGGACCCGGCGGGATGGTCGAGGTACTACTACGACAAGGCCTGGGATTACATCTCGTCTAACACGGGCGATTACCTGGGCCTTCTCTTCAAGAAGCTCGCGCTCTTCTGGAACGGGCACGAGATAGAGCGGAACGTCTCCTTCGCGCACGTGGCGGAGGAATCGCCGCTCATGGCCTATCCGCTTGTGTCCTTCAGGTGGGTCGCCCCTTTCGCTCTTGCGGGGATGGCGCTTGCGATCCGCCGCCGGGCCGCGCTGGGGCTTCCGGCCCTTTTCCTGTTCTCGCAGGTGATCGCCACCGTCGCGTTTTTCGTTTGCGCGCGATACAGGATGACATCCGTTCCGGTCCTTTGCATATTCGCCGGCTACGCCGCGGTTTCGCTGGCCGCCATGGTCTCCCGGCGCAAGGCGTCCGCGGCGGCTTATCTGTCGGTGGCCGCCCTCGGAGCTGTCGCGGTGAACGTGGATGCGTACGGTATAGCGGACATAAAGTATTCCCGTCCCGAGTTCGAGCTGGCCATGATCCTCAGGCGCGAGGGGGCCACCGAAGAGGCCCTGACCATGTTCGAGCGCGCGGCCCGGAACAATCCGGGCGACCCCGATCCGCTGTTTCAGTGGGGGGTGCTGCTCGCGGGGCGCGGGGCGTTCGCGCAGGCGGCCCCGCTCTTCGAACAGGCCGCGCGGGCCGAGCCGTTGTACGCGAAGTCCTGGTACAACCTCGGACTGTGCGTGAGCCGCTCCGGCGAGCCGGACCGCGCCGCGGACGCGTACCGCAAAGCCCTGGAGGCGGATCCTTACTACTGGGAGGCCGCGATGGGGCTCGGGGACGTCCTTGTCGATGAGGGAAAGGTCGGCGAGGCCGCCGCCGTGTACACGAGGGCTCTGGAGCTCGGGCGCAACAGGAAAGAGATAGCGGTCTCGTCAATGAGTCTCGGAAGAGCAAGGGCCCTCGGCGGCGAGTACGAGGAGTCGCTCGATCATTTCGACAGGGCTCTGTCGATATCGCCCGGCTCCGTGGACGCCAGGCTGGCCAAGGCCAGGGTCTTGGTGGTGCTGGGCCGGCTGGAGGAGGCCCTGGCCGAGGCGCGCTCGGCGGCGATGTCGGATTCCTCGGACGCCAGAGTAAAGTCCTTGCTCGATCAACTGAAAGAGGCCGGAGCCGGCACGGCGGGAAGCGGGCGGTGAGAGGCGAAAAGGCGATAAGGTATTCAGCGGTCATTCTATTGCTCGCCGCCCTCGCGGCGCAGACGGTGCCGCCGATCCTTTCCAAGTCGGGGGTGTGCGACGAGCACGGGGCTCATCTCCCTTCGGGATACATCTACTGGCAGACCGGTGTCTTCAGCGGCGGCGTCAACAACCCGCCATTGATGCAGCTCCTGGTCGCGGCGCCGCTTGCCCTGGGAGAGCTGGGCTATTCTCCTTTCTCCGACGACGGGCTCTGGGCGGCCCGCCTGCCGGTCCTTGCGCTCTCTCTGGCGCTCGCCCTCCTCGTCTACGCGTGGGCCGGGGCCATGCTGGGGGCCGCGGCGGGAACGGCCGCTCTCTTCCTGTACTGCTTCGAACCGAACGTGATAGCGCACTCCGGGCTCGCAACGCTCGACCTGGGAGTGACGGCCTTCTTGTTTGCCGCTTTCTTCCTGCTCTGGAAGTCCTACCGGGCAGGCGGCGCCCGTTACTGGGTGGCGTCGTGCCTGGCGATGACGGCGGCGCTGCTCAGCAAGTTCACCGCCTTGCTGGTTCTTCCCGTCTTCTGTGCCCTGCTGCTTGTATCCGTCTGTCGCTCCGGCCCCACGTTCAAGCGCCTCGCGAGGGGCGCGCTCGCCCTGGCCTTCATGCTCGGGTGCACGGTCGCTCTGTCGAACATCGTCTATCATCTGCCGGTGGGATCCGGAGCGGGCTCTTCCGAGACCGGCGGCGGGGCCGTCCGGGCCGGAGGAGGCGCTGCGCCGGGTCAGCCCCCGGCCGAGCCCGAGGGTGAGTCCGCGATCGAGATGGCGGACTCATCTGTTCTGCCCGACCTGTTCGTGGAAGGCACCCTGGGCAAGCTGCGGCACTCGACCGGGGGGCACTTCGCCTATCTGGCGGGGAGGCGATCAATGGGGGGCTGGTGGTACTACTTTCCGGTAGCCCTGGCGGTCAAGACGCCTGTCCCGCTGCTCGCGCTCTTCGCGGCCTCGATCGTCCTGGGCGGGTGGACCCGCAGAAAGGTGGACGCGCTCTTCGTCTTTCTCCCGCTTGTGGTATACCTGGTGGCAATGGCCTGGACGGGCGTAAACATTGGAGTCCGCCACGTCCTGCTGTTCTATCCCTTCGCCGCGGTGATCGCCTCGGCCGCGGCGGCGCGGCTTATCAGGGGAAGGGGTCCCCGGCTCGTGCTATTGGGCGCGGGCGCCCTGTGGTACGCCTGGGGCTCTCTCCAAGTGCATCCCCACTACCTGGCGTACTTCAACGAGGCGGCGGGCGGCCCGAGGGGAGGGCCGAGATATCTGATAGACTCGAACGTCGATTGGGGGCAGGACGACGGCATGCTCTCGTCCTTCATATCGACGCGCGGGGACACCGTCTTGGTCAACCCCGGCGCCTACTCTCCGTCGGTGGGAACGATAGCCGTGAATGTGAACTCATTGAGAGGAATATTCAGGGGCGATGACACCGCCTACAGGTGGCTCGACCCCTTCGAGCCGTCCCTGACCCTGGGCTACACTTGGTACGTCTACGAGCTCGACGTGGAGGACTTCGCGCGCGCCGCCGCCGCGGAGCCCGACTCTGTGATCGGAAAGATCCGGCTGGCGGGGGCGCTCAAGAAATCGGCCCGTTTGGAGGAGGCGCTGGAGCATGCCCGGGAGGCGGCTGCGGCCTCCGCCCGCCGCGGCGGAAACGTCATGTACACGGCCGGATGGTGGCTGCTGGAGAGCGGTAGGTACGCAGAGGCGAGCGACGCGCTCGCGGCCGCCGTGGATAAAGGGGCGGGTGAGGAGGCGATAGCCGCCATGGAGGCGGCGAGGACGGAGATCGCTCGAGAGAAGGGCGCGGCCGGGCCCGGAGCTTTGGCGGAGCTGGCGGACTTCTACGTCGCGCGCGAGCGAACGGACCGCGCGCGTGAGATCTTGCAGGAGGCCCTGGCGATATATCCGGAGGCGGCGGCTCCGCGGCTGGCCATGGCCTCCCTCATGGCAAGGGAGGGAGACTACGCGGCAGCGCTCGATGCGGCGCTGGCCGCCCTGGAGATCGATCCGGCGCTGGAGCGTGCGCGCCGCTTGGCCAATTGGGCGCGGGCGATGGAGAGCATGCGGCGGGACCGAGGCAGCTACGATTCGCGGATGTGGCTGGGCAGGAGCGATTATCAATTCGGGAGGCCCGCCGGTGCGGCCGTCCACTTCTGGGAGGCGTTCAGGCTGAGACCCTCGTCCCAGGAGGCCCTCGCCTCCCTGGGGGAGATAGTGGTCCGGGCCAAGCTCGGCGTCCTCGAGCTGGAGACGCCCTGGGAGTCCCGCTGGGCCCAGGCCTCGGACCGGTGAGCATCGTCTCTGGCAAGTTGAGGCTTGGCAGGCTATAATCGCCGTCGAAAGATACGCTCGGGGGGTGGCGGTCGCGCGGACGCGGGCGCCGCGAATACGGAGAAACAGTCGGGAGGCGGTGAGGGAAGAATGGCTAAGACCGGCAAGGAAACGACCAAGAAGGACGAGAGACCGGCTGAAGGCGGCGACTCGAAAAAGAGCGATCCCGGCAAGAGCGGCGCCCGCCCCAAGGGCGCGGCCGGGGCCGGCGGACGAACCGCCGCCGGGCTCAAGAAATGTAACGGGTCTCTTGATTGCATATTCAGGCCGCGCTCCATCGCGATAATCGGCGCGTCGCGGAAGAAGGGCACCATAGGCTATGAGATCCTGCACAACGTGGTGTCCGGCGACTACAACGGCAAAGTCTTTCCAGTAAACCCCAAGGCCGAGGTTATCCACAGCATCAAGTGCTACCCGTCGGTCACCGAGGTTCCCGACGAAGTGGACATGGCGGTCGTCGTAGTCCCGGCCGCTTTGGTGCCGGGGGTCGTGGACGAGTGCGGCAAGAAGGGTGTGAAGGGGCTCGTCGTGATCTCCGCCGGCTTCAAGGAGACGGGCAAGCAGGGCGGTGAGCTGGAGAACAAGGTGGTCGATCTGGTCCACAAGTACGGCATGAGGATGGTCGGTCCCAACTGCATGGGAGTGATAAACACCGACAGCTCGGTATCCATGAACGCGACCTTCGCCAGAACGCCCGCCCTTCGCGGGAGGATCGGCTTCATGTCCCAGAGCGGCGCGCTGGGTGAAGCGATCTTGCAGTACGCTCAGGAGGTCGAGGCCGGTTTTTCGGCCTTCGCCTCCGTTGGAAACAAGGCGGACGTGTCGGGCAACGACCTTCTGGAGTACTGGGAGGACGACCCGAATACGGAGGTCATCCTTCTCTACCTCGAGAGCTTCGGCAATCCTCGCCGCTTCAAGGAGCTCGCCCGCAGGGCATCAAGGGAAAAACCGATCATAGCGGTGAAGGCCGGCACCACCTACGCCGGAGCACGGGCGGCGTCGTCGCATACCGGCGCGCTGATCTCCAGGGAGGTGGCGACCGACTCGCTCTTCGAGCAGTGCGGGGTGGTACGGGTAACGTCCATCGAGGAGCTGTTCGACGTATCGAGCGCGCTGGCCAACCAGCCGCTGCCCAAGGGGGATCGGGTGGCGATAGTCACCAACGCCGGGGGCCCGGGGATTCTTGCCACGGACGCCTGCGTCAACCTGGGCTTGAACGTGGGAGAGCTTTCCGAGTCCACTATGCGCAAGCTGGCGGACATTCTGCCTCCGCAGGCGAGCGTTCAGAACCCCGTGGACATGATAGCGAGCGCCGGCGCGGATCAATACCGGAAATGCTTGAAGCTGGTTTTGGAAGATCCGAAGGTGGACGCGCTGATTGCGATATTCGTCTCTCCCGTCATTACCGATCCGGTGGCCATAGCCGACGCGGTCATAGAAGGAACCAGGGGCGCGACAAAGCCGGTGCTTGCCTGCTTCATGGGCAACGTGCGGCTCGGCGTCGAGGGAGGGGAAGAGAAGGCGAAGCGGATTCCCTTCTACATCTTTCCGGAGTCCGCCGCCCGCTCGCTGGCCGCCATGGTGAAATACAAGTCGTGGAAGGAGAAGCCCCAGGGCGACATCGTGGAGTTCGAGGTGGACAAGGACCGCGCCGCGAAAGTCTTGTCCAAGAGCAAGCCCGGAAGCTCTCTGGACACGAAGGGCGTTTGGGAGGTCCTCGAGGCCTACGGCCTCCCGGTGGCCAGGACCAAGGAGGCGTCGAGCAGCGGGGAGGCGGTCGAGGTCGCCGAGGAGATAGGTTATCCCATTGTAATGAAGGTCTCTTCACCGAAGACAATGCACAAGACGGACGTCGGCGGAGTGATCAAGGACGTGCGTTCCGCCAACGACGTGGTGAAGGCCTTCAAGAACATGCGTACCGCATTTCCCAAGGCCCGTAGCTCGCTGAGAGTGGCCATCCAGCCCATGATCGGCAGCGGCAGGGAGGTCATTATCGGCGTCACGCAGGACCCCGCCTTAGGCCCGCTGATAATGTTCGGGCTCGGCGGCATATACGTCGAGACGCTGCGCGACGTGTCGTTCAGGATACATCCCATCACGAACGTAGACGCCATGGAGATGATAAATTCCATTCGCGGCCGCGCGCTGCTCGAAGGGGTGAGAGGGGAGAAGGCGGTGCACAAGGGGAGCATCGCGGAGGCCATGCTCAGGGTCTCTCAGCTGATAACGGATTTCCCGGAGATAAAGGAGCTGGACATAAATCCGTTCATGGCGCACCCGGACAAGGACTTCTGCAAGATAGTGGATGCGAAGATCGTGGTGGGCTAGGGCCCGGCAACGCCAACGGGGGAGGCGAATCGCCCCTACCTTGTTCTGACACCCGCGAGTATTCCCACTCCTCCCAGACTGGTTCCGTTGCCCACCACCCCGCCGACGCCGGCCATGTCGGCGCTGGATATCGACAGCCTTGCTTCCAGATACAAGAGCGCCTTGGGGCTGATCTCGTACTGCGCGCCTGCTCCGAAGTGGAGCCCGAGGAAGGCGTTGCTGAGAGAGTTGGTCCCGCCCTGGTCGATGTCGGTCTGCACTATCTCGACTTCTTCCTTCACTATGTTCAGGTCTATCCCGCCCAGCGCGAAGGGCTGGACGCCGCGAATCGCCTGCAGGTCGGCCCTCAGGCTCAGGGCGAGCGGCACGAGCGTTACGCTCGATGACCTGATCTCGTTCTGCGCGGGCGAGAAATCGCCTTCTCCCTTCCAGTAAAGCAGCTCGAAGTCGATCCATCGGTCCGGCCTAAGCGACAGCGAGTAGGATCCGCCTATGAGGAGGCCGCTCCCCAGGACATCCCGGAACAGCTCCTCTCCGGGGATCCAGTGCCCGGCCTTGAAGCCGTATGTGCGGGGGATGGTGTCGGCGGGGGCGGATGTTGCGGCTAGGAAAAGAATTAGAAGACTACAACCCACGGCGTGCGGCATCAAGCGCAACCGCGTACTCATGCGATGCCTCCTTTCGATCCTACCTCCTTGGAAATCAAGTTAGCTGGAAAGGAGGCGATATGTCAAGAAACGGGCGTTTTGGAGAGCGGCTCGGCGGTCCGCCGCCGAGATAACCCTTGACACCGCATGAAGATGAAAGTAATCTAAATAATGTAAGAAGGGACCGGCGCGCGCGACCACCGACGGAAGGCTGGTGATTCCCAATGGTCAAGAAGATCGTCCTGTCAATACTGTTTACCTTCCTCCTTTCCTCCCCGGCTCTGGCTATCAGTGTGGACGACGTCATATATCTGAGCTCGGCAGGCGTCGAAGACTCCATAATCATAGCCAAGATTGAGGCGTCGGGCGAGACATTCGACCTTTCAACCGAGGAGATCATCGAGCTCTGGGAGGCGGGGGTAAGCTCCGAGGTCATCGAGTACATGATAGCGACTTCGGCCGGCGCTCCCAAGGCCGAGGCTTACCCAGACCAAGACACATACTACGAGGACGATTCCTACTACTACCAAGACGACACTTACTATGACGACGACGTGGTAGTGGTCAGGCATCCCCGCAGCAGAGTTCACCTGTATTTCAGCTTCGGCTACTACGATAGCTGGTACTACCCTTATTGGTGGTGGCATAGGCCCTTCTACTACGACGCGTTCTACTACAATCACTACTGGCCGTATTACTACCACTGGAGCCCTTACGCCTACTACTATCCCTGGGACTGCTGGACCTACAGGCCGGGCGGGGACATAGTCGTCGGACGAGGGATCCGCCATCACTGGCGGCGCGGAGACCCGGCGGACAGCTATCACTACAGGGGAAAGTCCGGGTACAAGCTGAAGCCGAGGTACACTTACGCGGAGAAGGGCGCCAGGGGAGGTTACCTGGCCCGCGACGGCCGCTACGTCTTTCCGGAAGGGAAGCCTAGAGGATTGTACGCGGATGGCCGCGGAGACCGAGACTGGCGCTATGGAAAGGACTACAGGAGCAGAACCGGTATCTACAGGACCAAGCGGGGCTCGGACGGCTACCTGAAGAGAGTCCCTTACAGGCGCGATCCCGACAGGCTCGGCCGCACTGCCCCGTCGAGGGACAGCCGGTACTACCGGTCGAGAGACAAGACCGATAGCCCCAGAAGCAAGAGCCGGGTGGAACGCTCCAGGACAGGACGCAGCGGGGATTCCAGGGGCAGCTCCGTGCGTTCCTCCAGATCCAGGAGCGGCGACTCGCGAAGCAGCATGAGATCGGGCAGATCGTCCGGCTCCAGAAGCTCCGATGGACGGAGCTCCGGCAGCCGAGCGTCCGGTCGAAGCAGTCGTGGAGGACGTGGCAGATAGACCACCGGTTTCCTGCCCATTCCGTCGGGGGTGTGAAACGTCGTTCTTCTGCGATCCGGGACAAGCTGTCCCGCCCTCATTGACCTGCACCAGGGGAAGAGCCTTCTCTGAGAAGGCTCTTCTTTTCTTTGGCGATGGCAAGCGAAGATAGCCGCGACTTCAAGATGGAGCTCGAAGAGCTCGTCCAGGCTGTTGAAGAGGAAAGATTCCTCCAGCTCTCGGGCGTCAAGGTCGACAGCAGTGTGAGGGATCTCTACGACGCAGCTTCACCCCTACTGGATCCCGGGAACTGGACACCCAGCGTGACCGGCGCCGGCCCGGGACCTCTCGAACGGTACCTTGTCCAGCTCCACCTAGACGCCGCGATGTCGGGCCCCCTTGACGCCTTGCTGACCGCCGAGTCCTCAGGCGTCATGACCGTCCCCGGAGTGGGCAAGGCGAGCCTGAGAAGGGCACCAGTACTCATAGCAGAGCTGGATGATCGGTCAGTGCGCGCGGAGGTGGACTTGCTTTGGCGAGGCTCCAGCTTGCCGCTGGCTGGCTCGGCGGCCGACGCGCTTGCCAAGGCCGCATCAGCGTCCGGGGCGCTCGGGTTCGACTCCACGGCGATGGCGGCGGAATGCGGCATGGGCGTTCCGGTCGTGGAAACAGCCGAGCTTGCGACGTCGCTATTAGAAGCTACTGCAGATGGTTATGGCGATATATTATCATGGTTTATTAAGAAGAAGTGCCATATGCCGCGCGAGTTGGTCGAGGAGCACGATCTCCTGTGGCTGGCGGGTCCCGCGGGCGCGGCGCCCAAGGTCGAGTTCGAGCGCTCAATGGAGCTCGTTCTGTCCGCGCTCGGAGCGGCCGGAATCGAGGTCGGTTGGGTCCGACGCCGGCTCATGGACTTGAAGAGCGCGGAGGGCAGATTGGGGACGCCTCTTTGCATGGCGCTGGACGTTCCCAAGCGGGTGATTGTGTTGGGGGAGAGACGAGACTCCCTCGACTATGCGGGGCTGTACGTGCACGAGCTTGGACGTGCCTTGAACTACTCGCATCCGAACGGGCTGTTGCCCTTCGAGCTCAGGTGGCTGATCGATCCCGCCGTTGCTCACGCATGGGGCTATTTGCTCGAGGGACTGCTCCTGGAACGCTCCTTCCTGGAACGACTCGATGGGGGCGAGCTGCGCAAGGAATGGCCGCCGCTGGGAGCCATGTTGGCGCTGATGAGGTACAGGAGGGACGCGGCCTTCGCGGCGGCCTTCGTGGAGGAGGGAGGGGGCCCCGGGCTGGGGGCCGCGGTTTCGAATGTCTTGGGGTCGGCTTTGGGAATCAGGTCGGCGGGTGCTATGATATTCAGGAGTGTGGGCGATCTGCTCGGACCTTTTCACCGGCTGCGGGGGTTGATGCTCGGCTTCTCGCTGCGGTCCTATTTCAGGGCAAGGTTTGGAGATGACTGGTGCTTCAACCCGGATGCCGGCTCTTTGATGGTCTCCCTGTGGGAGAGAGGGGGCAGATTGACCCACGAGGCGCTTGAGAATGAGCTGGGGCTCGTTCCCGCGACTGTGAAGTCGGCCGTGACTGAGGCCGAGCGCGCTCTGGGCAGTTGGCTTTAGACCGTGACGAGACGCGCATCGCGTCGCGTTCTCATGGAGGCGGACTTTGTTCGGCATTGGGAGCCAAGAGCTTCTGATACTCTTTCTAGTCGTGCTACTGCTTTTCGGCGCCGACAGGATCCCGGAGGTCGCCCGGGCCGTCGGCAAGAGCATCCGCGATTTCAAGAGAGCGGCCGGCGAGATAGAAAACGAGTTCCAGGAGGTCGCTAAGCAACAGGACCTGCTCACGGGCAAGAAGCCCGGTGCCTCAACCCGAGCGCGGCCCAAGAAAGCCGGCGGGGAAAGCTCTGAAACAGGCGCGGGAGCGGCCGGCGAGCCGGAAAAGCGAGGCGAGCCCGACCGCGCCGGCGGCGGGGAAGGGCAGGTGGGGGGCGGTGGGTCCGCCGATCGACCGGACGAGCCGGGAACGCGCGAAGGTAGCTGACCAGGCGTTGCGTTGAGCGTGCAGGCTTTCCGAGGCGAGTCCATGGGGGCTGCCGTGGTCGAGAGGCCCCCGCCGAGGCGCATTTCAATACAGTGTTGCTGTGGGCGGGGACGTTTTCCTGGAACCCGCCCGGTCCGCCGGTGTATAGGCATTTAGCCCCACCTGATTGACTCCTCTAACAGATGGACAAAGGGTGAATCGCCGTTTAGATAGCGGCGTCCTAATAGTTGAGGGGCTTAGGCCCCAGAGAATCCCTGTCCGATTCGTGATCGAGCGGTTCTCCGGCGGCTCCGAGTGTGCCGAGCCGTTACTCGAGAGAGTTTCTGGGGTGCGCTGACACGGTCAGGATGGGGTTTTTTCTTTTGCGGCGGAAACGGGGCCCCGCGTCCTACAGCTCTCGCAGAAGCTCCTTGATCTCTTCCGGCAGCACCTCTTCGATGTCCGGGTGATAACCTGTGTGGACGTACCGCAGAAGGCCTCGTCCGTCGACGATCACCAGCATGGGGATGGACGCCGCACCGTAGGCCTTGCCTACTTCCCTCGATATCGCGACAGGCATGGTAAGGCCCTTCTTCTCCACGTAAGGCCTGACCAGCGAGCTGTCCGCATCGATGCTTACCGCCAGTACGTAGACGTCGTCGTCCATGAAGGTCTCGTAGGTTTTCTGGATGATAGGCAGCTCCCGGTGGCAGGGGCCGCACCAGGTGGCCCAGAAGTCGAGTACGACAACCTTGCCGCGGAGCCCCTCGAGAGAAACATTATCGCCTTCAAGGGTCGTCACCTGGAAAGCGGGCGCCGGCTCCGGCTTTAGCTTGCTATCCTCCGCCATCGCCTCCTTCTTCAATCTCGCTATCTCCGACCGTTTCTCATCGACCAGTCCCTGGACGTCGATCTCCCCTCCCCCCTGAGCCTCGACTATCTCACGTAACGCCTCTTGCGCGTCCTGGTCTTTACCAGAGGACAGCGCGAGAGCCATCGCATAGTGGTCCTTGGCCTGGTCGAGGTCGCCCTTTTTCGCCAGCACACGGCCCAATCTGACGAAGACGGCGGGGACCTTGAGCGTTTCGGCCGCCTCCATCAGCTTTGACTCCGCTTGGTCCACGTCGCCCTTTCTGAACAACATCCAGCCCCAGTCGCTGAGCAGTGAGGCGATGTAGGGGGTGACACGGCGCCTGTCCTCCTCGCCCATCTGCTCGGCCGCCGACTCTATCGCGCGCATCGCGCGCTCTGCGTACTCGATGCCGGCGTCGACGTCGGAGCCCTCGTCCGCGGCGTGGGCCGCGGCCAGCTCGAGCAACACACCGGGGTCCGAAGGAGAGATTTTCAAGGCCTCCTCGCCGTAGAACATCGCAGCTTCGAGGTCTCCCAATTCCCTGCATGTCGAGACTATCATTCGAAAGACCGTAGGGCGCAGCTCCTCCCTCATCGGCCTGGCCAAGAAGCTCTCCAGGAGCTCCAGTCTCTGCGGAAGGTCGGATACGTGAGCGGCGCGTACGAGATCGACCTGGGTGACGCGCGCGGCGCGGGCTTCGCCGGCGCGGACCGACGTCGAGTCCGCGGCGGGGTCATCCGTCGCGGGCGCGGCGGCTAACGCAAGGACCATGAACAGTATCGTTGAAATGGACGGCACGGGCGTCTCCGTTCTAAGAACCCTTCAGTGAGATGAGGCCGGGCTCAGCCGGCACACAAGGTGTGGGGCACTGCGAGCATCACCATGAAGCTTAGCATGATGCGAGGAGTTCCGTCAACTCTCCCGCCGGGCGCGGCGTGGGGGCCGGATTTGATTGGCGTTGACAGGCGCCGCCTTCGGCAATAGAGTTTCTATTCGGCGGCGAGGAACCGCCGGGAAACGCTCAACTGGGGATAAACTCGATCGTCAGGCATCTCGCCCGACCCATCTCGGGACCGGGAGGGCGAGCAAGTGTCGCCGTGAAAGGAGAGATGGGATGTTGAGATTCACTATCGGCAGGGTCTTTTCCGCGCTTGCGGTGGTCGTGTTGGCGCTCGCTTTCGCCGTTGGTCCGGCTGCTTGCCAGGAGGCCTCCGAGATACTCGAGGAAGCCAAACAGAGCCACGACGAGTTCATGGAGGAGGTCGAAGGCCTCGAGATGGTAACGGTGATGAGGATGATTACCAGGGCGGGCACGCTGTCCACCACAACCACCACCTATATCAAGGGGCAGAAGTCCAGGGTCGAGTCGGAGATGGAGTTGAACGCGGCCGAGGGAAGCGCCATGGAGATGGGCAATGCGAGAACCATAGTCCTGAACGACGGCGTGGACACCTGGCTCACTTCAGGTTTCGTCCCCAAGAAGAAGCTCAGCACGCAGGAGGCCGGCGCGTACCAGACGGAGCACCAGTGGTGGCAGAAATTCCCGGACAACGCGGAGATAGTGGGAAGCGCGGAGTACGGTGGAAGGGACTGCCACGTAGTCGAGATAACACTGTACGACAATGAACCTGCGGTCACCGCGTGGCTCGACAAGGAAACCCTCGTAATGGTCGGCGGAGAGGGTGGCGTGCAAGGCAGGCAGTTGCGATGGGCGCATTCGGACTTCAGAGAGGTCGAGGGCCGAGAGATGCCTTACAGGACGGACTATTAC
Organism: uncultured bacterium; assembly: GCA_964531335.1. Taxonomy (GTDB): domain Bacteria; phylum Eisenbacteria; class RBG-16-71-46; order CAZHEV01; family CAZHEV01; genus CAZHEV01. The sequence continues at coordinate 70,133 of CAZHEV010000008.1, read as the reverse complement.
TTGGGAGATGATGCCGTCGGCACCATGACCGTGGAGTCTCTGGAGCTGAACGCGGGCCTGTCCGACGATCTCTTCGATCCCAAGGCCTTGTAATCACCGAAAGCGGCCGGCATGGGGGATGCCGAGAAGCCTCGGCATGCCCGGTTGCAGGGCTGTGGCATTCGGAGGCGCCGGGGATCGGCGTCCGCCCGCTGGAAGTCGGCAACCGGGGCGCGACAGGGGTCGCGCCCCGTTCTTGGGCCGGCGCGGTCACCCAACAACGTGACATCCTCGGGGGTACAAGTTGACAGGCGGATTCGAGACGGTGGTGAAGACCAGGGTGCGTTATGCCGAGACCGACATGATGGGCGTGGCGTACAATGCCAACTACCTGGTTTGGTTCGAGCTGGGAAGGGCGGCGTACCTCAGAGACAGAGGAATGCCGTATTCCGAGGTCGAGAAGAAGGGATGCTACCTTCCTATCTCGCGGTTCAGTTGCCGGATATCCTCGCCCGCCTGTTACGACGAGGAGCTTGCGATCGTGGCGCGGGTCAAGGATCTGAAGAGCCGGTCCATCACGTTCGGTTACACGATAAAGCGCGACGGCACGAGGCTTGCCGAGGGTGAGACCATTCACATTTGCGTCAGCTCCGACAGGCGCCCGACCAGCATACCGCCGTGGCTGGTCGAGAGCATAAGGGCCCCAAAGGACGGGCCCTAGCCGCGTGAGCCATATCGGGCGGCGGGATCTACTTCCGCCTCTCCGGTCGGCTCAGCCCCCAGAGCTTCTTGTTCCAGCTCGAGAGATCCTCGGAAATGCTATAGAACGTGGGAAGAACCAGCAACGTCAGCACCGTGGAGGCCGCCAGACCGCCCATAACGGATCTGGCCAGGGGAAAATAGCCGAGGCCGTCGATGTTTGCGTCGCCCAGCGCCATCGGAACGAGGCCCAGCACCGTGGTCGCTGCGGTCATCAGTATGGGCCTGAACCTCTCCTTTCCGCCCTCCAGCACGGCATCCTCCACCGACAGGCCCTTTCGCCTGTAGTTGTTTATGTGATCGAGCAGGACTATCCCGTTGTTGACCACGATTCCGACAAGGATGACCATGCCGATCATGGTCATGACGTTCAGTGGAGTGTCGGTGATCACGAGCGTCCATATGACTCCGATGAAAGCGAAGGGAAGCGTGGTCATTATGACTATCGGGTGCGTCAGCGACTCGAATAGCGCCGCCATGACAAGATAGACGCAGGCCAGAGCGAGCAGTATGTTCACAAGCATCTGCTGCTGCTGCTCCTGGGCCCTTTGCATGCGCCGGCCGAAGGTCCAAGAATACCCGGTGGGCATCAAAATCGAGTTCATCACCTCGGCCACTTTGCCCGTTATCTCGGCCTGCTCGGGGCCCTCGTAGGCGCCCGAAACGGTCACGGCCGCCTTCTGGTCCTGCCGGTATATCCTGCTGGGACCCTTGTCCATGGCGAACTCCGCGACTGAGCCGAGCGAGACGTCGATTCCTCTGTCCATGGTGACCGTCAGGTCCTTCAGGTCTTCGACGGTCTTTCTGTCCTCGGGTTGAAGGACAACGCTCATTTCCACCTCACCGTCGGAAGTGCGCAGGTCCGGGAGCCTGGCGCCTCGGAAGGTGAGGCCCAGTATCTGCGATACCTGAAGCGGCGAGATGTTTAGCGGCGGGGCGACCGAGTCATCCACCACGACCTTTACCTCCTCCTTGCCGCCCTCGCTGTAGACCGTAACGTCGTACATGCCCGGTATGCCCGCCAGGCGCCTCCTGACCTGTTGCGACAGCTCCTCCAGATACCGGCTGTCCTCGCCCCAAACAGTGACCTCTATGGTCTTGGCCCCGGCTCCGGCGGTCTCCTGTTCATCGTCTCCCAGCCTTATCTTGCAGCCCGGCATATCGGGGAGGATCTCTCTCAGCCTGGACCGCACGTCCTTCAGGTCGGAGTCGTTCATGGCGGTGTTCTCGAAGAACAGCGTCGTACCGGCCCCGTTGTCCTCGTAGTAGCTGTAGATCGACTCGACGCCCAGATCCTCCTTTATGGGCATCAGCCGGTTCTCGACATGGGTCACGTACTCTTCGGTCCTCGAGTAATTGAGATTGTCGGTGAACTCATAGCTCAGGTAGAGCCTGTCCGTCTTTGCGCCCGAGTCCATCTCGAAGCTCACGTTCGCGACCTTCATGACTGCGACCGTGGCTATGGTGACGGCCGGCACCAGGACGAAGCCGGTCAGATAACGGTGTCTGATGCAAGTCCAGCGCAGAGCCCTGATGTATCCTCGCTGCGCGGCGTCCATGATCCGCGAGCGTCTCTCGAGCTTCGGTCTGGACATCCTGGAGGTCATGAGCGGGATCAGGGTGAGGGATATCAGAAGCGACAAAGCCAGGGTGACTGAGATCGTCACCCCCACCTCGGCCAGAAAAGTGAGCAGCCCGTCCTTGCCGGATGTGAAGACTACCGGGGCGAAAACTATGATCGACGTCGATGTGGCCGCCAGAACGGCGAGCCCCACCTCCTTCGCGCCCAGAATGGAGGCCTTGACGGGATCTCCGTTCTTGCATTGGTGACGGTATATGGACTCCAGGACGACCACGGCGTTGTCCACCAGCATGCCCACGGCGAGCATGAGCCCCATCATGGTGAGAATATTCAGCGAGCGGCCGGTCAGGAACAGGAAGCAGCAGGCCGCGACGATGGACAGGGGGATGGCCATGGCGATGACCATGGTGTAGCGCACGCTGCGCAGGAAGAAGAAAAGCACGAAGATCGCCAGGATCGCGCCCACTATGCCGGCGCTCCTCAGCGCTCTCAGCGAGCCCATGATCTGTTCCGACTGATCCCAGAAAAGGACGACGTCCACGCCCTTGAGCGCGGGGTCCCACTTCATCTCGTCCAGCTTCCCCCTTAGGCGTTTGGCCGCGTCCACCACGTTCGCGCCGGACTCCTTCTGGATCCAGAAGGCTATGGCTTTATCCCTGTTCAAGTGCCGGCCGTAGGTGAGCAGGGGCTCCTCGTAAACGACCGTGGCTATGTCCTCGAGCCTCAAGGAGTCGTGGCCCAGGGGGATATCCTCCAGGTCCTTGTGAGAATCTATGTCCGTCCACGTCCTCACCGGGAGCCTCATGCCGTTCTCCATGGCCTTGCCTACCGTCACGCTTACGCCGGCCGCCTGGAGGTTCGCGAAGAGGTTCTGCACGTCCACCCGGTGCTCCTTTATCTTGTCCATGTGGAGGTATATGTCGACCTCCCTGGGTGCGACTCCGTCTATGTTGACGCGCCCCACTCCTTCAACCCTCGATAACGGATTGATGATCTTCTTCTCGATGAGAGCGTAGGATCCCGAGAGGTCCCTGCCCTTGGCTGAGATCCGGCCGACCATCACGGGAGAGTCGGACGAGTTCCACGTCATGACCATGATGTCGCGTATGTCCGAGGGCAGATCGCCGCGGATCTGGTCCACCTTCTCCCTGACTTCCAGGCGGAGCACGTCCACCTCTCTACCCCAATTGAACTCGACGCCCACGAAACAGTCATCCGAGCTCGATTGAGAGAACATGCCCCGGACTCCGCCGAGCGTGCCGAGGACCTCTTCGATGGGCTTGGCTATCTCCTCTTCGACCTGGGATGGGATGGCGTTGGGGTAAGGCACGTAGACGCCGATGAAGGGAAAGTCGACCCTGGGGAAGAGCTCCAGCGGCAGCTTGTACAAGGACACGCCGCCGAGCACAAGCATGGAGACGAACAGCATGAACGTGGCTATGGGCCTCTTTATGCAGAAAGAGCTCAGTGACACGTCAACTACCTCAACGCCTGCGGTCCAGAACCATGTAGAGCGACGGGACCACGAACAGAGTGAGCGCGGCGGAGACCAGCAGGCCCCCGATTACGGTTATGGCCATAGGCGTCCGTATCTCGGCGCCCTCGCCGAGCCCCAGGGCCATGGGGGTGAGCCCAAGGGCGGTGGTGACCGTCGTCATCACGATCGGCCTCAGGCGGATCCTGCACGCCTCGGCTACGGCGGCGGTCTTCTCCATGCCTCCGGCCCGGAACCGGTTTATGCAATCCACCAGGACGATGCCGTTGTTCACCACGATGCCCGCCAGCATCATCGCCCCGATGAAGACGACTATGCTGAGAGGCGTGCTTGTGATAAGGAGCGCCCCGGCGACACCAATCACGGCCAGCGGGACGGTGATCAGCATTATCACGGGGTGGAGCAGGGACTCGAATTGACACGCCATTACCAGATAGACCAGGAAGACGGCGAGCGCCAGCGCGAGCTTCATGCTGCCGAGCGAGTTTTCCAGCTCCTCGTTCTGGCCCCCGAGGGCTATGGTTATGCCCGGCGGCAGCGGTATCGCCCCGAGCGCTAGGTGGATATCCTCGGTCACGCCGCCCAGGTCCCTGCCCGTAAGGTTCGCGGTTACCACCACGGCGCGCTGCTGTGAGATTCGCTTTATCTCCCCCAGGCTCTCTCCTGGAATGATCTCGGCCACGGTGCTGAGCTCTATGGGCACGCCCCCTCGGGCCCCCACCGCCAGTCGCGAGATCTGCGCGACGTCCGCCTCGTCGAATCCTTCAGCCCTGACCCTTATATCGAGTTGCTTTTCCCTTTCCCTGAACCGGGTGGGGACCTCACCCCTGAGCTTGCCCCTCAGGGTCGCCGAGGCGTCGGCCAACCCGAGGCCGACCGTGGAGAGTCTCTCCTTGTCGAACATGATCCTCAACTCCGGGCTTCCGCGCTCCGCGGACGACTTGACGTCCTTGAGCCCGCGTATCTCGGCGAGCCTGCGCCTTACCTCCTCGGCCACAAGAGAAGCCTCGTCCAGGTCGTGCCCGAAGACGTGGACCTCTATGGGCGTTCTGAACGAGAAGTAGGTCGGACGCTTGAGCTTGACGATTCCCTTGGAGCGCTTGGAGAAGTCATCGCGCAACTCCTCGATGACGACGGACTCGCGCTCCTTGTCGCTCGCGTTCCCCAGCCTGACATTGAGCTGGCCCAGGTTCTCGTCCCTTGTCAGAACCGAGCTTCCCGCGAGCCTGGTGGCTCCGGCGACGGTGAAGTACGTTGCGACGCTTGGGTCTCTCTCGAGCCTGCGGCCCATCGCGTGCATGTGCTCGTCGGTCGAGGGAAGGGGAGTGCCTTCGGGGAGCTTGACCTCGAAGCTGAACTGTCCCTGCGAGAACGGCGGTATCAGCTCCATGCCCACGTAGCGCAGCCCGAGCATGGCCAAGGCGAATAGCAGGACGGCGGCGCCTATGACCCGCCACGGACGCCGCAGGGCCGTGGCTATAGATCCGCTGTAGACCGCCTCCAGATTGACGAAGCCCCCCCGCAGCGCGCTGGTGCCGGGAGATGCGGCACGCCTTCCCGCGCCCATGACCTTGGAATTGAACCTTCGGAACAGAGCAAGGATGGCCACCGGGGCGCGGAGCGTAACGAAACGCCGGACCTTGCCCCTGCGCGTCTTCGGCGGAGGGTCGGGCTGCACGTCAGCGCCGCCGCTTCCCCTGCTGGAAGCTGCGATCATCGGAATGAGCGTGAGCGCGACCACCAGGGATACCAGCAGCGAGTACGTCACGGTGAGGGCCTGGTCCCTGAAGAGCCGGCCCGCTATGCCTTCTACGAAGACGATGGGCAGAAACACCGCCACCGTGGTCAGGGTGGACGCTGTGACCGCCGCGCCGACCTGGCTTGCGCCGTCGAGGGCCGCTTTCCTTCTATCCTTGCCGGCCTCGCGCCCCCTGTGTATCGACTCGAGCACGACGATCGAGTTGTCCACGAGCATGCCCACGCCCAGGGCGATGCCTCCCAGGGACATTATGTTCAAGGTGACGTCGGTCAACCGCATCAGCATGAAGGTCGCCACTACGGACACGGGTATGGAGACCGCTATCGTGAGAGTGCTCCTCACGTCGCCGAGAAACAGAAACAGAACCAGCACCGCAAGCAGGCCGCCTATCAAGGCGTTGGACTTGACCTCGGAGACCGCGTTCTCGATGAAAGTGGATTGGTCGAAGAGGACCTCCATCTGTATCCCGCGCGGCAAGCTCCTCCTGAGCTTTGCGAGGCCGGCGTGAACCCGCCTGGCTACCTCCACGGTGTTCTTGTCGCCTTCCTTGTAGGCCGCCACCTCGACGCTCTCGCGGCCGTGGATCCTCGTTATGACATCTCTTTCTTTGTGGCCCTTGACCACATTGGCAATGTCGCCCAGCAACACCCTGCGCCCGGCGCTGTCCACCAGGACCGTGCTGCGTATGTCGTCGAGGCTCCTGAACTGACCGAGAGTGCGGACGAGGTACTCCGAGTCCCTGTCTCTCAGCCTTCCGCCTGCGAGGTTGACGTTCTCCTGCCCGAGCCGCGTGGTGATGCGGTCATAGGGTATGCCCATCAGGGCGAGCTTATTCTCGTCGAGTCTTATCTGGACTTCCTCTTCGAGACCGCCCTGCACCTTCGCCGAAGCGAGACCTTCGAGCGACTCGAGCTCCTTCTTGACTATCTTCTCCGCGAAGTGCCTCAGCCTCGCGGGGTCCGCCTCCCCGTAGACGCCGATACGCATCATGGGATCCAGGGACGGGTCGAACCTGAGCAAAACGGGGTCATTGGCGTCGTCGGGCAGCTCCACCAGGTCCATCTTCTCCCTCACGTCGAGGGCGGCGAGGTCCATGTCCTTCTTCCAGGCGAACTCGAGAGTTATCTCGGAGAGCCCGGGCCTGGAAGAGGAGTACATGCTCACCACGCCGGGCACGACCCCCACGGACTCCTCCAGCGGCCTGGTTACCAGGTTCTCGATCTCGCCGGGGGCGGCGTCGGGAAAGTCCGTTTGCACGGTGAGCGTGGGGTAGGAGATGTCCGGCAGCAGGTTGAGCGGCAACCTGCCGAGCGACACGAGGCCGAAGAGGAAGCAGCTTACGGCGATCATGCTTACGGTTACAGGTCTGGACAGAGAGAAGCGGACTATTCTCACCGGTCATCCCCCCGTACGTCGGCCTGGTCGGCAGACGCGTCGGATACCGCCACGGCGCCGGTCGAGTCGTCCGCGGCCGACGGGGCGGGGGCCTCATCCTCCGTCTCCAGGCTGTCCACGGCCGCCGAGTCGGTCAGGGCCGCCATGCTGCCGGGAGCCTGGACCACCTTTATCTTGGTTCCCTCCTCTATTCCGCCGTGTCCGACAACGACGACGGAGTCGCCGGGGGCGAGCCCGGTCAGGACCTCGACGAGATCGTCCTGCTCGTATCCTGTTGTCACTCTTATCCTCCGCACTGTGTCCGAGCCCGCGGCGAACACGAAGAGATCGCCGCCCTCGGAAAGGATGGCCTTTCGAGGGATCGCGGGGACGCCGTAATGCGTGTCGGCGACCATCTTGATATCGGCGAACGCTCCCGGCCGTACAGAGCCGACGTGCTCGTCCAGCTCGAGCGTGACCTTCACCGTGCCCGTGGCCGGATCCACGACCGGAGAGATCATCCTGACCTTGCCCGTGATAGGGCTCTCCGCGGAGGTTCCGGGGAAGATCTTGGCCGTCTGGCCCACCTCGATGGAGGGAATCAAATGGCTGGGCAGGTGTATCTTACAAAGGAGAGGGCTCGTGTCCTCGACGGTGAAAAGGGGCAGGCCGATCCGTACCGTCTCTCCCAGGTCCACCAGCCTGCGGGTCACCTTGCCCGAGAAAGGCGCCCTTATCGTGGTGTAGGACAGCCTGAGCTCGGCCGCCTCCAGCTCCGCTTCCGCGAGTTCGTAAGCGCTCTTTTGGGCCGCGAAATCCTTGTCGCTCAAGAGACCTTTCGCGTGCAGCGATACGGCCCTCTCGAGCTCGGTCTTCTCGGCCTGCGCGCGAATGCGGGCCCGGTCTCGCTCGATGGTGAGCTCGGAGCCGTCGAGTCTGGCCAGGACCCGGCCATTGCCCACGTTATGGCCTTCCTCCGCCTCGATGGACACGATGGTGCCCTCCACCTTGGCGAGGACGTCCGCTCTCTTCTCGGGCTCCAGATTGGCGGCGGCCGTGATGTAGGAGGATATGGAGGTATCGATGACAGCGGCCAGCTCAACCGGCACCGCGTCATCGCCGCCCTTTTCAGTGCCCTGCCCCTTGCCGCAGGAGAGGCAGAACAGGAGCGCAAACGGCAGTAGGACAACCGCTGATGTTTTGAGTTTGGGCGATCTCGACATGGGGACTCCCGTCTTTCTCTATTGACCATGGTCTGCAAGCCCGCCCGCCTGGCGCAGGGAGGCGGTTGAAGCGATGATTGCGCCTATCGTCCGGTAATACGCTGAAGTAGGGGGCTTGGTTTCAGCGGAGAAGGTGTTTCTCGGAGACTGTGCCGGCCGGGGCCCGGCGACATCGGGGCCCAGGGGACCCGCCCCTGGCGCGTTGACAGCCCCGTACGGCGCCCATATAATGGCCCCGGAGGCATGGAGTTGTGTTTATTACATTTGCGATATCCTAAAGGGGAGGTCGGAAATGAGCACCAGAAGCGCCACTGCGGTGTTGCTTGGTTCCCTCGTCGCGCTATGCGTACTGGCCAGCGCCGGTGACGGTCGGACAAGCAAGGAACTTATCACGTTCAGGGGTGCCGAGCCCACCCTAAGATCGTTCGCGTCCAACTTTCACCTGATGCACACGCTGCCGGCCGATACGGTCAGGCCGGAGATGCTGGTCGTCGCGGACTCGTACGGCTACGTGAACATACTCAAGCCCGGTGTAGAGGGGTTCGAGAGAGAATGGAAGAGCTTTCATCTGGGCGGCAACGTGAAGGGCCTTTTCATACACGACCTCGCCCAGGACGGCAAGCCGCGGCTCGTGGTACACACGAATGACAGGCTGTTCATCTTCGACGCGTACAAGCACACCCTGCTCTGGGAGAGCGTGGAGAGCGATTTCATGGACATAAGCACGCTGGCCATCGGCCAGTTCGACTACAGCGACGCGCAACACGAGTTGCTGATACTCGCCGGCGGGACGCTCCTCATCTACGACGGCGTCAGGTACAACCGGGAGTGGGAAAGCACCGAGCCGTTCACCGCCCAGGAAATGGTGGTGGGGGACGTGGACGGCGACGGCGAGGATGAGGTCGTAATGAACACGGGTTTTGTCTTCAACGCGCTCTCGCACTCCGTCGAGTGGCAGACCGAGGACTTCGGCACCCGCTTGGGGCTCATGGACATAGACGGGGACGGGGTCCTTGAGGTGATAGGGGAGTCCTCGGGCGGCAAGCTCAGCGTCTATGACATAGACAAGAGGCAAGAGAAGCAGGATCTCTAATATGGCGGGCAAGCGCAAAACAAATTCGGCCGAGGATTCTCTGGAGCGGGCCGCCGCGGCGGACGCGGCCAGGGACAGCGCCGCGTCGGACCAGGGGGCCGACCTGAAGCACATCGACTACAGGATCGACGTCGTCGTCGAGTCGATAATGCTCTGTCTCGATATCAACGAGGTAAAGGAGAAGTTCCTCACCCTCGTGGTCAACGGGCTGGGCCCCTTGCTCGGCATCTCCGGCGGAAGGCTGTGGGAGCTGAGGAACGGCCGCTACGTCTGCGTCCAGGAGGTCGGCAACGCGACAGGCGCCATAGGCAAGGAGATACCCGTAAGCTATCGCCCGATCAAGATAATCATTGACGAGGGCTTCGTGGCCTACTCCACCGAGGGGGACGTCGGGAGCAAGGACCTGGAGCTGGAGATAGTCGGCGGTCCCTTCACCGCCGGAGTGGCCATAGGCCATAACGCCGAGCTCTTAGGAGGCTTCACCCTCGAATACGAGAGCGACTGGCAGGAGGGCCTGTTGCGGAGGATGCTCCGCCGGATAGCGCGGGGCACGGCGATGGCCCTTTACAACGCCGAGCGCTATCAGCGCGTGCTCAGGAACTTGGAATCGGTCGAGCGGGAGATGTACGTGGCCCGCAGGATGCAGGAGGTGCTTCTCCCGGAGCCGCCTTCCTTCAACGGCTACGACATCCACGCCAGGCTGGTGAGCTCCGAGAAGGTGGGTGGCGACTATTACAACTTCTTCCCGCTGCCCGACGGAGGGCTGGCCGCCGTGATCGCGGACGTGGCCGGCAAAGGCCTCCCCGCCGCGATGCTCATGAATCAGCTTCATGGGGCCCTGGGGGTGAAAGTCCGCGACGAAACCAAGATAAGCTCACTGATCAGGACGCTTAACGACTTTCTGTGCGATGCCACCACCGCCGAGAAGTTCATCACCATGTTTTACTGCGAGCTATACCCCAACGGACTGCTTTCCTACTGCAACGCGGGACACGACAGGCCTCTTCTTCTAAGGGGTGGCGTCTTCTGTGAGCTGATAGAAGGCGGACTGGCTCTCGGGTTCTTCAAGAACCAAAGGTACGAGAACGCGGTGGCCAAGCTGTTCCCCGGCGACATAGTCGTCATGTACACGGACGGCCTGACGGAGGCTTTCGGTTCGAGCTCCGAAGAGTTCGGCGTCGAATCGTTGCAGGATATCATACTTCTCAACTCGTCACAGAGCGCGCGAGAGATCTGCCGTAAGATCTACGAGGCCGTGGAAGTCCATCAAGGGGGACCTCCCGAGGAGCCGGGCGAGGTGGATGACAAAACCCTCATAGTCATCAAGGCGTTGGACGTCCAGGGCTCCCAGCCCGATACGACCCCTGAATGAGGCCAGGCCATGAAACGATTCGTCGTTCTTTTTGTCTCTCTTGCGCTCACCGCCGGTTGCGCCGCAAACAACGGAAACGACCAGGGCCGGAAGGCGGAGCGCCCCGCGAGGAGGATGGCGATCTCGTCGGAGGATGGATACAGGATCGCGAGGAATTTCGAGGCCGTCTCCACTTTCAGGAACTGGGCCGACGGCAAGACCAAGTTCGCGGTCGGGACAAGGGCCGGGTTCCTCCACATCATGAGCTTCGACGCGGGAGGGCTCAACCTGGAATGGCAGAGCCCCCATCTCGGCGCCCCGGTTCGAGGCGTCCTGGTTAGAGATTTCCAGGGGGTGGGCAGAACGGAGATCATGGTCTACACCGCCGGGGGGCGGCTCTTCATGATGGACATGCAGGACTACTCCGTGGCGAGGGAGAACGCCGCGTTCGATATGCCTGAAATCGAGTACGCCATCGCCATGCAGCTCGACAAAGACCCCGCGCTCGAGCTCCTGGCCTGCGGAGGCGGCCGATTCGCGGTTTACGACGCGGCCACCATGTTCAAAGAATGGGAGGCGCCGGGCGATGTGCCCGGAGAATGGATGGCCGTGGGAGACATCGACGGGGACGGCAACCTGGAGGTGGTCCTGAACTCCGGCTATGTGCTGGACGCCAGGTTCTTCAGGATCGAATACAAGCTGGGCAATCTAGGCGAACGCATCGAAATCATGGACATCGACGGCGACGGCGTCGAGGAGATCCTGGCGGAGAACCAGGACGGAGAGGTATCCGTTTACGACGCGCGAATGCCGGGAACGCCGGAGTACTAACCCGCGAGTCAGATCTCGCTGTAGAATACCACCTGTCCCTTTCCTCGTTCCTTCGCGACAAGCAGGGCCTCATTGGCCTTGTCGGAGAGCTCCGTGCCGAGCACCTTGAGAGTGTTGGAGTCCATGCTCTCAGAGCGTCGCGGGGGGCTGTCGACGTCCTCGGGGAACATGGACACGCCTACCGACTTGGTGACGCTTATCTTCTGGTGGGAAGCGGAAAGGTCGGTGATTGTGTCCCGGACGGGGGCGGTGAGCCTCTTGCAGATGGCCCTGACGTCCCTTTGAGTCACCGGCGCCGTGAGCAGTATCTTGAACTCGTCGCCGCCCCAGCGCGATACGATGTCCAGCGCTCTGACCTGGTTTCTGAGGTGCTTGGCCACGGTCAGCAGAACCTGGTCTCCAGCCTTCAGGCCGTACTTCTTGTTGAAAAGACCATAATCGTCGATGTCCAGGAAGCACATGGCGATGCCCCCTCCGCTGCGGCGGGCGCGCTCGATTTCCTTAGGCACCTGGATCTCGAAGTAAGCGCGGTTGTATACCTGAGTGAGGCTGTCGATTACGAATATCTTCTCCAGGTCGGTTATGCGATGCAGCAGCTCGGCCGTGTCGTGCTGGATCCTTGTCAGGACTTCCGGGTTGACGCCGCCGCCGGCGCCCGGGGCCCGCTCTTCCGGGGCTTGGCCCTCCTCGAAAGGCGTGGGAACGAGAAAGAACGTTGATGACGTTCTGTCAAGGTACCGGATGAAGGTGTTTCCCGAGGCCATCTCTTGGGAAACTTTTTTTATATACCCCATCGACTCGAGCACGGCGATCACTTCCAGCGATACGCGCTTTATCTCCTCCGGATTGCGCCCTGCCATCGCCGCGAATACGTCCCTATGTTTGTGAGGGGCCGCTTTTCTTACAAGAGGTTCGAGAACCCTCTCGAGCAGCGCCTCGAAGCCGATATGCTCTCTTTCCATGTCTGCCAGGAAGCCTCCGAACGGCCTTGACGTGAGCGATCCCCACCATGATTCTATCACGTATGCGCTTACGCAACAACCGGAAAGGCCAGTTACGGCGCGGAAAATCCGGCGAAGGTCGATTCTTGACGATGGGTGTGCGTGCGGCTGCTTGCTCGCGGAAACACCAGGGGGATTTCACCCTGAGGATTGCAGAATGCGCGGCCGGTATCTTTAAGGTTCTGCTGAGCTTCTAGAATAAGCTGCCGTATATCATCCCGCTCGCCGTAGCCATGACTACCACGAGACATATGAACACCGCGGTCCTCTTCGTGCCCATGACGCTGCGTATGACCAGCATGTTCGGGAGCGACACCGCCGGGCCCGCGAGAAGCAGGGCGAGGGCCGGGCCCTTTCCCATGCCGCTTCCTATGAGGCCCTGTAGAATGGGCACCTCCGTCAACGTGGCGAAGTACATCAATGCTCCCACCATGGACGCGAAGAGATTCGCCGGTAGCGAGTTGCCCCCCACAAAGCCCGCGATCCACTCCTCCGGGATAAGGCCCTCCCGGCCCGGCCGGCCCAGCAGGGCCCCCGCGACCAGGACCCCGATGAGAAGAAGCGGAAGTATCTGTTTCGCGAAGCCCCAGCTGCTGTCGAGCCATGCCCGCGGCTCGCCCTCTTGCCTGTTCAAGAGCACAGAGAGAGCCATGACGCCGGCCCCGAAGGGGATCATCGGCTCTGCGGGAAAGAGCGCGACCATCGCGGCGACCGGGATGGCCGCGAGGAGGGTCTCCCACCACCGCAGGCCGAACCAAGCCACCAAGATCAGCCCCAGTGCCACCGAGGCCCCGCCGGTGAGGAACCATTTCATCGAATATAATAGTCCCCAAAGGCCGCCCGGCTCCTCCGGCCGGCCCCAGTTGGCGAACACGAGGATCGACACCATGACGGCGAAGTAGAGGCCGGTCTGCCAAAGCGGACGGCCTTCTTCCGGCACGGGCAGCTCCGCGGCCTTGGCCGTTCGTTCCTCTTCCGCCTTCCGAAAGATCAGGTGCATTAGAAGCCCGATTGCCAGGCTGAACACTATGGCGCCGACCGCTCGGGCGACGCCCATCTGGAGGCCCAGAACCCGGGCTGTAAGGATGACAGCGAGCACGTTTATCGCCGGGCCGGAGTAGAGAAAAGTCGTCGCCGGTCCGAGCCCCGCGCCCATGCGGTGGATCCCGGCGAAAAGAGGCAGCACTGTGCAGGAGCAGACGGCGAGCACCGTGCCCGAAACCGATGCCACGCCGTACGCCAACACCTTGTTTGCCCTTGCGCCCAGGTACTTCATAACCGAGCCCTGGCTGACGAACACCGCTATGGCCCCGGCGATGAAGAAAGCGGGAACCAGGCAGAGCAGTACGTGCTCGCGCGCGTACCAGCGCGCGAGATGCAGAGACTCCCAGAGCGGGCCCGGCGCCGGGAGTGCTCCCCTCAGCGCTTCGACGGGGAGGTAGAAGAACGCGAGAAAGCCCCCAACTATCAGCGCCAGGGCTTTCCATTGACCCTTCCAATTCACGACAGTTCACTCATCTTGGTTCACTCACCTTCCTGGATCTCACCGCGGCGGGATGAGCCTTTCTCGAGACCTCACCGGGCCCGCCGCGACATCTCCCCGGCCGCCGAGCTCAAGACGGTCTCGACGCATGAGAAGAAACTCATCACGCACGGCACCTTCAACGTGTAGAAGACCTTCGATCCACGCCTGTCGTCTTCGACGACGCCGGCGCCCTTCAGGATCGACAGGTGCTTCGAGACAGTCGAGACGTCCGCCCCCACCATCTCGGTCAGCTCGCAAACGCACCTTTCGCCCCGGGAGAGCACGTCCACGAGAAAGAGACGGGTGGGGGGTGCGCCGTCGCCTTTATGATCGCGGCCCGGGCCGCGAACCGCGCTCGGGTCTTTCTGTCCATGGTTCTTGGCGCTCTCCCTGGGCCTTCCTTGGCTATTATGCCAAACAGCCAATAACCTGTCAAGGACTAAGGCTCATGGAATTTCCGGGGCGCGGGCGGAGAGCTCCGTCGTCAAGGCTGGCCCGGCGGCGGGTGCCCGTTGTATGCTCGCTCCGCGGGTGGGCTCGCCCGAGGAAGTGGAGGGCGGGACCTTCTGCCGCGACAGGATCGAATACTCGGTCCCGGGGGGAGGCCTGGTGAACAGGCTGATAGTCGCGAGCGAGGTGAGGAAGATATTCGACTACAGGGCCGAGAAGCTAAAAGAGCTTTTCCCGCCCGCGAGGTGATCTGTAGACGGCGATTACCGGAGAGAGCCGGGCGCCGGGTAGCGAGGTCAAAAGTGGATTCTAAGAGCAACGACTATGCGGGCGAGTGGAGCTCCGAAGGAGTGCGGGAGGACAAGGGTACCCTGCTGGAGAAGAAGATCGAACGACTTGTCTCCGAAGAGGTGGTTGCCGTTCTGTGTACCCAGGGGGAGGGCCAGCCCTACGGCTCGCTCATATTCTTCGCTTTCTCCAGCGACTTGAAGTTCGCCGTATTCGCCACGCCTCGGGCGACGAGGAAATACCGCCTTCTGAGCGAGTGCGATCGCGTATCGCTGCTGGTCGACAGTCGCGCTAAGTTTCCAAAGAACATGATGGAGGTGGAAGCGGTGACGGTCACCGGACGGGCAAAGGAAATAAGCGAGGCTCCTCTTCGCAATTCCTACGCCGATTTACTCGCTGCCAGACACCCGTACCTGAGGTCGTTCTTGGCCGCGCCTTCCACAGCGCTCTTTCGAGTGGACGTCGTCCGCTATATCCATGTCTCACGGTTCCAGGAGGTGAGCTCTTGGACTCCACAAAGCTAGTCGTCTCTCTCGATGAAGCCGCTGAGTGCGGCGAGTCCTCGGTCGGGGGCAAAGGAAGCAAGCTCGGCCTGCTCATAAGGGCCGGGTACAGGGTGCCGCCGGGGTACTGCGTCACCGTGAGGGGGTACCAGAGCTTCGTGCGTGCGGGTCGACTTGGCGCGACGATCCAGATGGAGCTCGGACGCAAGCCTCTGGCGGACATGAGGTGGGAGGAGATATGGGACGCGGCGCTGCGCATACGGAGGGCGTTTCTGTCTTCGCCCATTCCGGAGCCTCTGGCCGAAGAGATTCTGAGGGAATCGGCCCGCCTGGAGGGGGCGCTGGCCGTTCGCTCATCGGCGCCGGGCGAGGATTCCGCCGCGAGATCTTACGCCGGTCTTCACGAGTCGCTGGTGGGGGTCGCACGCGGCCAGGCCCTGCTGGATGCCGTACGAATCGTATGGGCTTCACTGTGGTCGGACGCCGCGCTTCTGTACCGTCGCGAGCTGGATCTCGATCCGCACCGCAGCGCCATGGCCGTGGTAGTGCAGCAGGTCGTAGCCGGCGATGTGTCGGGCGTCGGTTTCGGAAGGGACCCCCGCGACGCGCGCATGGACCTCGAGGTCGTCGAGGCCGTGCCCGGGCCGTGCGGCGATCTGGTCGATGGCCTGGTCGACCCGGACCAATGGATAATGAAGAGGTCCTCGGGCGAGATAGTCAAATGGACTCCCGGCCGCCGTGAGGGGAGCGCGGAGCCGGAGCCTATTCTACAACGAGACGACCTGGACCTGCTCCACAGGACGCTGCGCAGCGTCGAGTCGATTCTCGGCTGGGCGCCGGACCTGGAGTGGACCGGCAGGCGCGATGCCTTTACCCTCCTTCAGGCCCGTCCGGTGACGGCGCCGGGGAAAGGAGAAAGCGGTGACGATCGCGATTGGTATCTATCTTTGCGCCCCGGAACGGCGAAACTTAAAGCGCTCGCCGTCAAGGTGACGCAAGACCTGATTCCCCGGTTGGAGGAGGAGGGCAGAAGGCTTTCCGGTGAGAATATAGACGCTCTGAGCGACGAGGCGCTGGCCGGGGCGATAGAGGACCGGCGCGATGTCATGGATGAATGGAAGAAGATATACTGGGACGAGTTCATCCCCTTCGCCCACGGCGTGAGGCAACTTGCCGTCTACTACAACGACGCCGTCAAACCCGAAGACCCATATCAGTTCGTCGGGCTCCTGCGGAGCCAGCCCATGATCGCAACGAGGCGAAACGAGGCTATCGCCGCGCTTGCGCGGCGGGTGAGGGCCGATCGCTCTCTGGGAGATGTGCTGCGCGGACTGAACCTGTCGGTCGGGACAAGCGGTGCCGGGCTATGGCGAGAGATGGAGGAGAAGATAAGGAAGGCCCCCGGCGGGCGGGAGTTCTTGGAAGAGCTCGGCCGGGTGCTGAGAGATTTCATGGATGTAGCTCACGGCAGCGAACGTCTCGCGGAGCGTCCCGACCTTGTTCTTCACTCGGTGGTTGAGCTGGCGACGACCGCCGGGGATACAAGCTCCGGGGCGCAAACCGTGCGCCACCACACCGGTTCAGCGAAGGAGCTGGAGGATAGGCTCCTCGAGGCCGTGGGGGAAGGCCGCAAGGACGAGGCGCTGGACATACTGGAAATCGCCAGGGTGAGCTGGAGACTGCGCGACGACGACAACATCCTGGTCGGCCGGCTGGACGAGCAGCTTCTGCGAGCTCTCCAGATTGCCGCCTCTCGCCTGCGCTCGGCAGGACGGCTCGACCCGGCATCCAGGGTGGGGCCGGGACACGCCGCCGTTCTGGCCGGGGCGCTCAGAGATCCGAAAGGCCCGAAGGTGAGCTTACCCGAGGTGACCGAGCGCGGTTCAGGTCGGAGCCTAAGGTCCGCCGGCCGAAAGGCGCGCCAACTGACGGGGCAGCCGGCCGCCCCGGGCTTGGCGACCGGAATGGCCAGGATAGTCCGGGGCGTCGATGACTTCGGCAAGTTCAAGTCCGGGGATGTGTTGGTCTGCGACTCGATACAGCCGACGATGTCGCACTTGGTTCCGCTCGCCCGCGCCATCGCCGAAAGGCGCGGGGGGATGCTGATTCACGGTGCCATAATAGCCCGCGAGCTCGGCATACCTTGCGTTAACGGACTGACGGAGGTAGTGGAGCTTGTGGAAGACGGGGAACTGGTTACGGTGGACGGCTATCTTGGGATCGTGACCATCGGTCCGCCCGAGCTCGACGCGGAGCTTGCACGCGCTGTAGGGGCGTCCGGCGGCCGGCCTCCGAGTTGAGCAAACCGGTTCCGCGGTCTTGGACGTGGTCGGCGGGGGGCCTTCGGGCAGCCCGCGATCACATCGGATGAGCGGGAAAAGAGAGAGGGCGAGCGCTTCAGCGCCCGCCCTTCCTTCGGATGCGTTCCGATGCTCACGGTGTGCCGATCTTACGGAGCTTGTAGTCCTCGGGCGGGCTGAAGTCGCCGGCCCCGAGGTCGCGTTCGTGGATGGACTTGAGCACGGTTTCGCTTTCCAACTCTCCATCCGCGAAGTGACGGCTGACAACGGGAAATCCCTCGACGTTGGCGAAGTTCTCCACGGGGTTGCGGTCGGCTCCCATCATCCCGCCGGCAATCTTGTCCATCGATTTCACCATATCCATGTAGAGCTCGGACATGTCCTCGAAGACGTTCATCAGCTCGCTCGAGCCCTTGATGTTCTCCCAGTCCGTTACCCAGAGCTCCTGGATCTTCTCTTCTCCGACATAGACGTCGTACCTGACGCACGGATACCCGTTCAGGGTCTTGCTTTCGTCGGTCCTGCGGTACTCGGGCTTCGGGCGGTCCGCTCCCATCGCCGTGCCGGGAGGCATTCTGTCCTTCAACATCTTCTTCATCATTTCGCGCTGCTCGGGAGGCAGCTCGGCCATCTTCTCCTCGAACTCCTTCACGGCCTTCTCAACTTCGGCGTCACTATCCTGGACCTGTCCGGCTAGCCTCCCCATGGTCTCCCTGTCCATCACCATGTAGGATCCTTCATGGTGATTAACGATAATGAAATGATCTTTGTCGCCGCGAAAGATCATCTCGTCGGATCCGTCGTCCCCGGACGAGTCGCTTCCCATGATCTCCATCTTCATGTTTGGTTCCAGAACGTAGAGACGGCTGCTTTCGGTCCGGGTCTCCGAGCCGGAGCTGTAGGTCGTCTCCAACTCGAACACCAGACCCGCGCTAGAGGTCGTAACCCCGCCCAGCAGCAAGACCAAGACGGTCACCGCGGAAATTGCTTGCACGATTGGACGCATAGTCCTTTCCTCCATCTAAGTCGCTGTCAAGTCAACGGCGCCCGGGGCGCCGGCTCTAACCTGGGGCCCCATTCTCCCCAACTCCCTAGTTTGAGCGCCTGCGGCCTGTTCTGCAAGCGCGGGATGTCGGTCCCCGCCGCCGGGGTTCGAAAATGTGAATCTCCGGCAGATGAGGTGTTATCCAAGAAATATCCAGGAGGGGGTAACAGCGACCGGAGTTGCGCTGTATGCGCCAAGTGTTGTTGTTCCCGATAGTTAACCTGGTTATTGGAGATTGGAGGCAAGTAGGTGGACATCTGTACAAAGAGGAGGTTGGCAGAATGAGAAGCAAGGTTATCCGCTCCATGGCTATTGCCGCTGTGCTGTTCGCGTTCGTCTCCACGCACGCTATGGCGGGGGGCCCCTACGGCAAGGCGCCCATCTTCCCGCTGGCCAAGAAAGAGGGCTTCAAGACCCTGACCAAGGCCGTACAGGCGGTGGGCTTGCAGCAGACGCTGACCGTGGACGGTCCGTTCACGGTCTTCGCTCCCACGGATGAGGCCTTCGCGGCGCTGCCTCCGGGCACGCTCGAGTCCCTG
>CAZHEV010000008.1:39508-50936 GCA_964531335.1 uncultured bacterium | reverse complement strand
ACGGATGTCGAAGCCGTGACATTCCACTGCGAGAGCGCGCTAACAACAGCCGAAGCATTGTCGGATTGGGCATGCAGGTTGGGTGTTCGAAAAGAGGCCGCGGAGCAGGGGATTGTCGGGGCTTCTGGTGCCGGAGGTCGGAATCGAACCGACACGGGGCGCAAACCCCACGGGATTTTGAGTCCCGCGCGTCTACCAGTTTCACCACTCCGGCACGGACCGCGCTTAGCCGGATCAATTTTCCCACCTGCCGCTTTGCGGTGTCAAGTAGGCCCTGGTCGTCCGGGTCCGGAGCCTGCCCGTTTCCAGGTTCAGTTGTTCGTTGACGCCGGCGGGCTCTAGGTCTAGAATCAAAGCTCGACACCGAAGGTGGGGCCTTAGCTCAATTGGGAGAGCGCCACGCTGGCAGCGTGGAGGTCACGGGTTCGACCCCCGTAGGCTCCACCAAATCTCCACCGAAGTCAAAACGGAGCCGCGAACGGCTCCGTTTCTCGTTTCCTGCATTTCCCGGCGGCCCGGTCCGGCGAGCCCTCCGAAGCGGATCGCCCTTACCCTATTCCTTCTCCTCGGGCTCCGGCACGGGGTGGTCGATCTTGGGGTACATCTTTTCGAAGTCGAACCCCTTGAAGGTGGGGCTTTCCTCGTTGTGGCACTTGCGGCAGAGCTCCTCGTCGGGGATCACGAGGCCGGCCGCTATCGCCTTCTCTCTGTCCTTCATGATGCTGAGCTTCATGTAGTCGCCGCCCGGGCCGTGGCAGCTCTCGCATCCGACCCCGTCCTCCATCTTGTACATGGAGCCCAATAGCTCCTCGTCAACCCCGTAGGCCGTCACGTGGCACTTGAGGCACTTGGGGCTCGCCTGGGGATCGTCGACGCCGAGCTCGGCCCCCGCCTTCTTGGCGGCTTCGGTAGCCAGGTTGACATAGGCCTTGGAATGGGCGGTCTCCTGCCACTGGCCGTACTGATCGCCCCTGGCCTCGGATCTATGGCACATGGCGCATCTTTTAACGCCCACGTATTCGTGTTTGACTTCCTCCTTC
Organism: uncultured bacterium; assembly: GCA_964531335.1. Taxonomy (GTDB): domain Bacteria; phylum Eisenbacteria; class RBG-16-71-46; order CAZHEV01; family CAZHEV01; genus CAZHEV01. Next base: position 49,896 of record CAZHEV010000008.1, on the reverse strand, counting down.
TTCTCGGTCGCCTTCTTCTTCTCCTCAGCGGCTTGAGCGTTGCCAATTACGAATGCAAGCACCAAGGCGAGGACGACGGAAGCCAGGATCCTCCGCATAGTCGCTCTCCTTTCATTGTCTTCGCGTCAGTCGGTCACTCCCTCGAGGACTACCATCATGTTATTCGCCGGTGCCTCGGATGTCAATACCCTCCGCAAGAGACGGGGCGGACCGAGCCGCGCGGGATCCCTCATCGCCGGGACCGCCGCTCATCCAGGGGCGCGCCGCGCGTCTGTTTTTCCGCGCGTGCGAAGCCGCCGGCCCCGGGAGGCCACCAATTGCTGGACTGGCGGGGGCGCCAGGGGTTAGGCTTGTCCCCGGAGAAATCGAGAATTGATACGCTCTAGTCGCCCCGCCGCGGGCGAGTCGGAAAGGAGACTCCTGCGATGGCGCTGGATATTCTGCTGGCAGTGGACGGCTCTGAGAAGGCCAACGCCGCCGTCGATCACGTCGGCGATATAGTACGAAGCTGTACGGACTTCAGGGTTACCCTCCTACACGTGGTGTCCGTTCCCCCGTCTCTGCGGGAGCATCCCGGCGCGGAGGATCCGGACGAGGAGAGGCGGCTCGAGGAGGAGCTCAAGGACGGCAAGCAACAATGGATGAAGGACAGCCAGGCCGAGCTCGAAAAGACCATCTTCGGGCCGGCCAAGGAAAGGCTCGCGGCAAAGGGCGTGAGTGCCGAGGGCACGAGGATACGCACCAAGATCGCCGCGGACCCGCACTCGGACGTGGCGGATGCCATAGTGAACGAGGCAAACCGCGGCGACTACGGGGTGGTTGCGCTGGGCAGGCGGGGCAGGTCCACCTTGAAGGCGTTCCTGATGGGCACGGTCGTGCACAAGGTGGTCCATCAAGTCCAGGGCTGCGCCGTTTGGGTGGTGGAGTAGGGAGGCGATACTTGAAGCCCGTTGCCGAGCAGATGAGAACGCTGATGCGGGGAGTCGATTACGGGGATCCCGCGATCAGGGAGAACATGGAGGGGGAACTCCGGGAGAGGCTGTCCGAGGGAAGGCCGCTTAAGGTATACCTTGGCGTGGACCCCACCTCGCCCGACATCCATCTCGGGCACATGGTGCCCCTGATGAAGCTCAAGCAGTTTCAGGACCTCGGGCACGAGGTTACGTTCTTGATAGGCGACTTCACGGGAATGGTGGGCGATCCCTCGGGCCGCTCCAAGACACGCCCCATGCTGACGAGGGAAGACCTCGAAGCGAACATGAAGACCTACACCGAGCAGGCCTTCACGGTGCTGGACAGGCGAAGGACCAAGATAAAGTACAACAGCAAGTGGTTGGCCAAGCTGACATTCGGCGAAGTGGTGAGCATCGCCTCGACCCTGACGGTCGCTCAACTAATGGAGAGGGACTATTTCCGCAGGCGCTACGAGGCCGGGGAGCCGATAGGGCTGCACGAGTTTCTGTACTGCCTGATGCAGGGCTATGACGCCTTCGTGCTGGAGACCGACGTGCAGGTTGGAGGAGTCGACCAGCTCTTCAATCTCATGGTGGGCCGCGACGTGCAGAGGGCGCACGGGCAGAGGCCGCAGGTCGTGGTGACTGTGCCGCTGCTCGTCGGGACCGAAGGACAGGCCAAGATGTCGAAGTCCCTGGGGAACGCCGTGGGCATCGCCGAGCCGCCCGAGGACATGTACGGAAAGATAATGAGCCTGCCCGACGACGTGATGACGTCGTACTTAACGCTCGTGACCGAGACGCCGATGAGCGAGATCGCAGAGATCGAGAACGGGATCCACGAAGGAAGCCTCCATCCCATGGACGCCAAGAAGCGCCTGGCCCACCGGATAGTGAGCCGGTTCCACGGTGAGGAGGCGGCTCAGGAGGCGGAGAAGTGCTTCAAGAGGCACGTCCAGCAAAAGCAGGTGCCCGATGAGGTCCCCGTGTTCTTGGTGCCCCTCGATATGGCGGGGGAGATATCCGTCGTGGATCTGGCCCTGCTGGCGGGATTGGCGGGCAGCAAGGGGCAGGTAAGGAGATTGATAGACCAGGGAGGGGTGGAGCTCGACGGCGCCAGGGTGAAAGACAGGGATGCTACGACGAAAGTCCATGAAGACATGTTACTTAAGGTCGGAAAGAGAAAGTTCGCCCGGTTCCGGGTGGGCTCAGGCTAACCCCCCTTCCGCGAGCCCGCAGGCCGGGCTCGGACCCGCCATGGCCCCGGGAGACGCCGCGCCGGGTCTTTGGGCGGCGGGCCGCGGCAGGGTCCCGCGCTGGTCCGCGCCCGCGGGGCCCGCTCAGGCCGGCGCGATGGCGCCGGCCTCGACGCCGCCCCGCACGCTCCCTTCCTCTCGCTCAGGAACGTGTTGACAGCAATAGGGTTCTGTCGATAAGATTGACCAACCCTCGGGGCCTTCGCGGCCTTGGGGGGAATCCGGTAGAGAAAGTGGGCTGAGTGGTCTGGACATCGTAATTCTTATTCCGCCTATTCTATTCGCTCTTACAATCCACGAGTTCGCGCACGCCTGGCTGGCCGATCGTCTTGGGGATCCTACGCCCAGGTATGACGGGCGCGTCACTTTGAACCCCATTCCTCATATCGATCCGCTTGGGGCCTTGGTCTTCGTGCTCGTGCATTTCGGTTGGGGGAAGCCGGTCAGGATAGACCCTCTGAATTTCACGGACCCAAAGAGGGGAGAGCTGCTCGTCGCGGCGGCGGGTCCAGCCTCCAATTTTCTGGCGGCCATAGTGTTCGGTCTGGCCTACAGGGCTCTCGCGCCCGCTGCGGCGACAGGGCCGGTATGGATCGAGGTCGTCGTCGCCATGCTCTACATGGCTGTCTGGGTGAACCTGGCGCTTGCAGCCTTTAATATGTTGCCCATATTCCCGCTCGACGGATCCAAGGTCCTCAAGGGCCTTCTTCCACTGAAGCAGGCTTACGAGTTCAGCAGCTTCGAACGGATAGGCCCCATTGTGCTGATCGGACTGATCGTGATAGGCAGGATGGCCGGCTTCAGCCCTATATGGGCCGTCATCGGTCCGTTCGTGACGGGTTTCTCTCGGCTGTTCGCCGGCGCCTAGCCCGGGCGGCGGGCTTCGCCCGCGATCGTACGGGCGTGTGTGAAGGCCGGTCGAACGGCGCGGGAATGAAACATCAATCGGCGCCGCGTCAACTCGGGGCCCGCGCGGCCACGCAGTGACGGTACGGCATAGGGACGAGTGTCTATGGAAAAGAGAATCCTCAGCGGTATGCGGCCGACGGGCAAGCTGCACCTTGGAAACTATACCGGTGCGCTGGAGAACTGGGTCAAGCTCCAGGCGGAGTACCACAACTTTCACATGGTTGCCGACTGGCACGCCCTGACCACCTCCTACAAGGACCCCGGGAACATCAAGTCCGATATAATGGACATGGTGATAGACTGGATCGCCGCGGGAATCGATCCCGAAAAGAGCGTCATCTTCATCCAGAGCCAGGTCAAGGAGCACGCGGAGCTTCACCTGCTGTTCTCGATGCTCGTGACCATGCCCAGGCTTGAGAGAAACCCCACGGTGAAAGAGATGGTGCGTGACCTGGGGCTCAAGGACGAGGTGAGCTACGGCCTGTTCGGCTATCCCGTCCTTCAGGCGGCGGACATCTTGATGTACAGAGCACACGCCGTGCCTGTCGGCGAGGACCAGGCCCCGCACGTCGAGCTCACGCGCGAGATAGCGCGGCGTTTCAACAGGCTCTACGGGGAGGTATTCCCCGAGCCGGAGGTCCTGCTAACCAGCTTCGCGAGACTGCCGGGTCTCGACGGGAGACGCATGAGCAAGTCGCTGGGCAACGCCATCCTATTGAGCGATCCCCCTGAGGTGATAGGCAAGAAGATAGCGGGGGCGGTCACGGATCCGCAGAAGGTCAGGAAGGGGGACCCGGGGCGACCCGAGGTGTGCTTGGTCTTCATTTATCATCAGAAGTTCAACCCGGCGGCCGTTCCGCAGGTGGAGTCGGGTTGCCGCTCGGGCGAGCTGGGGTGCGTGCAGTGCAAGCGTATGCTGTCCCAGGCGATCTCGGATCATCTCGAGGGTTTTCGACGGAAAAGGGAAGAGCTTGTCTCGGATCCCGAAAGGGTACGGGCAATAGTGGAGGCCGGCAACGAGCGGGCCAGGACCGAGGCCCGCGCCACTATGGACCTTGTAAGGAGCTCCATGGGCTTATGAGCACTCAGGAGAACAGGACTGTCGGCGCCCGCGAATCGGCCTATCAGGTTCGACTCGACGCGTTCGAAGGGCCGTTGGATCTGCTCCTCCATTTGATAAAGAAAGAGGAGCTGGACATCTACGACATCCCCATATCTCGGGTGACCCGGCAGTATCTCGAGTACCTGGAGATAATGAGGATGTTGGATCTGGACGTGGCGGGGGAGTTCCTGGTGATGGCCTCGGAGCTCATGAGGATAAAGTCCCGCATGTTGCTGCCCATACCCAAGGAGGAGGACGAGGAAGCGATCGATCCCAGGGCCGATCTGGTGCGCAGGCTCCTCGAGTACAGGAAGTACAAGGAGGTCGCAAAGGACCTCAAGGGACGCGAAGGGGAGCGCCTGGAGATCTACACGAGAGGTTGGAAGCCGGAGGTCAGCGAAGAGCCGGCGGTCGAGCTGCAGCAGGTCAGCATCTTCCAGCTCCTGGACGTCATGCGAACCGTGATGTTCAGATTCGCCCAGGAAAAGGTCCACAGGGTTACAAGGGAGGAGGTCAAGGTCGAGGAGAAGATGGACCAGCTCCTCGAAGCCCTTGAGTCGGCGGACGGGATCTCCTTCAGATCATATGTCGAGGCGTGCAGGAGCAAGATTGAGGTGCTCGTTGTGTTCATAGCGCTCTTGGAGCTCATCAGGCAGCAGAGGGTGATCGCTTTCCAGAGGGTGGCTTTCGGCGACATATGGATAAGGCTTGTCAGGGAGGAAGAAAATGGCCTGGGAGAGTGATGAGCTTAGAGCCGCCGTGGAGGCATTGCTCTTCGTGTCCGACGCCCCACTGTCCGTGCCGGCCATCTGCGATGTGCTGCCGCAGGCCCAGCCGGGCTCGGTGAGAATGGCCATCGAGGAGCTCAGCGAGATATATTCCGCCTCTCACGGGGGCTTGCAGATCGTGTCCGTAGCCGGAGGATACCATGTCCGCACGCGGCCCGATGTGTCGCATTGGGTGGAGCGACTTCTGAGAAAGCGAAGGAAGATGAGGCTTTCCCAGGCGGCGCTGGAGACCCTTGCCATCGTGGCCTACAAGCAGCCCGTCACGAAGATGGAGTTGGAGTCGATCAGAGGCGTCGACGTTGGCGGCGTGCTGGGCACTTTGCTGGAGAGGAACCTGGTATCGATAAGGGGAAGATCGAAGGGACCGGGACGACCTCTCCTCTACGCGACTACTAAGGAGTTCCTGGACCACTTCGGGCTCAACGACCTGGAGGACCTGCCGAGCCTGGATGAGCTGGAGTCGTTGCTCGCCAAACGCGACGAAGCCGCGGCTGAGGGGGCTCCGGAAGGGGACTTCGAAGGAACCCCGGAGGTTGAGGTGGAAAGGGCCGGGGCCGGGGCGGCCGAGGAGACGACGGCGGAAGGAGGCCCTGAAGGTGCCTCGGACCTTGAAGGAGAAAGGGCCGGGGCCGGGGCGGAGGTCGAGCGGGCTCAGCAACAGAGTCCCTCTGACGCCGAGGAAGAAGCTACGCCGGGACAGATCTCCTCGTCGGGCGACACCTCACGGTCGGGTGAAGAAGGACCGCTCGAAGGGGGGGAGGAGGAGCGCGAGCCGGCCCCCGAGGACAGCTCGGATGAATCGATTTCGCGTTCCAGTCAAAGGGTGGATGGGTAGACAGCGAGTGGAGGAGAAGAGAAATGGGCGATGCATACGACTTTAACGCGCTTGCCAGAGGGAGCATTTCCGATCTCGTAGCGTACAAGGGGGGCAAACCTTCCAGCGATTTGAAGCGCGAGCTTGGAGTGGATGAGGTATACAAGTTCGCGTCCAACGAGAGCCCGATAGGTCCCTCTCCTCTGGCGACGGAGGCGATGCAGAGGGCGTTGCAGGAATCGAACCGGTATCCCGACAGCGGCTGCTATTACCTGAGGGAGAAGCTCGCGGGGATGCTGGGCGTGTCCATGGACGAGATCATCTGCGGGCGCGGGGCGAACGAGCTGGTCCTGGTAGCCATAATGACCGTAGTGGATCCGGGGGACGAGGTAGTCGTCGCCGACCCGACGTTCATCACCTACGCGCTTGCGACCAAGATGATGGGAGGCAAGGCGATCTTCGTGCCCACCGTCAACTACGTGCATGATATCAAGACCATGGCTTCCCGCATCGGCCCCAAGACGAAAGCTGTATTCATATGCAATCCGAACAATCCGACGGGCACGATGGTCCGGAGAAATGAGATCGAATGGTTCATGGACACGGTTCCGGATAACGTCCTGGTGGTGTTCGACGAGGCCTATTTCGAGTACATTACGGATCCCGAGTATCCGGAAACATTGCAGTACGTGAGAGATAAGAGAAATGTGCTGGTCCTGAGGACGTTTTCGAAGGTATACTCGCTGGCGGGACTGAGGGTGGGTTATGGGATCGCCAAGCCGGAAATAATAGAGTACTTCAACCGGGTCCGACTTCCCTTCAATGTGACTCATGTCGCCCAGGCGGCGGCCATGGCCAGCCTGGACGATCCGGAGCAGGTTCCCAAGGCCAGGGACATCAACGACAAGGGCAAGAAGTACCTGACGGAGAACCTCGAGCGTCTGGGGCTGGAGGTCGTGAAGGGGTCCTATACGAACTTCCTTCTGGTCAACCTTCACAGGGACGGGGTCGAGGTATGCCGCCGGTTGGAGGAGATGGGGCTCATCGTTAGACCCATGAAGGCCTTCAGGCTTTCCGATGAGTTCATTCGGATCACCGTTGGTCTTCCTCATGAGAATCAACGCCTTGTGAGCGGCCTGGAGCGGATCTGCGCCCAAGGCGTAAGCGGCGAAAAGGCTTGAAGAATATAGTAATAGCCATCGACGGGACCGCGGGATCGGGCAAGAGCACTACGGCTCGTCTCGTGGCGCAGCGTCTCGGCTATCTCTATCTGGACACCGGGGCGATGTACCGGGCGCTCGGGTTGAAGTGCCTCAAAGAGGGCGTGGACCTGGATGACGAGTCCGGGGTCGCCGCGGTCGCGGAATCGGTCCGAATTGAGCTCGCCTGGGATGGGACGCGGATCAAGGTGGCGATGGACGGCATCGACGTGACGGGCGAGATAAGGATGCAGGAGGTATCGGACGCCTCCTCCAGGGTTGCCGTGTTTCCGCGAGTCAGAGCGGCCATGGTGGCGAAGCAGAGGCGGCTGGGAGCCGGCGGCGGTGTGGTCGCGGAAGGTAGAGACACGACCACCGCCGTGTTTCCGGACGCCGAGCTCAAGATCTACATGGACGCCGATCTTTCGGTGCGCGCGGAGCGGCGCCTGCGCGACGAGGCCACGGCCGGAGCCGGCGGCGACTTGCGCAGGGTCGAGGAGGATCTGAGAAAGAGAGACGGCAGAGACGCCGGCAGAAAGGCGTCTCCGCTCAGTGTCGCTTCGGATGCGGAGCTCATCGACACGTCCTCGATGACAATCGAGGAGCAGGTCGGGGCCGTGATTCGCAAGGCCGAGGAGATCCTGGAGGGCGGCGCGCAGCGGTGAGACTGCGATACAAGTTGTCCTGGTGGTTGGCCAACTTCATGGCCCGCGTCTTCCTCGGGCTGAAGGTCGGGGGAAGAGAGCATATACCTAAAGCGGGCGGGCTGATGATCGCGTGCAACCACGTGTCGAACTGGGATCCGCCGCTTTTGGGAGTGGCTTTCAACAGAGAGCTCTCCTACATGGCCAAGAAGGAGCTGTTCAGGAACAGGTTTTTCGGCGCGCTGATAAGGGCCTACAACGCGGTGCCGGTGAGCAGGGGCAGCTTCAGCAGGGGGGCCCTGGACAAGGCTGCTGAGATCGTGCTCTCCGGAGGCGCGATCGCGATATTCCCCGAGGGGAGCAGGGGGGACCCCAAAATACTGCGAGAGCCCAAGCCGGGCCTCGGAATGGTTGCGGAGAAGACACGCTGCCCCGTGGTCCCGGCGTACATCACGGGCTCCAAGGATATAAAAGGGTGCCTGATTAGGCGGAGGCCGCTCGCGGTTTTTTTCGGACCTCCGATCGGGCCCGAAGAATACGACGAAAAAGGGGGTGAAGGCCGAGAAAGATACGCCCGCATAAGCCGGGCCGCTATGGGAGCAGTGGCACGTTTGAAGGCGGAGGCCGAACGTGCCGGCTAGTTGACAGCCCCCTTTTGGTCTGAACGGGCACCACCCGTTTGCCGGAAGGATTTCAGAATCAGCCGGATGGCCGGCCGGCGACCGCGTGTTCTCCGGAACCGGATTTCACATCCAAGGCGGCAGTCGAAGCCACGGAGAATGAGTAGCGAAGGAGAATTGAGTCGATGTTGGAAGATAACGAAAGAGACCAGAGGCAAGAGACGCAGGAACCAGGACAGACTCCCGAAGATCAGGAGGTCGAGAGCGCCGAGGAGGCTTCCGAAGCCGTGAGGGAGGAATCCCCCGCGGAGACCGCCGCGGTGACGGAAACCGACCTTTCCGAAGAGACGGACCCCGACTCGGAGATCGACCCCGAGCTGATGAAGCTCTACGAGGAATCGATGATGGACCTCGAGGAAGGGGAGATCGTCAAAGGCACGATCCTCAAGGTCGATGAGAAGGAAGTCCTCGTGGACGTGGGTTTCAAGTCGGAGGGCGTGATAGCCATAGAGGAGTTCGGCGACGCCGAGAGCATCAAGGTAGGAGACGAAGTGGATGTGTTCCTGGAGAAGATGGAGAACCAGGACGGTCTCGTGGTGCTTTCGAAGCAGAGAGCCGACTTCGTCAAGGTCTGGGACAGCGTCAAGGACGCGGCGGATACAGGCTCGGTCGTGGAGGGCAGGTTGCTGCGGAAGATAAAGGGCGGAGTGGTCGTGGATCTGTTCGGCGTGGAGGCCTTCCTGCCGGGATCCCAGATCGCCCTGCGCCAGGTCCAGAACGTGGACGAGCTTCTGGGCCGGACCATGAGATTCAAGATCATCAAGTTGAACAAGAGGAGGCGCAACATAGTCGTATCCCGCCGCTCGATGCTCGAGGAAGAGCGGGAGGAGATGAAAACGAAGGTGTTGTCCGAGCTGGCCAAGGACCAGATACGCGAGGGCGTGGTCAAAAACATCACCGATTTCGGGGCGTTCGTGGATCTGGGCGGCATCGACGGCCTGCTGCACATAACCGACATGTCCTGGGGCAGGATAAGCCATCCGTCGGAGGTGGTCGCGATCGGCGACAAGGTTGCGGTGAAGGTGCTGAACTTCGACAAGGAGCGCGAGAGGATATCGCTCGGGCTGAAGCAGCTCACCCGGTACCCGTGGGAGGACGTCGATCAGAAGTACGCGGTCGGCGACAGGGTCAAAGGCAGGGTCGTCAGCATAACCGACTACGGCGCCTTCATAGAGCTCGAGAAGGGCGTCGAAGGACTGATTCACATCTCCGAGATGTCGTGGACCAAGCATATCAGGCATCCGTCCAAGGTGCTGGCGGTCGGCGACACCATAGAGGCCGTGGTTCTCAAGGTGGACAAAGAGAACGAGAAGATATCGCTGGGCCTGAAGCAGATCGAGCCCGATCCGTGGCTGACCTTGGAGGAGCGCTATCCCGTGGGATCGCGCATCACCGGCAAGGTCCGCAACCTGACGAACTTCGGGGCCTTCGTAGAGCTCGAGGAGGGGATAGATGGTCTCGTGCACATCTCCGACATGTCGTGGACGCGCAGGATAGGCCATCCCTCGGAGGTGCTGAAGAAGGGCGACACCGTAGAGGTGGTCATTTTGAGCGTGGACAAGGACGCCCGCCGGGTGTCCCTGGGACTCAAGCAGGTGAGCGAGGATCCGTGGCCGATCATCGCGGAGAAGTACAACCAAGACACCGTTTGTACCGGCAAGATCGTGAGGCTTCTGGAGAAGGGCGTGGTTGTGGACCTGGGCGGCGATCTTGAGGGCTTCGTTCCGATATCGCAGCTCGGCGTGGACAACCTGAAGAAACCGTCCGACGCGTTCTCCGAGGGCGACGAGATCCCATTGAAGCCCACCCGAGTGGACATACCCAATCACAGGATCGTCCTGAGCGTCAAAGCGTACATGTCCGCCCAGGATCAGGCCATTATCGAGGAGTACAAGGCCAAGCATGCTCCGAAGCCCTCGACCATAGGCGACGTGGCTTCGGAGGAGGTTAGGGAGGCCGGAAGCTCCGAGACGGACAAGGAGAAGCCCGAGCCGGAGAAAGCGAAGCCCTCGACCATAGGCGACGTGGCTTCGGAGGAGGTTA
>CAZHEV010000008.1:0-39408 GCA_964531335.1 uncultured bacterium | reverse complement strand
CGGAGAAAGCGAAGCCCTCGACCATAGGCGACGTGGCTTCGGAGGAGGTTAAGGCGGCCGGAAGCTCCGAGGCGGACAAGGAACCCGAGGCGGAGAAGGCGAAGCCCGAGGCCGGGAAGGAACCCGAGGCGGAGAACGAACCCGAGGCGGAGAAGGAATCCGAGGCCGGAACCGCCGGGCAGGAGAAGGAAACCGCGCCATCGGAGGAGACAAAGACGGCGGAGACCGGAGAGGAGTCACGGAGGCCGGAGTCCGAGCAGGATGCCGAGACGAAGGCCGAAGGAGGCGCCGCTCCCGGCGCCGGCCCCTCCGCCGAGGAAACGGGGACGACAGCCGAGGAGACTGAGAAGAAGCCGGCCGCGGAGTCCGGTGCCGGATCGGAAACGAGGGCCGACGAGGATGCGGGGGGAAGTGAAGCGGACGAAGACGAGCAAGGCGGTGAGCCCGAGGACAGGACGCCCCCCGGTTCCGGAGCGTAGATGACGAGAACGCCGGATGCGTCCGGGGTCGGGCCGGCCAGAGTCGCGGTCGCGACTTTCGGGTGCAAGTTGAACCAGTGGGACTCGCAGAACATCGTGCGTTCCATCGCCGGACGCTGCGACATAGTGGACTTCGGCGAAGAGGCAGACGTCTATGTCGTTAACACATGCACGGTGACGGCCGGCAGCGACTCGCAGGCGCGACGACTTATAAGAAGGACCATTCGTCTCCGCCCGGGGGCGAAGGTCCTGGTGACCGGCTGCTACGCCGAGCGGGCGGGGGAGGAGCTGTCTCGCATAGACGGCGTGGCGGACGTGATCGGGAACAGCTCGAAGGAGCGGCTGGCCGAGATACTGGGCGAGTACGTGGGCGGCTGCGCCCCGGGTCCCGTCCCCGGCCCGGAGACCGGAAGAAGCAGGGCGCATGTGGCGGTGCAGCGCGGCTGTGACAGAAGGTGTACCTACTGCGTCGTGCCTTCGGTCAGGGGCCCGGCTCGAAGCTTCGCCGCCGTGAACGTGATCTCTCAGGTTGAGACGCTCGTTCAAAGCGGTTATAAAGAGATAGTGCTGACCGGGACCTATCTCGGCGATTACGGATCGGATCCGGCCGGAGGCGACCTTGCGGACCTCATCGTGACGCTCGATCGGGTGGTCGACGGCAGAGCGAGGCTTAGGATCAGCTCTCTGGGGCCTACGGACATTACGGAGAGGTTCCTGGAGTCTGTGAGTCGTTGCCGAAACGTCTGCCGGCATTTCCACGTGGCTTTTCAGAGCGGGGATGACGGCGTCCTGAGGTCGATGGGAAGAGGCCACGGTCGGAGGGCGGTGCGACGTGCTCTCGACTTGATCTCGGAGACGTTTACCGATTGCGGCTTGGGCGGTGACGTAATGGTCGGGTTCCCCGGAGAGGATGAAGGGGCCTTCGGAAACACCGTGAGTGTCGTAGAGGAATATCCCTTCTCCCACCTGCACGTGTTCATGTTCTCGCCGCGACCTGGTACGCCGGCGTGTAAGCTCCACGGGCGAGTCGATCCCATGGTCGCCGCGGGGCGGAGCTCGGCGCTGAGGGGGCTGGGCGCCGCGAAGGGGAAGGACTTCGCGCGGCGGTTTATCGGACGCCGAGTCAGCGTGGTCGCGGAGAGTGAAGCGAATGAGCCCGGCAACCTCAAGGGCACCAGCGACGAGTATCTGCGCGTGGTGTTCGAGGGAGACCGGAGTTGGAAAGGACGACTGTTCTCAATAGACGTCGAAGGCGCGCTGTCCGCCCGCACGGTTCGCGGCCGGGCGGCGGTTCAGACCTATCCAAGTGGGAAGACCCGGGGGTGACAATCGTGTGGTTTGCGAAGATGTTCTTTGCGATGGTGGTTCTCGCCGCTGTCTGTTACTTTGCGATTATTAATTCGGGACAGATGGTGAGCCTGACCGTCTTTCCGGGGAAGCAGCCCTACGAGCTCTCGCTCGTCTTGGCCCTGTTCGGGGCCTTTGTCCTCGGAGCGTTCATCATCTTCCTGTTCTCGCTGTTCCGGGACGTCAGGTCCAGAGCCAGCCTCTCCAAGCTGCGCCGCGAGAACGCGAGGCTGTCGGAGGAGCTGACGGCTCTGAGGAACCTGCCGCTTGAGGAACCGGAAGCCCACCCCGAGGCGGCGCGTGAGAACGAGCGGCCCGAAGAGTAGGAAGGCGCTATGACCACTGAGATCTACGTAATAATGATCGCGGCCGCCGCGGCGGTCGTCATACTTTTCACGATCTTCGCCAGAAGGGCAGGCAGGCGGACGAGCGGGCGAAACGATAAAGATATAGCGTACGCGCGCGCCGTGGGATGCCTTATAGAAGGCAAGAAGGACGAGGCTCTTGTCCATCTCAAGGAAGCGGTGCGGCTCAATCCGGAGAACATACACGCCTATATCAAGCTCGGCGATCTGTTTCGTGAGAGGGGGGAGATCGACCGGGCCCTGCAGGTGCACCGCGAGCTGACGGTCAGGCATGACGCCGACGCCCGGACCGAAAAGGATCTCTATGGAAGCCTGGCCAGAGACTACTTGGCGGCGGGACGCCTCTCGGACGCGAAGGCCGCGACCGAGAAAGTCCTCGGCTACGACAAGAAGGACGAGGAGGCCTTGGAGGTCATGGCCCTGGTATACGAGCGAGGGGGCGAGCTCGAGCAGGCGTTCGAAGTTCACGAGGAGCTCGCGCGGAGGAGAAAGGACGACGGAAAGGCCTTCCTGGCCACGTACAAGAGCTACATTGGAACCGACTATCTGGCCCGCGGAGACAGGCAGAAAGCGAAAAAGAGCTTCGAGAGCGCCCTCCACATGGACAAGGACTGCCTGCCGGCGCTGCTCTATCTGGGCGATATCCACTACGAGGAGGGCGACAGGAAGAAGGCCATGGAGAAATGGGTCGATTTCACCTCCCGCTTTGCACAGTGGGCCCACATCGTTTACGGCCGCCTTGAAAAGGCTTACTACGAGAGCGGAACTTTCGGCGAAATCGAGCACGTATACGAGAACGTGCTGCGCGAGAGCCCCAACCATATCCCCACGTTGCTCGCCATGGCGGAGATGAATCAGAAAAGGGGCGTCTTCGATGAGGCCATGAGACTCGTCAGAGAGACTCTCGAGATGGATCCGGACTGCAGAAGGGCGCGACAACTGCTGGTCAGGCTTCGTCTGGAAAAGGGCGACGCGGACGCGGCGCTCGACGACGTGCTCTCTTTCCTGGAGGAGTCAAAGCCGGGCGAGGGTGGCTTCGCATGCTCCGGTTGCGGCTACGAGTCAAAGGAGGTTCTCTTCAGGTGTCCCAATTGCCGCGAGTGGAACACTTTTCTAAGCTAGCTCCCCCAATGCAGGCTTCAGCGTCAGCGGGCGGCGCCCCGGCCGGGATCGCCACCTGCGTCCTCCTCTTCATTGCGCTGATTATCCCTCCCGGGGCCGGCGCGCAAGAAGGCGACCGAAACAAGCTCGACAGAGCGCTCAGTCTGGCGGACGGAGATAGCGCCCTGGCCGTCATCATAAGCGCCATGGAACAGGACCCCGACCATCCGCTGGGGGCTGAGGCGCTGAGCAGGGCGGGCTTCATCGCCTACGTCAAGGGAGACGCGGAGCGCGCCGGTGAGATATTCGACATGGCCCGGGAAGCCGGCGCCCCCGGCGTGGGCCTGTGGCGCGGCCTTGCTCTTCTCACGTCGGGCAGGTCCGAAGCGGCCGAAAGATCGTTGCGGGAGTTTTCCGAGCGGACCGGCGCGGCCGGCGACAGGCGAGCCGCGTTGGCCCTGGCCGCCTGCAGCTTCCAGAACGGGGAAGTCGATGCCGGCGTCTCAACGTGCAGAACGCTTCTGGAAGAAGGAGGCGACTATTCGGCCGCGGCCCTGCTGCTCATGGTCTCCATCCCCGGGGCGGTGGGACAAGAAGAGGTGGATGGCTGGACTCGGCTCATCTCGGAACGCGATCCACTATCCTATGAAGCCGCTCTGGCGCGGCGAGCCTCGGAGATAGCCGCGCGATCCAGGCACGCGCCTCCCATCGAAGAGGAGCTGATTCCCGAGGAGGCAATCGAGAGCGGGCCCCGGGAACGCGGGACACCGGTCGAGGGCGGGGAGGTCGCGGAGGAGGAAGCCGTTGCCGAGGAAGGTGTTCCAGCCGATCGCCCTACCGAGGACGACGAGCTGCCCTTCAGTGTCCAGGTGGGTGCTTTCGCCGATGTGAGGAACGCCGAGTCCCTCGTCGGGGCCCTGATCGAGAGAGGGTACGATTCGGTCAGGATCGAGCGCGAGACCAAGGGCGGCAGCCTATTTCACTGTGTGAGGGTGGGGCGGCTGGCGACCAGGGACAACGCGTTGGCACTGGCTTCCACACTGCAGCGCAAGGAAGGCCTCGGAACCTCTATAGTTGATTCAACCGACCGCTGAAAGCGCGAGCCATGAGTAGCGGAGCTAAAGGCGCCGGCCCCAAGGCCCGGAGCGATACCGCAAAAAAACCCCGATCGGGCGAAACCCCGATGATGGAGCAATACACCCGCATAAAGAACTCGCACCCCGGATGCATGCTGCTTTTCAGGATGGGCGACTTCTACGAGATGTTCTTCGAGGACGCGGTCAGAGCCTCGGACATATTGGGAATAGCCCTGACTTCCCGCAGCAAAGGCAAGAAGGGCGCCATACCAATGGCGGGCATACCGTGGCACAGCGCGGAATCGTACATATCACGCCTCATAGGGGCCGGCGTCAAGGTGGCGGTCTGCGAGCAGCTGAGCGACCCCAAGGGGTCCAAGGGCCTCGTCGACAGGGGGGTGGTAGAGGTCCTGACGCCGGGCACCGTCATGTCAGACGGTATGCTCGAGGAGAGGGACAACAACTATATCGCAGCGATCTACCGTTCGGAGGACGTATGCGGCATAGCGCTCGCCGACGTCTCCACCGGCCGGTTCCTGGCGGGCGAGGTCGCCGCGGACTCCGCCGCCGGCCACCTGGGCGGGTTCAACATTACGGAGCTCATTTTGCCGGAAGGGGCTGGAGAAGATGCGCCGGAGGCCGCTCTCAGTGACGAGCCGGGCCGAAGCCCGACAGTTACGCGGCGCGACGGATGGCTCTTCGACTACAGTGGGTGCTACAGGTTGCTGACCGATCACTTCGGGACGGTCGGCCTCGAGGCCTACGGTTGCGATGATCTGAGGCAGGGCGTTTGCGCGGCGGGCGCTCTCCTCGCCTACCTAAAGGAGGTGAGGCTCGGCTCCATCCCACAGGTCAGGGAGCTGAGAAGGCTCCATCCGCACGGCAACATGTACCTCGATGACTCCACGAGGCGCAACCTAGAGCTCATCTCCAGCCCGGCCGGCGCGGCCGCGACGTTGCTGGGGCTACTGGACCGCACCGTCACCCCCATGGGGGCGAGACTGCTCAAGAGCTGGCTCCTTTCGCCGCTGGTCGATTCGAGTGCCATTGAGGAGCGGCTCGAGGCCGTCGGCGAGATGGTCTCGGCCCAGGGGACGAGGGAAACTCTCGAAGGGATCCTCCGGGGCATACGCGATCTGGAGAGGCTCTCCGCCAAGGTCGCCTGTCTCAGGGCCAACGCGCGGGACCTGCTGGCCCTGGGGTCGTCTCTCTCCAGTGTGCCCGAGCTTGTCACGGCGATGAAAGAGTTGAGAGCGCCTTTTCTCGTCTCCGCCGCGGCCGGCCTGGACCCGGTGCCCGAGGCTTCCGCCGTCATAGAGGAGGCGATAGCGGAGGACGCTCCTGTCCAGTTAACAGAGGGCGGCCTGATCAAGCGCGGGTACAGCCCGGAGCTGGACAGGCTGGAAGAGGAGGCGCGCGAAGGCAAGGAGTGGATAGCCGGGCTCCAGCAGATGGAGAGGGAGTCCACAGGCATTCCCTCGCTGAAGGTGGGCTTCAATAAGGTATTCGGCTACTACATAGAGGTGACGCGGCCCCACCTCAAGTCTGTGCCCGAGCATTACATTCGAAAGCAGACCCTTGTTAACGCGGAGAGGTTCGTGACTCCGGAGCTCAAGCGCAAGGAGGAGACGGTCCTGGGCGCGGAGGAACGAAGCCGCGCCATGGAGCAGGAGATATTCGCCCGCGTGAGGGAGGAGATCGCCGGCCTGACGCCCAGGATTCAGAAGTCCGCCGAGATGGTGGCGCTCGCCGACGTGATCCTATCGCTGTCTCAGGCGGCGGTCGAGGGCGATTACTGTAAGCCGCGGATAGACGACGGACCGAGGCTGGAGATAGTCGAAGGAAGGCACCCGGTGATAGAGAAGAGGCTCGGCAGGAGCTCTTTCGTTCCCAACGACACGCTTCTCGACACGCGGGACAGGCAGATCCTCATAATCACCGGCCCGAACATGGCCGGCAAGTCCACGTACTTGAGACAGGTCGCTCTAATCGTCTTGATGGGTCAGGTAGGGTCCTTCGTCCCGGCCGCCAAGGCTTCCTATGGGGCGGTCGATCGCATCTTCACGAGGGTCGGGGCTTCGGACAACCTCTACCAGGGACAATCCACCTTCCTCGTCGAGATGAACGAGACATCCAACATCCTGCACAACGCGACGCCAAGAAGCCTTATTCTTCTCGATGAGGTGGGCAGGGGAACCAGCACCTATGACGGGATAAGCATCGCCTGGGCGGTGACGGAGTACCTCCATGAGACCCCGTCCGTAAGGGCGAAGACCTTGTTCGCGACGCACTACCACGAGCTCACCAACCTGGGGGGCACGCTCCAAAGGGCGGTAAATGTCAACGTCCAGGTCAAGGAGTGGAACGACAAGGTCATCTTCCTGAGGAAGGTCGCCGAAGGCGCGGCCGACAGAAGCTACGGAGTCCAGGTTGCCCGGCTGGCCGGGCTCCCCGCGGCTGTGATCGCCAGGGCCAAGCAGGTTCTCAGGGGGCTCGAGGGGGAGAGAGCTCCGCATCTTTCAGGGCCCGCGAAGGGACGGCCTGGCGTGATGGAAAAGGGCGGGCAATATGAGCTGTTCTCTCCCGACGCATCGTCGGATGAGTCCGCTCGAGATCAGGTCATCGAGGAGCTCAAGGCCCTGAATCTCAAGACAATGACGCCCATGGACAGTTTTTCGGCTCTGGCCGCGCTCAGGGACCGTTTGGGACGAACCCAGGAGCCCTGCTCTCGGTCGAAACAAGGTAAAGGCGAAGCCTAGCTTTCTTGCCGATATTGCCGGATTGAGGGCCGCCCGCCCGGGGCGGGCGGCGGCACTGTCCCCTTCTGGGTTTACGGTTTTGGGCGGGGTCTGTATAATTCATGTTTTGAGATAGGATTAGGCTGTGCTATTGGTGTCTTATGCCGATCCGGAGGCGATCCCCCCGCCCCGACCGGTTGGAGCCGCTTCGAGAGACAGGAGGATCAAGATGAGGTTAGATAGAGGGATTCCGGGGGCTACGGCGCTTGCTCTGCTGCTTTGCTGGTCCGCCCCCGCGCAGGGCGCGGTGGCGCCGATGAGCTTGAGCGAGCTCACCGATGCTTCTCAGACGATAGTGCACGGCCATGTCGTCTCTCTCGTGCCGCACTGGGACGAGGGGCGTAGGACCATAAAAACAACGGTAACCGTCGAGCCGGTCCAGTACTTGAAGGGCGAGCCCACGGGGGGTCCCGTGGTTTTCGAGATGCCCGGCGGGGTGGTCGGAGAGATCGGCCTGGTTGCCTCGGATGTGCCGGAGTTCGAGGTCGGCGAGGAGGTCGTGCTGTTTCTGAGGCCCGAGTATTTCCGGCTGGTCGGCTGGCACCAGGGAAAGCTCGATGTCGAGGACGGGGTCGTCATGGGCGCGGACATGAAGATCCAGGAGTTCCGGTCTCACATAGCCCGGCTCTCGGGAGTCTCGGGTCTGGATGAGGGCTCCGTGGGCGCGGACGGAGCCGTGATACGCCGTGCCGAGCTTAAGTTGCCGGCCGCCGAAGGCGAGCTTGACCATTCCGCCGCGGAAGCGGAAGGCCCCGGACCGGAGCCTGCGCCTACGGGCGAGATCGTCCTCATGACGGAGGACTTCGAAGGGACCTTCCCCACCGGCGCATGGAGCCTCACCGATCAAAACGGAACGGGTCACGAATGGGGCAAGGAGACTTTCAGGGTACACGGCGGGTCCTACAGCATGTGGGAGTGCGCGGCCGGCGTGAGCGCGCTGCCCTCGGGATCGGATTACCCGAACAGTATGAAGACATGGGCCTTCTACGGCCCCTTCGATTTGAGCGACGCGAACGCCGCCGAGCTCACCTTCTGGAGATCTGTGGAGACCGCGGGCGAAGGTGATTATCTGTTCTGGGGGAGTTCGGGCGACGGAGTGAACTTCAGCGGGTTTATCGCCCATTCGGGGTCCGGTACCTGGACCGAGACGCAGTACGATATCAGCGGGCTGGTCGGCGACGCCACGGTGTATATAGCGTTCATATTCCAGAGCGACGCCTCCGGGACGGGCAAGGGCGCGTTCGTGGATGACATAGAACTTACCAAGAACGTGCCCGATCCGGGATCGCCGGTGATCGACGACATTACGCCGGACACGGGAGCCTCCGGCGCGGGCGTCTCCGTTACAATCACCGGAACCGGCTTCGGAGCGACCCAAGGCGGCAGCAACGTCCAGTTCACCCGGGATCCAATGGGGACTCCCACGGTCAACGCGGACGTCATAACGAGCTGGAGCGACACGCAGATCATATGCGAGGTCCCGGAGTACGCTAGCAGCGGGATGGTGTACGTGAACGTCGGCGGAGACCCGGGCACGGGCAAGACCTTCAACGTCACCTTCGGCGCGAGCTCGACGAGCTGGCAGACCTCAGAGCCCATGGGCGAGCCGATGCTCATAAACCCCAACTGCTCGGACGATCCCACGGACGATGTGCTGGCGGCCTGCATAAAGGGCTTTCAGGAGTGGAACGCCGAGAGCGGAGCGGACTTCTCGTTCGCGTACGGGGGGGCCACCGCCGCGACAAGCGAGTTCTACAACAACTTCAACGAGATAGCCTGGGGGACCACCGGCGGCTCGCTGGCCACTAATTACTCTTGGTTCAATACCGGCACGGGCGCGATGCTGGAGAATGACATCATCTTCGATGACGTCGCGTGGACCTGGTCGGCTTCCGGGGTGGCGGGGGAGTACGACATTCAGTCGGTCATGACTCACGAGCTGGGACACTGCATGCGCTTCCTCGACCTGTACGGCGGCGGCGACTTGGGCAAGACCATGTACGGCAGGATATCGCTGGGGCAGACGACGCCCCGGACCATAGAGACCGCCGAGAAACAGGGTATGGTCTATTTCTACGGCGCGGACGACCTCAACATCGAGACCAGGGATTTGCCTACGGCCACGGTCCCGGCCCTTTACAGCGAGAGCATAGCGGCCGTCGGAGGGACGGCTCCGAGGATCTTCGCCCTGGCAGCGGGCCCGGGCCTGCCCGACGGGTTTAGCATGAACGCGGCCGGCGTCGTCAGCGGCTACGCGAGGGAGTCGGGGATCTTCTACTTCAATGTCGAGGTCACCGACTTTACGGGCGAGACGGACAGCCAGGTCATAAAGCTCGTCGTGGAGTCCTCGGCGCCCGTACTGCTGGAGCGGTTCTCGGCCGCGCCCGTGGGCGAGGGGGTATTGCTCGAGTGGAGAGTCACCCGGGAGTCGGATCTGGGAGAGTTCTACCTGCACAGGAGCGTGGGCCGTCGGGACGGCGGCTACGACGCGTTGAACGATAGTCCGATACCGGCCTCCGAGGGATCGGCAAGAAGCTACGCTTTCCTCGACGAGCAGGTCGTCGACGGCACGCTTTACTACTACAAGCTCGAAACGAGGGAGGGTGAGCAGGCCATCTTCTTCGGACCGGTTTCGGCCGTCGCCTCCCTGGGGCGTACCGGCGCGTTCTGGCTCGCGCAGAACAGGCCCAATCCCTTCAGGCCGGCCAGTGACGGAATAACCGCCGTCAAATTCTCTGTCCCGGCCCCGGCGCACGCCACGGTGCGCATATACGACGTCGCGGGACGGCTCGTCGCCGCGCCGTTCGACGGGAGTGTTGGCGCCGGAGAAACCGAGGTGTTATGGGACGGCCGGGACAGGAATGGAGCGGCGGTGCCGAGCGGGATCTACTTCTACGATCTGACCACCGACGGTTTTCACTCGACGCGCAAGATGATGCTTATGAGATAGTGCAGCAAATTACGGCCGGCGGGAGGGGGGTTCCAGAGCGTGGAAGTTCAGTTGAACTGGCTTGACTATACTCTTATCGCCATCATCCTCTTGTCCACCATCGGGGGGGCGATAAGGGGCCTCCTGAAGGAAGTCCTGCCACTGGTCAGCCTTGCCCTGGGTTTGTTGATAGCGTACAGGGTGAGCCCGACGCTCCAGCCGCACGTCCTGGAGTGGTGGGGCAATGAGACGATGGCTTACGTGTTTTGCTTCGTGCTGTCCTTCGCTCTGGCCTGGATGCTTCTCAGCCTTCTGAGCGGGCTTCTCTACAGGATGGTCAAGGGCTCGGCGGCGGGTCCTCTGGACAAGCTTTTCGGAGCGATACTCGGAGTCGTGAGAGGCGTAGCCGTCGCGGTCATAATAGTAGTCGCCGTGGTCGCCTTCCTTCCCCCGAGCCATTCGGCGCTTCGAGGCTCGGCCCTGGCGCCCAAGGCGCTGTACATAGGGAGACTCGCGGTCTCCCTTATGCCGGAGGACGTCAAGGAGGAGATAGAAAGACGTTACGAGGAGCTGAAAGAGAGGCCCCTTCGGTTCCGCCGTGACTCCGAAGGGCCCCACCCCAACAGCGTCTGAGCGACGCAGGAGGACAGCAGTATGAAAGGTCTGATCCACGTACTGGTGATTCTGGCCGCCGCGTCCTTTGTGCTCGGGATAATCATGAAGCTCGGAGACCTGGCCCCGCTGTTCGGAACGGTGCCTCCGGTGACGCTTTGGAGATTCACTATAGGCTGCCTGGCGTTCGCAATGGCCCTCACGTTGATCCAGATACGGAACGCGCCCCGGTAGAGGGGCGCCGCGTCCTTATTTTTCGACCTGGAAACTCTCGCCGGGCCTCAGTATCACGCATTTCGATTCTGTTTCGCTCTCAACCCTGCCCCTGAAGTCATGGGGGTCCTGCTTTATCACGTCCATCGTGTCGTAGTGCATGGGAATTACGACCTTCGGTTTGATCAGCTTCACGGCCCGCAGCGCGTCGTCCGAGCCCATGGTGAAGTTGTCCCCTATGGGCAACAGCGCCACGTCTATTCCCTCTTCGCCGATCAGCTTCATGTCGTAGAACAAGCCGGTGTCGCCTGAGTGATAGATCTTCTTGTCCTGCGCCGTCAAGACGAACCCAACCGGGTTGCCGCCGTAGCTCCAGTCGGGGAATGAAGAGCCGTGGTGGGCGATGGTAAGCTTAACCCGCCCGAAGGAAAACGGAGCGCCGCCCCCGATGTGCATGGCATGCGCCTTCGCGCCTTTTTCCCGGCAGTAATTGGCTATCTCGTAATTCGTGATGATGGTGGCGTCGTTCTTGAGAGCTATCTCCACGGCGTCTCCCAGGTGATCGCCGTGCGCGTGAGATACGAGGACGAAGTCCGCCTTGATGTCCTCGGCCTTTGCGGATGCCAGCGGATTGCCGGTCAAGAATGGATCGATAATGGTCTTGGTCGGACCGGCCTGGATTTCGAAGCACGAGTGCCCATAATATGTAAGATCTAGCATCTCGATCATCCCCCTTCTTACGCAATCGGTGGTTTCTATGTTCCGCAGCCGGAAAACTATCACCAGGGCCGGCCCGTGTCAAGGCGGCGCCGTGATGCGAGGCGACCGCCGCGCCGCGCTGAAATGAATTGCCCGCGTCGCTCGGCTGGGCTAGCATCGGGAGACCGGTGCTCTGGAAGGCGGGGGGGGGCTTGTTGAGTTGTTCCCCGGAGCCGGGGTCACTCGCACGGCGTAGGATTTTCGTGATGGAGGGATGACAATGGCAAGGGACGTGGTGATCGTGGGCGGTGGGCCGGCCGGCTATACCGCAGCCATATATACCGCGAGGGCGCGGATGGAGCCGGTGGTTATGCTGGGAAGCCCGGGGGGTCAGCTCGGCATGACTACAGATGTAGGGAACTTCCCCGGATTTCCGGACGAGATCCAGGGGCCGGAGCTTATGAAGCGGATGGAGGATCAAGCCAAGAAGTACGGCGCCGAAATAGTGCGCAAAATGGTGAGCGAGGTCGATGTCTCGTCTTCACCGCTGACGGTGAAGAGCGACGGCTACTCTTGCGAGTGCTACTCCCTGATAGTTGCCACGGGGTCGACCCCGCGCAAGCTCGGCGTTCCCGGCGAAAAGGAATACGCAGGGAGAGGAGTTTCGTACTGCGCCACGTGCGACGGCTTCTTCTTCAAGGACCAGATCATAGCGGTCGTCGGCGGAGGAGACACCGCGATCGAGGAGGCACTGTTCCTGAGCCGGTTCGGTTCCAAGATCCACGTCATTCACCGCAGGGACAAGCTGAGGGCGAGCGTGATCATGCAGGAGCAGGCGGAAGCCAACGATAAGATCTCTTTCGTCTGGGACACGGTGGTCGAGGAGGTCCTGGGTAGCCGGGAGAAGGGGGTCACCGGAGTCCGACTCAAGAACGTAAAGAGCCTCGAGGAGAGCACACTGGCGGTGGGGGGCCTGTTCGTGGCGATCGGTCACGAGCCCAACAGCGGGCTTTTCAAGGGCAAGCTGGACATGGACGAGAAGGGATATCTCGTTACCGACATGCGCCAGAGGAGCAATGTCCCCGGAGTCTTCGTGGCCGGAGACGTTGCCGATCATATATACAGGCAGGCGATAACGGCCGCCGCGATGGGCTGCAAGGCCGCGATGGAGGCGGAGAGGTACGTGGCCGAGCTACGGCACAAGGGAAAGGCCAGAGGCATGGGATAAGCCCTCCGACCCGCAAGACCTTGAAACCGTGAGGCCCGGGAAGCGCGAGCCCGGGCGAGGGGCGGTCTTATAGAGGCGGGCGCCGCCGCGCGAGGAACCTGAGCCGCCGAGGAGGGTGGCAAGTGGCGGTTCTCGGCCCCGCGCGTTCCATGGGTGCTGCTGGCGATCTCAAAAAGCCAAGGGGTGCCCGGCCGTCGTTCCCGGCCTTGGCACCCCTGCTGCGACTGATGGAAGCTTAGATTTGGGCTCATTGCGACGAAGCAGCTTTTCTTTGTCTCTCGCTTACTTAGACACCCGATATCGCCGTAGGTTCCATTTTTCTTAGGGGCGCATGGCGCGCCCTGCGCGGAGGGGCCGCCTTGACCGGACCGGCAACAGAGCCTTCGCGCCGCCTTTGGCCCGCCTTCTTCCTCATGGGCTTCGTGGCGGCGGGGGCGCAAGTTCTACTGCTTAGGCGCCTTCTGAGCCTGCTCTACGGAAACGAGATGATCGTGGGCGTGGCGCTGGCGGTGTGGATGGTGGGCACGGGGGCCGGCAGCCTCATGGCAACAAGGGTGCATCGTGGGAGCGCCATGAAGGCACTCGGAGCGGTCACTCTCGCTTCGGTGCTCCTAGTGCCCGCGACGGTGATGGGCACCTACGCGGCGAGAACGGCCCTGGGCGTATCCGCCGGAGAGGTGCTGCCTCCCGGGCCGTCCTTTCTGGCTTGCTTTGGGATCCTGCTACCGCTGACCGCCGCGCTGGGCGCGATGTTCGTCCTATTCACCCTGGTCGAGACCAGGGACGGCGCCGAGCCGATCGGCAAGGTCTACCTGTTGGAGGCGGCGGGAGCGGCGGCCGGCGGCATCGCGTCCGGTTTCGCCGCCTGGATGGGACTTTCCCCTTTCGCTTGGAGCTTTGGGTTGTGTCTCGGGCTCCTGGGCGTTCTCATCGCGTCCGCGCCGCGCGGCGCGGCCTGGAGGTCGGTCGGATTCGCCGCGGTGGCAATCGTCGGGCTCCTGACATGGGGCCCGGGGAGGGTCTTGCCCGAGAAGGCGCTTGCGCTCGCCTGGCCTCAGAGCGACATCGTGGCCACGGCCGAGTCACGCTATGCGAGCCTGGCCGTCGTGCAGAGCGAAGGCCAGAGGACGCTCTTTGTAGATGCGCTGCCCGCTCTCACGCATCCCAACAAGCGCGTGGCCGAGCAGACGATCCACACCGCGCTTCTCCAGCACCCGGACCCGCGAAACATACTGGTCATGGGGGGCGGTCTGGCTCAGGCGGCCGGGGAGGCGTTCAAGTACGACATAGAGACGCTCGACTACGTGCAGGTGGACCCGGTCATCACCAGTCTCGAGAGGGAATACCTGGCAGGGGCCGCGGGGAGCCAGGCGTCTTATGACACGAGCGACCCTTTTTCCGACCCCCGCGTTTCGGTGTTCAACGTGGACGGAAGGCTCTTCGTCAACGAGGGGCTGGGAGGTCCGTACGACGTTGTGGTACTGGATATCCCAAACCCTGCAACCGTCTTGATGAACAGATTTTACACCGCTGAGTTCTTCTTGGGTGTCAAGAGGCTTCTTCGGCCGGGGGGCGTCGTGGCCCTCACCTGCGGCTCCGTGGCGAACTATGTAAGCCCCTCGCTGGGCAGGCTGCTGGCGTGTCAGGCGGCGACTCTCCGCTCGGTCTTCAGGTATCAAGGGATGCTCCCCCTCGGCGAGGTCCATTTCGTGGCGTCCGACATGCCCTACCGGCTGACCTCGGACGGCGCGGAATTGGCGGACAGGCTAGCCGAGAGAGCGATAGAGACCAGATTCATGAGGGACTACTACATCGGTTACGATCTTTCCCCGGGCCGTGTGGAAAGGCTGTCCAGAGAGGTTTCAGCGGCCTACTCCGCGCATCAGCCGGGAATAAACGAGGACCGTAACCCGGTCGGCTATTTCTACTACTTGATACACTGGTACAGGCTGCTCGGCTCGCGATTGGCGTCACTGATGGAGGCGCCGATGGGAAGTTCCGCGCCATTCGGAGTGCCGGCGGTCGCCGTCATAGCATTTGCGCTGACCGCGGCGCCCGGCCTCGGCCGGCGTCCTGTGGCGGCCAGGGCGGGTGCGGTCGCGACGATGGGCTTCGCCACGCTCACCTCGCAGGTGGCGCTCCTCATTGCGCTTCAAACGTTCCGCGGTCACCTGTACTTCGCGGTGGGGCTTGTCGTCGCCGCTTTCATGGTGGGCCTGTCGCTGGGGGCCGTTTGGGCAAGGCGTCGCCCCAGCGCCGCCCTGGCGGCGCCGCAGGCGATTTTGTCCTGGTATTGCGTGCTGCTGGCGGGTGCGTTCTTTCTGCCGCTGGAGCGGCTGCCCGGAGACTCTTTCACATGGGCGGCCGTGGGCGCCGCGCTCGTAGGGGGCTTGGTCGGAGGCGTGGTATTTCAGAGGGCGGCGTACGATAATTCCGCTTCGAAAGCGCCGCCGGGCGGGCCGTCCGGCCCGGCGATCTTGTCCGTCGGCCGGCGCGACAAGGCCGGGACGGCGGCCGGTGTCCTCAACGCCTCGGACCATCTCGGAGCCGCGTTCGGGGCCCTTGTCGCGGCCACGTTGGTGCTGCCCGCCCTGGGGCTTTCGGGCACGGCCGCGGTCGCGGCCTCGGCGGCTGGAGGTTCCGCTCTGGGACTTGCCCTCAGCAGGTTGTGACCCCGGGCGGCCTGCTGTATTCTGTTGGCGATGTCGAGGCCGTTCTCGAAACATGACCCGCCGCGCCGGCGCCCGGATTCGCCGCGGGCGTGTTCATGGCGGGCCTGTACGCGGTCCGCGGCAAGCGCGTCCGGGAACGGCACCAACTTGCGACGATAAGGAAGCTCGAGGGCGCGGTCTGATTCGGAAGCGAGTGAGTCCATGCGCATACTTGTGGAGCAGCCGCCGGGAACGTTGCTAAGGCGATGAACGGTAGCGTCACATCCATACCCGTCGTCAACCTAGTGATCTCCTTTCTGCCCCCGCTGGCGGTTGCGTTCATCCTACATCGCTGGGGCCTGGGCGCCCGTGGGACTCTGTATGTCGTCTTCCGCATGCTGGTTCAGCTCCTGCTTGTGGGCTACGCGCTGATGTACATATTCGAGTCGCGAAGCGGCGCTTTGGTGCTCGGCCTCCTGGCCGCAATGCTCGCCGCGGCGAGCTGGATCTCGCTGCGGCCCATCGACGGCGGTCGCAGGTCGCTGTACGGGAAGGCGCTGTTGTCGATAGCGCTCGGAGGCGGCGCAACGCTCGTTCTCATCACGCAGGGCGTCCTGCGACTCGAGCCTTGGTTCTGGCCCCGCTTCGTGATACCTCTCGGTGGAATGATCTTCGCGAGCGCCATGAACGCGGTTAGTCTTGCCGCGGAACGATTCCATGCCGAGCTCAATTCGGGGTCGTCTTACATGGAGGCCAGGAGAAGGGCTATGCTGGCGTCGTTGATTCCGGTCACCAACGCCCTTCTGGCCGTCGGGCTGGTCTCGGTTCCCGGTATGATGACGGGGCAGGTCCTTTCGGGGGTGTCGCCTCTCGTGGCGGCGAGATACCAGATAATGGTAATGTGTATGATATTCGGCTCCGCCGGGATCTCGTCCGCCTGCTTTCTCGTGCTCCTGAGATCCCGCGCCGATCGGATCGCCGCTCGCGCCAAGGGCGGGCAAGAAGCGGTGTGATGAAAGGAACGTCCGCGGGACCTGCAACATTTTCGCGGCGGCATGGTTCGGGCGTGGTCCGCCCCTCTACCGTCCGCCTTGTCTTGTCAGTGGTCGCCATGGGCCGCCGGGGGGAATGAGGTGGCTGAATGAAAGTCATAAGATCGAAAGAAGCGGAGAGCTACGAGCCGGAAAAGGACTGGAAACGATCCAGCCTTTGCAACGAAAGCGACGTGTCCATCGAGCATTTCGTAAAGCCGCCCGGCCACGCGTCCCCGCGCCATGAGCACCCGAACGCGCAGGTCCTCGTCGTTCTCCGGGGCCGGCTCCGGGTGGCCACCGACGGCGACGGCGAATGCGAGTTGAGCGAGGGCGACGCCGCTTACATACCCGGGGGCGAGGCGCACGTGGTCTCGAACCCCCTCGACTACGCTTCGTCCGGCCTGGACATCTTCGTACCCGGCCGGTCTTTTGATTTTTGGCTTAAACGAAAGAGTCCCTAGTCCGCGTTTTCAGATCTATCCACACGAAGGGGAGGGCGGTGCTCATGGAACCGGTCGTCACAATCGAGAGACACATCATCGACCAGGAGCGGGAACATCCCGGGGCGACCGGGGTCTTCTCGAACCTGCTTTACGATGTGGCCCTGGCGGCAAAGATCATCGCGCGGGAGACAACGAGGGCGGGCCTCACCGAGATCCTGGGCCGGGCGGGCCGGATAAACGTCCAGGGCGAAGACCAGATGAAACTGGACGTGTTCGCCGACGAGGTGATGATCCGCATGAACAGCTTCACCGGCAGGCTGGCCGTCATGGCCTCTGAGGAGGACGACGGGATCATACCGATACCGGACAAGTACGAATGCGGGAAGTACGTGATGGTATTCGATCCATTGGATGGTTCATCGAACATAGACGTGAACGTGAGCATCGGCACCATCTTCGGCATTTTCCGTCGTATTACCGAGGAGGGCGCCGGACAGATGGAAGACATCCTCCAGGCCGGCACCAAGCTGGAGGCCGCCGGCTACGTGATATACGGACCCAGCACCATGCTGGTGTACTCGACCGGGGACGGGGTACACGGTTTCACCCTCGACCCGGGGCTGGGAGAGTTCCTGCTGTCGCATCCCAACATCAAGTACCCCAAGAAACCAAAGTACTACAGCGTCAATCAGGGATACGAGAAGTACTGGAGCGAAGGGGTTAAGAGATACACCAAGTGGCTCCAGGGCCTGGATCCCGAGGAGCCCTCGAAGGGTCTCTCGTCTCGCTACATCGGATCGCTTGTCGCGGACTTTCACCGCAACCTGCTGGACGGGGGCGTGTTCTATTACCCCGCGGACACGAAGGACCCCGAAAAGCCCGCCGGCAAGCTCCGGTTGATGTTCGAGGGACAGCCGCTCGCCTTCATCGCGGAGCACGCGGGGGGCTACGGCTCCGACGGAACCCAGCCCATGCTCGATATCGTTCCGGAGTCGGTCCATCAACGCGTTCCGCTGTTCATAGGCGACCGGGCGCTGGTGAAGAAGGCCGAGGAGCTCATTCGCCGCTATGACGAATCATAGGCCCGGGATCGGGTCGTCGCCCTGCGATGGGCGGCTCGCTGAACTCGTGAGCGCGGAGATTGCGGGATCGTAGCCAAGTCGTTGAGAGGTTGAGATGGGCCTTCAGATAGGAGTGCTGACAAGCGGAGGCGATACCCCCGGACTGAACGCCGCCCTGCGTGGAGTGGGCAAGGCTGGGCTCGAGACCTTCGACATGGACATTGTCGGTTTCAGGGACGGGTTCAGGGGGCTCGTGCAGGACCGAACCGAGGAGCTAAGCAATCAGGTCCTTTCGGGGATACTCACCCACGGGGGGACGATACTGGGGACGAGCAGGGACAAGCCACACAGGATGCCTATCGGCGGCAAGGTCATGAACATGATCGACGCCGTTGTGGAGACATACGACCGGCATCGACTGGACGCCTTGGTCTGTATAGGAGGCGGCGGGACGCAGAAGAACGCCCTGAAGCTCAAAGAGGCGGGGCTCAAAGTGGTCACTTTGCCCAAGACGATTGACAATGACGTGGTGGGTACCGACATATCCTTCGGCTTCGACACCGCGCTACAGATAGCCACCGAGGCCATCGACCGCCTTCACTCTACGGCCATGAGTCACAGCCGCATCATAGTCGTAGAGGTGATGGGGCACAGGGCGGGCTGGCTTGCGCTGGGGGCGGGATTGGCCAGCGGGGCCGACGTGATTTTGATACCCGAGATACCGTACAGCTTGGAGGCCGTGACCGAGGCCATACTGCGCCGCTCTCGGGCTGGAAAGAACTTCAGCATCATAGCGGTGGCCGAGGGCGCGAGATCGCAGGATCAGGAAAGCACGGTCAAGCGGCTCGTGGCGGCCAAGGAGGCGGCTCAGACGAAGGAGGAAAAGAAAGAGGCCTCGGCCCAGCTCAGGGGCTTCTACGAGAAGCATGTCAATCACACTGTGGAGCTGACCCGCCAGTTGGGAGAGCTGACCGGGCTGGAATCGCGCTTGACCATCCTCGGACACCTCCAGAGAGGAGGCACGCCCTCGGCCGCCGACCGGATACTCGCCACGCGGCTGGGCACCGCCTGCGCCGAGCTTCTCGACAGGGGAGACTCCGGCGTAATGGTCGCCGCCAAGGGTGAGGGGATGGAGCCTGTGCCGCTGGAAGAGGTTGCCGGCAAGAAGAAGCTCGTACCGTGCGACCATCCCTGGGTCCACTCAGCGCGCCAGGTGGGGACGGCTTTCGGCGACGGAAAGAGCAGCCGGCCCTAGTCATACTATCGGCCGCCCCTTGTTAACGCGGGCGGTGCCCGCCCACCCCGGTCCCTTTACACTGTCTCGGATAGCTCCGCGCAGTCGGCGGCCCCGCTCTATCGGCGCTGTGATGGCGTCCCTGCAGGCGCTCGGTCGGCCGGCGCGGCGACAATGGGGGCGGGGAACTATGGGGACTATGGACATGGCTGTCAACATGCTGAAGTTCGGGGCCTGCGCCGTGTTGTGCGCCGGTCTAATGTCTCTCCCGGGGGCCGGCGTTGGTGCCGTGTCCGGCGCGGTTTCGAGCGCGGCGGAGGATGACAGCCTCTGGATCGCCGACCTTGCCGTCTTCGAGAAGGAGCTGCCGGAGCGCCACAAGAACCTCTTCTTCGAGCTTACCCCGGAGGAGTTCCACGAGGCGGTGGACCGGCTCCGGTCGGACATCCCCGGGCTTGAGCCCTATGAGAGGGTCGTCTCACTGATGAAGATAGTCGCGTCGGTGGGGGATTCCCACACGATGTTGAGCGCGCAGTACTCGGGGCTGTTTCGTAAGCTGCCGGTAGTCACGGAGTGGTTCAGCGACGGGCTGTGGGTGATCTCCACCGTTTCCGAGTACGAGGCCCTTCTCGGGAGGCGACTGACCAGGGTGGGAAGGACGCCCGTCGGTGAGCTCTCCGAGGCGGTCAAGGAGGTGATTCCACACGAGAACACCCCCCAGCTCCTGAACAGGATGCCCGACTACATAGCGATTCCCGAGGTGCTGGCCGCGCTGGGCATAGCGGAATCGCCGGACAGCGTGGCCTTTCACGCGGAGTCTTCCGGCGAGGTCAAGGTGCGAGCCGAGTCCGCGCTCTCGCCGTTCAAGTGGGTCTCTGTACGGGACGGCCTGGAATGCGAGCCTCCCTTGTACCTGAGGAGTCCTGATTCCTACTACTGGTATTCGATCCCTAATGGCTCGAGGACTCTCTACGTGCACTACAGGCAGTGCGCCGAAACGAGTGAAAGACCTTTTGCGGAGTTCGTGGAGGAGGCTCTGGCGCTCGTCGACGAGGGAAAGGCGGACAGGCTCGTTTTCGACATGAGGATGAACGGAGGCGGGAATTCCATGGTGGCCAGGCCGATCATCGACGGAATAAAGCGGAGAAAGAGCATAAACACGAGGGGGCGCTTGTTCGTGATAGTAGGGCGCGAGACTTATTCTTCGGCGATCTTGAACGCCCTCGAATTCAAGAACGAGACCGCCGCGACGTTCTATGGAGAGCCCACCGGCGGCAAGCCGAATCACTACGGGGAGGTGAAGTTCTTCCCGCTGCCCAATTCCAGGCTCTTCATCACATACTCTACGAAATATTTCAATCGTTCCGGCGAAGACACGCCCTCGTTCGTCCCGGACGTCGTGATAAGGACCTCTTTCGAAGACCTTCGCTCTTGCAGGGACCCTGTGCTCGAGAAGATACTGAGCGGAGACGGGGCGGCGCCGGCGAGCGCCGAGTGAGGCTTCGGTCGGGGGGAGGCCGAAGGCGGTCCATGGAGGATCGCCTTCGCGCTGGCAAAGGATGGACTCCCGTGACCGCCGACACCGGACGGGCGGCCTTCGGACGGCCTTCAAGTTCCGCTTGCGATCCGACTCATAATGCTATACATTGCCCGGCGATGGACCGGACGTACGTCTTCAGGAGGGCCCCTTAGGAGCCCGGGAAATGGAGCATGAAATCTGTGAGAGCGATAGTCTCGGGAAAGGTCCAGGGGGTGTTTTTCAGGGCCGCGACCCAGGAGAAGGCCGAGGGGCTCGACGTGCGCGGCTACGTCAAGAACCTCCCCGACGGCACGGTCGAGATTGTGGCGGTGGGAGACGACGAGCGGGTGGAAGCCCTGATGGAATGGGCCTCGAGCGGGCCGCCCGGAGCGCGGGTGAAGAAGGTCGAGACCGAGGAGTTCAAGAGCACGCAGGAGTTCGGCGGCTTCCGCGTCGCCTATTGATATGGTTCCTGGTAAGTGTTGACGGGTACTTATGCTAGTGAGCGAACCGAATCAAAGCCATTCCTGTGCGGGCCGGGGGATCCCGTCGATCCGCGCCTTCGGCCGCGTGATTCCGATGTGGGCCGTATGCCTGCTGTTCTTGGCGTTGGCTCTTGCAGCGTACTCGCCTTACATCCACATGGGCTTCGCCGGCGACGACTTCATCTTCGTAAGCATGATGGAGGGCGCCGCCCCGACGGATCCCGCGTGGGGCCTGTGGTACGGTGACATAGGCTCTTATCCGACCTTCTCCGCGCTGTGGTGGGTGGAGCCGGGGGTGCAGGCCGCCTTCCTGCGCCCTGTCCCGAGCTGGACTCTGATGGCTCTTCACGAAGCCTTCGGTCGAAGCGCCGCCTACTATCACGTCTTCTCCATTCTGATACACGGGCTTTCCGCGTTCATAGCGTTCTTGCTGCTGCGGCGTCTATCCAGGCGAAACGGAGTCGCCCTGATAGCCGCGCTCCTGTTTCTGATATGCGAAGACCACGGCATGACCGTCGGTTGGATAGCCACGATCACCGATCTGATGTGCGTGCTCTTTCTCAGCCTTGCCCTTCTGTGCCACGTCTCAAGCAGGGAGAGCGGAAAGCGCCGGCAGTTCGGTCTGAGCCTTGTCTTCGCCCTTCTGGCCATGGCTTCGAAGGAGTCCGCGGTGGTCTATCCCGTCCTGGTGGCGGCATTCGAGCTCATCTACGCCGGGGGAGTGGGCAAGGGGGCCCTCAGGCCGTCCATGAGAGAGAGGCTCAGGCTGTTCTTCGGAAGATGGTGGGCATGGGGCGTCCCCTCGGCGGTCTTCCTCGCTTACTTGACTTTCTATCGCCTCATGGTCCCGCCTATGCGCAATCTCATGTACGAGGACCCTCTCGGGGATCCGGTCGGCTACCTCGGCATGATGCTGAAGAACCTCCCGGTGATGTTCTCGGGATTGCTGACGCAGCTTCTTCCCTCGGTCGTCACCTTTGTGCCGGGCACCATGCCGTTCGTCGTAGGCGGAGGGGTGGTCCTGACGCTCGCCCTTCTCTGGGCGCTGCTTCCCTACCGCCGTGAAAGGGCCGTTTGGTTCTCACTCGTGGCTTTCGTGGTGGGCCTTCTCCCCGGCCTGGCCACCGACCCGGGCGAGCGGCTGCTCTACCTTCCAAGCGCCTACGGAATGTTCTTCGTGGCCTGGCTTCTGGTTCAGCTTCCGGCCCTTAAGCGCAGGCTCGCCCCGGACGCGCCCCCCGGCGTGCGGGTCCTGGGCAGGTTCTGGAGCTGGTACCTGGTGGTCGCGGTGGTGATCGCCCCGGTTGTTCTGCTCTTCGTCTATCCTTCGATGTGGAAGGAAGGGCTGGAGTTGCCGGAGAGGACGGTTCTGGAGACCATGCCCGAGATAGACGACGACAGTTGCGAGCATATTGTGTATCTCAATACGAATTCGTCGTTCAACAGCTTTTACCTGAAAGACATATATCGCTTTCACAACAGCCACTACATCGACGTGCACCTGCTGTCCAGCTTCAGCGGCA
The DNA here is from genome assembly GCA_964531335.1 of uncultured bacterium. Taxonomy (GTDB): domain Bacteria; phylum Eisenbacteria; class RBG-16-71-46; order CAZHEV01; family CAZHEV01; genus CAZHEV01. The sequence goes on along the minus strand of CAZHEV010000008.1, from coordinate 16,611 downwards.
AGGTTTGGGCCAAGCGAGAGTCGGAGGACACGCTGCTGTTGAGAACGGACGACGTGGGCTGGCTCAGCAACATGTTCGCGCGGGTGCTTCGCGTCACGCCGGAGCTGGAGGTGGGCTACGTTCGGGAGGGAGAGCTCTTCACGGCGACCGTTCTCGATACGACCCCCGATCGCAAGGATGTCCAGGAGGTGAGGTTCGAGTTCAAGGTGCCGCTGGACGATCCCTCTCTTTCCTTGATCTGTTACGATGGGAAGGATTACAGGGAATGGAAGCCTTCCTCCGAATGGAAGCTGCTCAACAGCTCGCTCGAAAGATACGGGCTTTAGGGACCCGCGGCGCCGGCCGGCTCCGCCGGTATGGGCCGGCGATGACCGGTGAGCGGGCTCAGGGCGGACGGGCCCGGCGGCCTCGGCCGCCTGGGCGCTCTTTTGCCCGCTACCGGCCCTCTTTCTCTCCGAAGACATCCGCCCTGAAGGCGTAGATGCCCGCGCCCTTTCTCCACGCGTCCCGGGGAAGGTTCGCCTTCAGGCAGGTCTGCGCAAGGAACTCGTCCCGACCCCATCCTTGCTCCACGGGCACCTGCGGAAGCAGAAGCCCCGAGCGCCCCCTGTCGCTCACGATGAGCCCGTCGCGCCCGACCTCGATCTCCGAGGGATCGCATACGGTCCGGACCGGAGACATCACCGAAACCTCGATCGTTAGCCCGGGAAGCTCCTCGCGTCTCACGGGAGGAAAACGGGGGTCTTGAAAGGCCGCCGCCACTGCCATCTCCTGCACCGACCTGTACAGTGGCATCCTGGCGACGATGTGGCCGATGCAGCCGCGCAGCCTTCCCCGGTCTTTCAAGGTCACGAAGGCGGCGCCCGCGCTCCGCAACGCCTCGCTCTCGGGCTTGTAGTCGGGCAGCGAGCCCTCGTCCATCCACTTCTCTATGCTCTTTCTGGCAAGCCCGACCAGCTCGTCTTTATCGGCCTGTCCCAGTGAGCCTGACTTCGAGAAAGCCACCGAGCAATAGCCGACCACGCTCGATTTGGGCCCGGCGGTGTCGCCGGAGTTCGCGTACTTGAGCTCCGTTGCGCTGGAATAGCCTTTCATCGCCGCCAGCTCCATCAGGGTCATCACCGGGCCGAGCCCACAGAGCTGGCTGCGCTCCCTGGCCGTGTCCTCCAGGAGGCCGGCTATGTCCATGCAGGTGATCTTCTGCAGCGCCCGGCGATCCATCTCCACCGCCACGTCGTAGGGGAAATGATGAGACATGTCGGAGCTTGCCAGATAGATCACGTCTTCGTCCCCCAGCGCGCGATCGAGGGCCCTGGCGAGCCTGGCGGCAACCGGCCGGCTGGGAGCGCCTATGACCAAGGGGACGATGCGACATTTCTCAAGGGTCTCTTGCAGAAAGGGGAGCTGAACCTCGAGCGAGTGCTCCCGGGCGAACATTGAACGGTCCTCTACAAAGAGGCTCTCATCATGTTTTTTCAGCTCCTCTATCTTGTCCGTCGCTATGGGGATCTCTCCCAGTGGCGTCCTGTACCTGTCCGCGTCGAGAACGCCCACCTTTTCGGAGTGCACGTAGTGCGACGGCGCCATAACGACGGCGAACTTGATCTTCTTCCCCTGGAGCAGATCGTACGAGTACGCGGCTACGGGACCGGAGTAGACATAGCCCGCGTGGGGCACTATGTAGCCCAGGACCTCCGATCCAGGCTCGACCGGCTCGGCAATCTCCAGATACTCGTGGATCTGAGCCGCCAGGGCCTGCGGATCGTCCGTGTAGAACTGCCCGGCGACGACCGGGCCGAACACAGTGGGCTCCTCCTTCGCACAGCCGCCCATTCCAGCCATCAGCAACAAAGCCATGAGCGCTCTACCACCTCTCTGGGCGAACACGCGTATCCCTCCTTCGGATCGCGGCCGGCCGCCGGACATCCGGAAGCGGCGGCTCAACCGGCAAACCTGCGCTTTTTCGCGTAGTGCATGGCTTCCCGCCAGGACACCTTTGGGGACCGCTTGTCGCCCGATGCGGCCTCTCCTCCGAGGCTCTGCAGCGCCAATCCTCCGAGCAGGACCTTGATTCCGCGTGAGAGAAACTTTCGTCTGGAGTCCTTATCAGACGCCAAGGCTACACCTCCCTTCAACGGCTCACATCTTCCAAACGCCGGGAATAGCCTCTTCACAAAACTTACACCTACCGCCCGCCAAGTTCAACTCACCGACCCGGTAGCCGGTGCGCCGGACAAGAACGCGCCCGCACGACGGGCACCAGGTGCTTTCCAGGCGGCTCCCGGGCACGTTTCCTATGTACACGTACTTGAGCCCCTCTTCGGCTGCGATCTCGGCGGCCCGCTCCAGGACGGCCACGGGGGTGGGGGGAAGGCCCTGAAGCTGGTACATGGGGGTAAAACGAGAAAAGTGCAGCGGCACCCGGTCTCCGAGGGTCTCGGCGATCCAGGCGCACATCCTTCTGATGCCGCCCTCGTCGTCGTTGAGCGTGGGCACTATCAGGTTCGTTATCTCGACGAAAACACCCTCCTGTTTCATTATCACCAGGGTGCGCTTCACCGTGTCCAACCGTCCGGAGCAGACGTCTCGATAGAAGTCCTCGGTGAAGCCCTTGAGATCCACGTTCGCGCCGTCGATGACCGGGCACAACTCGCGGAGCGGCCTCTCGTTTATGAAACCCGCCGTCACCATGACGTTCTTGATGCCTCTTTCCCTCGCCGCCGCCGCGGTGTCGTACACGTACTCGTAGAAGACGATCGGCTCCGAGTAGGTGTAGGCTATGGAGGCGCAACGGCGGGCGGCCGCCAGGGAGACGACCTCCTCGGGGGGAAGGTCCGCGTTGTTGGTGTCCTCGGCGTTTGCCTGAGATATATCCCAGTTCTGGCAGAACTTGCAGTGCAGATTACAACCCGCCGTAGCGATCGACAAGGCTCCCGATCCCGGCAGGAAGTGGAACATGGGCTTTTTCTCGATGGGGTCGATGTTGACCGCGCAGGGCTTCCCGTACACCAAGGTTACGAGCTTCTCGCCGTCGCTTATCCGGACGCGGCAGTCGCCGCGCTGCCACGGCCCCAGCGCGCACTCCTTTGGGCAAAGCTCGCACCTTATCAATTCGGCGCTCGAAGAGCTCACTGGACGTCCTCCCCTTCGCCGTCCTCCCGCGAGTAGTACCTGGCCTCCTCGAACGACAGCTCACCCCTCGACACCTTCTCCATCACCACGCTCTTGTCCACGGTAGGAGGTCCGTGCATCGGCGCGCCGGCCTGCCTCACGTTATCGGCCAGGATCAAGAGGGCGAGAGCGCCGACCAGGGCCATCGTCACTATGAACGCACGGTCCTTCATTTCTCCTGCTCCTCTTGCGGGCCGCCGGCGATCCGGCCCGGTCGCCTGTTCCCGGCTCCAGCGCCGCGCAGGGAGGCGACAAGCTCGACGCAGACCCCGCACGGGCAGAAGACCCTGCACCAGAACCTCCTCACGAAAAACGCGGCCGTCACCGCGGCGGCGACGTATATCCAGGGAAGCACGGCCGAGCCGGGGTTGAAGAGAAAGACGTACGGCTCCATGGCGCCCGCGGCGTGGAAGCCTCCTATCGCGGCCAGAAGCACGATCGCGAAGAGGAGCCCGTATCGCAGCGAGGTGCCTGCCCTCCAGACCTTTTCGCTTATCGAGCCTTTGCGCCCCGAGACCGCGTGGGCCGCCTCCTGGACGGCAGCGAAGGGGCAGAGGTAGTCGCAGTAGACCCGGCTTCTGAACAACAGGCCCGTCAGGAACACGAAGCCCAGCAGCAGTATCAGGGGCGCGTTCGAGGGCGAAGGGAATTTCATGAGAGCCATGTTCGTAAAATGCGCGGTGGAGAGCGGCAAGTTGGAGTATATTCCCAGGACCAGGAACCCGGCCGCAAGCGAGATGGCCCTACCCGCCCTGAAACGTCTATAGCTGAACGCCGCCACGGCCAGGCCCATCGCGACGATCATGGCGATCGATCTGGGGCCGGCCAGCGATTGGATGAAACCAGGTGGAGGGGTCACGCCTTCGACCTTCATATCGAAGACCTCGGCGGCAAGGAGAGCGCCTCCCTGCTGAATGTCCTCGCGTATCGCCTCGCAGGTTATGGTGGCCCCGGTTACGGCGTCCACTCCGGCAAGGTCCGCCCCGAGCTTTCTGCCCGCCAGCTTCTCCAGAAAGCCCGAGCTGACCACGTCCCTCATGTACGAGGGGGTCTCACTGTGGTCCATGAGACGGACGCCGCTCAACCTGCCCGAGCTGTCGACGCCGGCGACGAGGGTGATCTCTCCCGCGTATCCTTTGATCTCGGGGTCCACTTGATCCGTGACGAAGGCTATGGAGCGGGGAGGCGGCGTCCCGGACGCCGGTCGTTCTCGATAGTAGGTACCATATCCGCCCTCAGTCCGCTCGAGAGCGCGGGAGTCCGGCGATACGCTCTCCAGCACCTCCCGGTCCGGTACCAGGGGCTCCTCCCGGTTGACAAGGGCATGAATGTTGGACGCCAGAATCGCCGCCAGACCCAGGACGAGCAGCACCCTTCCTAGACGGCGCATGGACATTCACCTACCTGCAGAATAGGGGACGGACTGCGAATGAGCTGGGACGCCATAACGGCTCAGCGATCCGTGCCGGTCTTCTCGAAGGCCTTATCGGCCGGCGTCGGCACGCGAGCCGCAAGCCTCTCCGCTTGAGGCAGAAGGCCGATGGCCTTCTGAACGGCGGAGTCGCCCGCTATGAAGACATGGTAGCGCTCCGTGCCGGTCCAAAGATGTCCCGCGACCTCCGCCTTGATAGAGAGCCGCAGGTAATCAACTTCGGACTCCAGCTCTTCCTCCGTGAACTCGAACTCCTGCTCCCGCATGAAGTCTTTGCACGCTTCGAACATCTCGTCGGTCACCTCGAAATCCTCGCGGAAGAGGTCGAAGGAGCCGAAATCCTCCACCGTCAAGCCCATCTCAGTTATGTATTTCCCGGCGAAGTTGAACGGGACGCGCTCGCGCAGGAGCCGCTGGCCGAACTCGGAGAGCCTGTCGTACACTATCTCCTCGTCCGGCGTGATACCCCCGCCGCCGTATACCTTCCTGCCCATCGACGTGTAGAAGACCGGGCGCGTCGTGTCATCTTCCGCGGTGCCCCGGTAGCCTTCCACGTAGTAGTCGTGCCTGTCCGAGTCAAAGTGGCGCTGGATCAGCCTGCCGCTGGGAGTGTAGTACCTGGCCACTGTCAGCAGCAGCCCCGAGCCGTCCTTCATCGCGAACGGCCGCTGGACGAGGCCCTTGCCGAAGCTGGTCTCGCCGACCACGAGACCCCTGTCCCAGTCCTGGACCGCGCCGGACACTATCTCGGACGCGCTGGCGCTGCCATGGCTGATCATGACGATGAGGGGGAAACGCTCGCGGGTCGCCGGATCGGTGGAATAGTATTCCTTCGAGGCGCTGGGGATTCTGCCCTTCGTGTACAGGATCCTCTTTCCGCCCTCTATGAGCATGTCGGTGACGGAGATGGCCTGGTTGAGATACCCGCCGCTGTTGTCCCTCAGATCGAGGATCAGCTTCTGCATGCCCATGGCCTGGAGGTCGTCCAGCGCATTCTTGAGCTCCTCGTCGGTGCTCGCGGAAAAGCGCGTCACCCGGACGTAGCCCACGCCCGGGCTCACCATGAACCAGTGAGGCACACTGTAGATGGGGATCTTGTCTCTTACTATGTCGAACTCCATGGGCTCCTCCTGCCCCGGCCGTCTGACCGTGACGTTGACGGTCGAGCCCTTGGGGCCGCGGAGCTTGTCGAAGACCTCCTGGGTGGTGATGTCCCTGGCCGACTCCCCGTTAATGCGGACGACTCTGTCCCCGGGGCGAAGGCCCAGGTCCCAGGAGGGCGATCCCTCGATGGGGGAGATCACGGTCAGCCATCCCTCGATGATGTCGAACTGTATGCCTATGCCGTGGTACTCGCCTTGATGCTGCTCGGTGACTCTGTCGTATCGTTCCTTGTTGAGGTATGACGAGTGCGGGTCGAGCTCGAGCAGAAGACCTCTGATGGCGGCGTCTATGAGCTTCTCGGAATCGACTTCCTCGACGTAGTACTGCCTGACCATCGACAGTACGGAGCTGAAGGTCTCGAGCCTGGCCATTATGTTGTCGCGGGAGGCGAGGACGCTCCCCGCGGCCATGGCGGCTATGGCGACCGCCACGACAACGAGCAACGTAAGGTGTTTGTGTGCGTAAGGTCTTATCATGGTTTCTTCTCCCAGCCTACTCAGCGGGATCCTATCTCTTCCACCGGATCCTCTTACCCTTCAGCTTCAGGTACATGTCCAGGTCATCGATGCTCCTCAGCATGAACTTCTCGCACCGGCTGTCATCGGTGCCCTCGCAATCGGCGGGATCGTGTGCCCTGCAGATCGCGGGCCGGTAATCGTAGATGCCGCAGGTGCTGTTCTTCTGAAGGAACTCGCAGGGCGTGTTGAACTGGACGTACCAGGTGTCATCGTGATCGATGAACACACAGACGTCCTTGTGGCACAAGTACCACCTGATATTATGAAAGTCCTCGGTGTCCTCGGGTTCGTCTATCTCGAGAGCGACGTACTTGCAGCACTTGGCGCCGCAGATCTGGCACTCCTTGACATCGACAGCCTTGGTCCTAACGGCCATTCCCAGCTCCTCTCAAGTTGGCAAAGACGAACGGCCTGGATCGGCGGGCACCAGGCCCGGGGAGTGCCGGCTGGGGGGCTGCCGGGTCCGCGCCGGCCGTCGCGGTTCGATTGGGCTCAGGCCCGGCCCTCGCCGTCTGCGGTCACCGGATTCGTCGTCTCCACGATCTTGTTCTTGGAGTTCACGAAGACGACGCGAGGCTTGTGGCCGCGAGCATCCTTCTCCTCCATCAACGTGGTTGAGAGGATGATCAGCAAATCGCCCTTCTGGACCAGTCTGGCGGCGGCTCCGTTGACGCAAATCGTGCCCGAACCGGCCTCCGAGGGTATCGTGTAAGTCTCGAACCTGTGGCCGTTGTTGAGGTCGAAGACCTGCACCATCTCGTAGGGCAGGACGTCCGCGGCCTTCAACAAGTCCGTGTCTATGGCAATGCTTCCCTCGTAGTCCAAATCCGCATGCGTAACAACCGCGCGGTGTATTTTCGATTTACACATTTTTCTGAGCATCACGGGACTCCCTGGGTCGAAGCTCAATAGACGGCGCACCGTGTAATAACGATACTGCTTCCTTCTCTTTATCCTATAGCCATAACCTACTATGTCAACCCCAAAAGGGCCCCCTGGTTCGCGGCCGGCGGCGGGCCTGTCAAACGGTTCCCTATTTCGGCCCCCGCGCTTGGGTCGGTGGCGCGGGCGGAGCCCGGCCGGATTCATGCAGCGCCGCGCCAATATAACGCCGCGTCGCGCTTGCAATCACAGGGATGTCGTGATACTTTACGCCTTTCAGGAGGCAGCATCTACGCACGGAGCTTCGAGCTGGAACTTAGCAGCTCCATTTTGCCCACACGAGGCTTCGCGATGAGCCGCACGCAAAGTGAACCCCTTATGGACGACCGACCCCTGAGGCTGGCGTTTTACGGCTTGGCGGCGTCGGAGCTCGATCTCTTCACCCTTGTTCGACAAGCGAGGCGAGCTTCGCTGGTGCTCGTCGTGGACCCCGGTCCGATGGCGATCGCGAGAAGGATCGCCGAGATAGCCGGAGTTCAGTCGAGCCGCAATCCATGGGACCTTGCCCAGGCCGATCTAGATTGGATAGTCGCTGGGAAGCTGGCCCGGGCGCCGGCTGCGCCGCTCGAGCGCGCGGCCCAAGCGGGCACGCGAATCATCGACATAGCGGAGGCGAAACGAAGGCTATCCGAGCTGGAAGACACCATGGCGGCCGCCGCGGATTTCCCTGAAACTACGCCGGAGGAGCGATCCGAGCTGAAAGCAGGGGCGGAAGAAGCGAAGGTAGCGGCTGAGCCGCAAGTTGAGAAAGAGCATGAGAGGACCGCCGCGGGCGCGAGCGGCGACGGCGCCGAGGCGGCGCTTCCGAAGGCCGAGGCGCAAATAGGCGATGAGGGCCGGGAGACGACGTGGGAAGAGCCCGCAGAGGCAGCACGGCAACAGCTCTCGGAGGCGGCCTCGCTGCCGCCGCCGGCTCCGCCTGAGCGCGCTGCCGCGGCCCCTGTCGATGCCACCGGTGGCTTCCCGCATATCAGCCTGGGGGAGCGCGAGGACTGGGTGCCGCCTGAGTTCGAGTTCACACCTGATCCTCGGATAGGCGCGCGCCTCGCACAGGTTGCGCCGGAGCTTCCCTCTGAGGGGGTCGTGCCTGAAGGGGGTGGTGGGGAGTCGGCCCTCAGCCCGCGAGCCTCAGAGGAGGCAGCCGAGGAGCCGGCAGCGGAGGAGCAAGCTGCGACGAAGGCAAAGCCTGCCGCGCCGGCAACGAGCAGGCCGGCGGCGACCTCTTCTTACCTGCGTCCCTTGGACCAGGAAACGGACACGCCGCAGGTGATCGAGTGGGCGCTGGACGGGATGATGAGCTCTGTGAGAAGCGGCTGGGGGGTGGCGTTCGCCCGCACCGACGGGCAGACCTGCTTGATAGAGAGGGGGGTCGACGTCGAGACGGAGCGTCCCGAGCTCTTGGACTGGCTGAAGGGCGCCGTCGAAACGGGCGCATCCGATTGCGGCGAGCCGCCCGGTTGCGGCAGGGTCGCCTTTGTGCCGCTGAAGGTCGAGTCGGCGACGGCGGCGGTGATGGTGCTGGGCAGGGATCAGGGTCATGATGAGTTCACGCAGGGCGATAGAGAGTGGCTTCAGAGAGTAGGGGAGAGGATAGCCTCAATCCTTTGCGAGACAATAGCTCCCAGCCTTAAAGCTGTCGCTGAGCCGGCGCTCGAGGCGCCCCCCGGCGTCTGGGCCGCGCCTTTGCTCGAACGGGTGGCGTGGGCGCGCGGATGGATCCGCGAGCAGTTCGAGGCGAGCGGTTGCTGGCTCTTTGCCGCCGGCCCAGAGTCCGCCGAGGTGCAGATAGTGGACGAAGAGCTGGGCGCGGCCTCGCCTCCTTTCCTCAAGCGCACGATCGCCGAGGCCATGGAGGGAACAGAGCCGCGGGTCTGGCTGGAGTGCGGTGAGAAGAGAGCCGAGGACAGGGCTTTGATCATCCAGCCCCTGGGACCATGGGGCGTTCGCTGGCTGATCTTGCTCGAGGGTGTTCCCTGGCGAGGCGACGGCAAGTCGACGCTCGCGAGACTCAAGAAGACCGCCGCAACCCTCGCGCGGCTATTGAAGAACACATGAGAACGAGAGGAAGCGGGCTTTGAAAGCCGATACAGTCACGCCGAGAATAAGGGTGCTTCCCGGCGACGTGATATCGAAGATCGCGGCGGGCGAGGTCATAGAGAGGCCGGCGTCGGTGGTGAAGGAGTTGGTTGAGAACTCGCTCGACGCCGGGGCCACCCGAGTCGAGGTCGAGGTGCGCGGGGCGCCGCACGCCTACCTCTCCGTAGAAGATAATGGATGCGGTATGACGCACGAAGAGATGCGGCTCGCTCTCGAGCGTCATTCGACGAGCAAGATCTCTACGGAGGGCGATCTCTACGACGTGATGACGCTCGGCTTTCGCGGTGAGGCGCTGCCCAGTGTAGCGGCCGTGTCCAGGATCGAGATTTCCTCGCAGGTGGAGGGTGCGACGTCGGGGCTGACGCTGAGGTGCGAGGTGGGGGAGACGCTCGGGGAACAGGAGGCGGCGATGTCCCCCGGCACCAGGGTGGAGGTCCGGGACCTGTTTTACAACCTCCCGGTGCGGAGGAAGTTCTTGAGGACCATGGAGACCGAGCTCGGACACATAACCAGGCTGCTCGAAGCCCTCGCCATTGCGCACAAGAGCGTGCACTTCAAGCTCCTTCGAGACGGCGACACGGTGCTGAGCGTTCCTCCCTCCGCCGATCTGAGAGATCGGGCGTCCAGCATATACGGCCATCGCTTCGCGTCGGCTCTGATAAAGGTCAAAGGCTCGGTCCTAGGTGTCGAGATAGAAGGGCTGGTGGGGAAGCCGGAGGCGAGCAGGTCCAGCAGGGCGAGCATGGTGTTCGTGGCAAACGGCCGTTGGATCACATCGCCGATGCTGGCAAGAGCGGTGCGGGACGCCTACGGCGACCTGCTTCCGCCGGGACGGTTTCCCTCCGCGTTCTTGACCCTGCGGGTAGGCCCCGGGCTCCTGGACGCCAACGTGCATCCCGCCAAGAGAGAGGTGCGGTTTTCCTCGAAAGCCCCCGTCTATGACGCGGTCCGATCGGCGGTCACCGACTCGCTTTCCGAGCACGCGCCTGAGCTCTGGCCTTCCGGCGATGATTCGTCCCCCGGCATGCGCGCGGAGGTCCCGGCGAAGCAGCAGGACATGAGACTGGGCCCGGGCCCCGGCGCGCCCCGAGGCGCCGGCGCGGGCGAGGCTGCGGACGGGGGAAGGCGGCCCTCACAAGGTCACGCGGACAGGGTCATGGACCTGTACCGCGGCTCCGAGCAGGAGACGAGCGGTCCGGCCGCGGTCAACCTGTGGCAACTTCACGGCAGCTACGTTGTGGGCGGCACCCGGAACGGGCTGGTCATAATAGACCAGCACGCCGCGCACGAGCGGATACTTTACGAGGCAGCGCTCAGGTCCATCGAAGAGGGAAGGGGCAGCTCCCAACAGCTCCTGTTCCCCGAGATAATCGACCTGTCGGCCAGCGAGCACGATGTGCTGCTGGAGATGCTGCCCTACCTCGGAAAGCTCGGCTTCGATATCCGGTCGATGAGCCGCCGATCGATAGCGGTCTACGGCATCCCCGAGCGCGTGAGGGACTGGAGTGAGGGCGGGCTCCTTCGAGACATGATCGACGAGTACGCGTCGACCGGTCGCTCGGAGAGGGAGATCTTCGAAGGAGTGGCGAAGTCTTACGCCTGTCACGCCGCCGTCAAGGCTGGACAGCCCCTGACCCTGGAGGAGATGAACGAGCTCGTCGATGAGCTGTTCGCCACCTCGGTCCCGCACGGCGACCCTCATGGAAGGCCCACCTACCTTCAGATTTCTCTCAGCGAGTTGGAGAGACGGTTTGGCAGGTCCTGATCTACCCAGGGTCCTTGTAATCGTCGGTCCCACCGGAGTGGGGAAGACGGACGTCGCCTGTCGCGTCGCGCGTGAGCTAGACGGCGAGATAGTCTCCGCTGACTCCAGACAGATCTACAAAGGAATGGACATAGGAACGGGAAAGGCCGAGCCCGAGGAGCCGGCCGCGGCCCCGCACCACATGCTGGACGTGGTGGAGCCGTCCGAGACCTTCGACGCCGCCCGCTTCGGAGCTTCCGCTAGAGGATGCTTTTCGGAGATCGCCTCGCGGGACATGACCCCGATGCTCGTGGGAGGGACGGGCCTGTACGTCAAGGCAGCGCTCGAGGGCCTCTTCCCCGGGCCGAGAGGGGACGAAGGGCTGAGGCGTAGGCTCAGGGAAGAGGAGGCGAGAGTGCCGGGCTGCCTCCACAGGCGTCTCGGCCTGGTCGATCCCGCTAAAGCAGGTCAGCTCAACCCGAAGGATCTCACCCGGATCATAAGGGCCATCGAGGTGTACGAGCTGACCGGCGTCCCGCTGTCGGAGGCACAGGCGGGCTGGACCGCTCGACCCTGGCCCCACGTCGCTTTCGGCCTCACGCGGCCCCGCGAGGAGCTCTACGCGCGCATAGACGCAAGGGTGAGGGAGATGGTCGAGAGAGGGCTTTTCGAGGAGGCGTCGCGGCTCATGCACGCGGGCTTCGGAGAGGGCTCGCCCGGGCTCAAAACCATCGGCTACCGCGAGGCGGTCGATCATCTCAAGGGCCGGATCTCCGAGGATGAGGCAATCTCTCTCATACAGAGGAACACCCGACGGTACGCCAAGAGGCAGATGACCTGGTTTAGTCGCATGGCCGTGAAGAGCTGGGTGGTCCTCGGAGACCCGGATGAGGCCGTGGTCCGGATCTGCGCCGAGCGGATGCCGTTGGAATAAGGTAGATTGCATTGCTTTTCATGAAACAGATGCTGGTCGTTCCTTGACGGATTGCGAACCGTCCGCTATATTACAGATAGACATGGAGCCAGACCTCACCCCTTGCGGGGCCTGACAGAGTCGCCCCGACTGAGGTTGGGCTATGACCTCTCGATTCCTTTCATTGACTTCCGCAGCTCTAATCGCCTGTCTCCTAACGGCGTCCGTCAGGATCTCGACTGCACAGGATGCTCACAAGATCGCGGGTCCAGTCGTCAGTGTACACGGACCTGTGCGGGACGCTGTATATCGCCTAAGGAACTGCATAGCGAGCGGAAACACGACGGGTCTTGAGGGACTGCTGTCTCCGGACTTCTCCGAAGCGGGAATGGCTCCGGGCAGCGCCCAGGCGTTGGATGCGCTGGAGGAGCTTCTCGCGCGGGCCGCCGTAAGGGACACCTCGCAGAGGCCTCTGTTCAGAATCAGGGACGGCTCCGAATCGCGGCGAAAGCCCGTGTTCTGGGACTTCAACTTCGACGATCTCCAGATCGACCCTCGTTTGGAGCAAGAAAGAGCCACTGTACTATGCAGAGCTTCCTTTTATGCACTGCCTCCGGATTCTGGCCTGACGGAGGCCGACGACGAAGATGCGCCCTCCGAAGAAGTGACGCTTGTGTTTGAGATGGAAGGCCAAGGATGGAAGCTATTGAGATCGGAGGGTCTCATGAGATCTCTCTTGACAGCCGTGGAATGGATTGAGAGGCGAAACAATGGCGAGGGTGATCCCGACTAGCGCGTTGAGGTGTGCATTGTGCGTCTTGTCAGGGGGTTTGTTGCTTATCTCCTCCTGTAGCTCAGAGGTAGAAGCTCCTGCCGACGGATTTCCTAAGCCCGATGCGTGTAAGAATGTGGCTAGGAAGAAGATCAAGCTCGAGATGGACAGGAGTTTCAGCATTGTATGGTATGACGACTGGGTCGACACCTCACAAGCGGTGGGTGACGATAGATCCAAGATGTTTCGGGCGTTGGATCTGGTCTGCACTGATGTGGAGATCATTTGGACCGATGGCTACGACCCGATAGTGATGGATAATCCGCTCAACAGGTTTCATTGTGCAGAGATCGCAGCTGACTGTCACTCACACCCATCAAACACGCATCTAATCTTGGTAAACAACTACCTGGTCGATTCTACCCTATTGGGCCTGTCGGGTTATAGGGCCCAAGAGTCAGACAGCGCGTGGTCATTTGTCTTCACAGGGCACGTTGCTGCTGATATGTACTGTAATGGATGGTCGATGTGTCGTCGTGATCTTGGTACCTTCACAGCGACACACGAACTCGGACATCAGAGTGGGATTATTCCGCATGCATGCATGAAGGACTGGATCACGAACGAGTATACCATCTGGGATACTACCAGCCACAGCACACCGGATTGCGTGATGGCCGTAGTTGACGTCCATCATTCGGATGGATTGAGGACGCTCAAAAGCAAGTGTAGCTCTACAGGGAATGATCTCTTCGAGCGTGTGGAGTTCTGCGAGAAGTGCTGGGACAAGTTGTCCAAATGCGATTGGTGAGCCGCCGAGGCTCTGACGGGGAGCCTGAATGGCAGTCAGAGTGACAATACTGGCATTGTTGGGGCTCTTGACGACTGGTTCTCAGTCGCGTAGCCCTGTGACGAACCAGGCCGATGGGCAGTCGAGCTTTGATCTGAAGCTTGTAATCTCACTCGAGAAAGAGCATTTCCTGTTGGGAGAGCCGGTCTGGGTGCATACGAGGTTGATCAATACCGGATGTGATACGGTGTTGTTTGGGCACAATCGACTTTGCATTGAGTGCGACATAATCCGTTTTGACGTGACTAGGGACGGGACGACGTTGAAATACGCTGGCCCGGTGGCACTCTGGATGGCTATACCTACTCCATTAAGAGCGGGACAGGAGATTAGATCAACCGAAGATCTGCTTGTTAACTACGGAACACGGGTCAAGGGGACCCGCATGCCAGGAATGATGATTAGTCCCGGGACATATACAGTCACAGCCCGTGTGGGGGAGATTGCTTCGAACACTCGAGAATTCGCAATTGAAGAACCTGCTGGGGCTGAGAAGGAGATCTACGATGCAATGATTGATGGGCTCAAGCTCATGGCGTCGCGCCAGCGCAATCAGGCTTTTGAATTACTAACGCGGGTTTTGTCGGGTGCTACTACTAGTGTCTACAGGGATAAGATCTACATGCTGAGGGCACTGTCACGACTCTATGATAAAGAGGAACATGTAGCCGCCTGTAGACAGATGATTGAAGACAACTATGATACCCCGTATGCAGAGTATGGGGTACTTGGGAGCACCGCAGAGATGAGTCTCGAGGAGGTGGAGGCGTTTCTGGAGGAAATCAACTCCAAGGCTCCGGACAGCAGGACAGCCGGAGTTCTGAGGGATGTGGTTAAATCAACGCGGTTCAGGTCAAGATGATCGGACAGACTGATTTCACAAAACACGGCAGGGGGAGTTTCATAGCCTAGATAGAGTTCTGTGCTTCGGATCGGGAGGTAAAGAATGATCCCCTCAACCCGTACACCAGCATATGGTGACGAAAGAGCGAGATTCCAGCGCCTGACGTTAATTGCGCCGTCTGAGGAATCCAAAGACCACGGATCTGCGGAAGAGTTACACAGCAAACGATGTCCGACTTCATTCCCACCTTTACTCCCACGATCACTTGGATTGATCGCGGCCATACTGATCGTGTTGAGCGCAGGGCCGGCACTACCCTCGACCTTTAACCAGAAGCCTTTCAATAAATCGCCTCACATTCTCAAGTTCGACAAGGCCGAAGCGCAACAACGGCTAGACGGAGTCAGTCTCTTCAGTCTCCCATACGAAACATGCGTGTACGGAGTGGGGCATACCGAAGCCGGCGAGGATGGGTACATTGTTGTGTGGGACGGAGTCTACTTGTTTGTGACCGATCCCGGTTGGGATAGGATAGTATACGGCAAGCGCGGTCACAGCGTCATTCGCTGCTACGGCGGCTACGGCGAATGCGATGACGGCACGGAAATTCTTGAGCAGCCCACGTCCATAGACATAGCGCCTAACGGTACGGAGCAAAGCGTCTATGTCTTCGTGGCAGATACAGGCAATAACCGCATTGTTGTCCTTCTATTCGATGAGTCAACTATGAGGTTGAGCTTCGTCAAAGAGCTTGTCGACCCGGCGTACCCGTTGGATCAGCCGTTTGGAGTGTCCTGGGATCATGCCGGCACGCCTCTTGACTTCTCCAATGACTACGTTTGGGTAGCCGACGCAGGAAACCACAGGATAGTCAAGTTCCACGTGGCGTCGTCAACAGTAGTTGCAGTCTACGATTCCTTCCTTGATCTCAGTGGCAATGAAGTTACGATGCGATATCCACAGGGTCTTGCTTCATTCAAACAGTTCGGCAACGAGCACGGCCCCTATGGAACGGCCGGAGAGCGTCTGTTTGTCGCGGACACGGGTCGGGACAGGATACTGCGATTCAAAGAAGAAGAAGGTGTTCTGACCTTAGACGATGTTCAAGACTTAGGCTACTCATTCGATGCAAACTCCGCGCCCGGTATCGTATCTCCGGATCCGCGTTTTATCTGCGTTGACGTTGATGCTCATGGGGCGCTCTACGTTCCGGACGCAGCCAATTCTCATATTCACAAGCTGAAGTATCATCATGAACGTTGTTATCCCGAGGTCGATTATCCAATACTGCCCTTGGAGGTCTACGGATCTGAAGGGACGGGAGCACCGGACCAGTTTCTCCAACCATTGTCAATGAGTGTAATGAGGGCACGAATCCAGGGTACAGGCGGTGTCGTAAGGTGGACTTCTGTTGATAATGTGTTCACAGTGGAAGATTGGACGGAAAATACGGGAGCACAACGCCATGAGCTTAGCGTAGAAGCGGAGATTGTCGATGTGGACGTATATCCTGGGCTGTCGGTGGCGGAGTTCTACTGGCTGACGACGGAATACAGCTTTCTCACCGTGGAGATAGTCAAACCCGACGGCACGCCGGTGAAGACAATATGGCCCACAGGTCCGGAACCCGACGAGGCGGACCTAAGAAAGGGTCTGTGGGACGGCAAGAACGATTCGGGTCAAGACTGTCCGCAGGGAGACTATGTCCTGAGGGTCACGGCGGAAGATTGGATGACTGAGGAAGGCCAGGAATACGAGGTGTCCGTTGCCGAGGAGGCTTTCGCCTTCCCTGATCCGATTCCAGAAGTCGAGGTGATTTCGCCAAACGGAGGCGAGTTTTGGGAATCGGGGAGCTCTCAAGAAATAGCATGGAATATCCCAGGCGCCGGTCCTATTGGACCAATCTGCGTGTATGTCTATTGGAACGGTGGGGCGGAGTTTCAAATGCTGAATTGCCTGGCTCCTGATGCCAGGAGCTATACGTGGGACAATGTCGCAATACCCGAAGCTTCCGCAGAATGCTACATAGAGGTGAAGGCATACTATGAAGACAACATGAACTCAAAGGTCGATGTCAGTGATAGTTGCTTCTCGATATGCAACTCCGGCGCGGAGCCTGTCAATAAAACTTGGACAGTGCCGTTGCGAGTTTAGGCAGCAATTC
>CAZHEV010000007.1:0-196908 GCA_964531335.1 uncultured bacterium | reverse complement strand
ACGGGGAAGAGGAGGTAGCAAATAGGGGTTGACGTCGGTTGTTCCATATCAGCCTCGATTCGGCTGAATCCCCTCTTGGGTCGGGCCGGTCATAAAGAGTGAGAGGTCAGGACACCAGGAGGAATCTATGCACGAAGCTAAGTACGGATGCAAGGAAGTCGTCGATCTGCTCTCGGACTACGTCGAGGGCAGTTGCTCGCCGGATGCGGAGACCCTTATCAAAGGACACCTCGCCGACTGTCCCGACTGCGTCGCCTTTGTCAACACCTTTAGAAAATCCGTGGTCATGACAAAGGCTTTGGCCTATAGGGACATCCCCAAAGACTTGGCAGAGAGGCTTCACAGGGTCCTGGAGCGCAGGATTCCGATGCCCGACTCGCCTCCGGAGAGCAGCTCGCACCCTTTTGACCGACCCCGCCGGAGGATGGAGGATGAAGATACCCTGTAAAGGATAACGAGCGCTGTCAATCATTGCTTTTCGAGGTGCGTCACGGAACCCGTATCGCGGCCTAGCCCGCGGGCGGGTCCCCCTGTTTTCCGACGCGCGCCACCGTTATGCCTTTCTGCTTCTGGTATCTGCCCTTCTTGTCTGCATAAGACATCTCACACGTCTCGTCACCCTCGAAAAACAGCACCTGAGCTATTCCCTCCCCGGCGTACACCTTGGCCGGAAGAGGGGTTGTGTTCGATATCTCCAGGGTGACGTATCCTTCCCATTCCGGCTCGAACGGGGTCACGTTGGTGATGATTCCGCATCGCGCGTACGTGGATTTGCCTACGCACAGCGTGATTACGTTCCTGGGGATCCGGAAGTACTCCAGAGACCTGGCCAGAGCGAACGAGTTGGGAGGGATGATGCAGCTATCGCCCGTCACCTCGACCATGGATCCGGGGTCGAACCTCTTCGGGTCCACCAAGGCGGTGTTTATGTTCGTGAAGACCTCGAATTCCTCCGCCACCCTGATATCGTAGCCATACGATGAGAGGCCGTAGGATATCGTCCCCTCGGCGACCTGCTTCTCCTCGAAGGGGTCGATCATCCCGTTTTCAAGGGCCATCCTCCTGATCCATCCATCCGACTTGACTCCCATCGACGCACCCCCGGTGAAACGAATCCTTTAATACTTCACATTCAGTACATACGGCATGGTCCTGTCATCTATGGCGCTACGACCCCCACACCACAGCGGGGCCAAGCGGCCTCGGGGCTCAACGATATTGTAACCTCTTCCCCGCGTCAAGCCGCGTCCGATAGATATGGAACCTCGGCCCCCATAACGTGTATTCTCGCATAGGTATCGGGTGTGGAGGCGGCTGTCTCCGATCCAGGATGCGCTACATTGAAAGGGCGACATTGTGAAGATCAAGAAGCCGGCCCGGTCTCTGATAGCGGCCGTGGCCTTGAGCCTGGCGCTTTGCATGGCAGGGATCGGCCTGGCCCAGGCTGGCCCAGCCACGGGCGATTTCCGATCAAAGGCGCCGTGCGAGGCCTCGGCGGCGAGGCAGAGCGAGGCAGCCCGTGTTCAGCCTTGTAAAACACCGTGCCCGTCACAATGCGCCACTCCCTGCGGGGCCCCCTGTCCGACCTCCGGTTGCCACGGCTGTGCCGCGACGGTGTACGGGCCCAGGTGGAGTAGGGTGCATCAGAAGAGCTCCGAGTGCGCATGCGGAAGCGTGGCTTGCCGGCTCTATGGGTTGCGCTGCGGGCCTTACCGGCCGCAGTCGAGAATGTGGGGCTATGCTCACGCTCAGGGGTGGGGGCCCTATTGCGGCATGCCGTGCTGCGCCGACGTGCGCATCGAGATGCAGAAGCCCCCGTGCCCGCCCGGCTGTGACATGCCGTGCTGCGCCGGGAAGGCCCACGGCGTTCCCGAAGGCGTTGCCGGCGCCCTGGTGACGGACGTGGTCAGCTCGGGGCCCGCAACAGACAGCGGCATCAGGAAAGGCTTCGTCATTGTCGGGTACGAGGGTAGCCCGGTTCGCTCCGCTGATGACCTCATCGAGCTCATCCGACGGAGCCGGCCCGGGCGACCAAGAAGCCCGGAGGGACCACCGGTCCTTCCGGGCCCACCTTTGTGAGCCCGGGCGGCGCCGGCTACGCGCGTTCACAGCAGAACCTGAGGAGCAGGGAGTACATCCACCGCAAGCCCCTGTCCAGGCTCTCTATTCTGAGTCGCTCGTCGTTCCCGTGAACGGTGTCCCATTCCTCCTCCGTTAGGAAGAAGGGGTCCACCCCATAGCAGATGGCCCCGCGGCTCCTGAAGAACCCCGAGTCGGTCCCGCCCGCCGACTGATAGGGCAGCAACACGACGTCCGGCTCGGCCTTTATCAACGTCTCCTCTATGGCCCTCCACAGATCGGTGTCCATGGGCGAGGCGCTGCCCGCGCTGTTGCGCGTGATCTCAATCTCCACCCTTGGGTCTCCGACGACCCGTTCGACCACCTTGAGCAGATCGCTCGGTTTCGTCTCGGGAAACGCCCTGCAATCCAGATCCACCTCGGCAAGCTGGGGAATAACGTTGGTCTTGCCTCCCGCGTGCATGGCGGTGGGCGTGACGGTGTTCCTGATTATCGCGGAGATCCTGTGGTCCTCCGCCTGGATCCTGGAGGCGACGTCCCCGCTGTCGGATAGCGCCTCCTGGGCGCTCATGCCGTCCGGTAGCAACCCCGCTCGCTCCATGCGCTCCAGCGCCAGAGTCGTTACGGTATTCCTGATCGGTGGAAACACGTAGCGCCCGATCTTCGCCACGGCCTCCGACAGGATAATGGTGGGGTTCTCGCCGTGAGGCATGGAGCTGTGGCCGCCGGAGCTCCGGACCCCCATCTTCGCCCAACAGATTCCCTTCTCGGCGCACTGGCAGTAAAAGACCTTCTTGCCTTTCTTGATGAGCCCGCCGCCCCCCTCGTTTAGAACATAGCGGGCCCCCACTTTGTCCCAATGCTCCCGGACGAGCCATCCGGCGCCCTTCGCTCCGCCCATCTCCTCATCCGCAGCGGCCGCGAAGATGACGTCCCGGTTCAGCCGGACGCCCTCCCGCCTGAGCGCTATGATGGTAGCCGCCTCGACCGCTATCATTCCTTTCATGTCCAGGGCGCCGCGGCCGAACACAACGTTGTTCCTAACCAGCCCGGCGAAAGGATCGATCGTCCAATTCGCCCGCTCCACGGGGACGACGTCCAGGTGCCCCAGCAGCAGCAAGGGCTCCCCCCCGCCCGCTCCCTTCAGCCGAGCCACTACACTGCCCCTCGAACCCTCCGAGACCAGAATCGACGCCGGAATGCCTTCTCTCTTCATTACCTGTCCCAGATACTCGGCGGCGGCCAGCTCGTTGCCAGGAGGATTGCTGGTGTCGATCCTTATCAGGTCGCAAAGAAGGGACAGAGTGTCTTTCAAGTGCGCGCCCCAATTCATCCCCCCGTCCCACCTTTCGTCTTTTCGCCATCCTCTTGTCCACGGAGCGAAACGTACCTACCCAGCCGGGCGGACTCGAAGCAGCACTCGGCGGTCCTGACGGCCTTGAGCCCGTCCTCGAGGGTTATGGAAATCGGTTTTCCCGCCAGCAGCCGCGATGCAAAATCGCCGAGCACGGCCTGCACGGTGTGGACGGGCGGGCCGAGGTCGATCTCCTCCCTGCCCGATTCACCCACAAAGGAAAGCTCATTCGTCCTCGCGTCTCCTATGAGGTGTCCCGCGTCTCCCGCCAAGTCCACAGGCTCCGCTCTGACCGAGCAGCACTTCGCCACCTCGGCCACACAACGCGCCCGCGACTCGCCGAAGTCCAGCTCGGCGCTGAAGAAGTCCTCCACCTCGTGGCTCATTATGCGCTCGCTGGTGCAGAACACTCGGGTGGGCTCCATTCTCAGAATCCATCGAGCCGCGTCGAACAGGTGAACCCCCGTCTCGAGGATCGTGCCCCTGGCGACTCCGCCGGGGTCGCTGTCCCAGTAGAGCCTCGATGCCGGAAGTCTGAAAGCCATCCTCAACCGAACCGGCCTGCCCACCGATTCGATCCGGTCCCTCAACGCCCGGACCACCTTGTTGTACCTCAGGGTCTGCGCGACCATCAGAGGCACGCCCGCCTCGGAGGCCGCCTTTGTGAGCTGCTCGCCCTCGGCGGTGCTCTGCAGAACGGGCTTCTCCACCAGCACGGGCTTGCCGGTCTCCAGAGCCGCCGTGCATACGGACAGGTGCGAGTGCGAGGGAGTCACGACCGCTACCGCGTCGACCTCCCGCGCCGAGACCAGGTCGCGAAAGTCCCGGTAGAAGGAGATGTCGTTTTCGCCGGCGAAGGCCGCGCCCTTCGAGACGTCGCGCCGGCATATGGCCGCCAGACGAGCATCGGGTACGTCGCCTCGAAGCAGGTGGGAGGCATATCTCGCCCCGTGGATCCCCACTCCAACAAGTCCTATACCCAAGTCTGCCATCGGAAACCTCGTTTCAACTTAGCGGTTTCGACAAAAGACCTCGCGAGGATCGACCGGCCTCGCATGGTTCCTGGGCACGGATGCAGGAAGAGATCGCGCCCGGCCGGCGGCTCCGCGCCGCGGCTGGGAGACAATTGGGAGGGCGGACATACTCGTCCGATCAGCCCCGGAAGAGCACGAGATACAGCACCGCCAGCGCGCCCAGCACTATCGCTCCCATCGTCATGATCTTTCGATGTTCCGCGGCGAATACCTGTGCCTTTGTCTGCCACGAGACCAACCGGCCGACTATGCTCGATGCCGTGTAGCTGTCCTGCGCAGAGTCTGAGTCGTCCGAAACACTCAACTTCGCGAATACGCCGGTCAGCGCGTCGGCGGCGTGACCGCCGAATATGTTCACAACTGCGACGAGGAGGACTATCACCACCAGCGCCTTTGCCGTGAACCGCAGCGCCCCGTTGTGCCCTATACTACGCATCGTCCCCGATCGGTGACTGCCGGCGGCCCACTCGTATCCCGTTTCCCCTTCCCGCACGGAGACGGCCTTCGAACCGAGCAGTCTATTCATGAAAACGAAGTGGCTGTTCCACTCCGCGACCATTCCCTTGCTGTCGTCCAAGGCAAGACGCCCGCTGAGTGACTTGCCCGTGAATCTCTTCACGAGCTCGCTGATCGCCCGAACTTCTTCGCGAATCTCATCGTCCAGGTATGTGCCGGTGTAGAGCTCGTACATACAAGGCAGATCTACGGCGATTCTCGCCTCGAGGTCGAGCAGCCCCTTGTCGGGGGGCTGTCCCACAGTCTCGCCGCTCGAGGCCTGCGAGAGGATCTTTCCGAACTCTTCCCAGGAGCCTATCAATCTGCGAAGTACCTTCTTAGCCCTCCACACTCTGATGGCGGACACCGGAAGACCTCCTTTCAGGCTAACCCTCGAGAATCGTAGGCACTATCTCTATGATCAACTCGCTCCAATCCTCGTTGGTCGAGTAGTGACGGAAGAGTCTACCCAGAAGCGGAAGGTCGCCGAGCAGTGGAACCTTCACCACCGTGTCCGTGGTCTGCCTGTTTTGAAGTCCGCCTATGAAGATGACCTCTCCGTCCTTGACCCTGATTGCCGTCCGCGCGTCCCTCGAACGCGTCTGGGGTATGTCCTGCTGGGCCCCTCTGAACGCGACGATCTGGCTGACGGTCGGCCTGACCTCGACGGTGATGTAGCCGTCCTCGGACACTCTCGGCGTCACTATGAGCGTAACGCCGGTCTCTATCTCCTCCAGCCTGCCCACTCCGGTCGCCACGCCCGCTGCCTGCTCGGTCACCAGGCTCGTGACGACGACCCTGACCACGTCGCCGACGTGTATCTTGGCGCTCCTGTGGCTCAGAGTGGTCAGCTCGGAATCGGCCAGGAGCCTGCCCTTCTCCTCAGAGACAAGCAGGTCCAATGCGACCTCGAACGCCTCCGCCTGCCTGGAGGTGAAGTCCAGCTTGTTCAGGTTGACGTAGGGCATCTCCACCGGCGCCTTGTTGTTCTCCGACTCGAGAGGTCTTCCCTCGGCGACGATGGTTTGAGCCCCGCTCAGAAGGCGCTCGTAGTCTATGCCCAGCTCGGTGAGGTCCAAGGAGGTCACCTCTACCACTCGCGCCTTCAGAAGCACCTGGGGCGGCGGAACGTCCAACTTGGTAAGTATCTTCTCGACCTTCTCCATAATGCTCGCAGTCGTGGTTACGACTATCCTGGACCCAAGGCTGTCGATCTGGCTGCGCACGTTCGGAGTCAGATCCTGCAGCAGCTCCTTCACATCCGCGGCCGCGGCGTACTGAAGCTCGAAAACCTCGGAGACAACGCCTGTCATCTCCTTCAGTTTCTCGGGATCTCCCACCAGGATCGAGTTGCCCAATCTCTCGTAGCCGAGGCCGGCCGCTCTGACGACGAGGTTCAGGGCGTCGTCGATAGGCACGTTTCTAAGATGGATTGAGATAAGTTCGGCCTGCACCTCCGGACTCGTCACTATGTTGAAACCGCTCTTCTCCGCGAGGATCTGGAGAACGCTGGTCAACGATATATCATCCGCATCCAAGGTGATCATTACCGTTGGCCTGTCCATATCGTCGGTTTGGAACGCGCCGACGGATGTTCCGCAGACTGCGAGCGTGACGGCGACCAGAGCGCAGCGGATGAGGGCAGGGTACGAAGCCCTCGAGAAGAAACGCCTTTGCATGGTTACCCCCTTGCCTGCGAGGCCCCGCGTTGTCGGGCCCCGGTCGGGATAAGGACACAAATGCCTGATGCACACCCCCCACCGAGTCGCCACACTACGACAGGCCGGTATCCAGTTCAAGCCAATTGTACGGGCGGGACAGACCCCTTCCGGAGAGCCCCGGCGAGCCCTTGCCCCCACCGCCCCAGGTATATTATCGGCCGGCCCCCCCTCACCCACAGCTTGACAGAACGCCCCCGGCGGGGGAAAATGGATGTAGCCGGGATTTCCCAAGAAAGGGGGTACAGCTTTTGATTAGAACGCGTCTTGCGCCGCTCTTTGTTCTGCCGATATTGATGTTTTTGGCCCTCGCCGCCGGATGCTCCATGATGCGGCCGCCGGAGATGATGCAGCAGCCGGGAGCGCCCTCTCAGGAGGAGCAGGTGACCGAGGAGGTCCCCGCCGAGATGAAGTACACCCGCGAGCAGGTGGTCGAGGCGATAACGTCAACCCTCACCTCCAGACAGTTCAGCTTCCAGATAAAGCAGAGGGACGTGGAGGAAGCCGAGGTCGAAACCCAATGGCGGGACGAGGTGGGCTTCGAGGGCGGAAGCTCGGGGGCCTACGGGACCGAGGACAAGTACAGGAGTTACGTGGTTGTCTCTTACAACTTCGAGCAGGACCGCATCAATGTCAGACGCACCGCGCAGGCCTTCGATTTCTATATAAACGAGTGGAGGGCCATCAATCCCCGGAGATATCACCGGGACGAGAACATGGAGATCCAGAAGGTCGTCATGGAGCGCCTCGAGGAGATGAAACAAGCCGCCGAGTGATACGGCGTCGCTTTCCCCGCGGCGGGGGCTGGAACCGCCCCACGCCGAGGACAACAGCCGGGCCCCGCCGAGATATCATTACTTCGCGGGGCCTATTCTCTTGACCTTCACCTCTCCATATTCGGACAGGGGCCCTTGCAGCTCCTCGGCCACACCCACCACGGTGAAGACGAAGTCCTCGTACGCTATGTGATCCCGAGCGGCATCCTGGAGCGCCCCCGCCCCCAGGGCCGCGACCTCATCGGGAAACCTCTCGATGTAGTCGTCTCCCAGCCCGTAGAGCTCCATTTCCAGGAGCCTCATGGCCACCGACTCCGGCCTCTCCAGGCGCAGGGGAAAGAGCCCGTTCACATAGTTTTTCGTTTTCTCCACTTCCTCTACCGGTATGGGCTCCTCCCTCAATCCCCTCACCAGATCCAGCGTGACCGCGATGGCCTCCATCGCCTGCTCGTTTCTGGTGTACTCCTTGATTACGAAAACGCCTCCCGAGGCCATACCGTAGTATCTGCTGCGCGGGCTGTAGGACAGCCCCCTGTTCACCCTGATCTCGTCGATCAACCTCGAGGTGAAACCACCCCCAAAGAGGACATTGGTCACGTAAAGCGGGATGTAGTCCTGGTGAGTCACGGACACCGCGCGGTTGCCGATTCGTATCTGCGTCTGCGTGGCATCCGGCTTGTCGATGAGCAGGATCCTTGGGCCCCCGGGAGCCCAAGGATCCGGCGGAAGCGTCCTCTGCTCCCCGTTGCCCTCCCAGGCGCCAAAGACGTCAACCGCAGCGGCGATTACTTCCTCGCCGCTGACGTCGCCCACGACCACGAGCACAGCCATCTGCGGGCGATAGAATCGGTCATGATAGTCCCTGAGATGCTTCAGATCGATGGACTCAACGCTGGACAGAGTGCCGTCCGCGGGATGCGCGTACGGATGGTCCCCGAGCAGGAACATGCCGAACTCCCGGTCCGCCAGCTCGTACGGGTCTTCCGGAACCCGCTCCAGGGTACCCAGGGTCCGTCTC
This sequence comes from uncultured bacterium, assembly GCA_964531335.1. GTDB lineage: Bacteria > Eisenbacteria > RBG-16-71-46 > CAZHEV01 > CAZHEV01 > CAZHEV01. The sequence goes on along the minus strand of CAZHEV010000007.1, from coordinate 188,434 downwards.
TTCTCGCGTTGAAACTCCTCCGGGGCGAACGCCGGCTTCAACACTACGTCCCCAAGCAGGCCCAGCCCTTCCACGAAATCCTTGGAGAGGAATTCGGCCTCAACCAGGGAGTAGTCCTTCTCGGCATGAGAGTCCAGCGTGCCCCCCATGAACTCCACCAGCTCGGCGATCTCGGAGGCGGAACGAACGCCGGCGCCCTTCCTGACCAGCTTGGCAGTAAGATCGCAAACCCCTTCAAGACCCACCGGATCGGAGGCCGAACCTCCCCAGATCCCAAGCTTCATGTTCACGAGTGGCAGGCGGTGGTCCTCCATCACGATCAACATCATTCCGTTCTCGAGTACTTTCCTCTCCACCGGGGGGAGCTTGATCTCCGAGGCCGCCGCGGACCCCAGCGTCGCGGCGGCGGCGACCGCGGCGACGAGGGCCCCCGTGACCGCGGCCCGCCGCGCTCCCCACGGGCTTCCCACCGAGCGCTTCTCCACTACCCTAGACCGCATCTTCAATCCTCCGTGCCTTCGGGCACCAAGGCCACGACAGTCCTGTTCCTCTCGTCAAAATACTTCTGCATCACATGTTCCACGTCGCCCGCGGTTACCGCCTTGTACCGTTCCACGAGAGTGAACAACATGTTGTAGTCTCCGAAGACCGTTTCCATGTAGCCCAACATCTCCGCCCTGCCGTTATTCGTCTTCAGCGCCCGCAGAAGGTTCGCCTCCAGGATGTTCTTGGCCTTCTGAAGCTCCTTGTCCGTCACCGCCCCGGTCTTCAAGGCCTCCAGCTCTTCATACAGTATCTCTTCGCCTCTTGCGGCTTTGACCCCGGGCCTCATCTCCACGTGGAAGTAATACAGCGCTGGATCCATCTTCCATGTGAAATCGGCCCTGACGTCCAGAGCCGCCTGCTCCTCGTAGATGAGCCGCCTATAGAGCCTGGAGCTCTCACCGTCGGACAAGATCGTCTGCGCGACATCGAGCGCGAACAAGTCGGTGGAGAGCACGTCCGGGGCGTGGAAGCCCGCCATGAACTGCTCGCTCCTGGCGGGTCTTACTATCCGCACCCTCACTTCACCTTCTTGATCGGGCTCGGCGCTCATGGGCCTCGACGGCGCCCGGCCCGGCTCTATCGATCCGAAGTACCTTCGCATGAGGTCCATCGTATCGCCGGTGTCGATGTCGCCCACTATCACCACTATCGCGTTGTCCGGCGCGTAGTAAGTCCTGAAGTACTCCATGCAGTGTTCGCGGGTTATGTTCTCGATGTCGCTCATCCAGCCGATCACCGGCCAGTGATATGGGTGGGCGGTGAACGCGGCTGCAAACAGGGCCTCCTCCATCCTCCCCGGGAGGTAGTTGTCCACGACCAGCCTGCGCTCCTCCTTCACCACGTCCCTCTCGGACTCCAGGATCCCGGGCTCGAAAGCGAGATTCTCCATCCTGTCCGACTCCAGGTCCATTATCAGCTCGATTACCTCGGACGGGAAATCCTCGTAGTACACGGTCATGTCAGTCGAGGTGAACGCGTTCGAGTAGCCCCCGTTGGATTCGAGGACCCTGTCGAACTCCTTGGGCCCGTACCTCTTGGCGCCGTTGAACATCATGTGCTCGAAAAGGTGCGATATGCCGGTCAGGCCCGCGTCTTCGTTCCGAGAACCCACCTTATAAAAAACGAAGAAGCTCGCGACCGGCAGCGTGTGGTCTTCAAGCGTGAGGACCCTCATGCCGTTGTCGAGATGATGCCGCCGCACGTCGAGATCGACCGCGAAGGCGGACAAAGCGGTTGTCGAGACAATGAGCGCCGCCGCAAGGGCAGCCGCCCCATATCTACGCATGGCAGCCTCCTTCCAACTGCCCGCGCGGCGCAGATTGACGCGCGGGCCCGGCCGAAGCTCTCTTCGGATCGCTCCGCATGACCGCGGCGATTCTAGTGCCGGTTGGGCCGGCGGTCAAGCCCCCTTCGGCCCTTGCGCGCACCCACCGGCGGTGCTAGCCTCAGCCAACGTAGAGCGGTGCCCGCCAAAGCCGTATCCTCGCCTAACGCAGGAGGGACATTCAAGTGATACGCCGTAAAGCCACTGTCTTTCTACTGGCCGCGGTCGCGGCCCTCGTTCCGGCCCAGGCGGCCGCGCAGGTGTACGCGCAGCTAGGCCCCGCGGAGATTCTGGACCACGATCTCAGGGTCGGCGTATTCGGCCTGGCCGGCGACGACCAGGTCGGCGCGCTGGCGGACGCCCGCTTCCTCCTGACGCTCGGACTGGATCTCGGGCTGCAGTTCGGGGTGCGGAGCTTCTCCAATGTGGAGGTCGGAGAGACGGTCTTCGACGGCGGAGTCGACTTGAGGTACGGACTGCTGGACAGGGCGGAGGACGTGCCGTTCGATGTATCCGTCGGGGGCGGCTTCGGCGTCACCACCGGTGACGACAGGAGCCGCCTGTCCACAGTGTTTCAGGCATCGATCTCGCGGGAGCTCTCGACCTCCCGGCGCAGGGCGGTGATACCGTACGCCGGCATCGTCCTGACGATCGCTCGCGACAAGGTCGATTTCCCCGACGTGGACGACGAGTTCTCCGACCCCGATCTCGATGTCTCCGCCAGGCTTGGGCTCAGCGTGGGGTTGAGCTCGAGCTCCACGCTCACGGGTGAGCTGCAAGTGAAGGAGGACCCGGCCGTCTATCTAGGCCTGACCTCCGCTATATGAGGGATAGGTCACAAAGGGCTCAGCGCACCGGGGGCGCCGCCGAGCCCCCCCGGGGGTCCAGCGCGTCCCTGAGGCCGTCCCCCAGCAGGTTGAAGCTCATCACGACGGCGAATATGAAGGCGCCGGGCGTCAGCAACCAGGTGAACTCCCGAAGCACCGTTACGCTTTGTGCTTCGCTGAGCATCAGTCCCCAGCTCGCCTGAGGCTCCTTGATGCCGACCCCGAGGAAGCTGAGGGACACCTCACCCAGTATGTAGTACGGCACGCTTATGGTGGCCGCGACCACCACGTAGCTCATTGTATTCGGTATGACGTGCCTCAAGATGATCCTGCCGCTGCCGGCGCCGAGCGCCCTCGCGGCGAGCACATAGTCGTTCTCACGCAGCGACAAGACCATGCCCCTGACCACGCGGGAGAGCCCGGCCCATCCCAGGAACGACAGGATCGCGACAATGAGAACGTAGCGGGCGTCAGACGGCAACTCCGCCGGCAGCATGCCGCCAAGCACGACTATGAGGTAAAGTCCCGGCAGGGACATCACCACCTCGCTGAGCCTCATCAGCAATGTATCGGCAAGTCCCCCGAAATACCCTGATATCGAGCCCACCGCCAGTCCCAGGATAGTCGATACGACTATTCCCAGAAGGCCGACGGAGAGGCTTATCCTGGCGCCGAAGAGAACCCTCGACAGTATGTCTCTGCCCAATTGATCCGTGCCGAAGAGAAACACCCGGCCCGGCTCCTCCACTCCAAAGAGGTGGACGTCCCACTTCAGGGCTCCGAAAAACATGCCATATTCCGTTCCCCTCACGAAAAGGCGCAAAGGATACCTCTCCCGCCCAGCCCGGCCGGATTCGCCGCCGCTCCCGATCTCAACGAATAGCGGCCAATGAAACTTCCCCTCATTGTCCACCAGGGCCGGGATCGTGGGCCGGTGATACCTGTAGTCGAGCGGAGCTCTGTAATGAGTCTCGTTCGGACCGTAGGGCGCCACGAAGCCGGCGAACAGCGCGGCGGCGTACATGCACAGCAGCAATGCGCCCGCGCCGCATGCCGTCCGGTTCCGCCTCAGCCTGGCAAGCGCCCTCGCTGCCCCGTTGGACTCGCTCCCGAGGGCGTTTCTGCGCCCCCCTTTCCAAGCTCTAGTCGTCATAAGAGATCCTGGGATCGTTGGCCGCCAACAGAATGTCGGCCAGCAGATTTCCCCCCACCAACAGCGCCGATGACATCACCAGGCCGGCCATCACGACGTACAGGTCCTGCCTTCTCACCGCTTCGAGGGTGAGCGCGCCGAGGCCGGGCCATCCCATGACCCACTCGACAATGAGCGAGGTGCTCAACAGCCCGCCGACCGTGAAACCGAACATCGTGATCAAGGGGTTTATCGCGTTGCGCATTACGTGCTTCAAAACGACGCTGTTTTCCCCGAGACCTTTGGCCCTTGCGGTGCGCGCGAAACCGGCGTCCAGGAAGTCCAGGAGATTGGCCCTCATCTGCCGGGCGATTCCGGCCATCGCCACGATGCTCAATACCGCGGCCGGCGCTATCAAGTGCCTCAGGACGTCCCAGACCTTTTCCGGTCCGGTCATCAGGTCATAGCCGGCCGCCGTCTTCATACCTCCCGCCGGCAGAGCCCCGGTCTCAGCGCAGAAATACAGAACCAAAAGGACCAGGAGCACCTGCGGAACGGACAACCCCATGACCGCGGCGACCGACGCCAGGCGGTCGATCCAGGAGTTCTTTCTCACGGCCGCCAGCGTCCCCAGCGGAACGGCGACCAGCCACGCCATGGCCGACGCCGCGAAAGTGAGTAGCAGCGTGTTCAGGATCCTCGCCAGCACCAGGCTGGACACAGGCTCCCTGTACGAGAAAGACCGGCCCAGATCGAACCTGGTGATCACGTTCTTCAGCCAGTGGAAATACTGCACGAACCACGGTTTGTCCAAAGCGAACTGTGTCTTCATCTGCTCGACGGCGGACTGCGGGATCTGCGGGTTCGCGCGGAGCGACGAAAGGAAGTCCCCCGGGGCCATGTCTATTATAAACATCGACAGGAAAGACACCGCGAGCAACACCGGCACCGCGTGGAGCAGCCTCTTGAGAATGTGCCTTGCCATAACCGTCTTCGTGGTGGTCGCTTCCTCCGTGCACGCTCCTAGGCCTGTATCCGCACGTAAATCTCCTCGGCGTTCCAGGCCGCGCGGTGCCACTCTTGGAAGGGCTGAGGTCTCAGGTTGCCAAATCCGTTCCTGACCGCGATGAACGTCTTCTGGTTCGCTATGTAGATGAAGCCCAGGTTCTCCGCGAACAGAGCCTGGACCTGGTCCCAGCTTCTCTTGCGCTCGGCGTGGGTGAGCCCGCTCAGGTTCTCGAAGACCAGCCTGTCGACCTCGGCCTCCCATTCGGTGGCCGGCGAGGACTGATTCGGGTGGAACGCGTGCATCCACCCGCTCGAAAGCCATATGTCCATGCCCCCAACCGGGTCCGGACCGGCCGTGACCGAGAGCAGGCAGGCGTCATATTCGCAGGTGCCCCCTATCAGGGTGACGAGGGTGTTGAAATCGAGGCTCTGGAACCTCGCGTCAACGCCGACTCGCTTCAGGTCGCCGGCGATCATATTCCCCATCACCGTCCTGTACGTCGTCTCCACGTTCGATAGGATAGTGAAACGCACCTCGTTTCCGGCGCGGTCCTCCCTTATCCCGTCGCCGTTGCGATCGACGAGCCCCATGGCCTCCAGCAATTCTCCGGCCCTTACCGGGTCGAACTCGAACCTCGGTATGTCGGGGTTGTACCATGCCTTGTTAACGGGAGAGGTCGGGCCGTATATCGGTTCACCCCATCCGTGGTAGACAGTCCGGACGATGCTCTCCCTGTCGATCGCGTGGCTCGTCGCCCGTCGGAAGCGCGGGTTGCTGAACCACTCTCGCTTGTGAGGGGCTACCAGAGGCTCTGCGTCCTCCCCGTAGCCGGGGTTGAGGTTGTACCAGAGGTGCACGGTCCCCGCCTCCAGGCCCAGGTTGTAGGCCGTGTAGTCCACGCCTTCCCGACCACCGGCGAACTCCGCTATCTCCTCCGGCCTGCACTGATAGTAATCCACCTCACCCGACTCGAAGCTCAGCCGCCAGGCGTTCCAGTCACCCGTCTCCACGAACACGACCCTGTCCAGGTAGGGCAGTCTCTCCCCGTGCTCGTCCACTTTCCAGAAGTTGGGATTGCGGCGCAGGACCGTCCGTCCCGGCTCGGCCAGCGCGAGCTCGAAAGGACCCGAAACGGCCAGATCCTCGGGCGCGGTGTCCACGCTCAAGGATTCCGCAAACCTCCCCGCCGTGTAGGCGGATTCCAGGATGTGCCCGGGGAGCGGCCAGTAAGCCGACGCGAGCGCGTAAAGCATGGGCCCGTAGCGCTCGCGGGTTGTGATCTTGAACGTAAGACGGTCGATCGCGACGACCTCGAAAGGGGCCCCCCCTGCGGAGAGGATCTCCCGTCCAACGGAAGGAACGCGATCGTCATAGACCACGTCAAACGCGAAAACCACGTCCTCGGAGGTGAGCTCCTGCCCGTCGGACCATTTCAAGCCGTCCCGGAGCACGAAGGTCCAGGCAAGGCCGTCCCCGCTGACCTCCCAACTCTCCGCCAGGCGCGGGACGAAGCGTCCCTCGACGGGATCGAAGCCGACCAGCCTGTCGAACATCAGCTGCCAGACATCCGAAGAGCTGGTCTCGCTGGACACGACGGGATTGAATGTCTTCGGTCCGGCCGGCGTTCCCAGCACCAGCGCGCCGCCGCAGCGGCCCGCCGTGGTCGCATATGCCGGGGCGCCGCCACGGGAGTCACGGCGCCCGTCCCCGCTGTTGTCCCGGCCCGCTGAGCACCCCGCCAAGATCGAGAGCGCAATCGCGGCCGCGAGCGCTGGGGCTAGTCCCCCGCCCGCAAGTGTCCATCGCAGCCGTTCGGTCACTTGCCTCGACATGAGTTCCTCCTTACGCCGCATGAACCGCTTACAAGCGCCGGCACCCGGCGCCGGGCCGCGCACCCGTCCATAACAAGCCAGTGAAGTGCGCCCTCAAGACCCTTATCGGCCGGTTCGAAGCCCTTCTATCGGACCGAACCGGCCCGCGGGCAAACGGTTATCAAGATCCATCTAAATATGGCCGTCTGACTTGACGAATCTGTCCAATGAGCCCCTCGGCCGATACTTCGTTGAAAAACAAGCAACTTACAGCCTGAGAGGTCCAATGAGGGAGGAGAACGGCGAAGGTAGATGTGCCCTGGCGGGCTCTGACATATCGGAAGCTCTGGTCGAGTCACTCGAGCTCAGGGTAGCCGAGCTGAGCCGCACCGTTGAGTCACTTCGCGCCGGCGAGGAGAGGTACAAGCATCTCGTCGAGCGAATGAGCCAAGAGCTTGCCAAGACCCAGAGCTACCTGGACATAGCCGGGGTGGTCCTCGTCGTGGTCGGCACGGATCACCGGGTCAAGATGATAAATCGCAAGGGATCTGCGATACTCGGACGCGCCGAGCCCGACATCGTGGGAAAAGACTGGTTCGAGTGCTTCGTGCCGGAAAGGATGAGGGCCCTGGTGCGGAGGGTGTTCGACAAGCTGATGGCCGGCGAGATAGCGCCCGTTGGGTACTTCGAAAACCCCCTTCTCACCTCTAGAGGCGAGGAGAGATTGCTTGCCTGGCACAACACGCTCCTCGTCGACAAATACGGCGTGCCCGTTGGGACGTTGAGCTCGGGGGAGGACATAACCGACCGCAGACTGGCGGAGAAGAAGCTGCTGAGACTGGAACGCATGCGGGCGATGTCCGACATGACCGCGCGTATAAGTCATAACCTAAACAACATCCTGGTGGGAGTCACAGCGCACTGCCAGTTTCTGGAGAAAGCGTCCGACGACCCCACCGTGCTGGCGGAGGCGGTTGCCATCATGAAATCGGCCAAGCGCGCCGAGAACCTGGGGTGGCACCATCCAGGTCGCGAGCGCCCCCGGATCAGGAACAACCGTGACACTGTCTTTCAAGATATGGAACGGAGCCGGCGTAAGGACCATTCCCTTTCCCGCCGGCCCGCGCCTTTCGGAGGCGGAGCCCTGCTAGACCCCCGCGCCGCGTCGCCGGGCGCGAGAAAGGCCGGAGTCCCCGGACTCCGGCCCCATAATCGACGCCGCCCTCGGGCATCGCCCCGTGACATTGATGCCTAGCCGAAGAACACGGATGCTATCTCGTACAGCTCCTCGCCGGCCGTCCTTATCTCCTTGATCGCCTCCGCTATATCCACAAGGACGACCTTGTTGCCCTGGAGCGCCACCATCTTTCCCCACTCCCCCTTGGCGACGGCGTCCACGGTCCTGACGCCGAACCGGGTGGCCAGGACCCTGTCGAATGGAGTCGGCGACCCCCCTCGCTGCACGTGCCCAAGGATGGTCACCCGCGTCTCGATGCCCGATACCTTCTCTATCTCCTTGCCCAACCAGTGCCCGATGCCACCCAGGCGCACGTGGCCGAACTGGTCGAGCTGATCGTCCTGCCTGACCAGCTCGGTTCTCTCCTCGGCCGTCGCTCCCTCCGCGACCACGATTATGCTGAAGGTCTTCCCCTTGGCGTGCCTTCTGCTCAGCTTGCTCCACACATCCTCGACCGAGAACTTGACCTCAGGCACAAGTATCGCGTCCGCTCCGCCGGCGATGCCCGAATGGAGGGCTATCCAACCGGCGTGCCGACCCATGACCTCTACCACCATGATCCGGTGGTGGGACTCGGCCGTCGAGTGCAGCCGGTCTATCGCCTCCGTGGCGATCGTCACCGCGGTGTCGAATCCGAAGGTCACGTCCGTGCCTCCGATATCGTTGTCGATGGTTTTCGGAACACCGACGCAGTTGAGCCCTAACTCGCCCATTCTGGCGGCGACTCCCAGAGTATCCTCCCCTCCCACCACCACCAGGGCGTCGAGCCCGTACTTCTTGTAGTTCTCCCTCACGCGCAGGGGAAGCTCTTTGTCGCGGAACGGGTTCGTGCGAGAAGTGCCCAGTATGGTGCCGCCTCGTGGGAGGATCCCGGTCACGAAGTAGGGGGTCAGAGGCTCCACGGAGCCCGAGATCAGGCCCTCCCAGCCGTTTCTGATGCCTATGACGTCCATGTTGTAGCCTTCGGTGCCCCGTCTTACCACGGCTCTTATTACGGCATTCAATCCCGGGCAGTCTCCACCGCCGGTCAAGATCCCAACGTTCATGTCGTCCGTTCTCCCTTCTTAACTCCGCACGGCCACAGTAAAATGTTTCCTCCCCAATGCATGCGCTAGAAGGGCGGCTTGCCCCCGGGCTCTCCGCCGGCGGCGCCGTCATCGCCGGAGTCACCCCTGGCCTCGACCAAGGTTATCGCCCCTATGATGCCCGCCCCCACCAGCCCGAAGATCACCAGGAGACGCTTCTTGTTGATCCGTTCTATCTCAACGGAGGCCACGTCCTCGTGGCGTATCTCGACGTAGGCCGCCCTTTCGTCCCTGCCTCCCATGCCGGCGGGCCTGACGTCGCCCTTCTCGTGTCTCAGGAGCCCGGATATCCCGACCTCCGTGAGCTGAGCCTCCTGAAGCTGAAAAACGTCGCCACTCGTGGTGGTGACATGAATGAACTCCTCGCCACCGATCACCTCGCCATATTGCTCCGCCGGCACGGCGACTCTCTTCGTGCATCCCACGAAGTTGGCGAGCATTAAACCCGCGAGCAATAGACTTACCGCTTTTCTGAAGCTGCTCAATTCGCCACCTCCTGTCCCCCCGACGTGAGCCGCAGGGCACATCGGGCTCCTCCGATTCCGGGGCTCCAGCACTCTACCGCAATCATGTGTATAAACCGGCGGCTTGGTCTTCTATAATAGAACCTATCAGAACACCGGCGCTGTGGCAAGATCCATCCAAATGGAAGCTTGCGGCGCAAGGCGTCAGAGAACGGCCCCGAGAGGGACCAACGGGAGAGGCCATGGCGGAAAAGACAGACGGCAGAGCTTTGCAGCATGAGCTATATGACCTCGCCACGTACCTCGAAGACTACGATCCTAACGGTTCTTTCCTGCTCAAGCAAGAGATAACCTTTTTCTCGCAGGTCGGATTCAGGCTCCCTGTATATCTCAAGTCGGGCCGAGTAAGCCTCTTGGAAGCCTTGAAGGTGGCCCATGGGCCCGCAGCGGGCCGCTTCCTGCTGGCTTCGAGTGCCTCGTCTTCATCCGATCTCACCGCCATTCGCATGGGCTGCCTGGAGCGCACCCTCCGAGCGTCTCTTCACGGGCTGGATTGGCGCGGCGAGGAGATCCAGGTCCGTTGTGATCCTAGAGAGCTCTCGCAGGAGGTCATGGCGCTGATAGGCGCCGCCATCGCGGACGAGGTATCCAGGCGCCGCTGCGACGGGGCCTCGGAGTTTCTGCTTCCCTGGCGCCGCCTGCCGGCGGCGCAGAGCTATGCCCCATCAGGCTACGGACCGCACGAGCCCTCGCGGCGCGACCCCAAGGTAGCCCCCGCCGATGCCGCCCAGTCCGCAGCCTCCGCGCTGGGGATAGGGTCCCCGATCGATCTGTCCGAGACCGCTCTGTTGAGCATCTTCCCGACGGCCTGCGCCTCGCGCGGTCTCAAGATGGATGACTGCACCACGTTGGTAAGAGGCGGGGGAAGCCTGGCCTTCAGGATCGCCGACGCTATAAACGCAAGGTTCGGCTCGCCCGTGCGTGTCGAGCTGTCCGGCCGGCGCTACCGTCCGGCCGGCTCGCGCAACCCTTCTGCGCTCGCCGATTCCGGCGGCCCTCGTCACGGCCGGTGGGAACCCGACGACAAGGACAGCTCGAGCCACCCGGAAGTTGTGGTCCTTCTCGGCGGCAACGACAAGCTCACCGCCGAGAGCGCGGGCGAGATCAAGTCGAGTCTGGCCTTCCACGTCCACCGGGAGAGCCTCACGAGCGAGGGCGAGAAAGCTCTCCGCAACCGCGGCACCGTCGTTGTCCCCAGACTCCTCCTGCGCTCGGTCGAGGAGTTGGCGGCCCATTCCCTCAGCGATCCCGCCCTGTCCCACGCGCTTACCTCCTCCGATGAGCATACTGTCGGAGAGCTAACGGAACAGACGCGCGGCGAGTGGCGGCAACGCCTCCTGGCATGCTGGGAGAGGATACTCGCCAAGACGAAGGAGGAGCAATGCACCTCGCACGAGGCGGTGCTCCACCTTGGAGCCCGGGAACTGATCAGCACAATCAAGGTCCGCCAAGAGTCGCGGCCCGAGGCGCCGCCCAACACGCACGCCGGGTTGGGCGACGCATAGCCCGCCGACCAAGCGGGCCCACATTCTCCTTGACATAATGCAATTTATCAAGCATCGTGAAAATTTCCACTCGCAGTATTTATGCGCAATCGGAGTTCAGCGTCAGCTGCATCTACAAGCTCTTCCCCTCGGGAAGGGTATTCTCGACAGCCTCATTTTGAGAGACACCGCGGCAACTCCGATCTGTGTCATAGAAAGCCAACGCCGAGTCCGGAGGTCGTCGTGAGCCGTGTAAGCGCCTTCCCGTCGAGGTCCGTTTACCGCTTGAACGCGCATGCGCCTACGGGTTCCGGCCCGGACCGCGCGTTCAACGAGGAAGGCGCATCCATGATAATGCAATTCCGGCAGGCGGGTTCGCCTCCCGAGGAGGTGGTTGTTGACATGGCCTTGTCCAGCGGACGGAAAGCGCTACGCGTCGCCTTTCTTCAAGTGGCCCTCGCCGCGGCCGCTTCCCTCTTCGCCGCGCCTTGCGCCGTCGGTGACACGCAGGCGCGGCATCCCGCGGCCGACGGGCTCTCCATCGACGACGCCGTCGCCCTCGCCCTCTCCAGGAACGAGTTTCTGCTGATCTCCATCGAGGACCGTAGGCGGGCGGACGCCGCGGTGAAGGAGGCTTACGCGGGGGCGCTCCCGAACATAGAGCTACGGGGAAGCTTTCAATATAACTTCAAGAACCCCGCCTTCTTCGTTCCCTCGGAGCTCGCCGAGGAGTCGGGCGCCGACGTCAAGGTCGAGATAGGCAGCGACTATGAAGTCCTGGGACAGATTCGCCTGGATCAGGTACTCTACGCATTCGGCAGGGTGGGAAACGCGATAGATTTCGCGCGGGTGTACAAGAGGATGGCCTCCCTTTCCGTCGATGACGCCAGAAGCGAGGTCACCTTCGCGGCCAAGCAGGCTTACTACCGCGTCCTCTTGGCGAGCCAGGTTCTCGAGATCAAGCGCCGGTCTCTTCGCCAAGCCCAGTCGCAGCTCGAGGAGGTCGAGCGAAAGCTCTCGCAGGGAACCGTCTCGCGATTCGATTTCCTCAGGGCGCGCGTCGAGAAGAAGAACCGGGAGCCCGAGGTGATAGCCGCCGAGAACGACCTGTCGCTTGCCATGCAGGATCTCAAGCGCATTCTGGCGATCGAGGATTCCCCCGATCCGGCTCTGAGCGATACCCTCGCCTACGTTCCATTCGAGATGGAAGAGGAGACGGCCGTCGCGGAGGCTCTTTCACAACGTCCGGAGGTCCGCTCACTCGAGCTGAATCTCGAAGGCAGGGGGAAGCTACTGGCCATTGAGAAAGCGCAGAGATTTCCCATTCTGGGCCTTTTTGGTCAAGTGCTGCTCCAGGGCGAGGCGGACGACGTTCCCCTTGACGTGTTCGATGAAAGGCATCGGGCCATATCCTCCGCCGCGGGAATAGCGCTTACAATGCCCATATTCGATGGGTTCAGGACCAAGGCCAGGATACAGCAAGCGTCCGCGGACCTGAGAAGGGCCGAGCATGAGCTCGATCTCACGCGCAAGGCGATCAGGCTGGAGACCGTGAAGGCCGTCAAGGACCTCCGCGCCTTGGAGCTCGCGTATGAGGCTCAGATCGCGACGGTCGATCTGGCCGAGGAGACGTACTCTATCGCCCGGACCCGTTTCCGCAACGGCCTGTCGACTCAGTTGGAGCTGACGGACGCCGAAACCGCCCTCGAGCAGGCCCGCGTGAACTACGCGAGGACGCTCTTTCAGTACGACGTCGCCGTCGCCAACCTGGAACAGGTGCTGGGGCGGATCGCGGGAGCCGGCGAAACCGGCCCGGAATAGGATTGGAAAGCCATGAGGAGCAATAGCTGATGAGAAGACGCACCAAGGTGGTTTTGTGGATCGCCGTCGGAGCCGTCGTGGTGTTCCTATTCGCCGCCACGGCCGCACGCCGGCTTCGCACGGAAGATACCCAGAGCATCGAGTCCGTTCAGAGCGCCGAGGGAGTACCGGTCGATTACGTCCTCGCCCAGGCTACTCCCATTGCGCACTGGATGAGATTCGCCGGCGTGGCCGAAGGATTCGGACAGGTTGAGCTGGTATCCGATTACCGCACACGTGTCAGCCGAGTGCATGTGGACGTGGGCGACGAGATAGCCGCCGGCAAGGTGGTCATATCCTTGGACGAGTACGACCCCACCAGGATCATGGTCAATCTGGAGACGGCTCGGGCGCAGTACACCACCGCAAGGCGAGACAGCGCGCGAATGGAGGCGCTGTACGAGTCCGGCGCGATCTCCCAGCAACAGCTCGATCACGCCGGGGCCGAGGCCGACGCCGCCAGAGCCGCATACAACACGGCCCGGCGTGCCGTCAGGCTCGATTCACCCATATCGGGTATCGTGACCGCAGTTTATGTGGAAGAGGGAGAGTACGCCGACGCCGGCCAGATCCTCGCGACCGTCGCCTCCCTGGACGAGACGAGGATTCCGCTGGACGTGAGCCCCACGCAGCGAGCCGGGCTTGAACCGGGTCAGACTGTGCGCGTCTTTCCCGGCAAGGGCTTGGGCACGGGCGAGGGCGAAGCCGGCCGCGAGCGCCCGCTATATGGGACCGTCACCAAGGTCTCTCTGAGCGCCGATCCGGAAACCCGCCTCTTTAGGGTGGAGCTCGTCGTCCGCAATCCCGGCCACGTCATCAAACCGGGATCGCTGGTAGAGCCGGAGATCAAGATCGCGTCATGCGATTCATGCCCGGTGGTCCCCGAAACAGCGTTGGTGGAGATAAACGGGATAAAGGCGGTTTACGTCATCACCGGATCGCAGGGCGATGAGACGGCGGAGCTCAGGGACGTCGTGCCGGGCATCTCCTGGGAAGGCCTCCTTGCGATCACGCGCGGGATCGATCCCGGAGAGCGGGTGGTGGTATGGGGGCAGGGGAAGCTCAGGGACGGGCTAAAGACCAAGCCTCACAATGACTTGACATCGCAGTACTTCGCGGCAGGGGTGGGCGGGGAACGATCGAAATGAGCCTGCTTTCCATGTCAGTGCGGCGCCCCGTCCTCACCACGATGATGGTGTTCGCGATAGTCATCCTCGGAGGCTACGCCTATCTCGGGCTCTCCGTCGACCTCTTTCCCGATATCGATTTCCCATACGTCACCGTGACCACTGTCTATCCCGGCGCCGGACCGGAGGAGATAGAAACTCAGGTCACCGATCGAATCGAGGACGTCGTCAGCACCATCGCTAACGTGGACTTGATCGAGTCAATTTCGCAGGAATCCGTTTCGTTTGTAATAATAAGATTCGACCTCGAGGCCGGCCCGGACGAGGCGGCCAACGACGTTCGCTCGAGGGTGGACGCCATACTCAACGACCTGCCCGACGCCGTGGAGAAGCCCGTCGTTGAGAAATTCGAGATCGGGTCCTTCCCCATTATATCGCTCGCCGTTTCCAGCGAGCTGGGCGTGAACGACGCATACCGTTTCGCGGATCAGACCATCAGGGACCGTCTCGCACAGGTCCCGGGAGTCGCCACAATAGAGATCATAGGCGGCCAGGAGCGGGAGATACAGGTCGCCGTCGATCGAGACAAGCTCGAGTACTTCGGCCTGTCCATCGCGGACCTGAGCGCGCTGGTTGCGGCGGAGAACGTCAATATCCCCGAAGGACGCATAATAGCGAGGCAACGGGAGTACATGGTCCGCACCCTCGGCGAGTTCGCTACGGTCGAACAGATAGGCCTGGTGAGAGTGTCTCTGCCCGAAGGGGGATACGTATATCTCAACGAGATAGCGCGCGTAATAGACACCTTCGAGGAGCCCCGCTCTCTTGCCCGCTTCAACGGCGAGCCCGCGGTGCAAGTCGACGTCATAAAGAGGTCCGGCGCCAACACCATCGATACGGCGGACGGCATCTACCAGGCCGTCGAGGCGCTCACGCGGGAGCTGCCGCCGGGTTTCCACATCGATTACGCCTCCGATGACTCCCGGTTCATCCGGGAGGCCGTAAAAGACGTGACCTCCAACATAATGATAGGGATCCTCCTAACGGCGGCCTTGCTCTTCCTGTTCTTGCGCAACTTCAGAGGCACGGTGATCGCCGCGGTCGTCATGCCCTCGGCCGTCATCTCCACTTTTCTCCTCATGCAGTTCGCCGGATTCACGCTGAATCTGCTCTCCCTCCTGGCACTCGGCGTGTCCGTGGGGATTCTCGTCACCAATTCGATTATTGTTTTGGAAAACATACTCCGGCACCTCCAGATGCGGAAGGAGCCGGGCGTGGCCGCCCAGGAGGGGACGAGGGAGGTGGCCCTGGCCGTCGTGGCGTCGGTGATGACAAACGTGGTGGTATTCGTCCCCATCGCGTTCATGGAGGGCATAATAGGGCGCTTCTTCCTCCAGTTCGGTATGACCGTTGTCTTCGCCACCGCCTTTTCGCTGTTCATATCTTTCACTCTCACGCCGATGCTGTCCGCTGTCTTCCTCAAGAAGGAGCCCGGCGCTTCGGGCTCCGCGACGCCCCCGTCCACCGTCTCGAGCCGCGCCCGCCGACCGCACTTCATGGAGAGGTTCATGCGCAACATGGCCGGCTCCTATCGCGGCCTCCTTTCGTGGAGCCTGGCGAGGAACCGTCACCGCGCCGTCCTGGTTGTAGGAGCACTGGCCTTCCTTCTTTTCAGTTTCGTGCTGTTGAGGATATCCGGCGGAGAGTTTATGCCGGAAATGGACGAGGGATACGTATCCGTCAGCTTGGAGCTGCCGGTGGGATCGTCGTTGAGGATGACGGAGCGGACCGTCGAGGAGGCCGAGAAGATAATCGCCTCCGTTCCGGAGGTCGAGTCAGTGATCAGCTCCGTCGGCGGGACTTTCCGCGGAATCAACGAGGCGACTGTCAGGGCTAAGCTGGTGGACATCTCCGAGCGGGATCTCCGCGTCGGCGATCTGACCAACAAGCTTCGCCCGATGCTCGCGGGGATACCCGAGGCCGATATCACGGTCTCGGCGGCGAGCAGCGAGGAGGGCGGAGACGCCGACGTGCAGGTCGAGGTCCTGGGAGACGACTCCGAGGTGGTGGAGCGGCTCAGCCGCGAGGTCCTGCGAATACTCTCCGGAGTCGAGGCCCTGGTGGACCTGGACACGAGCTGGAAGCCCGGAGGTCCTGAGCTCGTCTTCTATCCGGACCGCGAGGAGATCGCGCGTCGCGGCATGACAACCGGGATGATCGCAAGCCTGCTGCGGAACTCCTATGAAGGGGACGATAGATCCAATTTTCGGGAGGCGGGCGAAGAGTACAAGATCAGGGTCCAATTCGACGACGAGACCAGGAACGACCCCCGGAAGCTGAGCCGGCTTCGTTTTCCCTCCGGGCAGACTCTTGTTCCCATAGTTCAGCTCGGAGACATCGAGGAGACGCGGGGCGCGGCGGAGATCCATCACCGCGACAAACAGAAGCGGATCACCATAACCGCCAACCTTGCGGAAGGAACAATAACCGATGTCGTTCGCAAGACACGGCCTCTCTTCGACGAGTTGGACGTGCCTCCGGGCTACAGGATAATATATGGAGGCATGTACGAGTTCCAGGAGGAATCGTTCGCCTCGCTTTTCCAGGCGATGGGCTTGGCCACGATCCTGACCTACGTGGTCCTGGCGATGATCTTGGAGTCGTTCTTCCTACCTTTCACCGTCATGGTGACGCTCCCCCTGGGACTGGTCGGCGCCTCGATGGGGCTTTTCTTCGGAGGTCAGACCGTCAATATCTTCAGTCTGATGGCAATGGTGATGCTGATAGGAATAGTCGTCAACAACGCCATCCTGCTGCTGGACTACGTGGCGCAGATCAGGCGTCGCGGGACTCCCCTGCACGAGGCCATTCTCGAGGGCTGCCCCGCCCGGCTTCGCGCCGTAGTCATGACCAACCTGGCCATAGCAGTAGGCATGATTCCCCAGGCCCTGGGCACCGGCCAGGGTTACGAGCTGCGTCTTGCCATAGCTATGGTGACAATAGGAGGAGTACTGGTCAGCGCGCTCTTCACGCTGGTGATAATACCGTCGCTTTACGCGGGCTTCGAGGAGATCAAGCAGAGTCTCGCGCGCCGCCGCGGAGAGTAATCGTTTCCCTCCCCGCCTATCTGCGGATGCCCACAATCTCCCAGCCCGGTTTTAGGTTCTTCAGGAAGACCCGCACCGGCTCGCGCCACTTATCCGGGGCATCGGGCGTTGGAACGATCTCCGCGAAGATGAATTCTTCCCTTCCAGATACCGCCCGGGGAAAGGCGGCCGCCACCCGGCAGGCGGGCCCGCCCGGCACAATCGCCGTCGCTATTACCTCACGGCTGCCTATGACTTCCTTCGGCTCCCGCTCCCGGTTATCGTAGGAACGCCAGGTGACCTCATAGCCCCGCGGACTCTCCCCGAATCCGTGCTCGACCGAGAGGTTGTTGAAGGTCAACGCGCTCTCATCTACGTTGAAATCGCCCAGCGGATTGACCTGGTTCAGGTAGTGCCGCCCTATCTTGTCCCTCCGCTCTATAAGCGTGGCTATCATGTACTTGGTGGATTCAAGATCGCCCAGGCCACCTCTTTCGACCACCGCTCGAATCTCCTCGTCCGTGAAACGCATCACTATCCCAGCGGCCCAGAACGCGTCGTTCTCGTCCATCAACACAAAGGCCGGGTTCGGATACTCGGGCTTCCAGCGCTCCGGCTTGAAGGCCTCCGATTCGAACCTTCCGACGCCCGGATAGCGGGGGAATTCGATTTTCAGGTAAGGCCGAACCCACAGCCCGAGGCCGGCCACGGTCTTCAGGGTCGGCACAGGGTCCCACATATACTCGTGACCGGCTCTCCGGGTCTGAGGCTTCACGCTTCCCGAGCCGAGGCACGACCCGAAGTCGAGCAGGTAGTGCCTCACATAGCTCTCCTTCACGTAGACGTCAAGGGTGTTTATCGACCTCGCGTCGTCATGGTTCAGCCACGCGGCGAAAATCCTCAGTCCGCGAAGCTCCCTTCGAAGCTGGTGCGGCGTGATGTCGTTCGCGTCGTCCGGCCTGGTTCCGTAATAGCGGAAGTGGTCGAAAAGGCCCTTCCCGGGGATTGCCTTGCTCGCTATCACCCGGAGAGTTCCGTCCGGGCGCACGGGCGCCTTGCTCAACACGGCGCGCAGGTCCTCTTGCGTCATGCCCCGCTCCCGGTCGCCTTTCGCCTTCATAGTGGCCTCGTCCCCTATCCTCAAATTGCTCACCTGGACGTCGACTAGATAGTTCTCGGGGACGTTATAGCCGATCGCGTGAAAAAGGGGCGTGCAGATTGCCTCCGCAGACGTGGCCAAGTGGGGGTGGTCCACCGGATCCGTCTTCACGAAATAGGTGTCCCCTCTCGAGTCCACAACGGTGAAGCCCGGGGTTATCCCTTCCCCTTTGGCCTCCACTATTGTCCAGGAGCTCTCGACGTCGGGGCCCTCGCCGCTTTTGGCGCCCCTCACCAAGTCCGCCGGCGGCATGCGCTCCATTCCATGACGATTCGTGAACCAGCTCGAGTTGGGCACTTCTCCAAGGGTGTTGACGTTCAGGGCCCCCGGGTTCTTGTCGAGGCCCACCTTGAAGAAGGTGTTCTCGATGAAGTCATAGTACTGGCTCGTGACCCGGTACTCGGGCACAGGCACGGGCATTCTGTCCGGGTCGGCGAGTATGGGGTCGTCCGGGTGGAAGTGCGGCCATTGCTCCAGCGGCCGATCCTCGGCGCAGCAATGTCCTGTATATGAAACGGCGGCCCCGGCCTGAAGGAGCGCGCAGGCTAGAATCGCCATCTTGAGCCCACCGATCAAGGCACCTATCTCCCTCTCCAAAACGGATATCAAAACACGTTTTCGAACTTTAGATGAAACTTCGTCCCCTCGGCCCCGTGGCCCACGTCGAACCGAAGAAACACGCTCTCAGACGTATTGAAGCGCAGCCCCGCGCCGTATGAGGACCTGAAGTCGGAGCTCTTGAACCGCTCCCACCGCCCGGCCACCTGTCCGAAGTCCCCGAACAGCGCGATGTCGAGCCCGATGAACGCCTCGAAGCGGTACTCTAAATTCGCCAGGATCAGCTTCCTGTCGCGGAACCTGTACTCCTCGAATCCGCGTATCGTTTCGCTGCCCCCCGCGTAGGGCAGGTAGTGGAAGGGAGCGGCGCCCCCGTCCCGCCCTCTCACGCTCTCCACCAGGGCGCGCAGGACTATCACGCGGTGCTTGTGGAAAAACGGAAGATAACCTTGGAACTCGGCCCGAGAGCTCTCAAAATCATAAGCGCCGGCCTCCAGGTCTTCGTAGAACCGCCGCTCCCCGACCAGGTAGGCTCCGGACCGGGGGTTCCCCGGGGAGTCTCTGTAGTCGAGTCGGGCGAAAACACCCGTGACCTGGTGCTCAATCGATTGAAGGAATCCCGCCAAGTCGCCGGCGGGGAATGTCTCCTGAACGAGCCCCGCCTCCTCGTCGGTCCCCTCCTCCGTCCAGCTACTCGTGTAGCCAACTCCGCCGCCGATGGTCAGTCCCTTCGCAAGCCGGGCGGCGAGCTTCACTGTGGCCTCATAGTCCTCGAGCCTGAAGTCACACTCGTTTGAAAGGCTGCTGGCCGGGCCAAGGCCGAAGTACTCCTCCTCCGGGAAGTTTCTGTAGCGGTTGTAGAGGCTGAGCCCCAGGGGCACCGGTCCGAGTCTTTCAACCTCCAGGCCGGCTTCAAGCCGGCGGTACTTGTTGAAAGAGTAGGACGCCGACCAGTTGACCGAGAGGTCCTGGTCCAGGACGCGCCTCTGGTAGCGGACTCCGAAGCCATATCTGGCGTTGCTGCTAAGACCGCCGAGCTTCAAGAAGAAGCCGTGGAACCCGTGGCGCAGCTTCTCCACGACCTCCCCTGTCTCGATGTAGTAGACGACCTTCTCCGGAACCCCCTTGCTGGGAGGCACCAGGCTGTCCAGCTTCGCTGTCCGTCGGCCTCTGAGAAGATCGCTCCTCAGGGTAAGGTCGGAATCGCCCGCCTTGTGGGGGGCATCCTCCTCGGTCCGAGCGATGGCCGAGCACGCCAGGAAAACGAGCAGCCCCACGGCGACCCCGAGCCCGAGCCTCACTCCTCCTCCTCCCGATCCCCCACTCTTTCCCTCAAGTCCGTGTGCCTTATCAGAGCGTCCGCCATCGCTCGAATCAGTCCTATGGCGAACCTCGGATATTCTCCGACCCCGTAGAGCACGTCCTCGCGCGAGAACGTCAGCACATGAGTTTTTCCGACCGCCGCGGCCGAGACCGAGTACGTGTGTCCGGGCGCGACTACTTCGAGCAACCCGAACCCTTTCTTTTCCTTTATCTCTCGGAGGGTCCGCCCATTCCTGGATATCCGCACGCCGCCGTCCACGACCAGGAACGCCGCTTCCGCGGGCTCTCCCTCCCGGAAAATAAACTCGCCGTCCTCGAGATGCCGCTCCCTCGCAAAGGAAGCGATTCCAGCCACCTCTTCGGTCTCCATGTTCTTGAAGAGCCCGAACTCCATGAGGAATACCGTCTTCTCCACTATTGTAAGAGTGCCGTGTGTATCGGCCATAGTCCGCTCGAGGTCCTTCCGCGCTACGCCGCCAGCTCATCCGCGGCCCACCGTCCCATCTCTCTCAAGTAGGGGTGCTCCGCCCTGGCCGAGCCCTCGGCGATGTGCCTCAGCGGGCTCAGCTTGAGCGAGCCAACGAGGTACAAGGCGGCGGCCAGCAGCCATGGGTCGGGGATGCCCGCCAGCTCCTCAATTGCCTCCTCCAGAGACGCCATCTCCCGGGAGTGCACCGCTTCCGGCTTCTCTCTCTCTCGCCCGCCCGTTCGCTCCACTATGGGCATAACCATGCGCTTGTGTTCAGGTGAGATCGTGGCCTCTATATACTCAACGGACTGGGCCCGCAGGCGAGCATTCTGGCTCATCAACCCCCGATATGCAAGGCGTGTTTCGCGCCTGGGATAGATCAATGCGAGAACCCTGAACAGACGCCGAAGGGACTGTCCCGTTCTCTCCCACAGCACACGCACGAGCAGCTCACGCGCCTCCCCGGCCGGCGCGCTCTCAACGATCCATCTCACCTTGCGGAAGCGCAGGTACTGATCGACCTCGAGACCGATGCGCTTTCCTACTTCCTCTTCGGATACCGATATATCCGGATTGTTCGCCTTCAGTCTGCTCAGCGCTCTGAGGAGCCGATCGGCGAAGCCGGGGTCCTCTTCAAGGGAGACCCGAACCAGGGCGTCAGCGGCTCCCTGGCTGCCTATCCCGCATAAGACTTGCGGGATAGCCTTGCGGATCTCATCAGCGGCCGTAGGGTCCGCCAGGTAATCGCCCAGCGTGCCTACAACCGAGTCCCCATAACGCACGAGAGAGGATTCCGCATCTTCCCTGAACTCCGTAAGCTCCAGCAACCTTATCAGCTCCGGCACCAGTTCCCCGCGCCTCGCGGTGCCCGCACTGCGAATCGCCGCTCTCCTGACCCCGGGGTCCGGATCGTGAACCAACCTCTCCAGAAAGCCGTGAATGGCTGCGGGGCCGGGGCGTTTCCCCGCGGCCATCGCCACCGAAAGCCTGTCGCCCCGCGACCCCCTCGCCATGAACTCCTCCGCTATGGTGTATACCCTTTCGTCCTCCTGCTGAGGCGAATGGGCGGCGACGCACTGGAGGGCTCCGGACCGGATCCTGTCGTTACCGGACTTGAGCAAATCGCCCATGGAATCGCGGGCGTCGCCCGGCTTCAGGATGCAGTAGAAATAAGCGGCGTGCATGCGGACATCGTCGTCCGTATCGAGCAGTAGAGATTCAACCTTGGTGAGATCCGCGCTCACGTTGAGCTGCGCCGACAGCTCCAGGGCACGCGCCCTGACCTTCGGAGACCGGTGCTCGAGAAGCGCGGGCAGGTAGCGTCTCAACCCCTCAGCCTCCACTTCCCGCAGTGTATCCAGGGCGTAAAGCACTCTTTTCTCGAAGGGGCTGTCGAGAAGGGCGCCGAGCTCTCTGACGAGATGGGCCTCCTTGAGGTCGAACGGCGGTCTCTCCCTGTCTTCGAGCATCCACCGCAGGGAGTAGGAGAGCTCCGATACGTAACTTCTCGTCAGAAGCCGCTCCAGGACCAGCGCCAGGGCCGAGAGCACGGTGATCAAGATTGAGAGTTGCGCGATGGTCCCGCCCAGCAAGCCGTTCACCAGCAGAATGATCACGCCCGCGATCCCCTCCGCCAACCGGTTGACCGTTGTCTCGATCAGTCGCTTCGCCTGCCGGCGGACCCCGCTTCGAAGGGGGAAGTAAAGGAACTCTCTGGCCGACCTGACAACCGTGACTCTTGCAATCGACCCATATAGCCACGTTCCCGCGACCAGAAAGAAATGTGGAAGCGCTACGGTGGCCAGAGAGCCCACCAGCAAGCCTCCCGGCAGCAGCATGGAGGTGGCTCTGGCCCCGAGCCGGGACAGCAGGAAGCCTGTCAGGCCCAATTGGACCAGCAGCATCACTACGTTCTGAAACCCGTAAAAGTAGCCAAGGAAAGTTGTGAGCTCCGCCGCCCTTTCCGGTCCCAGTCCACCTATCGCCTTATCCGGACCCGCGAGAAACCCCTGAAGGAGGAACTTGAACTCGTAGTCGATCACGGCGATCGTTATCGGGGCCACGAGCATGGTGACGGCTATCAGCCTGACGTAAGGGCTGCCGAGAATGCGCCCGAGGCCCGGCTCCGCCTCGCCCTCGGACTCCGCGCCGCCGGGAGGGGCCTCCTCGGGCCGCCGACCGCTTCTTCGGGCCAGCACCGCCGCCGCTCCATGGATCACGGCCGCTCCGACCAGAAGCCACTCGGGCCCGCCAAGCCCGGCAAGCTGCGAGGCGCCCGCGCCGCCGATCATCCCGCCCAGAACGCCGCCCGCGCCGATGACTCCGAAAAGCCGCCTGGCCTGACGGGGGTTCAGTCTGTCGTTTGTGAGAACCCAGAACTGCGAGACGAGCAACAGGCCGTACGCGCCCAGCCAAAGATAGAAAGCCACAGCCGGCGTCCGGCCCCCGCTCCAAAACCAAAGGAAGAAAAGCAGCAGGGAAAGGCCCGTGATCCAGAGGCCGTGCATGAGCGCGCGGTGGGAGGGAATCCGGCCTAAGTAGCGGCCATAGAAGGCAATGGCGCCGGTCGTCCAGATCGCAAGACCGAGGTAGACGTAAGGGAGCGTGGTCGCGGAGAGATTGCTGAGATACAGCCCGTCACGCGCGGTCTTCGCCACTATGAAGGCGCAAATCACCAGGAAGTGGAGGAAGAAGAGCTCGCATACGAGGCCGAACTCCTTTTCTCTGACTCTGGCCATCTTGAGAACGCGCTTTACCATCGCTACTTGATCCGCACAGCCGGGTCCCATCTGAGCCCCCAGCGCCTGGAGTCATCCAAGAACGCGATCTCCAGCAATAGCCCTCCGTCCTCCTCCACGGTTATGACCGCGAACTGATCGGCCTCGCGTTCGAGCATTGCATCTTCCTGATATACGCTCCAGGCTTCGGGGATCCTCCATCCCGATCTTCGCAGCCAGGACCTCTCCCTGCCGGCGATATCCGCAGCCCTGCGGGAGATCTTCCCCATCCATAAGAACCCGCCCCCTTCGAACCATAGAAAGCCCCCCCTGGGACGTCCCGAAATGTTGATCAAATGCATTACACTGCCGAGGGAATCGTTGACCCGGAAGCGCTCGTACGTATGCGTGTGCCCCGTGAGGATAACGTCAATGCCGGCGCCGAAGAGCAACCGGGCCAGTGAGCGGCCCTCGATCTCGAGGTTCCAGAGTGAGACGGCCTGGGCTCCGTGCTTGAGGGATGACTGAAGGATCGGATGGTGCATCACCGCTATCGAGAGCGCGGGCTTATCGGTCGAGAGCTGGTCCAGCTCATTCAGAAGCCACTCGATCTGCTCGGCCCCCCTGCTCCCGGGCTCGGGCGGCCGGGCCTGTCCGCGTCCCCCCTCGTCCCCGTAGACAAGGTCGTTGGTGTCAAGGAATAGAAACCTCGCCGGCCCTATGTCTTTGCGATAGTACATCCTGCCGGGCGAGAACCCGCCGTCGAGGTAGCTCAAGAAGGTGGCCGTATTTCGCAGAGCCGAAGAACTTTGGTTGTCGTCCTTTTCGTGATTCCCGACTCCCACAAGGTAAGGCAGATGCGATACAGGCTTCAATATGTCGGTCAAGGCATGGAACTGGTCCGAATGGCGCCCGTCGTCCACTATGTCACCGGTGTCCAGCACGAACAGGAGACTCTCGTCCCTCAGGCTCAGGAGCCTGATCTGCTCGATGAGGCCCTGCCACTCGCCGTCGGCCAATGCCCGCTGGTCTCCGAACACCGCGAACCTGTATGAGGAGACGTGGCCACCTTTGTCCTCCACCCTCTCCTCTACCGTCGGATGATCGAGGGTGGACACCGGCTCTCTCGACGACTTCGGCCACGGCTCCGCCTTACCGCATATCGCGCTTCCGGCCGGGCCGGACAGCCCCAAAGCGGCGCAAAAAGCCGCACAAAACGCGATTGACCGAAAACATCCGCTCGTTTTAGGCTTCATCTGTCGATCCTCCGCTAATCCGCGCTGTCTTTCCTATGATAGCGGATGCTCAGCACCGTTGCAGCAGCCAAAGGCCCGCTTCGACACGGCGCGTGCCCGGCTTCGCCCGTCCCGATCTCCCCCCCCCGCAATTATCGGGCGTCGCCGGAGTCGGAGGCTCCGGAAGTCGAGGAGATTGAATGCAAAGCCCCATCAAAGCCTTCATGAACATAAAGAGAGAGGAGCTTCCCCTCGCGCTTCTGATGTTTCTTTATTTCTTTCTAGTGATCACCTGCTTCTGGATCTTGAAGCCCCTGAAGAAAAGCTTGTTCATCCGGTACTACGACAGCACGGGAGGCGTGGACGTCCTCTCATGGTCGGGCTTCACCTCGTGGCACCTGCTGGGCTCCCAGGCGGAGCTCATAGCCAAGGTCCTCAACATGGTGGTCGCGATCGCAGCCGTGACCGCGTTCACCTTGCTGGCAAGGCGGCTCCGGCGCCAACAGCTCACCTTGGCGTTCGGGCTGTTCTTCATGCTGATGTTCATATTGTATGGACGCCTGATAGGAAACCCGGAGGCCTCGGTGGTCTGGACCTTCTATCTTCTGGGCGACCTGTTCACCACTCTCATGGTGGCCACATTCTTCGCCTTCCTGAACGACAGCGTGACCCCGGAAGCGGCCAAGAGGCTCTACGGGCTCATCGGCCTCGGCGGCGTCACGGGCGGCGCGTTCGGAAGCACCTTTCTCAGAGTGTGGTTCGATTATATATCCAAAGCCCAATGGATGTGGGTCTGCTTCGGAATCGTGGCCGTCATAATAGCCGTTGCATTTCTAGCTGGAAGAATAGTCGACAAGAGCGGGCCGGTCGGGACGGTCTCGCCGGGGCCCTCCGCACCACCGGGCGAGGATGCGCAGGCGGCGCGGCCGAAGGCCAACGCGGCGATCGAGGGAGCGAAGCTCGTCTTTCAATCCAAGTATCTGATCGCGATAGTGACGATAGTGGCGCTTTACGAGATGGTGTCGACCATAATGGACTTCCAATTCACTTCCACCCTCGAGCACTTTCTCAGCGGCGAGGCTCTGGGCAAGCAGTTCGCTACCATGTACTCGCTGACGAACATCCTGGCGATGCTGGTCCAGTTCTTCCTGACGAGCTTTATCATGACCCGATTCGGTCTTGTCACCGCCCTGCTGATACTTCCCGCCACCATATTGACCGGGTCGGCGGCCTTCGCGGCGTTTCCCGTGCTCTGGGTCGGCAGCTTTCTCTACCCCGCCGACAATGCGTTCGCTTATTCCATAAACCAGTCCGCCAAGGAGGCGCTCTACGTGCCGACGTCCCGTGACCAGAAATACAAGGCCAAGGCGTTCATAGACATGTTCGTGCAGCGATTCGCAAAGGCCTTGGCGGTGGGGATCAGTCTTGCGATAACGACGGCCTTCAGAGATTTCGGCACCATAAGATTCCTATCCATAGGGTCCTTGGTGCTGGTGGCGCTCTGGATCGGCGCGGCGATCTATGCCGGCCGCTCTTTCCACGGGCGAACTTCCTGAGCCCCGCCGGCGTGCAATCGCGGAGCGGGCACTGCAAAAAGCAATTCCTTTTCGCGCGGTTAGTGGCCTTTTACAATTCCAGACCGCGCCTCCTTCGGCACCGCGGACCATAGAATTGATTGCACCCCAACCTCTTGGCTGAACCGGGCCATCGCCCGAGCCCCGCGCCCGCACGCGGCACTTATCTTGCAGTCCCCTATTGGCACCGGTTACCTATCGGGCAGAGGCGGTGCAAGCGATGTCAGTCTTGACGAAAAAAGTGGGACCGATCACGTATTTGGCTCTGGAGGGTCCGATCTCCGAGATCGGCCTCGAAGACTTGAAGAGCGCCTTTCAGGAGGTCGAGTCCCGCGCCCCGGCCAACGTGATCCTGGACGTGGCCGACGTGGAGCGCATAGACAGCCGCGGGCTGGAGCTTCTCCTGGACATTTCATCGAAGCTCGCCTCTTCAGGCGGATCTCTGCGACTTGCGAACGCGGGCGGCGAATTCAAGAGGATCCTATCGCTTACCAGGCTGGATAAGAGATTGATCATCGTGGAGGAGGAAAGCCGGTCCGTCCTGTGACCCCGGCCCCCCTTTCACCATGCGGGCGGACTCCGGAGCCGCCCACCGCACACAAAGGCGCAACTCGATGACCGTCGGCGTCGGAAAGAGAATGCTCCTGGGCGACCTCCTGGTTGGCAGGGGACTCATCACCCAGGCTCAATTGGACGAGGTCCTGCGCTCGCAAGGAAAGTCAGGCCGCCGCCTGGGAGAGCTTCTTGTCGAGGCCGGGTTTGTGTCCAGCGAAGACATATCGCTCGTTCTGGCGGAGCAGGCCGGCATACCGTACACGAGGCTCGACAGCGGTCTCGTCGACAGAAGGGCCGTCGATACGCTGCCCCGGGAGAAGGCCCGGCTCCACGAGGTCATGCCTCTTTTCCTCGTTCACAACACCCTCACCTTGGCCATAAGCGATCCCAACAGAGCGTTCGTGGCCGACGCCGTAAAGAAACTCACGGGCTTCGATGTGCAGCTGGTAGCCAGCCCGCGCAGCGACATCCTGGACATGATCGAGGAGTTCTACGACGAGGCGGACCTGCTGGTCGAGGACTTCATCTCGAAAAGAGGCGCCCCGCGCAGCCTCGCCGGGGGGTATGAGGCCCAGGAGCACGTCTATGACATCTCGCAATCCTCAGCCCAGAGCCCGGCGATCGATTTGGTAAATCAGATAATACTGCGTGCTCTTAAGGAGAGGGCGAGCGACGTTCACATCGAGCCGGAGCGGGACTTCTTCCGAATGAGACTTCGGATAGACGGCGTCCTCTATCCCGTCATCAAGCACAAGGCGGAGCTGCACCCGGCGGTTGTCTCGAGGCTCAAGCTGATGGCCAACCTCGATATCGCCGAACGGCGCATGCCCCAAGACGGGCGGATCCAGGTTCAGGCCGAGGGAAGGCCCGTCGACCTGCGATTCTCGTCGCTGCCGGGCGTCTTCGGGGAGAAGGTCGTCCTCAGGGTCCTCGACAGGAGAAAAGAGCTGCTAACCATGGAGGAGCTGGGCTTCAGCCCCGGCGTCCTCGCCGGCTTCAGAGGCCTGCTCGCCCGCCCGAACGGTTTGCTGCTCGTAACCGGCCCCACCGGAAGCGGCAAGACCACTACGCTGTACAGCGCCCTGTCGGAGCTGAACTCCAGCGAGCGGAACATAGTGACCATCGAGGACCCCATCGAGTATCAGTTCGAGATGATAACCCAGTCCCAGGTCAAGGCCGAGATAGGCCTCAGCTTTGCGAGAATACTCAGACACACGTTGAGGCAGGACCCGGACATCGTGATGGTCGGCGAGATCCGAGACCCCGAGACGGCGAAGATCGCCGTCCAGGCCGCCCTTACCGGACACCTGGTGCTTTCGACAATGCACACCAACGACGCCGCGAGCTCGGCGGCGAGGTTGCTGGAGATCGGCATCGAGCCCTATCTGCTCGCCCCCTCCCTGGTCGGAGTCCTCGCCCAAAGGCTAATCAGGACAAACTGTCCGGAGTGCTCGGCGCCTTACGATCCTCCCCCGGGAGGCCTCGCGTCGAACGGCATCGAGCAGGCGCGCGAGCCGCGACTGATGAAGGGCGAAGGATGCAAGAAGTGTTTCGGCTCCGGCTACAGAGGACGCACAGGCGTCTTCGAGCTGCTGCCCACCAGCTACGAGCTTCAGAAGTTGATTCTGGACAGCCCCGGCATCGACCGGATCCGCTCTCACCAACGAGAGGTCGGGCTCCCTACCCTGGTCTCCGAGGCCGAGAAGCTGGTCCTTACGGGCAAGACCACACCCGAAGAAGCGTCCAGAGTGATATTCGCAGAGTAGTCTCGACGGTCCCCATTACCTTACCCGCCTTCCCCATTTCTGAACCATGTTCCTCGGGTAGACGTCTTCCGTTATGGTCAAGCTCTCCCCGGATCCGCCTTCGAGCGTAAGAGAGATGGTTATGTAGGTGGCCGTCGCGGCGTCGCCCGGGTTGTATACGACGCTAAAACCGGTCACGTTTCTGCAGAGCACACCCGAGGATCCGTCATGGGGGAACGCCTCCACGATCGCCCGGGCCCCTGAGTCGTAACTGAATATCACCGCGTTCATCCCGTCTTCATCGTCAGAGCCATCCTCGTCATCGTCGGCCGGCGACCCGCCCTCGTCCGTGGATCCGTCCGCGTCGTCATCCATGTGCCCGAGCCCCGGAGCGGCGTCACCGTTTGCATCCGAGGGCATATCCTCGTCGATGTTGCCGTCCCCGTCGTTGTCGACGCCGTCGGCGGGATCCTCGTCGTACAACCCGTCTTCGTCGTCGTCCCTAACGGCATCCTCCCAGGCCAGACCTCCGGTCTCGTCCACGAGGCCGTCGCCGTCGTCGTCCACTAAGGCGAGCCCCGGGGCTGAGTCACCCGACATGTCCCCGGGAGGGTCTTCGTCGAGCCTGGGAAACAGGACGTCATCGAAATAGCAGTCACCGTCCTCGTTGAGGACACCGGAGAAGGCCAGCACGTCCCGGGTCGTACAGTGACTATTCGGGATGTGAAGCTGCGTGCAGGACTTGACGCCGGCGATCATTTTCTCCATGGCCGCGCTTCCCTGCTGATAAACGGCGGCCGTCCCTTCGTCCAGCTCGCTCGCGCGAAGGCAAGCCGCGACGAGCCGACTCACGGACACCAGAAGCACCGACATTATCGTCACGGATATCAGAAGCTCCACAAGCGTGAAGCCTCCTATAGCGCCCTTGCGTCCGTCCGTCACTGTGGTCCTGCCTCCGGGGTCGCGCATCGCCGTCTCAGTCCCTCGATTTGACCCCTGTCCCCAACCCGGCCGGCGCAGCGCAGGGGGGCTTAGATCTTTCCTATCCGCCCGCCGTGGTCCACCACTATAGTCGTCAACGACCTGTCGCCCAAGGTAACCGTTATGAGCTTCGCCGAGGCCTCGGGCGTCAGGTCTCCATCCAGGTCTACGGCGGATACCGTCCATGACAGGGTGAGGTCATCCCCCTGAATGACCACCGTCTCGCTCCCGGAGGAAAGGTGATCGAATTGCATGGCCTGTAGCTTCTCCATCCGGCTCCTGAGCGCGCTGTTCGTCCGCCCCTCCGCCACCCGGATCTCGGCGGTCGCAGGCCCCGCCGTGTAAACGCGTGAGATCGCGAGCGCGGAGACGCCGAGTATGGCTATGGAGAGCAGAACCTCGACCAGCGTGAACCCGGATCTGCGACAAGGCACCTTCCACCTCCAATCAGTCGCTCCGCGACACTCTTCCGGTCAGCGCGTCCAGTGTCACGGTGGCCCTACGGCCGCCTCTTTCGAGCACCACCCGGCCGGCGCCCGAGGGGACGCCGCGCGCGTCGAATATTACGGAGCCGCCGGACCAGAACTCCGCGGATACCACATCAACGCTCCGGTAACCCGCTCCGTTCCCGAAATCGACCCTGTACCGGGAGCCCCTGTTAGCCGGATGCCGGACCGCGGAATAGGAGAGGGCCTCCGCCTGCGACCTCGCGACCTCGGTAAGGGCCGGGTCGGTGAAATCTACATCGGACCTCAACCGCTCCACGCCGAGCGTGTCGGCTGTCGCGTCCACCGTAACGCGCCAGGGACTACCGCAGGCCGCGGCCGAGTGCCGTGCATACTCCAGAGCGGCAACCACCTGGTCAGCCGCGGCGGAGAGCCTCGCCCGATCCACCGACGAGTTGATGACGGGCTGGCCCGCGGCCGCCACCAAGCCCAAAACCAGCATCACTATCACCAGCTCCACCAAAGTGAACCCGCCCCGCCCAGCCGGGGCCTTCTCGTGCGTCCTCCTAGTCTCTGGCCCAAACATAGTACGCATAGTCCCATCCACTCCTGTTCACGTCCCAGTCCCGTCCCATTTGGGCTCCGTCCGGAAGAAACGCCTGGATAAGATTCGAGGAGCTCCAGGACGGCCTGAAATAAAGAGTCTGGTCGCCTGAGATAGAGGCCGTCCGATGCACCGCGTTTCTGGGCCACGACAGGGACTGCACGATCATGTACTCCGGCCCCAGGCCGAAGCCCTGTAGGTTTCTGTCGTCCGAACCGTCGCCGGTGTAGGCGGCGAAGACCTGGCGGCCCGCTATCTGGGGCCAACAAACGTAGTGATATCTCTCACCCGCTTTATTCACCCGTTCGTTGGAACCGACTCGAAAGCCGTCGGGCGACATGGGGTCGAGCACGCAGTCCAAGCTGGGCCACCCTCTTCCGAACACAAACGACAGTCCCGTGCCGGAGCACTTGTGCACGGCCTCGCGCCTGTCCTCGGAGAAGACGAAGACCAGATGCGGGCTGAAGGGCAAGCCGGACACGCTTCTGCCGTAGGAGCCGTCGCCGATGTAGGTGCCCAGGCCCATCCGTCCCGGGACGGCCCTGAAGGCCGCCCAGTAGTAGCGGTAGCCGCTTCCATTCACATAGTTGTCGCTCCCCACCGTAAAGCCGTCCGGGTCGAGGGACTGGATGAGGTTGCTCTCCAAGGCTTTTCTTCCTTCCATGGGCTTGGCCGCATCGCCCGCAATCGTGGAGGTCCTGATCAGCGCCCGGTAGTTTCGTTCGGATTTCACGATGACGACGTCCGGCTGGAAGCCTACGCCGGTTATAGCCCTGTCGTCAGAACCGTCGCCTGTGTAAACTCCGGTGATCATTGAGCCGGCGGCGGGGGGCTTTATATGCACCACGTAGCTTCTGCGAACCACGGCCTCGCCCGCGGCCCCCAGGGCCGCAATAGTTGCAAAAGTTGAACCGCTATGCCGCCGGGCCATGTATCCGTAGCGGCCCGCTCCCAGCGAGTGCATGTAATACCTGTCCTCCTCGACGGGAAACGAGGGATCGTGCAGCAGCAACCACACGGCGTGATTTGCCGCCGCCTCAGCCAGGTATTCAGCCGAGACGGCCTCGCCTCGATCCAAGGTCGCGAATGTAAGTATCGCACTCTTCGATAGAATGGAGAGCCCCGCCACGGTCAGGACCGTCACCAGCAGGAGCACTACAACGTACGCGAACCCCGCCGGCCTCCCAACCGGTCCCGAAGCTTTATCACCTCGTCTACGCTCCATACCAATCCCCGTAGGCGGCCGTGTAGCGGGCATCACAGGTGAAGGCGTCCAGCGCCCGGCCGCGGGACGTGCCGGCCCGTAGCCAATATCGGCATTCGCCAGGCGTTCTCGATCCGCCGGCCGCTTTTCCTCACCCCCTGAATCTCTCAAGGATGCCTTATCTCCTACCGATTTACAGATTGGGAGTTACTATGGCCATAAACCTAGCTGGAATAGAGAGAGAGACCTGCGAGAAAGGCGGCGATCTCGGCCGCGCGGGCGCCCGATGGAGCACGCTCGCGCGCAAGTCGCTTTTCGCGCCCAGTAAGGTCTCGGTGGACGAGCTTCTCATATTCACACGCCAGCTCGCGCTGCTTCTGCGAACCGGGAACACCCTGGCGCCGTCCGTTCGCGCCCTTTCCGACCAGGCGCGGTCCGACGCCTTCGCGAACGCCCTCCGCCGCGTCTACGGGGACCTTCAAGGCGGCGCCTCTTTCTCGGAGAGCCTCGAGCGACATCCCTCGGCCTTCGGGCCTCTCTACGTCAACTTGGTGCGCGCCGGCGAGGCGACCGGCGCGCTGCTCGAGAGTCTCGGCCGGCTCGCGGGGATACTGGAGATCGAGCGGGGGCTTCGCGCCCGGATTCGCGAAGCCACGACTTATCCCATTGTGCTGCTACTTGTTATGGTGGGCGTTCTGCTCTTCACAATGTCATATGTGCTTCCACGGTTCGCCGATCTGTTCGCCGGCGTGGAGAGCGAGCTTCCGGCCACCACCAGGGTGCTCATATCAGTCTCCTCGGCCGCCCATTCAAGATGGTGGCTCCTGCCGCCGATAACACTCTTCGTGATATGCGCAGTCCGTTGGAGCTGGAGCATGGGCCCGCTCCGCCGGACATGGGACAGGGTCAAGGTGCTCATACCCCTCGTCGGGAGGCTCTACGAGGAGGCTTATCTGTACAGGCTCTTCTCGAGCCTGGGCTTGCTCTTGGCGAGCCATGTTCCGCTCCTCGACTCCGTCGAAATCGCACGCGGCATCATAAGGGACACCCGATATGGCGCCTTCTTCGACAATCTGTTGAGACATGTCGAAGTGGGACACGGCGTCACCCCGGCCTTCGAGGAGGCCGCCTTTCTGCCCAATACGGTAAAGCTCATGGTGGCGACCGGGGAGAAGTCGGGCGCACTCGACACAGTCATGGGTAACCTCGCGGAACGGTATCGCGAGGAGCTGGAAAGCGACGTCCGGCGCTTCACCAGCCTGGTAGAGCCCGCTTTGTTGGTGGTCATGGGCCTGTTAGTAGGCCTGATAGCAGTATCGCTGATCGTTCCGATATTCAGGATGTCGCGGGCCATCAACTAGTGGGCACGAGCGCCGTGGAGAGTCCCGTTCGCCGCCCGGGGCGGCACCGACCCGCAAGGGGTTCGCAGAAGGAGGAACAGAACATGAGGAACAAGCTCGGCAGCAGATTGGGGTTCACCTTGGTGGAGCTGATGATAGTAGTGCTCATACTGGGCGCTCTGGCCGCCATCGCGATCCCGCAATTCAAGGAAAGCGGTGAGGACGCTAAGCTCTCGGCGCTCGAGACAAGTCTAGCCGAGTTGCGAAGCGCCGTGGAGCTCTACTACCACCAGCACGGCGGAGTGTATCCGGGTGAGAAGAACGAGTCTGACGGCTCGGACGTCACTACCGCCGTCGAGGCCGCGACGGCTTTCGTCAATCAGATGACGCGGTACACATCCTTCGGAGGCGTCACCGCCGTCAGCGAGGACGCGACTTACAAGTATGGCCCCTATCTGAAGAGGTCCATGCCCGAGAACCCGTTCAATCACGACGGGACGGTGCTCTGCGACATCACGGAGACCGACATAACGGCCGCGACGTCCGACGGCACCACCGGCTGGAAGTTCTACATCAAGACCGGCCGGCTCATAGCGAACGACGGCGCCCACGACTCGAACTAGAGCGTGGCAAGGCGCATCGGTTGAAACGCCGCTTCGCCCGCAGCGCGGGCTCCCTCGCGGTCGCGGCGTGACACCAGGAGGGAAGTGCGATGGCGACTCTGACCGCCGGAGCAAAGCAAAACGGCATACTCCGGTCATGGAGGGCGATCGCGCCCGGCGGCGTCGGTGTCGAGGCGGGAGGAGGGGTGCTGCGCCTGGCCCACCGCAAGGTCCGCGAGAAGAATACCGAGTGGGAGCTTCTGGAGCTTCGGCCGGGCGACTTCCGCGGGGGGAGAATGTCCCGCGCAAGCCTCGTGGACGGAGACAAGCGCGGGCGCCTGCCGCGCGGGGCGGCGGTCTGCGCGCTGAGCTCGCCCTCTCTGGATATCTTCCCCTTGAACCTGGGAGCTAAGAACTCGGGATCGCTCGACCACCTCGTCGCCGCTCATGCCCGCGAGCATCTGGAAGATCCGCTGGACGACGTGGTCCTCGATTACCTGCGGCTGCCCGACTGGGCAAGACGCCATGGGGACGACGGCACCACGGTCCTGGCCTTCAGCGCACCGCGCGAGATGATCGAGCGGATCCTGTCGGACACGGACAGCCTCGGGCTGAGGATAACCAGGATTGTCACCCCCGCCTGCGCGCTGGCCGAACAGGCGGCCAGGTGCGATCCGGAGAAGCGGTACCTGGCCGTGGCCACGGGAACCGGCGCCACATCCATCTCGGTCTTTCAGAACGGTCACGTTCTGCTCGAGCGCATTCTGACCTGGAGCGAGGACGAGCTCTCCAGGCGCCTCCAGCGCGAGCTGAGCCCGGACCCGATCGGGGCGGCGGCGCTTGTGGAAAACACTTCGCGCCCCGGCGCGTCGGACGTGGAGACCGTCCCGGGCGAGCGTGCCGCGGGACCGCGCAGGCGTGCTCTCGATCTCCTTGAATCGGAGTTCATGGAGCTGGCGAGCGAAGCATCAGGTTGCCTGGGGTACTGCGCCTCCTTCCTTCGGCATTTCGAGGTCTCGGGAATCATACTCACCGGGCCGCTTGCTGGAAACGAAACCCTGCGCGGAACGCTTCACTCACAGCTCGGCCTCGAGGTTATGGATCCTATGAAGGGCCTCCGCCTGGAGGAGGTTTTCGAGCGCGACGACGGCCACGCCTTTGCCACCGCCGCCTGCTGCGCGATCTGGTCGGGAGGCGGGTTGCCATGAGGGTCATAGACCTGATCCCTCCGGACCTCGCGGCTCGCAGAGAGAGCCGCCGTTTGATCCGCCAATGGGCGCTTAGGGTTGGAATCGCCGCGGCATTGGGAGCGGCGCTCTATGCGAGCCTCGACTTGGCGGTGACGCGCCGGAACTCCGAGCTGTCGGGATTGACCGGAAGATACGACGTCATGAGGCACGGCCTCGACCGAGCGGACGCTCTGTTTGCCGAACGCGACCGTATCGAGCGAAGGTACGAGGCGATCTCCCTTGTCGGCGCCGACCACAAGGTCGCCGCGATCATAGCCGTTCTCGGCGCCGCCCTGACTCCCGATAGCCATCTGGGCTACCTGGAGATCAACAGGTGCTCGCTGCCGGATCACGATCCCGCCGCCCAGGGCGGACAGGGCTGTCGTGCCTACTTGAAGATGCGGGGCTGGGCGCCCGGGAACCGCGAGGTGGGGGAGATAATAAGACATTTGATAACGGCCGACGGGTTCTCCGAGGTCGACCTGATCTGGACCCGGGACGTGTCGGGCTCCGGACCGGCTACCCGCGTAGAGTTCGAAATAGAATGTTCCGTCGACCGCCGGGCCGGTCCCCCGGCCCCGCGGGACGGCGGCACCGACAACGGTAAGACGTAGATGACCGATTTGAAGAGGATGGACATACTGGGACGGGCTTGCCTTCTAATAGTCGTTTGCGCGGCCTCCGCCCTCATCGCCGGCCATCACATAAAGCCATTCCTCGTTGCGACCGAGCGCGCGCGCGACTTCCGAGAGGCTGTCGGGATTCTGTCTCGCGCCGAGGGGGCGCTGGCCGGCGTCGACGAGGAGATAGAGCGAATCTCCTCGGCGCTCGAGGCTTGCGAGTCCAAGTTGCCCGCCGAAATGAACCTCGATCACTTTCTCGAACAGATAGCGGCGTTGGCGGAGGGGACCGGGGTCCGGGTGGAACGCGTCACACCGTCCGGAGTGAGAGGCAACGGCCTGTTCAGGGAGCTCGAAATCGACGTTCAGGCAACCGGCGCTTTCCCGGCGCTCCACGATTTTCTCGACAGAATAGAAACAGCGTCTCAACTCACGCGCGTCAACGACCTCAGCATAGCGCGCGAGGACGCCTACGGAGGCTGTGCGGCGAGCTTCAACCTGGCGCTCTACTTCGCGCCTGGGCGAGGGGGCCGGAGATGACCGTCGCCGCTCTCAAGAGGCTACTCATTGGAGCGCTGGTGTCCAAGACGGCCGTCCCTCTGGCGGCTCTTCTTACATGCTGTGCGACCTTGTACCTCGCGCCGCCCGGAACCGTGGAGACGGCCCCCTTCGACCCCGCGGTCGATGCGAACCTCGCCTACGGCGTCCTCATGGCGAGAATGGAGGCGGCCGGCGAAAGCGCACCTTCATGGAGCGCGGATCAAGTACTCAGACGGGCCCCGGGGGGCTCGCGGGAGCCCGCCGCCGCGACGGCGCGCGACATTTTCTCTACGCCGGCGAAGATCCCCGCCCGGCCTTCCGGTGACGCCGGACCCTCCGCCCCGGAAACGCAACCGATGCCGAAATTGACGGGCGTGTTCATCGACGGGGACCACCGCCAGGCGGCGATTGAAGGCCGACTCGTCTCAGAGGGCGACCGAGTGGCCGGCTTCGCCGTGATCGAGATAGGTTCCAGCTGGGTCGTCCTGGAAAGAACAGGAGTCACCTACAGGCTGACCATGGGGAATAAATCATGACCACGCTTCGCAAGCATACGTTTTTCCTGTTCCTGGCGGCCCTGGGCGCTATGACCTTAGGCCTCTTCGGCGAGGCGGGCGGAGACCAGGTACCCGCCGGAACCGCCGCCGACCCGCGCCCGCACGGCCCCCCGGCGGCAACCGCCGAAGGAGCCGGGCTCTCGGAGCAGCAGCCGGTCACCTTATCCGTCAGAGAAATGGACATAAGGGAGCTCCTCGCGATGCTGTCAAAGTCCCGAGGGCTCAACATAGTGAGCGGCGACCGAGTGGGCGGACATGTATCGATAGAGCTCAACGGAGTTCCCTTCGAGAAGGCGCTGAGCTCCGTTGCCGCCATGGTGGGTTGTCGGGCGGTGAAGCGCGACGACATATACTATGTCCACAAGATGTCAGACGACCAGTATGGCGAGACAGTGCTCAACGATGTCCGAACCTTCAGGCTCGACTACGCCCCGGCCGAGGACATCCAGATCGTGGTCAACCAGCTCCTGTCGAAGACAGGCAGAGTCACGAAGTACCCTCCCCTTCGAGCGGTCGTGGTCGAAGACCGCCCCGACGTACTGGATCGGGTCGCCAAAGTCATCCACGACCTCGACCGTCGGCCCAGGCAAGTTCTTATCGAGGCCAAGATAATCGAGGCCAAGCTGTCCAGAGACATAACGTTCGGCATCGACTGGTCCGTGCTCTTCTCTCCGGGCGACGCAGGCGGTGAATTCAAGGGTGAGGGATTCACGACGCCCACGGTCGTGAGGAGAGACGGAGTATTCGTCGCCTGGGCGAAGGGCGACTTCCAGGCCACATTGGAGACCATAGAGGGCATAGACGAGCTCAACACCCTTGCCGCGCCGCGGCTTCTCGCGATCGACGGCACGGAGGCGGAGATAATCAGCGGCGGCCAGCTCGGCTTCTCGGTGATTACCACCGTGGACAACACTGTCATACAATCCGTGGAATTCCTCGACATCGGTGCCCAGCTCAGAATCATACCGACGATCGCCGAGGACGGTTATGTCCTCATGAAGATTCATCCGGAGCTTTCCGATGGAGTCGTGGACGAGGGCCTTCCCTCGAAGACTACGGCCGAGGTCACCACGGATGTCCTCGTAAAGGACGGCCATACCCTGTTCATCGGCGGTCTCATAAGGGAACGAACCGAGCAAATACGAAGGGGGATCCCGCTGCTCGTCCGGATCCCTCTGCTTGGCGCGCTGTTCGGCAAAACGATCCACTCCACTTCGAAGAGCGAGCTCATAACCCTGATCACCCCGCGCATAATTCATCCGGGGCAGGAAATCAAGTACCGTTAAGCGTGGACGCATCTCCCGTCATCCCTTCCTTTTACGGCGGTCCGCCGGCACGTCTTCATTGATCCCCGATGCCCGAATTCGTATAATGCTTAACTGGCCGCATCGCTGTTTTCCATCTACGCAACAAGCTCTCGGCTGCGCTCGCCGTCAGGCCGGCGCGCCGCCCAGGAGGTCAAAGCTATGAAGCGCTCCATCCTCTCGGCTATCGTCGTCGCCTTCGCTCTGCCGGCGTGCCCGCTCTCCTCGGACGGAGCCCCACCCAATCCCCAGGACCCTATACCCGTGGACCCGCAGACGAAGATCGGGGAGCTCGACAACGGACTCCGCTACTACCTGAGGGTCAACGGGGAGCCCGGGAACAGGGCTCAGCTGTGGCTGGCGGTAAACGCGGGATCCATTCTGGAAGACGACGACCAGCAAGGGCTGGCTCATTTTGTCGAACATATGGCTTTCAACGGGACCGAGCATTTCAGCGAGAACCAGCTAATCCATTACATGGAGTCGATAGGCATGAGATTCGGCCCGGAGCTCAACGCCTTCACGAACTTCGACGAGACCGTCTACATGCTGGAGGTCCCCACCGACACCACCGAAATAGTGGAGACCGCGGTTCAGATCCTGGAGGACTGGGCCCACGGGCTCACCTTCGATGAGGAGGAGATAGACAAGGAGCGCGGAGTAATAGGCGAGGAGTGGCGCCTGGGCAGAGGGGCGCAGATGCGCATGCTCGACAAACAACTGCCGATCCTATTCAAGGGCTCGCGGTACGCCGAGAGGATACCCATCGGAAAGAAGGCGGTCATAGACACGTGCAGCTATGACACATTG
Organism: uncultured bacterium; assembly: GCA_964531335.1. Lineage (GTDB taxonomy): Bacteria > Eisenbacteria > RBG-16-71-46 > CAZHEV01 > CAZHEV01 > CAZHEV01. Next base: position 149,810 of record CAZHEV010000007.1, on the reverse strand, counting down.
CGCAGGTTCTATCGGGACTGGTACCGTCCCGATCTAATGGCAGTCGTCGCGGTCGGTGACTTCGATCCGGAGTGGATAGAGGGGCTCATCGAGAGGCACTTCGCCTTATTGCCCATGCCGGCCGACCCCAGGGAACGCGAGATCTATCCCGTCCCCGACCACGAGGAGACTCTCTTCGCCGTCGCCACTGACCCCGAGGCGACGCACACCACGACGGCGGTCCTGTTCAAGAGCGACGCAGAACCGGAACTGCTAATAGAAGACTACAGGACACATTTGATCAAGCATCTCCACGACGACATGCTCAACGACAGGCTCATGGAGCTCACGAAGGAGGCGGAGCCCCCGTTCCTCTTCGCCATGACCGCGGACGTCCCTCTCGCCCGCTCCAAGAAAATGCAGATGTTCGCCTCGCTGGTAAATGAAGGCGGAATCGAGAAAGGGCTCGAGGCCCTTCTCACCGAATCCGCCCGCGCCAGTCGGCACGGGTTTACGGCCTCCGAGCTCGAAAGATCCAAGGAGGAGATGCTCAGGCAGGCCGAGAACGCGTATGCCGAGCGCGACAAGACAAAGTCCAAGATCCTCGCCTCGCGATGCCTCGCCCATTTCACCAAGGGAGAGCCAATGCCGGGCATCGAGAGCGAGTACGCGCTCGCCAAGCAGCTTGTGCCGGGCATCGCCCTCGAAGAGCTAAACGAGCTCTCGGCCCGGCGTGTCGCGGAGGACAACCGCGTGGTCTTGGTGAGCGCTCCTGAGAAGGAGGGCCTCGCCGTCCCCGCGGAAGAGGACCTGGCGGCTGTTTTTGAAAAAGTGAGCCGCAGTCGGATAACCCCTTACGAGGATATGGCATCCGACGAGCCTCTCCTCGAGGAGATTCCCGAGCCCGCGGAGGTCGAGAGCCGATCGAGAATCGATGAGCTGGGGGTTACGGAGTGGACTTTGTCCAACGGTGTAGAGGTCGTGCTCAAGCCCACCGACTTCAAGAACGACGAGGTGAGGTTCTGGGCCTACAGTCCCGGCGGACACTCGTTGGTCTCCGACCCTATGTTCGTGTCGGCCTCGCTCGCCTCCCACATCGTGCAGGAGAGCGGCGTCGGCGAGTTCAACAGCGTGGCTCTGGAGAAGAAGCTCAGCGGCAAGGTGGTCGAGGTCTCCCCCTACATTGGAGAGATCACCGAAGGCCTGTCGGGGACCGCCTCGCCTCAGGACCTGGAGACCATGTTCCAGCTCATCTATCTATATATGACCTCACCGCGCAATGACGCCGACGCGTTCGATTCGTTCTATGCGAAGATGAAGGGCACCATAGAGAACAGAAGCGCGAGCCCGGAGGCGGCCTTCTTCGACACCCTTCAGGTAACGGTGGCCCAGCACCACCATCGCATGCGGCCCTGGACGGTACAATTACTTGACGAGATCAACCTCGACGACGCCTATGACTTCTATCGCGACAGGTTCGCGGACGCGGACGACTTCGTTTTCATCTTCGTGGGCAATTTCGAGCTGGAGGCGATCGAGCCGATGGTCAAGACCTACCTGGGCGGACTTCCCACCACCGATCGAGAAGAGACCTGGAAGGATCCCGGCATTGCCCTTGCCGAGGGAGTCATAGAGAGGACCGTGAGGAAAGGCATCGAGGAGCGCGGCCGCGTGGCGATCGTGTTCGCCGGCCCCATGAAATGGTCTCTGGAGAGCAAGTATGAGCTGGATTCCCTGGCCGAGGTCATGGAGATCGACCTGCGCGAGGTGTTGAGGGAGGAGCTGGGCGGAACTTACGGCGTGGGCATCAACTCTTACGCGGAGCTTTACCCGAGGCAGGAATACCAGGTGCACGTCACCTTCGGCTGCGATCCGAATCGAATAGAGGAGCTCACCCAGACCGTTCTCGAGAAGATCGAGAACCTCCGGGACAACGGTCCGGACCCCGAGCACGTGGAGAGAGTCAGGGAGTCGCAGAAGAGACAGTTCGAGGTCAACTTGAAGGACAATGGGTTCTGGCTGGCGCAGCTTCACACCCGCCACTTGCACGGCACCGATCCGGCCCTCCTTCTGGAGTATCCGCGCCTGGTGGAGGACCTCTCCGCCCAGGAGATGAAGCAGGCCGCCGTGAAGTATTTGAAACCGGACGACTATGTCAGGGTGGTTCTGGTTCCCGAGGAGCGCTAGGGGCTTCCCCGGTCCTGAAACGGAAGCTGAAACCTCGGCGCGGGCCGCTCCCGCGCCGCGCTAGGAGCTCATGGCCGAGGAGTACGTATCCATGGTGATGAGCTTCTCCTCGTTGGTCGGGATCACCAGGACCCGCGTCTTCATCCCCTCGGCGGTGATATCGAATTCTCCCCCCGAGGCCTTCTCGTTCTTCTTCGGGTCCACGCCTATCCCCATTGCCTCGAGACCCGAACACGAAAGGGATCTCACCAGCGCCGAATTCTCGCCTATGCCGGCCGTGAAGATTATCGCGTGCGCCTCGCCCAGCACAGCCGCGTAAGCGCCTATGTACTTCTTCAGGCGGTACGCATACACCTCCAGAGCGATCCGCGCCCTTGCGTCGCCACTCTTTGCCAGTCGGGTAAGCTCGCGGACGTCATTGCTCGAACCGGAGATGCCCAGGAGACCGCTCCTCTTGTTCAAGAGCGCGTCTATCTCGTCCGTGGACAGCCCCTGCACCCGCTCGAGGTGAAATATTATCCCGGCGTCGATGTCGCCGCAGCGCGTCCCCATCACCAACCCCTCGAGCGGCGTCAGCCCCATGCTCGTGTCAACCGACCTTCCTCCGGCCACCGCGGCCACGCTGCTGCCGTTTCCCAGATGACAGCTAATCAGGTTCGTGTCGCTGGGATCTTTGCCCAGGAGGGCCGCCGCGCGCATCGAGACATAACGGTGCGAGGTTCCATGGAACCCGTATCGCCGGATCTTCCCTTCCCGGTAGAGGTTCTCGGGGAGACCATAACGGAAGGCGTGCTCCGGCATGGTCTGATGGAAGGCGGTGTCGAAAACCGCCACCTGGGTGACCTCCGGCAGCGTCTTGACCGCGAACCGGATTCCCAGCAGGTTGGGCGGATTGTGGAGGGGGGCGAGCTCGGCGTGTGACTCTATCGCCTCTATGACCTCGTCATCGATCACGACCGTTTCAGTGAATCTCTCGCCGCCGTGAACGACCCTATGTCCGACCGCCCCGATCTCCGATAGATCGGACAGCGGCGCCTTGTCGCCCTCGGTCAGGCACTTGACGGCCTGTTGAAGACCGAACTCGTGGTCTGGAATCTCAACGTCCAGGGAGACCTTCCCGGCTCCACTCTCCTGCTCTATTCCGCCCTCTTTTTCGCCGATCCGCTGCACGAGACCCTTGACGATCGCCTCGCCGTCCGGCATCGAGAAAACCTGGTATTTCACCGATGAGCTGCCGCAATTCAGCACCAAGATCTTCATAGACACTCCCCCGCCCGACCGCCCCCGTACAGTCCGCAGCCCGGCAGCCCTCTAATCCTCTTTTTCCCGGCCGGCCTCGGCCACCGCCTCCGCCTGAATGGCCGTTATGACCACCGTGTTCACGATGTCCGGCACCGTGCACCCCCTGCTCAAGTCGTTGACCGGCTTGCGCAGTCCCTGGAGGACCGGCCCCACCGCTATCGCCCTGGCCGATCGCTGCACCGCCTTGTAAGTGTTGTTTCCCGTATTGAGGTCCGGGAATATGAAGACCGTCGCTCTCCCGGCCACACTGCTCTCCGGCAACTTTGTCCGGGCAACGGAGACGTCTATGGCGGCGTCGTACTGCAACGGGCCGTCTATGGGCAGGTCGGGCCGCATCTCCTTCGCTATCTTCGTGGCCTGCTTGACCATCTCGACGTCGGAGCCGGTACCTGATTCTCCCGTGGCATAGGACAGCATGGCTACCCTGGGCTCGATGCCGAAGGCGGAGGCGGTGTCGGCGCTGGTCACAGCGATGTGAGCCAGCTCCTCCGCTGTCGGATTCGGATTGACCGCGCAGTCGCCGTACACAAGAACCCGGTCCGTCAAACACATGAAGAATACGCTCGATACCAGCTTGACGCCGGGCTGGGTCTTGATGAACTCGAAAGCCGGTCTTATTGTGTGGGCCGTGGTGTTGATCGACCCCGAGACCATCCCGTCCGCGTCCCCTTTGTGAACCATCATGGTCCCGTAGTACGAAGGGTCCTGCATGATCTCCCTGGCCTGTTCCAGGCTGACGCCCTTGTGCTTTCTCAGCTCCTTGTATTTCTCCGCGTAGTCGTCCAGGTTGGACGAATCGTGCGGCGTCACTATCCTCACCCCGTCCAACTCCACCATGAGCTTCTCCGCGCGATTGCGGATCTCTTCCTCGTCGCCCAGCATCGTGATGTCGACTATTTCCCTTCTCAGGAGGATTTCAACCGCCCTGATGATCCGGTCCTCCGCCCCTTCCGGCAAAACGATGTGCTTCTTGGCCGAGCGCGCCCTCTCCTGTAGGTTGTAGAGGAACAGGTTGGGAGTTATCCGCATCTGGCGCGTCGATGCGACGCCCGACAGGATCGTGTCCAGGTCCACGTGCTCGTCGAACAGGGTCTGAGCCGTCTCTATCTTCCTGTAGCTCCGGGGGGTGATCGACGCGGTGACCCTGCTCACGTCGATCGAAGTCTGATAAGCCCCCGACTTGACCGCCAAAATGGGAAGCTGCATCCTCTGGAGGCCGCTTATGAGCTTGGCGATAGTATCGGTCGGCTTGAGGTCGCTGCTCAAGAGAACCCCCGCGATCTTGGGCATGCGATTGGACATCTGCGAGGCGATCAAACCCAGGACTATGTCGCCGCGGTCGCCGGCGGTTATCACAAGGGACCCCGGGCTTATTCTCTCCAGTATGGTCGGCAGGTGCATCGACGCTATTCGGAAATTGTCAACCAGGTTGTCGAGGTATCTCTCCCCGTACATCACTTCTGCTCTCAACGCCGCGGCTATCTCGTCCATGCGCGGCTTAGCCAGGATCAGGTCCTCGGGGATCGCCCCGGCGAAAGGAGCTCCGGCCGATGAGAGCTTGTCGGAAAGAAAGCCTCGTATCTCCTCGAAGTTGCCTCGATCCACTCTATTGATGATGAGCCCCACCAGCTCGCATCCCTGGTCCTCGAACTGTTCCTTGCTCAACATGGCATTGTCGAAGATCTCTTCCGCGCTTCGATCGAACCCGCTGACCAGGAGGAGCACCGGCGCGCCCAGGTTGCGCGCTATGTCGGCGTTTATCTCGAACTCGAAGGCGGTGCTCGCCCCTTGATAATTCGTCCCTTCAATTACCACGAAGTCCTTGTCACGCTCGTACTTCTTGTACGCGCCCAGTATCTCCTCGATCATCTCGTCGTAGCGCCCCCTGGTTATCATGTCCATCGCCTTGGTGGCGGTGACCCCGATCATCGATTCCCGGTCGCACTCCAGGTTGAACACGGAGCAGACAAGCTCGACGTTCGGATCCGGAATGTCGGCCTCTATGTCGCTCCGTCCTATCGGTCGGAAGTACCCTATGCGGCGAATTCCTCTCTCCAGGTTGGACATAAGCCCGAGCACGATGGCGCTCTTGCCCGCGGTGGGGCCGGTTGTAGTCAGGTAGAGGTTTCTAGACATGACGCAGCTCCCCTCCCCTCGAATTACTCGAGAGGGCTAGCATCTGAACCTGGCGGATCTTCGCGCTTCGCCCAATATATAGAAAGCCCCGCGCTGCCGGCGGGGTTTCGTGGGTCTGCTCGGCGCGCAAGGCCGCCATGTCATGGTAGCTCATCGCACGGCCGGCACAAGCTTTTTCCGGCCTCCTCCGGGGCCCGGCTCCAGGGCTCCGGAGGTCGCAGCGCTCATTTGAGCCCCCGCGGCAGACCACGACTCCGCCTTCCGGGGATCCAGTCCTTCAGGGCGCCCCCCGGCCGCTGCCGCCGGGCGGGGGTCCAGGGGCGCAGCCCGCGGGAGCACAGAGGCACTCCACAAGGGGCCAGCGTCCGCGAGCGGCGCGTCAGCTCACTCTGATCTTGCCGTAGGTCGAACCCACCACGCCGCCGGCGCAGTATTTCGAAGTCATGAACTCAGCGGAGTGCCGGGCCTGGACCTCGAGGGCGTCATCCAGGGCCGCTCGACAGGAATCTTGCACGCACTTGGAGATCGCCTCTCCGCCCGCGCTCCACGGAAGACCCGGCGCCTCTGTGGGCACGTCGGCGAGCGAAGACTTGTCCAGGACCCTTCTTTTCAGACCGTGGTCTCCGTCAGTAACGATGCTTGTCGCCGTCTGCAAGCAGTCCTCTATCGGCCCGGTGAAATCGACGAGCCAGCCTACAGTGTCCTTCGCCCTGAGGGAGCCACCGTCCAGCAGCAGGTGAAGCACTTTCTTCCTCCCGTCGCCGTCCGTTCTGCGCATCGGCCAATGGCAGCCCTCCATTCCGGGGACCACGGGCAGCGTTACCTCGGGGAACCCAAGCGAGGCTCCATCCACGGAGATCACGTAGTGGCAATGCAGCATCAGCTCGAGACAGCCTCCCAGGCACCTCTTTCCGGGGATGACGCCGACCGAAACCTCGAAGTCGTCGTTGAGCCGGCGAGCCACCTTTGACCATCGGCTGGAAATCGAGTAGCCGACCTCGGGGTCGCCCAGAGCCGGGAAGAACTCCGTGATATCCGCTCCCTGGAGCTGGGTCGACATATGAAAGTCGCCGGTCAGTATCACCCGCTTCACGCCGGCCTTCTTCAGCCAGTCCATGGCGCTCTCCAGCTCGGTCATCAGATCGTTGTTGAGCGCCTCCCTACCGATCGTTATCACGCCGAAGGTCCCGTCGTGTTGGGCGTTCACATAGAGGTGTCTCCACTCCGGCGAGTCCATCCGGCTGAACTCCTCAGGGTGCCAACTTCCACCCGCGGCCGCCGGGTGCAGCTTATGGTACTTCTCCACCCTGCCTACAACCTCGTCGGAGCCGAGGCCCCTTGCCAGCACCAGGACTCCCTTGCGCAACTCGGCGCAAAGCTCTCCTATGGCGTTCATAGTGGCCAGATCCGCTCTTTTCTCGCGGAGCATCAGGCTGGTCATCTGAAAGAGGGGGCCCAGGATCCAGGTCTTGAACTCGTCTCGCTCTTCCTCATCCAGGCTCCAGTTCAACGCGGGACGCTCCTCCGGATACCAAGGACGGCGGCCGTCGATACGCTCGACCAGCTCCGCCGTCGGCTTGAACACCTCGCCCTCGTACATCTTGTCCAGGTGGGCCAGGCACGAATGAGTCAGGAAGTTGGCGCCTCCGATCGCGTCATGGGCCCGGAACGGCACCGGTCCCAGCAGCTCCCGCACCAGCTTGTCCGTGGCGGGGAAAGGCATGCGCTTCGCCTCGTAATACCGTAGGGCGGCCAACATCATGCCGCAGAAGACGACATCCAGAACGAAGGACCACTGATCCGTGACCCTGACGGGAATCAGCCCCAGGGCCCAGAGGAGTCTGGTCCAGTCCGATGGCTCCTCCTCCACCATCTCCCAAACCTTGTTTATGTTATGGGGAAAGGAAGGATGGCCTATGCTCACGCCGATCTCGGAGCTCGGGAAGCCGGACGTCACCGAGAAGATCTGCACGTCCGGGAAGGATTTCCTGAACAAGGCGTAGTGGGACTTCTTGACCTCGAGTATCTCGGGAATGGCCTCGATCAGCACTCGCGGGTTCATCTTCGCGAGGGCGCCGGGCAGCTCCGTCCCGTTGTAGAAGAACCGCACCACGTTGGAGAATATCTCGTCGGCGTCTTTCTTGCCGAAAGACGCGACCAAGCCCATGTATTGCTGCTCGAGACTGCTTCTGCCGTAGCCCATGTCGAGCGCGGCTATGGGCACTCCGTAAGGTCTCAGCCTGCTGCCCAGTTGGGCTATCTTGCCCGCGCCGACGGTCCCTTCGGCCCCGGAGACCGCCAGCGACCCATCGTCGCCGAAGATCTTCTCGCTCAGATCCTTGGCGCCGACCGGGGTGCGGCCCTTCTTGAAGATGTCCATTACGTTGCCTACGCCGATGGTCTCAAGGGTATCTTTTCGCAGCGCAGTTGCCATCACTCGCCCCTCCCTGTTCGCTGTTCAAGAAACAATCGATAGCGCCCGATTGGCTTTCCGAGCTTGATGAGTCCTTCGGATCTCCACCCGAGGGACGCGGCCGTTAGTATCGATTCCGGCAAGCACGCCCATGGCGCAGCCTCCACCGGGTCGCGGCCGCTCTTCGTAGCCCGCTGACTCCAATGACTTTACCCCATCTTCCGTTCCGGTGCCAGTCCAAGTTTGCCGCCGGGAACCGAATTCCGGGATGCCATTGAAAATGGGAGGCCGGCGCAGGATGCGCCGGCCTCGCGTATATGGAACCACGCGCCACCTCCGCGGCGTGTTTACTCCTCTTGCTCTTTGAACTCACCCACAAGCTTCACGAAAACGTGCAGGACGACTATCGCCACGATCATGTGAGCGGCCAGAGTGTACCAGACGTACTCCGCGTGTCCCATCTCCCTGAAGTAGCCCGAGAGCGGCGTGTATATCGATCCGGCGAACGCTCCCATGGCCACGGCGAGGAAGTTCGCCCCCATGTAGAGCCCCGCCTTCTCCTTGGGGGCCATCCAGGTGATGTACTCCTGTATCCTGGGCGAGGATATCATCTCACCTATCGCGAAGAAGAATATGCCCAGAAACACCAGCGCGGGGGCGGAGAGGTTGGCGTATCCCATTATGGTGAAGCCGATGGCGGCAACGAAGAGGCCGAACAGAAAAGTGGGCATGGCCCGGAACTTCTCCGCCACGCGCGACACGAAGATCTGGAAGATCATAATGATCCAGCCGGTGTGTGAGAGCGTCTCGCCGAGCACGCGCCAGGTGCCGGTCTCATCCTGGTGCGCGAAGATGTGCTGCGTCACCCAGGTTCCCAGCACGGACTTCACGGTGAAGTAGAGCTGGGCGGTATCCAGGTCCGTTTCGACGTACAGGGCGCAGAGATTGAAGAACGCCCAGAACGGGATCCAGAAGAAAACCCCCAGAAGGAAGAGAAAGAAGGAGAACTTGATATCGGAGAGGGCCACCCATATATCCGCCATCTTCTGCTTCAGGGTCACCCCTTCGAACTCCCGAGGCGGCTCCTTGTAGAAGAAGATCGTCACCAGCAACATGAAGCCGATCGTGCCCGCGGCCATCAGGAACGCGTAGTCCCAGGAGATCGCGCGCATCTGTCCGGCCACTATTGGACCTAGCGAACCGCCTATGTTGACCATGGCGTAGAAGATACCGAAACCCAGCGTCTTATTGGTGGAATCGGTCACGGCCCGTACGGTCCCGGAAATCAGCGGCTTGAAGATCCCGGCGGCCAGGCCTATGCACAGCATCGTCAGCGCGATCCCGGAGAACGACTTCGTCAGGATCAGGAGCAGAATCGACGGCAAATAAGCCATATATGCGATGATCAGGACTTTCTTGAACCCGAACCGGTCCGCAAACGACCCGGAGAACAGAGGAACGACGTACGAGAAGAGGATGAAGATCGTCTGGACCACGCCCAGGTCCCCGCGGCTGTAGCCCAGCGATGACATGTAGATGCCGAAGCTGAAGTAGATCCCGTAGTAGGCAAACCGTTCCAAGACCTCGATGAAGTTCGCCACCCAGAATACGGGTGCAAACTTGCTTCTCCCCTTCGACGGTTGGTTGGTAGTAGTGCCCGCCATCTGACCCCCCACGATGTCTGAAAGCCCGGAGACGAAGGCCGAAACACACTTGGAACCAAGGATTTCGACCGCGGTGGTGAATGAATCCCGATAATAATGGGACATCCCGGCGGAGCGTTCAAACGAAAACTCTGCCGCGGCGCTCCCACATCCGCGCTTATTCTACCACACATGGGACACTTGCGCCGTGGATTACTCGGGCCCGCCGGCCATCGCCCGGCCGCGACCTCGAGGCCGTTGTCATTCGGCCGACAGGGCGTCCGTCTTCGCGGCCATTATCAAGTCGTCCTCGGCCGGCCCCTTCGCCGCGTGTGTGGTGAAGTAAACCTCGCAGGTCTTGTAGCCGAAGGTCTCGATGAACTCATCATCAACCTCCATACGCTGCGCCCGCGAAGTCATGCTCGGACATCGCCCCCGAGATCATCCACAGCCACTATGCTGAAGACATGGTACGTCGCGTCCGCCGAATGGAAACCGGCGACTCACGGCTCTCCGGGGATCGAACCGTCCCCCCGTCATCGCCGAAACTCAGGGTCACGGCATGGGCCTCGGTCGCGCGCCGGCCAACCAACGAGGAGGCGGGGCCGGGCTACGATGCCCGGCCCCGCCTCAGCTCATTGCCACCTCGATCCGCTCGGTCGGCCCCAACTCCCGGCCGGCCGCCTCATTTCTACCTGTACATGCTCTTTATCGCCCCCCAGCTCCTCTTTACCTGCGGGACGTACTCGGGAGGACAGGTCTTGACGCCCGGGCACGTGTAGGCGGACTCCTCGTCCAGCCATGGCGAGTAATCGACGTTGGCGGATACGGCGTCGCCGGAGCCCGGACCCGCTCCCCCGGGTCCGCTAGGGTCGCCCCACCAGTTGCCCTCGGCGCCGAGCAGCGCGGCGGCCTTGTTGGTCATTCCGTTGGGCGTGTTGTTGTAGAGGTTGTTGCCTACCACCGTGATGGTGGAGGCATCGGGGTCAGTACCGATCATGATGGCGCCCGGATCCCCCCACTTGCCGGTATCCAGCGTGTTGTCGTGCACCTCGTTGTTCATGACGGTCACGTTCGAAACCGCCCACGAGATGTATATGGCCCCGTTCTCGCTCGAGCTGCCCGAGACGTCATTGCACTCAACGCTGGTATCGCTCATGTATACCGAGATACCATCCTGCCTCGTGTTGGTCGTGGTATTGTTGAAGATGAAACCCCCGGTGTTGGCCGCGTCACCCCCACCTTTGGTACCGAGCTTTATACCGTCATTTACGGTGGTGTTGTCGACGATGTTACCCTTGATGGTAGTGTTCGTCGCGCCGTACACGTATATGGCGGCGTTTTCCGAGTGTATGTTCCGCAGCTCGTTGAACTGGATCTTCGCATCCACGGAACCGCAACAGATGTTAATGCCGTCCTGTGCGACGTCGTAGATGTAGTTGCAACCTACGACGGGCGAGCTCACGTTGCGGAGCTGGATCGCTTCATCGGACAGAGCGTCGTGTATGATGCAGTTGGTGATCTGCATCCTGGCCGTGGGTATGCTACTCTCCGAATCTATTAGGTCCCCGTTGCCGTTCTTGATCTCCAGTCCGTCGAGGATCACGTCGTCGGCGGTTATGACTATCATCCCGCTGATCCCATTGCCGTCGATGATCGACTCATGCGCGCTTCCGGGCGTCCGGCTCGTGCCGTTGATGGGAAGGGGGTTGACGCCCATCTGATTGCCGAAGATGCTCACCGGCGTGTGTACGTTGACCTTCGCCGTCAGCGTGTGCAAGCCGGGCTGGACCATTATGACGTCGCCCGGGGCGGAGGCGTCGACGGCCGCTTGAAGCCCGGCGTAGCAAGGGGTCATTCCTCCGCAAATCCCATCCGGATTGACGTATCTCATCGTGGCCTCAGAGGCTTGCGGCGCAAGCCACAAGGCCGAGAGCATCATCGCCACAAATCCAAAGCGAATCCAAACGCATCTCATTGACAACCTCCCTGTATTCTCCTGTAGAAGCTCATCCGGATACAAGCTACGTGCGATAGCGAGTCGTCGGGCAGGCATCACCCCCTCTAAGACATCAGCGGCGGTCACCGGCCTCATACGTGGGGCGGCGAGGGGTGCGAGGGCGCCGGCGATGTAGGCTAGCTGAGGAATCTGTCGCATATTAGGAACTTCGAAGGTCCGCGCCGCGGGCCTCTCAAGCGAATCAGTGCATATTGTAACACAAGAGTGGAGCAGTGTCAACCCTTACTTGGTTGCAGCGCATGAGATTGCAGTTTGGCCGTCACTCCCTTGTACGGGGGGAGATTGAGGCTCCACGGGCGCGGGCTCGGAGCTCGGCCGCGCTATGTCCCCGTGCCCGGCCCGCCGCGGAGCGAGCGTGGCTCTGGTAGCTGAAACGAAATCGGAGCTTGTGGCGGCACATCGGATGATCCAGAGCGACGGCGGCCGCGCCCTGATGTTCCCAACCGACCTCGCCCGCCCCGGAGAAGTAATGAGACTCGCGAAGAAGGTCGAAGCACGGTTGGGCGCAGTCGACCTGGTGATTAACGACGCCGGGCGACTATGTTCTCTGGGGCCTCCATCGAAGACGGATCCGAAGAGCTGGTGGGGCGACATCACGGTGGACCTTTACGGCGTGTTCCTCACATGCCGGACTTTCCTTACCCGGATGATCGAGCGTGACCGAGGCAGGATCGTAAACGTGCTCAGCCACGACTCTGCGTCACCGGGTCCCCTCGCGTCTTCCTATACGTCCAGCCAAGCCGGCGTTATGCGCTTCACCTAGAACATCGCGGCCGAGCTGGATCGTCCCGACTCACGAGTTCGCCTCTTTGCGTTGAGTCCCGATCCGGAGATCGGCTGCAGGGCACCGGGAGATCCCTCCGCCGACACACGGCTCGACTATGAGGTGGGTCAAACAACCCAACAGCACGGCAGGGAGCGCTCCAGGTCGTTCGGGCCGGAGGTGTCCACAGTCGCGCAGATCGCCGCCGGCGGGCCGGGCGGGGGCCGCTCAGATCAATCCGGCCTTGCGCAGATATCCTTCGATACCCTTCCTCTCGATCTCGTTGAGCAGGTCTTCTTTGTAGGCTATGAAATCGATGAAAAGCTGGACGTGCTCGTCTATCTCCCATTTCGCTTCATGGCCGAATAGATACCCGTACCTCGCCGAGCTGCCGAGCTTCTCTTGGCTTATCTTCTCGCTCTTGTATCCGATCCTCTCCACCGCATCAGGGGTAAAGCCGTTCTTGCGGGCCAACTCATCGAGCAAGCCGTGGATACCGGTGCCGTGTTGCGCGGCGTCCTTCTTGCGGTCTCCGAACTCCTCCGGCACGCCGACCCGCTTCGCAAGCTCTCGATGTGGGCGTTTGCCCATCTTGTCTTCCGGAGAGTTGATCTTCAACTCCGGCGAAACGGCCATCGCCAGCCTTATCACCTCGGTGTCGGCGTAGGGAAACACCACCTCCATACCAAAAGAGGAGGCGATCCTGTTCTCCCTGTCGAAAGTCTCTATGTCCGCCCTTTGTAGATCTCCCCAACTCCTGTCGAGAAAACCTTGATATCCCTCCTCCGCGATCACCCCGGGATACCACTCATATCCGCCCCAAAGCTCGTCGGGACCTTGACCGGAGACCACCACCTCCATCCCGTCTTGAGCGGCCGCTTCCTCGGCGCTGTACACTCCGACCCCGGCTTCCACCTGTATGAAATCCCTCTCTTCAACCGCCCGCATCACCCGAGTTATGTACGAGTCGACCTCCGAAAAGGCAAGCGTCCGCACCACGTGATGGATCCCCAACTCTTGAGTAAAGCGCTTCGCATACGCAAGGTCAGGCGCGCCCTCGGTACCCGCGCTGTACACCTTGACCTCAAAACCCATCGAATCCGCCATTTCCAGGGTCAACTTCGTGGACAGCGTGCTGTCAACGCCGCCTGAAAGCAAAGCGCCCACCCTCTTGACGTTCTTCAGCCTGCTCTCGAAGGCCGAGCATAGCACTCGCCGGTATTCCTCGATCGCCGTCTCGAGGTCGCTTATCGTGGGCTTTTGCCTTTTAATGACGGCGCCTTCCGAGACGGTCACTCCGTCCTTGGACAATTCCACGAGCGTTCCCGCGCGCAGACGCTTTACGTCCCTAATCCCGGCGGCCCACAAAGCCTTTTTCTCCGAGGCGAAAGCTGCAATTGTCTCGTTCTCTCCGTAGAACACCGGCCTTCGCCCGGCCCGATCGCGCGCTGCCGCCATCTCCCCCCCTCCGACGGCGGCAAGCGAGTACTCGCCTTCCAACACCTCCAGGGAATTCTTCAGGATCGACCCGGGGCTCCCCTGGTCTTCGATTGGGCCTTCGTTGAACAGTCTCCCCTCGTAGAACAGCCTGCCGCGCTTCCCCAGGGGTGGGCGGAGGCATACTAGGCAGAGCTTCCCAGCGGGAGGACTTGCCTTGGACCAGCGCCTGGCCTCGCCGCTCTCGGTAACGGCCCAGCAGCTCTTGTGCTTGAAGGACATGGCATCATTCATGGAAACAGCAACCGGGCCTACTTCCTGACTTCTTTTGCTTAGAACGCCGAACAATTGAGCACCCCCTCGTCGCGTCGTTTCGTAGTCATTACAAACGAAGTCCATATTGTATTGTAACCGGGCGAGATTGCAAGCCACTACCCCGGATCCGGCGGGCGCCTTGACGGGGCTTTCGGGCGAAGCGAGACGTCGGCACGGCCGACCCCGTACCTGTTTGCGCCCGAACCGCTTGCGGCGCAGCCCGGCTGCAATGCCTCCCCCATTCCCGGGGCAGTGCTTTCTGCTGCTGTACTCTTGCACCTCGACACGCCCGGACCATGCCATATTGCAATGCCTTAACCCCGGAGCTGGCCCCCTGTCGCTCAACCTCATGGTAAATCGTGCCTTTCGGGGCAGGCAAATTGCCCTAAGCCGGCGGCGAATTAGGCACTTAGCTTGCAGCCTTGCTCTGTCGGGAGTCACGGTTTTCTGAGGCGGGACCCGTGAAGGGACCTCGCCTGCGCCCTCACACGAGTGGGGCGCAAGGCGGCCCATACCGGGCGTTGAGCGAACCAATCCGAATCACGACCATACCCCTCTCCCGCTCCGGGAGAGCGGCCCAATGGCCACGACCTACGTTCTTGGAGTCGTTATGCACCGGCACTCACAACTTGAACGAAGCGAAGGGTTTACCCTGCTGGAGCTGATGCTGGGACTGATCCTGTCCGCGTTCGTCCTGACCGGCATCTACAGCATCTACGGGACATGTCAGAGCACCCAATCATCGGGCGTTGACATGGCCGACGCCCAACAGAACGCAAGGATCGCCCTGGATGTCCTCGAGACCGACCTGCGCCACGCAGGATGCGGCATTCCAGGCCATATCCAGACGCCCATCGTCGTGGCCTCCCAGTACAGGGTGACCTTCGTAAGGGACAAGGACGACGATGGATCACTGGACCTCGGGGAAACCATCACCTATTTCCTGGACCAAGACACCAACAACTTCATAGCCGCTGTTACGCCGAATCCCAGGGACATGGTGGTGAGACGCGTGGCCAGCGACAGCCTAAACCCCAACGCCGACCCCATTACCGGCTTCGGAGAAGTGGTAGCATCGAACATCACTCAACAGGTTGACGACGACGGGCAACTGGATGTGCCCATGTTCAGATACTTCGACGTCCACGGAAACCCACTAGTCGATTTTGGCTCCACCGATCCCTACTCAGGGATGTTCGGCTACACCGTTTCCGACAGCGTGCTGCTGGGGCTGCCTCTGGGCGGGCCCAATAAGTCCACCATATCGAAGATTCAGATAGCCGTCCTGGCCGAAGGGGAAGCCAAGGACAACTATCTCAAGGACTACCGGCGGATCCTGCTGTCGACAACCATCTCACCGCGAAACCTCCCGGCAAACCTGCCGTGAGCTCAGAGGAGTTCGTTGCCCGGCAATCGACTCAAGTCAAATGGAACAAGAACAGGAAGACCGTTCACCGTGTAGCTTACAGGCAACAGGAAGGGAATGGTGACAAGAGATGCGAATCACCAACGTGCTGCGAGGAGAGGACGGCAGCGTTCTCGTGATAACAATGCTCCTACTCGTGGGACTCACGGCCCTTGGGGGCGCGTTCATGACAAGCTCGCGCGTCGAGACTCAGATCACCGGCAATTCAGTCCGGCACGCGCAAGCCCTATCTCTTGCCGAAGCCGGAATCAACGAGGCCGTGGGCAGGCTCGCAATTCCCGCCTCCCCGAACTATATCGGCGAGGACATGACGGCGCCCAACCCCGGCTGGGGAAGATATATCGTGCTGAGGAAGGGGTGTTCCGCCCAGGATCCAGATCACGCAGCGACCGCGACGGACGGCCTGGATAACGACCTCGACGCCGCGACCGACGAGACAAGCGAGAGCTACCCGGAGATTTTGAGCGTCCAGTCCGGGGTCGCGGACCCGCTCTACTATCCCTGGATCAGGGTTACCTACAAGCTCGACTCCAACAACAACATACTCAGGTTCGGCGATCACGATGACAACCGCGCGACCCCGGACCGGAGGAACTTGATACACGGGGCCCCGATCCTCACGGTCACCGCCCGCGGCGAGCAGGCGTCGGCCAACCGCACGATCGAGGTCGATCTCGTTCGCCCCCCCGCCTTCGACATCCACGCCTGCTTGTACACGGAGGACGACGATTTCCACTTCGGCGGCGACGACTTTCTGATCAGCGGCCAGGACTTCAACCCCGTTACAAAGGACACCGTATCCGGCTCGACCAGAAAGCCGGCAATCGTCACGACGGCGGACCCAGTCAAGCTGTTGAGCATGGTCGGGCATCAACAAGGGGACCAGATCATCGGCTCGGGGGGCTCCAGCGACATACAGGCCGCGCCGGAGGACTTGAACCTGGAATGGTACGTAGACACGTGGAGCCGCTTCGCGGACTTCCATTACATCGGGGACACAAAGAATCCCAACGAGATGGGAGCCTGGGGTGACTACGACAATTACCATGTCATTTACGTCGAGAACGGCGACCTGACCCTTAAAGGCGAGGCATACGGCGGGGGGTTGTTGCTGATCGATGGAAATGTCGAGATAGTCGGTTCCTTCACCTGGTACGGTGTGATCATAGCCCTTGGCGACGTTTACCTGAAGGGCGGCGGCGACCTTCCAGACCAGTTCCACGTCTTCGGGGGCCTCTTCTGCAACGGCGCCGTAGAGAACTACGTCGTCGGAAACGCCGACCTGTTCTACAGCAGCGAAGCTATAGATAGGCTCAACACGCTCCAAGGCGTGCTGCCCCTGGCGTGGAGAGAGAAGTAATCCGCCGGCGCTCCATGGGCGTCGCAGCCCTTTTTGTCGGCTGCTCCGAGGACCAGAGCACTCCCTATGCGGACGGCGAGGAGTGCGGCTGTACGACCGAAGGCCCCGACGGATTCGATGACCTGACCTTGAAGTTCAATACACAGGATATAGTGGCGCTGGTCGGCGAAGTGGAGTTCGGGGACACCTTGACCGTCACCGTGACCGGCAACATGCTTGACGGGACCTCCTTCGAGGCTCAGGACTGTATCGTCATGCGTGGAGCCCCCAAGCCGCCAATCGCCGCTATGCAGGGGCAGTAGAACCCTCAAACCTTCGGTGTCACCCGATCTAAGCCAGGGGGCGGGACCCTTCATGGGTCTCGCCCCCTCTTTCAATGCGGCGTCACCCGACTATACCTTCGCCTCGAATCTGAACGGCGGGGCAAATGCTCCCCCTTCGATGAATCCCCGCCATCAAGCGCCCGATGATTGTAACCCGTAGCTAATCAGCCACATACAATCATCGTGTAACAAATATCTTGACAGGGTCTTGTCCGAGTCATGATTATCTCGACTTGTGTCAAGCTCGGACTATTCGCTGTGGGACCGGTGGCTTGCACTTTCTCAAAGGGGGGAACCATGAAGGTAATTGATGTGATCGCCGCCATTCTGCTGGTAATCGGAGGCCTGAACTGGGGCCTGGTCGGTCTGTTCAGCTTCAACCTGGTCGCCACCTTATTCGGAGATATGAGCGGGCTAAGCCGCGTCGTGTACGTCCTCGTAGGCCTGGCCGCCATCTACCAAGCCATATTCTGGAAGGCGATCAACCGCAGATGGGGTGGAGGCGTGCAGTAAGTCTTCTATGGTCTGAGCCGTGAGTAGCGCTCGGCAACCCTCGCCGAGCTGGTCTGAGCGGAAGACCGGTGGTCTCGCCAACGGCCCTCGGACGGCCTAGGTGTACGGAGCTCGAGGACGAGAGCGCGCCGGGAAACAAGTCTTTCAAGCTCAAGGGGCCCGATCCCTTTAGGTCGGGCCCCGGCGCTGTAGCGGCGCGCCCTTCTTGGTGGCCCGCCCCGGATGGGCTCCTTCACGGTTCAGCGCGAATAAGTGCTCTCCCTCAGTATGACGAACTTCCCCACGCGCGACCCGTAACGGCTCTCGATGCTGTAGAGATAGACTCCGGTAACGATGTCCTGGCCGTTGCGGGATATAAGGTCCCACTTCACCTGTCCTATGTCTCGACCGCCGTCGTTCTCGAAGGCCCTCACGAGATCTCCGGACAGAGTATATATGCGGAGGGTCCACGGGCCTTTAGGCAGGTTCATGAAATCGACGTGCGTTCCCGTCGGGTCGCTCGGGTTGGGCCCCAGGTCCCACTCGGCGCCGCCGTAGTAGGGATTGGGAACCACGTAAACGTCCCCCAGACCTTCGACGGGGTTCGTGGACGGCACTACGGCCTGGTCCGAGCCGGCGACCTGCCGGCACTCGAGCGTAAAGGGCTCGCTACCTCCGCCGGCGGGGTCGCCGCCGCTCGACTCGTCGATATCGAAGGCGGTCACCGCGTAGAAATAAGTAAACCCGGGCAGCACGTGCTCGTCCCTGTGCCTGTAATATCCCACTGGGAAACTATAAAGCCCCCTTGCCGCGTCGACCGTGTCGCAGGCGACGGCTACCGCGGGATCCCTAGCGGATGCCAGAGGCATGTGGCGGGTACCCGGCTCCAAATACCTTGGCAGCCAGTACTCGGCCAACAGGACCCATAGCTCGGGAGTCGGGCCCGTGCTCCCCTCGGGTCTCTCCCACTGCTCCGCCCTCCAGACCTTGTATCCGGCGAAATCGAACTCCTTACTCAAGGGGTCGGCTACCAGCTCCGAGGCGTTGTTCCAACGTATCAGTACCGACTCGTCCTCGGTAAGCAGCTGCACTGCCGGCCCGCGAATCGGCTCCAGCGAGGCCATCCCGGTCTTCTCGTCGATTTCCAGGGTGTGGCACGGGTAGGGCTCGTCCTCCGGAAACGAAGTCTTCACCTGCGGGCACGGCGGAGCGGTCGCGCCTATCCATCGCACAATGCTCTCCTTCCCTCCGACACCCGTACACCAGTCGCAGTCGTAGTTCACCCACTGTATCGGATTCTCCTCGCAGGATGGCGCCGTTATCGCTTCGGGGCTGTAGCCCAAGTATGCCTCGTCGGGAAGCCCGCAGTGCCTCACCATGTCGAAGGTCCGGACGGGTTGGTCGGGCTCTCGTGTTAGACACAATTCTTCTCCCGACCTCCCGGACCTCGGGTCGCCGTCCAAATCCATGTATTCACCTTTGAAGATCTTGTAAGCCCCGACGGCGTCCCTGATCATACCGCCGCGCCCCTCGCCGACCACAAACGCGATCTGAAGCGTAAGCTCTCCACCTACCTCGAGCTCGTCAAAGGGCCCGATGCCAAAATATATCCTGTAATCCCCGTTTTTCTCGGCCGACAGCTCGCCGGGACGGCACCCGATCATGTTGCTGCTCAGGAGATCGTAGCGCTGGATGTCGTTGCGCGGGTCTCCGCACTTCTCGTACGCGGCTCCGCCCGAGACAAACCTGAGCGATGTGAAGCCCACTGTCGGCGGCGCCTTTCTGGCCCAGAAGATGTCGGTATCGTGTCCCAGCAAGGCCACGCCGAACCAGCCGTTTGCACGACCTCCGTCGCCGTCCGCGTCATGTGTCTCGGCGATGGAGAATTTCAACCTCTGGGGTCTCGTTTCACAGCCGCCTTCCCCGCCTCCGCCTATCGTAGTGTCGACCTCCACCAGGCCCGCCCTGTCGTCACGCCAGTAGAACGGGTCCCCGACCGGCCCGACGTCCGCGTCGCAGAAGAACCCGAGATAGACATCGCGCAGATTATTCCTCCCGTCGTTCTTTATGGTGTACTCGACACCGACGAAATTGTCGCTGCCGGGAACCCCCCAGGCAAAGCTCCTCTGGGTAATCTCGAGCCCCATGGGCACATGCTCGGGATACGTGTTCAAGGCCTCCGGAGTATCGTCCCTGTAGACACAGGTGAACATCTGCTGCGAGACCGCGGCGAAGTCCTCATCTATGAGGCCGTCGCCATCGTTGTCCTTTCCATCGTGTATGTCCTCGTCGATGATATCTTTGCCCGAGGCGTCCCTGTCTCCGTCATCGTTGACAAGGCGCGCCCCCCCGGGGAAGCCCTCGTAAGACTCATAGATAGTGTCCAAGGCGAGTGTGGACGGCCTGAACTCCAATTGCTCCAGCGCCGTGGACACACGCGGGGTCGGGTCATCGCCTACTTTCGCGCCGACCCAAAGACCCGCACCCCATAGATACTCGACGCCCGAGCCGGGAGGAAACTGGCAGGACGGATCGGCCGAGAGCATTTTCCACGGGTTCCCCACCACCCCCAGGTTGGACACGTTCAGCCACAGATTTCCCACGTTGTGAACGAACCCCTCACCCCTTATTTCATAAGCACTTCGAAGAGGCTCCTTTACATCGTAAGGAAGCCGGTCGTTGCCTTCGTCCGTATCGCTTGCGCCGGCCCCCGGCAAAGAGCAAAAGCCCGGGAGAGCGGCGACAGCGCCGCACAAAGCGATCTTCACGCATCTCCATTTCATCATGCTACCTCTCACGCACTCCCGGCCCCCCGGAAGCTTCGACCGGCGGCGATCGGTCTGCCGGCCGATCGGGCACGCCGCGATCGGCCTCCGCCCCCGCCTCGGGATCGGGCAGGCCGAACCAGTCCGACAACACAACCTTGGCGATGGATCTGATCTGGGCGTCTTTCACCGGAAACATGGGAAAAAAGAAGTAGACTATCTCCCCCGGGTCCGCAGGTTCCGAAGGGATGTACCTGAAGCCACAATACTTCTCGTTAGTGAAACTGTCGGCGTCCCTGGAGTGCGCCCTGTACAGTGGGATAAGCTCCGTCATCTCCTGTGAGACCGGATCGAAGAACAGGTGCTGATCCTCCTGGTCGGGACCGGGATACTCGAGCACCTCGAAAGCTCTGAAAGTTCTGCCGGTCCATGACGATACCTGGGTCAGCTTCCGCGGGAGATCCGGGTAGAGCTCGGCAGCCGGAGGGCGCGTGTATTTGTCGGCCGGCATGCCCGGACCCACGGCATCGAGGTACACGTAGTCCGGTCTGCTGCGGTAGGTCTCGTCGAGATTGATCCTAGCCCCGCCCGAAGTCGGGTCGGACCCCTCGAACTCGCCCACTATGTGCATGAACTGCGAGGCGAACGTGTGCGCCTTGATTCCGCAGTCGGGGTCGTAGTTCAAATCATGGTCCACGGCATACGGGTACGCGCAGATGTATCCCAGCTCCGCGAGCAAGGAGCTTTCCACCAGGCCCCTTCCAAACGCCCATACCTTTCCCCTCTCGCCCCCGCCGACCCGACCGGTCATATAGCTCGCCAGCACGTTCCTGGTGTTCAGCTTGTTCATGCTGTACCACCCCGACTGTTGATTGAACGATGTCGATCGATTGTCGTTCAGCGACCATACGACCACCCTGAACCCCGAAAGGAACTCGAGCGACGGCATCTCCTCGGACAACGGCACATCCCACTCGTCCCAAGAGATGTCGTCCCAATCCTCGCCGTAGTTGTAACCGTCCAGCATCCTCTGCCAGACCTCGTCGTCCAGAGGCTCGCCGTAGAACGCGTCCTTGGGATGCAGCCTCCAATCGTCTATGTAGCAGAGGTTTTTGGTGGGCTCGAGCGGAGTCACGTCGAACCGCAAGGTGGCGAGGGAGATCCCTCCCCCGTCGTCCTTGCACTTCACGTTCAGAAAGTAGCTCCTCTCCTCGGTGAAGTCGGCCTTGATGGTGGTGCGCCCCGTGCTCCAAGGAGTCCATGCTCCGTTGCCCATGGGGTCGATTTCGTCCGACTCGAGGTCCTTGATGTCCCAGCCGAAGCTGTATCCGGTTATCAGGCCCCCGTACAGGTCGGCGTTCCCGAAAATCTCGAGCTCGTAGCGGCTGCCCAGCGGCACCTCGTACGTCTCGGTGTCCATGACCCAGCCCTTCCACGACCTGTAGCCGAGCCCCGGCGAGCGGACGACCAGTTCCGGAGCCGAGCTGCTCTCGCGTCCGACCACCCAAAGCATGTTGCCGTTGAGCAGTAGCAGCGGCTCCACGGCCCCCGCCTCGTCTATCGCCCTGAAGGCCACCGCATAGGCGCGGCCGTTGTCGAAGTACAGCACCGTCTTTCTCTCGCCTGCCCCCCGCTCGATCCACTCGGTCGTGTCCCGCCGGACTTTGCCGGCAAGCTCGTGTTCGAATGCACCGCTGACGTCCACCACCTTCAGCAGGTATCCGACAGGCACCTCGGTCATCAAGCCGTCGGGGTCGTCGCCCTCCCACCTGAACGTCACCCTCAGGCCCACCTCCTGCGCCGCGCCAACGTAGGACTGGATCCCGCCGCTCGGGGGCGGTGTCTTTATCTGCGTCCGCGGAGCTATGGTGGTCGCGTTGAAGGCGACGTAGTCCGGCTCGGAGACGCCGCCTTTGTCGTCCACGGCCTTTATGACGAACACGTGCCATCCCTTCGCGACCTGCGGTTTTCTCCAGTGGTAAAGGGTATCGAAATCCGTGGCCTGAAAGACGAAGCTTCCCGAGTAGGCGTCCGTTCTCGTCCAGACGGAGTCCTCTGTTCCGTACATGTCCGGGGGATCGATGGCGTAGATGAAATGATCGATTTCGCCGTCCGAGTCCCAGCCCTCCCAGTAAAACTCGACTCCGTATCCGGCGGTCCCGCTGTCAGGGGGCGTCGATGTGAGCTGGACACTAGGCGGGTTGTTGGGAAGGAAGCGGCCCTTATCCTCGTCGCACCCCACAAGCGCCCCGAGCGCGACGCCCAGGAACGCGAGAAATAGGGCACAGAGAACGCCCCGTCTAGCCATATGATGCGTCTCCGGTCGGAGACCCGATCACCATGCTTGCTGATCGGCCTCCGGCGGCTACAGGCGAAGGAGCTGGTGATCCGAGGAGGCGTGAGAAGCGCTCCTCCCTTGTTAGTCAACCTATCTTTCAGTTTAGCAAGGAGTCGCGGATGCCGTCAATGCCGCCCCGGGCCCTGCGGGGCCCGGGGCGCCACTTGGTTAGTCCGCCACTTGGTTTTCCTGGCCTCCCCATGGCCGATCGAGTAGAATCGACGCCGTAGTGGCGGCCGCTTGTCGGCGCCCGGATCGACGGTTATCCGGCTTCTGAATCCTGCCAGGAGGCTCTCCATGTCCAAACCCTTTGTTGATCGCTGTTTCGCCCTGGTGGTGACGGCAGTTTCTCTGTCCGTTCTAGCCCTCCCCGCTCTCGGAGGCGATTATCCCGCCTACGAGCCCGATTCCAACCACTCCCGCGACCAGGTGCCCGATGTCTATAAATGGGACCTGACACCGCTTTTCGCCTCGGTTGCGGACTGGGAGCGGGCCCTGGAAGGGCTCTCCGGTGAGGTGGTGAAGCTTCAGTCCTATAAGGGAAAGCTCTCCAACCCCAGGGCGATGAAAGAATGTCTGGATCTCTACTTTGACGTCCATAACCGCACGACCCATGTCCAGCAATACGCCGCCCTCGCCCTGGAGACCAACGCCACCGACGAGGAGAAGCAGGCCCGCCATCAACGTGCGCTCGCGCTTATGGACGACGTGATGTCCGCGGCCGGCTTCATGCGTGGAGAGATCCTGGCCCTCGACGACGAGGCCATGGTGAAAGCCTACGCCGCCCCGGACGGCCCCTCGGAGTACCGCCGCTATCTCGAAGATCTCCGCAGGCGCAGAGCGAGAGTATTGCACCCGGAGGCCGAGCGCGTCCTGCGACTGGTCGGCGACAACCTCTGGGCGGAGATCGACCTAAACGAGATCCAAAGCAACCTCGAGCTCGCCTTCGGCGCTTTGCTTTCGGATATATCCTGGCCGATCATTCACGACGAGGACGGGAAGGAGGTCCAGCTCGCCCTATCCAACTATCCCCGGTTTCGCCGATCTCCCAATCGCGAGGTCCGCGCCGAGGCGGTGTCCGCGTTCTTCGGCACCTTGCGTGAGTTTGAGCACGTTTTCGCCAGAACCTTAGCCGGCCAGTTCGAGCGAGACGTCACCTTCGCGCGGGTCCGTCACTACGACACCGCCCTCGAGGCCTACATGGACAAGGACAACCTCGACACCGCCGTGCACGACAACCTGCTCACGGCCGTCAACGCCAATCTCGAACCACTCCATCGCTACGTGGAGCTGCGTAAGAAAGTCATGGGGTTGGAGGACCTGCACATATACGACCTGTACGTGCCTATGGTTGAAGCGGCACAGACCGAGGTTCCTTACACCGAAGCCGAGGGCTTGTTACCCGAGGCCCTTGCTCCGCTGGGCGTCGAGTATTGCACGATCCTCAAGGAAGGGTTGGAGCTGGAAAACGGCTGGATAGACCTGTACCCCAGCGAAGACAAGGAGGCCGGCGCGTTTTCCGCCGGCGTCTACGGACGCCATCCTTACGTCAAGATGAACTACCTCAACAGCATCAACGACCTCTCGACGCTGGCTCACGAATTCGGCCACGCGCTTCACAGCCACCTGTCCATGGAAAAGCAGGCATACCAGGACTTCCGCTACGTGCCCTTCCTGGCGGAGATCGCCTCCACCTGCAACGAGGCATTGCTACAGGACTACCTGGTGGCGAACGCCGAGTCGAGGGACGAGAAGATCGCGCTCCTGGCCGCCGAGCTTGAGAATATCCGAACCACCATCTACCGGCAGACTCTGTTCTCCCAGTTCGAGAGGGTGGTCCACGGCTACGTCGAGGAGGGCACTCCGATCACGGCGAGCCTGCTGGACAACACCTACAGGGAGCTGCTAGAGCGATACTACGGGCCGGGATTCACGGTGGACGAAGACGACGGGATGGAGTGGGCCTATATCCCCCACTTCTACTACAAGTACTACGTATACAGCTACGCGACAGGCCTGTCCTGCGGCCTGGCCATAGCGGAACGGGTGAAAGCCGACGGCCAGCCGGCTGTGGAGGACTTCCTTCGAATGCTTGAGGGCGGTTGCAGCAAGCCCCCGCTGGAGCTGCTGAAGGGGGCCGGTGTAGATCTGACCGAGCCCCAGGCCGTCGAAGCGGCGCTCGAGCGCTTCGACCGCACCGTTACGGAGCTGGCGGAGCTTTTGGAGGTCGACATCTAGCAAGAGGGCCGACGGGCGGCGCCGACATACTTTGCTCGTTGTGGGATAGGATATGTGTCCAAGCCCGTTGGGCGTTCGGTCTGTCAAGGTCACGGGAGGGATCCGATCGTTAACTTGGGGCAACCTTTGCACACGCTCGGGATCCTATCCTCGAAAAAGGCCCTGCGGAACGACGTATAGGGCTTATCGCTCCAAATGGACTCCAGCGGGACAAGGTTCACGTTTCCAAAGGTGAGCTTACGATAGGCCCTCCCGGAGCCGCGACGCGCGTGGCTGCCCCTACGGATCGGGAGGTTTGTGAATACACAGGGAGAAACCGCCCCATCGGCGGATATGAACATTGCGTGCTGCACATTCTCCGTGCAGGTTATATTCGCTTCGCAGGGCTTTGAGATCCGCCAGTGGATATCTATACCGTAACGCCGCCCTTCTCCCGCGACCGTCTCGAGCAGCCTCCGAAGATCGCTGTATTCATCCATGTTGCTTGCAATGACGGTCTCGCTCTCCAGCTCTTTCGTGGGGACGAGGTCCAGAGTGCTTATTACAACTTGGCTCACGCCCAGGCCCCGCAAAAGCGCCGGCAGCTCGACCACATCCCGAAGCGCGGAACGCAGCAGCATGTACGCTACGTGGATCTCCGGCGATGTCCCGCCCGCGGCCGTCGCCGCCCGGTTCAAGGCATCGATGGATCTCAGCACCTGGGCCACGCTTGTGCCTTTGCGGACGGCATCGTTTCTCTCGCCGGTACCCGCCAGTGAGACCGCGACCACGTCCACGCCGTAGTCAACCATACGGGTCGCCGCCTCCACGTCCAAGAGCATGCCGTTGGTGGCCGTGCCCACCTTGTGTCCGGCCTGCTTCGCCACACGAATCATTTCGAAGAAGTCGGGATTCAGGAAGGGCTCGCCCCACCCCTGAAGAAAGACCAGCTCCGTCCGCTTCAGAAATAACAATAAGCGCTCGAAAGTCGTAAGAGGCAGGTGACGCCTTTCCCATGCGCCCCCGTAGACGGCCTGGGGGCAGTAGACACATTCCGCGTTGCAGTACGTACTGGGCTCCACCTGGACCCAGTCCAGGGCGGGCAACTCGCTCGATCCCAACAATCCCTCAAGCAATGAGGTGAAACTCACCTCCTCTATCGCCGTCAGGTGCTTGTTCTGCAAGTGGCGGCGGTAACTTTCGACCAATGCTTCTGGTCCGCCTCATAATGGCATTTCTTATACTTTTCACCGCTGCCACACCAGCAGGGCTCGTTGCGCCCAAGCGAAACGGCCTCCTTAGGAGGTCCTTTGCCGAATAGTTTCCTCAGCAGTTTCATCAACGGGATCTCCTCACTCAAGACAGTGGAAGAACCGCCCCTGTCAGTTGAGCGCCCGCAACCAAAGCTTCCGCCACGGACTCTGTCCTCGGCCCGTCGCCAATTACCCGAAACCCTCCTTGTAACGCCCAAATCAGTATCTCGTGATCGGAAAGAAGCTGCTTCGCGGTGAGACGCGTGAGGCGAAGAAACCCCCACGCACGCTTCGGGGACGAAAGGCCTGCAACATAATTATGCCACATTCTGCGACCGTCCGTCAACGCGGCCCTGATCGCCCCTGCCCACGGTCCTCGCCTACCTAGGGATAGAGTCGACGGCCGCCGCGCGGGGCGAGTCGCTGCTCGGCATGATCCCCGGCGCCGGCCCCCCCCCGCATCTGCCCGAGGTCTTCGTCGCGGAGACCAGTTGGAAGGACGTGGAGAAGATAGCCGCCTACACCTGGGAGTGGAAGTATATCGAAAACCGTGACGGTTGGCCGGGGGTCAATCCATATGAGCTTCAGGCCAGGGGGGTCGTCGAGAACGGCGCGCTCACGGACAGCATATATAGCAACCCCGGCGAGGCCGAGCACCTCGATGCGCTTCTGGCCGAATGGGAGCGCCGCCACCGAAGGGCCGAGACGACGCAGCCCCGAGGTCTGCCGACGGACGCCGAAATAGAACAGCTCAAGTCCCTGGGGTACATGAAATAGGTCGCGTCGGGATCCGGATCCCCACCCGGCAGCAAGAGAAGCGAAGCCGACATGCGACCGGAAAAGATCGATTCACGGCCGCCGGGACAGATCGGCTAAACCTGACGCTCCAGTTCCTTGCCGAGCTTGTTATCGATCTCCACGATCCGCGCCTCGCTCTCAGCAATCGACTTTATCGCATCCTTGATTCCCAGTTGCTCGACCACATCGTCAAGTCGCTCCTGGGAAGCCCTTTCATATACGGCATTGCCCAATTGCGCGAAGAGCCTGGTAAGCTGAGTATCGTATCGCGCTTTTTCACGGCGGAGACGAGTGAGCTCAATCCCCTCTCCGGCCTTATCGGTGGCGTTGTGAACAGCCGCCAAAGCCGCATCAAAACCCGCTTCCATTCCCCTGTACATCCTGTCCCATAGTCTCATCTTTGTCACCTCCCTCGAAGATGCATGCTTATATCGAACCTGGCGGTACGGCAACCTGCCAGGATAACGACTATAATATCTATAGATTAGCCTGATTGGTGCCGGGGGCGGGACTCGAACCCGCACGGAGTTACCCATACGCCCCTCAAGCGCACGTGTCTACCAGATTCCACCACCCCGGCATATAACTGCGCCATCTAAGAGGTAATTCGTCAGCCCTCGTCTGTCTTCTCTTTCTCTTCGCCTGAAGATCCGCCCGCGGGCGCGGGCTGAGTGCCTTCGCTCTCCTGCTGCGCGCCCTCGCCGGACTCACCCGGCAGGGTGCCGGCACCGGGAAGCTCGGTCCCGGGCTGCGCCGCTTCCGGCACGGCGGCGGGCTGAGCGGCCTGCGTCTCCTCCGCGCGTTCCCTTATGACGCTTCTTCCCGGACCCTCCCCTGGCTTGGGAACCATGGCGATGAGAAGCGCGGTCAACAGGAACAGAACCCCAAGCACCGTCGTCGTCTTGCTCAGGAAGGTGGCGGCCCCGCGTCCGCCGAAGATGGCCTGGCCGCCGCCGCCCTGTCCTCCGAAGGCTCCGGCCAGTCCTCCGCCCTTGCCGGACTGAAGGAGCACCGACACGACGAGGCTCAGACAGACGATGATATGAACTGCGGTTAGAAAGCTGTGCATAGTCAAAGTTCTCCCGATATAACACTTAAATCCAACATCCGGAGCGCAAAGCCCCGGATCAAGCGCGAGCGGGCCTAGAGCCCGCTCCAAGATATACAGTTTACACCGGCACGAGGCGACGTTCAAGCATTCTTTGCCGCACCGGGCCCCCGGCGCTCCTCGTCCGGCCCTAGGCCCGGCATATGGCCAGGAAGCTGTCCCCCTTGAGACTCGCCCCTCCCACCAGGCCGCCGTCGATGTCGCCTCTGGCTAAGAGCTCGGCGGCGTTATCGGGCTTCATGCTGCCCCCGTATAGGATGGTCGTGTTCTCCGCAATCTCTTTGCCGAATGAGTCCACCAGATAGCCCCTGATCCGCCGGTGGACCTCCTCGGCCTGGTCCGGTGTCGCGGTCTTCCCGGTGCCGATGGCCCAGACAGGCTCGTACGCTATAACCAGGTCGCCTCCACCCTTCGAGCTCCAGCCCCCGAGGGCGCCCTTTAGCTGCCTGGATACCACGGACTGCGTCTCTCCACCCTCGCGCTCCTCCAGCGTCTCGCCCACGCAGAGGATAGGGACCATACCGCCTTCGGCGACCGCGTGCAGCTTTTTCCGCACGCTCTCATCGGTCTCGCCGAACATAGCCCTGCGCTCGGAGTGCCCCACGATTCCGTAGCGGCAGCCAAGAGCGGACAGCATGGGAGCCGAGACCTCGCCCGTATAGGCGCCGGACGGCTCCCAGTGCAGGTTCTGCGCTCCCAGAGCGATGCCTGTCCCCGACAACTTCTCGGCGACCGGGAAAAGGGCGGTGAACGGCGGGCAAAGCACGATCTCTCTCTTGATGCCATCGCCCGCGCCGGAGATGATCTCCGAGACGAGATCCACGGCTTCGGGGTGGGTCTTGTTCATCTTCCAGTTGCCGGCGATTATCTCTTTTCTGGCCATATGCGAGTTCCTCCCCGCTTGCAGCGTCCGCCCCAGGGCGCCCGCCGACGGGAGCCTGCGGAAAAGTCAATATCATGAGGGCACGGGCCCGCCCCTTATAGGGAGCGTCCCGTGAATATTCCCTATCGTCCGCTATGCTTCCAGCGCGGCGACTCCGGGCAGGGTCTTGCCCGCGAGGAACTCAAGCGAGGCGCCGCCGCCGGTCGAGACGTGGGAGATCCTCGAGGTGACGCCGGCCTTGGCAAGGGCGGCTACCGAATCTCCGCCACCCACAATAGTCAATGCTCCGGCATCGGTGGCTTCGGCGACCGCGTGCGCTACGGCCACCGTGCCCTCGGCGTACTCGTCGATCTCGAACACGCCCATGGGCCCGTTCCACACCACGGTCTTCGCCTCCTTGATCGCCGATGTGAACTCCTCCATTGTCGCTGGGCCGATGTCCACACCGAACCGGTCCTCGGGAATATCATCAACGGATACCGTCTTTGTCTCGCCGGCCTCCTTCACCTTGTCGGATACCAGGCAGTCCTTTGCTAGAACCAGGGACTTGCCCTCCCCGTCGGCCTTCTGGAGGACCTCCCCGGCCATCTTGATCCTGTTCTCATCGACGAGCGAGCGCCCTACGGAGAGCCCGTTGGCCTTCAAGAAGGTGAACACCATGCCCCCGCCTATGAGCAGCCGATCGACGCGCGGGAGCAGGTTCCTTATCAGGCCTATCTTGCCCGATACCTTTGCGCCCCCCAAAACGGCGACAAAAGGTTTTTGCGGCTTCTTCAGAGCGCGCCCCAGATACTCGAGCTCCTTCAGCATGAGGTATCCCGCCGCCTTCTGCTTCATCATTCGAGGTACGGCATCCGTGGAGGCATGGGCCCTGTGGGCCGCGCCGAAGGCGTCGTTGACGTAGGCCTCGCCCAGCTCGGCCAGCTTGCTGGCGTAGTCGACTGAGTTTCCTTCCTCCCCCTCGTTGAACCGTAAGTTCTCCAGGAGCGCCACCTGCCCGTTCTCCAGCGACCCCGCGGCCTCCTGGGCGCCGGCTCCCACGCAGTCGCCCGCAAACGACACCGGGCCTCCCAGGTGTTTCTCGACGGCCTCGGCGACCGGAGCCAAGCTCATGGACTCCACGCGCTTGCCCTTGGGGCGCCCGAGGTGAGACATGAGTATCACCTTCGCCCCACGGGAGACGAGATCGCGGATCGTCGGCATCGCGGCCGTTATTCGAGTATCGTCGGTGACGTTACCCTGATCGTCCAGCGGGACGTTGAAATCGACCCGCAGCAGAATTCTCTTGCCCGAGACATCAAGATCGCTTACAGACCTTACCGCCATCGCGTACCCCCTAAATAGACTGAAATGATGGCCGCCGCCCCTCTTCGCCCGTGAGGCGATTCCTGACTAAGCCATCAGCTTCTTGATGAGCTCGACCATCCTGCTTGAGAAGCCCCATTCGTTGTCGTACCAGGAGAACACCTTCACCATGTCGCCGTTCATCACCTTCGTGAGCATCGAGTCGAAGATGGAGGCATGTGGGTCTCCCACAACGTCAATTGATACAATCGGATCCGCGCAATACCTAAGGCATCCTCTCAAGGGCCCCTCGCTCGCGGCCTTGAACGCCTCGTTAACCTCCTCCGCGCTCGTCTTCTTCTCCACCTCGACAACAAGGTCGATCAGAGACCCGTCCGAGGTCGGCACCCTCACGGCCAGGCCGTCGAGCTTACCGTCGAGCTGCGGAAGGACAAGGCCTATCGTCTTGGCGGCGCCGGTGCTTGTCGGGATCATGGACACGGCAGCGGCGCGGGCCCTGCGGAGATCTTTGTGCGGGAAGTCGAGTATGCGCTGGTCGTTCGTGTACGCGTGGATTGTTGTCATCAGGCCGCGCTTGATCTTGAAGCTTTCGTCAAGGACCTTGGCCACGGGGGCCAGGCAGTTGGTGGTGCATGAGGCGGCACTCACCACGAAGTGCTTCTCGGGATCGTATGCTTCGTCGTTGACGCCCATGACAATGGTCACGTCGGAGTTCTTTCCGGGCGCCGAGATCAGCACTCTTTCGGCCCCGCCGCTTTCTATGTGGGCGGCCGCGCCTTCGCGATCCCTATAGTGCCCCGTGGCCTCGACCACCAGCTTTACGCCGTGATCCTTCCACTCAAGATTGGCCGGCTGCTTCTCATTGAAAACATGCACCTTCTTGCCGTCTATCACCAACGAGTCGCCCTCAACGGAGACACTCCCTTTGAACGGCCCGTGTACCGAGTCATACTTGAACAGATGGGCCATGGTATCGATGTCGCAGAGGTCGTTCACGGCCACGATTTCGAGGTCATCGGCCCCGATGGCCGCCCTGAAGAACAGCCGACCGATCCGCCCAAATCCATTCACTCCAACACGAATCGCCATTTGTCACCTCCGAGCTGCGTTCGCTGCAGTCCTAAGCCGCCGGAGCTGGTCTCCGGGCGCCTTCAAAGTTGGTTCTCTTCCGCGTGGGTCTGGTAGCCGATAGTGGGATCCTTCGCCGTCTCTAAGGCGCAGAAACATCTCAGGGTATCGGCCACCTTTCGGCCCTGTCAAGCCAAAATAAAGGGGGCTATGCCCCCTCCCGGACGTCCGTAGCGAAATCCACGCCGACCCGGATCAGAGTGACCGCTTGTGCTCACCCCCAAGGAATCCGCCTCCGAGGGCTCACTCGTCGGTTCTCAGTCTAAGCACGTAGTTGCCGTATCCCCCGTCGTCCACGAAAACGAACTTCATGCCCACCTGCCTCTTCGGCGTCCTTGTCTGCGAGGGAAACAGCTCGTGGCCCCGAAGATCGTAGTACCAGATCTCGTAGGCGCGCTGGTCGGAGTTCATGATGCCCTGCCGGCGCGCACCGGGACGGCTCAACAGGATGTCCTCCTCGTCGTAGATGCTTCTGTCTCGGTCCAGGATATTGTCCTGCTCGCCGGTCAGAACGCGGTCCAGAGACGAATCGCCGACCGGCATGACCTGCTTCTGCACGTCGTCGGGCTGGCCGTACCTTATGTATATCCTCCCCCGATCCGTGAAGATACCCCCCTCCGTCTCGCCGAAATGAGCGTTTGCATACGCTATTCTACGCTCGAACTCGTCCTTCACCTCGTTGGCGGCGGTGCCCGGGGTGGGGTCGAGCTCTTTCCAGAACTCCTTGAGGAACAGCTCCCTCTCCCCTTTGGACATGAGATTGAACTCCCTGAGCTCCTGCTGGGTGAGCGCAAGCCTCATCTCCTGCATAAGCTCGGACTCGGCCTTGTTCCAGGAGGCGCTGTTCCAGATAACCTCCAGCGGAACCTCCGCGCTCGTTGACCCTGAGTCATGGGTCACCTCGACCCTGAACTTGTACGACCCGCTGGGAATCTCGCCCACGTCGAAGGAGGCCACTTGCCCCCAGCTATCCGAGGAGATCTCGACCTCCTGCTTCTTCTTGGCCGCGACGGATCCGTCCGCGTCGGACACGATGGAGTAGTCCAGCGAGTAGTGCTGGGTACCCTCGTCCCAGGGCGAGTAGAACTCCAAATAAGCTAGGAGCTTGGGTTGGAAAAGCCCCACCGTGTGAGAAGGATTCGGGATGATCCCCAGATCGCCCCTTGAATACGGCGAGGGCGACACCCTGTGCCGCACATCGCGCGCCACCAGAGGGTCCGCGAGCCCTAGGCCCTCGCTCAGGTCTCGGACCTCCACGTACCCCTCGGCCCTGCCGTGCTTGCGCGTCCCTCGGAACAGATGTACGAGCTGCCACTTCCGGGCCTGCAGGTCCGTCAATTTGGCATCGTAGGTATAGAGCCCCGGCTCGACTGCAAACCTCGAGATTATGACGGCGCCCAGGTCCGAGCGCAGCGCCTCCTCCTCGGAGTCCGTATGTATCCTCACGACCCGCTCGTCCTTCGCGGTCGCGCCGCTCATGGCGCTCTCGGCCTGAAACTTGCCGTCCTCTCCACGGACCCCTATTCCGGTGCTCTTGAGGACCAGCTCAAGCCGCACAACAGCCTCATAGCCCTCGTCCACCTCACGGAATGTGAGCTCCCTGTACGGGACCTCCAAGAAAAACTCCTGAACTGTCCCGCCCTCCTGGCCGAGGAAGCTCACGGAGTCCAGGCTGAACTCAACGTCCCCGATCCCGCGCGCCGGGATTCCCTGCTGCCCCAGCTCGGGCTCCTCCCAGTCCGACTCGATCCAGACTGACTCTTCCTCGTCCTGCGCGGACGCCGGGGCGGGCATTGCCGTCACTATCAACAGAGCCGCCGTTATCGCGTATTTCATGGCCATCACCTCCGTAGCTGCTCCCACCCCTATCATAACACGAGAGGCAGCGCCCGGCCATGGGCGCTGCCTCTGCAGCCTGTGATCCAAGGGGGGAAGTAGCTTGTCTAGAAGGACAGCGTCACCGAGAATCTGTGCGAGCCTCCGAGAGTCTCCATGTCCGAGTAGGCATAGTCGAGTCTGGACTGCGAGGAGACGCTCGTCGGGAAATTCAGCCCCAGCCCCGCGGTCAGCCCCTCAGTGTCGTAGTTGAACTTGTACCCGCCTCGTAGGAACAGGTAATCGTTGAAGCCGTACTCCGCGCCCCAGCTAGCTCTCTCGGCGTTGTCGGGCGGATGCGAGAAGTCGAAAGCAACGATGACGTTATGCGATTCACGCTCGAATAGATTCATTGAGCTTCCGACCCGGAACATGATGGGCAGCTTCACGCGCTCGCCCTTGAAGTCGATGGACTGACCCCCAGAGTTTATCGTTCCCTCGTACTGCATATCGCTGCCGACGTTCTGGATTGCTATACCTATCTTGAATCCCCTGACGCCGGTGTTGTAAATGGTGCCGAAGTCGAAGGTCGCCGTCTGGGCCACCACATTCGCGAGAGCCGACTTGAAGTAGTTAAGAGTCACGCCCGCGGAGAACTTGTCGGTGAACGCCCTGGCGTAGGAGACGCCCAGGGCAAGCTCCCCGGCGTCCCAGAACTCGCCCGTGCCCTCGGGCCTGTACGGGGTCCGAACGGGCTCGACGTCCATCCACATTGAGCGAGCGCTGAAGGCTATCTTACCCGGGAGCCTGCGCCCCGGAGAGAAGATATAGGCCGCATGGCTTATGCGGATGTCCGCCGGCCAAGTCGCGTGATTGAGCGTGATGGACTGGTCGTCGAGCCTCGCGATGCCCGCCGGGTTCCAGTAGACGGATATCGGATCCTCCGAGACGGCGACGAACGCCTCCCCCATCGCCGCCGGCCTGGCTCCGATGCCTATCTTGAGCGACTGGCCGCCTATCGTGCCGACCTTCTCGAATATGCTCGCTCCGAACGAGGTCGAAGGCATTATGACGGCCGCAGCCACAAGCAGTACGATAGTTTTCCTTCTCACCGCTATTCCCCCTTGGTTCTCTTACGCCCCCCGGGACCGGGTATCCGCATAAGCAGCCGGGCTAGATCAAGCCCACAAGCCGTATCCAGCTAGTCTCTAAGGATGACGAATTTGCCGACCTGTGTCCCAAACCTACTCTCCACTGTAAACAAATACAAGCCGCTGACAACGTCCTGGCCGTTTCGCGACACTAGGTCCCATTTCATTTGCCCTATGTTCTGACTGCCGTCGTTCTCCAGGACTCGGACCAGATCGCCGGCGACCGTGTAGACCTTCACCGTCCAGGAGCCCACAGGCAGGTTCATGAAGTCGACGTGCGTCCCGGTGGGGTCCCTCGGGTTCGGCACCAGGTCCCAGGCGGCGCCCCCGTAGTAGGGGTTCGGCACCACGTACACCTTGTCGGCCTCGGCTGAGGGGTCGGTCCCGGGCGTCACGGCCTGGCTCTCGCTCGCGACGTGGCGGCACTCCAGAGAAAACACCTCTTTCTCCCCGGTGATGGGGTCGGTATCACCGGTCTCGTTTATGTCGAAGGCCGTCACCGCATAGAAGTAGATAAAGCCGTTCAGGACCCTGTCGTCCCTGTGCTGGTAGTACCCGACGGGATACTGGATCAGCCCGCGCTCGGCGTCAACCGTGTCGCAAGGCGACACGTTAAGATTTCTTATCTGCGTCAGGTCCTTGTGTTTGGTCGCGGAATCGATGTGTTTCGGCAATCTGTACTCGGCCAGCAGGCTCCAAAGCTCCGGCGTGGGACCCGTGCTCCCCTCCGGTCTCTCCCACTGCTCGGCCTTCCAGATCCTGTATCCGGCGAAGTCGAATTTCTTGCTGAGCGGGTCGGGCACCAACTCGGCCGCGTTGTTCCACTGTACGACCACGGAGCCGTCCCGCGGTTGAAGCCTCACCAGGGGACCTCGGATAGGATCCTTGACCAAGTTCCCGTCGTCGTCTTCCTTTAGGACATTGCAAGGGAACTCCTCGTCTCTCGGAAACTGCACCGCCACCTGCGGGCACGGCGGAGTGGAGGCGCCCCTCCATCTGACCGCCGTCTCCCTGCCGTCTATCCCCGTGCAAGGATCGCAGTCGAAGTCCACGTACTGCTTCATGCCCTGCGGCGTGTCGCAGGTGGGCTCGGTTATGGCGATGGGCCTGTACTCAGGAAGCTCGCGCAATGTGTCCGGCAGGCCGCAGTGAGAAACGTAGTCGAAGACCCACTCCTCGCCCGGATCGGCGGTAAGACAGGTCTCTTTTCCGTTGACGCCCGTATCGGGGTCGTCGTCCAGGTCTTCGAAAGCTCCGTTGTAGATCCTCTGCGCGGCCACCGCGTTCTCAATCATTCCCTGTTTCCCGTTGCCGACCACGAACGCCACCTGCAGCGTCAGCGACGCGCCCTTCTCGAGCTTCGAGAACGGACCCGTGCCGAAAAAGATCCTGTAGTCGGCGTCTTCAGTGGCCGAGAACTGTCCCGGACGGCAGCCGATCTGGTTGCTGCTGAGAAGGTCGTACCGCTGGAAGTCGTTGCCGGGGTCGCCGCACTTCTCGTACGCGGCGCCGCCGGAGACGAATCTAAAGGAGGAGAATCCGACCGTGGGAGGCGCGAGCTCTCCATTGGGGTCGGTGGTGTGGCCCAGGAACATTACCCCGAACCAGCCCTCGGTCCTTCCGCCGTCCCCGTCCGCGTCGTGGGTCTCCCCCACCATCAACCTGAGTCTCTCCGAGCAAGCGCCGGCGCCGGCCACGGTTGTGTCGATCTCAACCAGGCCGGCCCTGTCGTCCTGCCAGTAGTTCTCCTCGCTCTCGGGGCCGGCGTCTCCATCGCACAGAAACCCAAGATAGAGGTCCCGGAGGTTCTGCCGGCCGTCGTTCGTTATCGTGAACTCGAAGCCCACGAAGTTGTCGCTTCCGGGGATCCCCCAGGCGAAGCTCTTCTGCGTGACTTCGAGCCCCATGGGCACATGCTCCGCGAAAGTGTTGAGCGCCTCCTGGCTGTCGTCCCTGTACACGCAGGTGAACATCTGCTGGGAGATCGCGGCGAAGTCCTCATCTATGAGGCCGTCGCCATCGTTGTCCTTTCCATCGTGTATCTCCTCGTCCACGAGTTCCCTGTTCAGGAAATCCTCGTCTCCATCGTCGTTGAAGAACCGGGTGCCTCCGGGAAAGCCCTCGTAGGACTCGTAGATCGTGTCGATGGGAAGCGTGGACGGGCGGAACTCGGTCTGGTAAAGGGCGGTGGACACGTAGGGGTTCGGATCGTCCCCGATCCTGGCGCCCACCCAGATTCCCGACGCGTAGAGATACTCAACGCCTGATCCGGGGGGGAACTGTCCCGAAGGGTCTGTCGAGAGGGACTTCCACGGATTCCCTATCACACCGAGGTTGGTCACGTTTACCCACAGGTTGCCCACGTTGTGCACGAACCCCTCGCCCCTGACCTCATAGACGCCCCTGAAGGGGTCCTTGATTCCCGAGCGGGGGTCTTCAAAGCCTTCCCACGTGCCTCTGCCGCCCGCGTGTCCGCACAGTGCGAGCGTGGCCACCCAAACAAGAGCACTGCACAAAACAACCCTCGGAAGTCTGCTTCTCATTGTCTCACCTCTCCCGTCTCGGCAGGTAACCGGATTAGAACGTTATTCCAAGGCCGACCCTTATTAGGCGTCCCTCCTGGAACACCCGCGGGTCGTTCACGGGAACGAACTCATCCAATCCGTCGCCGTCAAGATCATCTCTATAGGCACCGCCGGCGATACCGGTCGCCGTGTAGTACAACGTGTAAGGCTGGTTGTCGATGAAGGGGTTGGGATAGTTGCTCGGCTCCAGCAGGCTGATGTTCTTCGCGTCCAGCAGGTTCCTGCCCTCCACGAAGAGCGTCACGTTCTGTCCCCAAATCTTGAAGTACTTGTCGGCCTGCAGCCGCAAGTCGCTGGTGCTGGGCAGCCGCTCGGAGTTGACGTCCTCCGGGTCCACTCGCTTCTGATCAGGGTAGACCGGCGTGTACGGATATCCCGATCCATATATCCAAAGCAGAGACACGCCCCAGTTGCCCGGCTCGCGCAGCCGCAGCTGCGTGTTGAAGGTGTGCCTCTGATCCCAGTTCAAGGGCTGCTCGGCTATGGGGAAGTACAGGAAGTCCGCCTCGTACTGCTGTCCCTGCTCGGGATCGCTGGCGATGCCGGTCGCCAGCTGGTAGCTGTAGTTTATCTCCGCCGACCAGTGATCCGCGAACCTCTTCGAAAACTTCACGTCGACGCCTCGGGCCGACGCGTAATCGCTGTTCACGTACCTGTTGATCGTCAGGTTCGTCTCCGGGTCCGGCTCGGGGCGTACCGAGATGAGCCCGAAGATGTCCTTGAACCAAACGGCGAAGGTCATATAGACGTTACGGGTGAACTGGTGCTGTACGCCCATCTGATATGAAACGTTGGTCTCGGGCTCGAGGTCCGGGTTGCCGCGAACGGCCACCGGATCCTGCCGGCCCCTGTTCTCGAACACGAATCTGCGCGCGGGTATCTGGAAGAACCTGCCGTAGTGGAAGCTCATGACGTCGCGCTCTGAAATGGGATATGCGACGCCCAACCTCGGACTGAACTCATCCTTGTAGCGCGAAGTCAGTTCCTGGGAATCGATCTGTTGACCCGGTGTGAAGATGTCATAGCGCACGCCCAGGTTCAACACCATTCCCTCGTGCTCCCACTTGTCCTGGACGTAGAAGGCGCCCTCGGGATTGTAGTTCCTGTAATCGCTGCGGAAGGCGCCGGGGCCGGGATCCCGCATCGCCAGCGGGAAGTCAATGGACAGGTTCGCGAGATCGTTGTACTTGGTCTCAAAGCCCGTCTTGAAGGTGTGCCCCGCCAGTATCTGGCTCGTCAGATCCGCCTTCAGGTTCCAGATGGAGCTGTCACGCTCCTCCCAGCTCGGATAATCGCCGTGGGTGACGAAGAACCGTCCCTCGTCGAAGTTACCCCTCCAATAGTCGGGGTACTCGACCTCATACTCCCACGGCTCCTGGCCCTTGACCTTGCTCTCGTTCTTGAAGGCCTGCCGGCTGGCACGCACGTCGTAGAAAGTCTTCGCACCCAGAGTATGCGTCCAGGTGACCTTGTACTGCGAGTACTCCCGCCTGTTGTTCGGGAAATGCTCCGGCCCGTTGTAGTACTCGTCCCAGAAATGGCTGAGCTGGTAAGACCCGTCCGCAAAATCCTGCCTGACAGTCACCGGATCCTCGGGGAAGTTGTTCCAGCGGCCGTAGAAGAATCTCGTCTCTTCCAGCTCGCCGTCCGCGTCGTAGCTCTCGACCCGGTTCCTCCTAACGTATCCCTCGCGGCTCCACATGTGGAAGTAGGTGTCGTACCTGCTGTAGGTATTGAGCGTCTCGAACGTCATCTTCTGGTCCGCCGAGAGCCGGTACGCCAACTTCAGCTGGAAGTTGAGCTCGTTGCGTTGCCGGTCTCCCAGAGAGATGAGATCGAGGAACTTCGCCCGCGAACGTCTCTCGGCCGTTTTCAGGTAGGTGTCCTGATAAGTGCCCTGGAAGTTGAAGTAGTACGTGAGGTCCTTGACCGGTGTGGGACCACCAAAGCCTATCTGGAGCTGATCGTAGTTGTTGTAGGTCTTGAACTCGTCCCCGTAATCGTCGGTGTGAAACCTTATGTCTCCGCTGAACTTGTCGCCGCCCTCCTTCGTGGTCATATTCACGATGCCGGATTGGGCGTTTCCGAACTCCGCGTCGAAGCCTCCCGAGAGCAGCTCGGTGTCGGAAATTGCGAGGTCGGCGAAAGAAGTCGTTCCGCCGAACAGAGGATCCTCGATCTCGATTCCGTCTATGAGGAACTTGGTCTCGCCCGATCGGCCGCCCCGGAGATGAAGCTCTCCGGCCCTTGACACCATTCCGGCCTGCAACCCGACGGCCTCGATGATGTTGTCCACAGGAAGGCTCTTGATGACGTCGTCGGTATCAACCTCTTGCCTGGTGTCCGACCGTTTCAGATCGATCACGTCCTGCTCACCGACGACATATATCGTGTCCGCCTGGCCGGCTATGACCCTCTTCAGGGCAAAGTTCACAACCGCGGTCCTATCCTTGTCGACCTGAACCCCGACCACGGTCCTGGGCTCAAAGCCGATGTATGTGGCCATTACGTTGTAGGTTCCGACAGGCAGTCTTTGGATTGTGAAGTTGCCGCTCTGAAGCGACATTGCACCGTATCTGGTACCGAGGACAACGACGTTGGCAAATGGCAGAGGCTCCCCTGTCTCTTGATCAACCACACTCCCAGTAATATTACCGGTGCCCTGCGCGAGGGATGGAACGGGAAGGGCAATAAGGAGGGTCAATACGACAAAGGAAGCCACTACGCATCTTCCTGCGGAGGCGTTCATCTGCACTCGCTCCTTTCCGTAGGACAGATTCTGATGCGCGACATAGTCCAGAGGCGGTCTATGTTAGGCTCCCATATCAACATAGCAAACCCCACCAGAACTGTCAAATTCTTTTTGGCATACGGCTCCCTTCTTGCGGGAGCAAGCTAAGGCATTATTCATTAACACCATAAGATCGTGCCGCCGACCGCGCAGACGCCCCTCCCGACGGGACCCCACCCAACCCCCGGCCAAACTGGGGAAAGTGCCCCTTGCCGCCGGCACAGCCCACCCGCCTCGGAGGGCGGGAGACCTCGTGTCTCAGAAGAAGATCCTCGTATAGAACGTAAGTCGATGGTCGTTCGTTTCCCGGCGGAAAACATCGTCGAAATCGGGCTCCCGGCTCTTGAACATGTATGCCGCCTCGATGTGCCTCAAGCCCGGGACCAGGACGTAGCTGCCGCCCAAGGTGAAGGTGCTCTCGTCCCAAACCTCGTCGATCGGCGCGAATCGCTCTTCACCCCAGACTCCGCCCGCCCGAACCGTAATGCGCCTGGTAACACCGAACTCGGCTCCGAGCCTTATGACGGAGAGGTCCCTGTGTCCGCTGTTACCCCCCATCTGCTCATAATCCACCTTCCGGTTCCGGTACTCCGCCCCCACCGTTAGAGGCCTAACGCCGAACCACAGAGTCAGCGCGGCGCCCGAAGTGAAGTCCTTGTCCTCGAAATCGACCTCCTGGGTAACGCCGTCGATAACCGGAACCAGGCCTGCAACCGACTCGCCCCCGCAGCCCTCCGGCGCCAGGAAGACGTCGGCGCTGTAGGCGCTGTCCGGCTCGACCGTAGTCTCTCCCCTTCCGCTCTCGTATTGGACCGCCAACCTTATAGACGTCTCAGGCACGCGAATCAACCACCTGGCACCCGTCCTCTCCTCCCACCCGTCGTGGTCGGCCGTCTTGCCCTGGCTCGTTATGAAATCGAACCCCCCTCCCTGCAGGGGGCATCCGAAGCTCCAGGAGTAAGCGCCGTCGCCGCTAATCTTCCTGGATTCATGCTTCACCGCGCCCTCCAGAGCCTCCCCGAGCCTGAAGAGACCGTGCACCTTGCCCGTCTGCATGAACATGTCCCGCTCGAGGACTTGGCGGAAGATGGGCCAGATAGTCTCTATGTTCTCGTAGGTCGCGAATATATCCCCCGACGCGCCGAGTGTCACGTACCGGTTGAGATCGTAGGAGAAAGCCAGCCCCCCACCGACCCCCTTGGCCTCGGACTCGGGGTTTGGGATGGGCCATGGAAGGCGACTTGCCCCGCTCGGGTCGATGGTCGTGTCCACCGCCGTAACGGGCCGCGTCATATCTATAGTGACCGAGTCCGGGCTGTGGAATATCTGTGGCTGGAAATGCTCGAAGGAGAACATCGCGTGGCCGGCCACGTTGAGCTTTGGGTTGATCTGCTTGTCCACCAGGAGGTCGAAGACCCAGCTCTGGATGTCATCCACGACCTCCCTGGTCATCTCATCGAGAAATAGCGTATCCGCAACCGCCTCGTCTTCTTCTCCCCTGGCGGTTATGTATGTGACGTCGAACTTCCGCACCTCCTCGGAGTAGCCGCTGCGATTGTAGTCGAGGCGGCCGCCTATCGAGAAGTTCTCCCGGCTTCTGTAAGCCGAAAGCACTCTTAATCTCTGAAAGCTGTACTCCGTCTCGAGGTCGGCACGTCCGAACTCGAGGAAGTTGGGCCACAGCTCCTGGTTCGGAGGGTAGGCGAACGGGTCCACGCCGTGCCAATCGGTCTGGCTGGTCCCGAAGTCGTACTGGAAGTCCACGGTTGTCGAATCGCGGTCGGCCAGCAGACCGGCCGGGCTTCCGATATAGTCGAAAAGGTTTATTTCGTTGTTCTCGTCCTCGACCGTTATGCCCAGAAGTCCCATTCCTCCGAGGCGGGGGCTCGGATTAAAGCGAATGCGCTCGGCGTCGGCCATGTCAATTTGTTCGTCGAGTAGCTGCGCTTCACCTCCGGACAACCAGGTTGTCACCAGGAATATCGCCGCCACACCCACCCAAACCAGCCGCTTGTTACCCCAACGCATCCTCCTGGATACTCCTTTCTCCGACCTCAACTTAACCTGAGAACCGAGCACGGCCCGGGCGTTCGTGATGAGCGACACGAGGACGTACTGCGACAAGTCGTTGAATTCTATCGACGCGATTACCTACTGTCAACTACAAAAACCCGCCCTTGAGCCGCTTGGGACCCCTCGACCGCCCGGCATCCGGAATCGACGTCTTGAACCGGGGCCTCGACCGGACGGGCGGGCCCGACGCGTCGCGTTTTGACCCCGGAGCCCACTTGTGGACGAATCCTATCCCGCGGAATCTCTCATCCTGAGATACGCGTCTATGAACATGTCCAGGTCGCCGTCCATCACTCTCTGGACATCACTTGTCTCCACGTTCGTCCTGTGATCCTTGACCATGGTGTAAGGGTGAAAAACGTATGAGCGGATCTGGCTGCCCCAGGCTATGTCCTTCTTGGAGTCCTCGAGCCGGCTCATCTTCTCCCGCTCCTTCTCCCGGTGGTAATGATAGAGCCTGCTGCGCAATATCTTCATGGCGTTGTCCCTGTTTCTATGCTGGGACCGCTCGGCCTGGGACTGGACCACTATGCCGCTCGGCATATGAGTGATCCTGACGGCGGAATCGGTCTTGTTGACGTGCTGCCCTCCCGCCCCACTCGATCTGAAGGTGTCCACGCGGAGGTCCTCGTCCCTGACGACGACCTCCACTGTCTCCTCCACCAGCGGGTATATGAAAATCGATGCGAAAGAGGTATGGCGCCTGTGGCTGGCGTCGAACGGCGAGATCCTGACCAACCTATGCACGCCGCTTTCGGACTTCAGATAGCCGTAGGCGTTCTCTCCCCTCACCTCTATGGTCGCGTCCTTGATCCCGGCCTCGTCTCCCGGCTGAACGTCGAGGACGGAGGCTTTGAAGCCCCTCCGGTCGATCCAACGAAGGTACATGCGCATGAGTATTTGAGCCCAATCCTGGCTCTCCGTCCCGCCGGCCCCCGGATGGATGCTCAAGAGCGCCCCGAGCGCGTCGTTCTCGCCCGCGAGCAGGCTCTCGACCTCAAGGCCGCCTATGTCCCTCTCGAGCCTCGAAAGATCGGACTCGATCTCTTTCCAGGTCGCCGGATCGTCCTCACCCTGCGCTATCTCCGTCAACGCCGCCAAGTCGTTGCATTCATCCCATAGCTCCTGCCACCTCTCGACGGATGCCCGCGCGGACTTCAGCTCCGAGACGACGCCCTTGGCCTGCGAGGGGTTCTTCCAGAAGTCGGGATCGCCCATGATCCCCTCGAGATCGGACACCTTCTTCTTCAACGTATCTACGTCAAAGATACCTCCGCAGCTCTTCGAGGAGCCGCTTGCACTCATTCACTCTCTTGACCAGCTCTTCAGTCATAATTCAATTGCTCCGGCACGCCCGACGGTTTCCCCGGCGTCTTTTCGCTCCATCAGCATCCGCCACAGTCTCCGAGCCTTCGACCGGAGCTCCGCGAGGCTTCCGTCGTTTTTCACGACGTAGTCCGCCCCTTCCGCCTTGCGCTCGTCCGGAAGCTGGCCGCGCGCCCTCTTCATCAGCGCCTCGAAATCTTCCGGAGCGAGGCTTTCCAGTCTCCTGCGCCTGGTCGCTTCGCCGCAAAGCACGGCGACTATGACATCGAAGGTTTTCCTGGACGTCGGCTCCTCCATGATCAAAGCCGCCTCGACCACCACCACTCCATCATATCCCGACCTCGCCAGGGCTTCAAGCTTGTCTCTTATGGCCGCCATTATGGCGGGGTGGGTCAATCTGTTCAGGTCTCTCGTATTCTCCGCAGTCGAGAAGGCGACCTCGCCCAGCGCCTTTCTGTCGAGCTCGCCCGAGGGACGAAGTATCCCCGTTCCGAATCTCTCGGCCAGCTTCTTCAGCGTGGGCGCTCCGGGGCGCGTCACCTCCCTGCTCACGGAGTCCGCGTCTATCACCAGTGCCCCCAGTCCGGCCAGCAAGTCGCACAACGAGCTCTTTCCCGACGCGAGCCCTCCGGTAACCCCGACCGTCAGAAAGCCCCCCCCGGCACCGCTCATCTGTGCGTCTCCCACCAGTTTGCCCCCACGCCCACCGCGACCTCGAGCGGCACGGTCAACTCGGCGGCCGACTCCATGCACTCGACCACGAGCGCTTTCAAGGACTCGATCTCGTTATCGGGGCATTCGAACACCAGCTCGTCGTGAACCTGCAATATCAGCTTGGCCTTCATGCCCGCCGCCGACATTCCGCGCTTGACCTCCACCATCGCCTTCTTGATCATGTCGGCGGCCGACCCTTGTATAGGCGTGTTGACCGCCATCCTCTCCGCATACGCCCGGGCCCTCCTGTCCGAGCTGTGAATCGCCGGCAAGGGCCTTCGCCTGTTCATTATCGTGGTCGCGAACCCCTCATCACGGGCCCT
Source organism: uncultured bacterium (assembly GCA_964531335.1). Taxonomy (GTDB): domain Bacteria; phylum Eisenbacteria; class RBG-16-71-46; order CAZHEV01; family CAZHEV01; genus CAZHEV01. The sequence goes on along the minus strand of CAZHEV010000007.1, from coordinate 105,441 downwards.
GTCCACCAGAGACGAGAGGAAGCCTTTCACGGCGGGCATCTTGGCGAAGTACTCCTCGATGAACTTCTCCGCCTCTTTCTTGGAAATGCCGAGTCTCGCGGCCAGACCACGCGGCCCCATCCCGTACATCACCCCGTAGTTTACCGTCTTCGCCCTGGATCTAAGCTCCTCGTCCACCTCCGCGGCCGGGAGTCCGAAGATGGCCGCCGCGGTGGCTGCGTGAGGGTCCTCTCCCTTCATGAAGGATTCCTTCAAGGCGGCATCGCCCGCCAGGTGCGCCATGATCCTCAGCTCTATCTGCGAGTAGTCCGCAGCGAGCAGGGACCATCCTTCGGATCCCGGCACGAAGGCCTTTCTTATCTCTTTGCCCAGCTCCGACCTTATGGGTATGTTCTGCAAGTTGGGATTGCTGCTGGACAGCCGGCCCGTGGCGGTCACCGTTTGGTGGAAGGTCGCGTGTATCCTTCCGGTGGCTGGATCGATAAGCCGCGGAAGGGCGTCCGCGTAGGTGGACTTGAGCTTCGCGAGCTGCCTGTGATTCAGTATCGCTCGGGGCATCTCGTGATCCGCCGCGAGCTCCTCCAGCACGGAGCTGTCCGTGGAGTAGCCCGTCTTGGTCTTTCGCTTCGGCGGAAGACCAAGGTGCAGGAACAACACGTCCGACAGCTGCGTAGGGGAGTTTATGTTGAAGATCATACCGGCGAGACAGTATATGTCCTCTTCGCTGCGTCTCAGCAGTCCGTCGAGCTTCTTCGACAACCGCTCGAGCGCCTCGAGGTCGATCGCCACCCCGTCGCGCTCCATCTCCATGAGAGCAAGTGCAAGGGGGACCTCTATGTCCCTCAGGAGCACGTCGACTCCCGCGGCCGCGACGCGGGGCGACAGAAGCGCCTCCAGGTCGTATGCCGTGCGCGCTTTCCATTGGAGAACGTCCGCCGCAGTCACCCCATCGCCCGCGGGGGCAACGGTTCCCAGGTACCGCCCCGCCATGCCGGCCAGGTCGTGTCCCTCCTCCGGGTTCAGGAGATAGGAGGCCAGCATCACGTCGCCCACCACTCCTTCCAGCCGCATTCCGGCGGCGCCCACCGCGTGCGCTTCAGACTTGAGATCATGGGTCACTTTCCTGTAAGCGGCGCTCTCCAGAAAATCCCTCACCGCCTCCTTCTCATCTCCGCAGACGGCTATCCTCAGATGGCCACCCGGCGCCCCGAAAAGCGCCAGCTCCATGCTGCCCCTCGAGTCCGGGCCGAGCGCGAAGGCCCAAACCCCTTCCTCCGGCGCCTCTCGAAGATAGGAGCAGATTCCCTCGAGACGGTCCGATCGCCCTCCCCGCTCTTCCGTGCCTCGCGGCTCGGAAGAGCGAGCCCCCTCCCGGTCGACCCTTTCCCCACCGCCTTGATCGGCGCCCCTCCAGTCGGCCATCAGGCTCTCGCCCACGCGCGCGATCTCGAGCTCTCCGAGCAGCCGCATCAGCTTCTCTCGATCAGGCTCTGACCGGCGCAGCCCTTCGAGCTCGACGCCCACGGGGACCTCGAGCTCCAGGGACACCAGCCGCCTGCTCATATAAGCGGACTCCTTGTTGTTCTCGAGCTTTTGCCTGACATGGGCGGGTTCCACGCGTTCCACCTTCTCGTAAAGCTCATCCAGGCTGGAGAACTTCTCCAGCAGCTTTCTTGCTGTCTTCGGTCCCACACCCGGCACCCCGGGAACGTTGTCCGAGGAATCACCGACCAGGGCGAGTAGGTCCACGACTTTTTCCGGAGGAACTCCCAGCTTCTCCTCCACGCCCCCGGGGTCCAGTCTCTTCCCTGGACGGCCCCCTTTCGGCAGCGTGACTATATGAATCCGTTCGTCGACCAACTGGCAGAGGTCCTTGTCTTCCGTTACGACCAAGACCTTCATCCCACGGTCGCCGGCCTTCACGGCGAGTGTGCCGATTATGTCGTCCGCCTCGTAGCCCTCCATCTCCAATCGCGGAATCCTCAGCGCGTCCAGCAGCTCGGACACACGGCCGAGCTGGCCGGCCATCTCGTCCGGCATACCCGGCCGGTTAGCCTTGTACGCGGAGAATTCCTTATGCCTGAAGGTGGGGACCGGCATGTCGAATGCCACCGCCCAGTAGTCGGGCTTCTCCCGCTGGGCCAGCTTCGCCAGGGCCACGGCAAAGCCGAAGGGAACACTGGTCAACTCGCCGGTGGAGCTCTCGAGGGGGTTGCGGGCGAACGCGAAGTATGATCTGTAGGCCAAGCTCGGGCCGTCTAGGAGAAGCAATGTCTCGGTGCGCATCACGCCCTCCTCAATCACGCCCCGCCGTAGAGCCCGTTCTCTCTTATGTAGTTTTCCACAACGGGCGGCACCAGGTACTTAATGCTGCGCCCGGACCGTACTCTCTCCCTGATCGCCGTGGAGCTCACGTTGAACTCGGCGGCCCCCGCGCTCAGAACGTCCACTTTGGCCTCCTCGAAAGGGCCCCGCTCCGCCGCGACGGCCCCGGGTCTCGGGTAGACGGCGAGTCTCACCAGCCGGAGCAGATCCTCGTAGTCCTTCCAGGTATGCAGCTCGAGAAGGCTGTCGGACCCGATTATGAGGTGCAGGACCGTCTCGGACCCGAGCTCCGCCAGAAGGGTCCGCACTGTGTCTATGGTGTACGAGGGCGCCTCCCGGGCCAGCTCCAACTCCGAGACCTCGAGCCTGGGGCAATCGTCCAGCGCGAGCTTCACCATGGCCAGCCTGTGCGCCGCGGATGCGACCACGTCGTCGCTCTTATGAGGGGGCGCCCCCGCGGGCATGTAGATGACCTTGCCGAGGCCAAGCTCATCCGCGGCCTGCTCCCCCATGAGAATGTGGGCTACGTGTATCGGGTCGAAAGTGCCGCCCAGCAGCCCTATTTTCGACTTCAATTGGTGCGACCTCCGGAAGACCGGTCCGAGGACCTAGGGCTCTTCCTCGTTCGAAGACCCTCCATCCCGCTCTCCGCTCGAAGCGGCTTCCCCACCCACGTCGCCCGCGCCGAGCTCTACGAGCTTGACCTCTGCCCTGGCGGCCTCCTGCGTTCCGGGATAGCTCCTGAGGAGGCTCTTGTACTGCTCGACGGCCGCCGCCTCGTTGTCCTCCAGCTCGTAGGCCTGCGCCATTCCGAGCATGGCCTTGGGCGCCCACGAGGTGTCGGGATAGCTCTCGAGAAGCTTCCCGAAGTAGAAACGGGCGGCCTCGGGTTGATTCAGTTTCACGTAGAGCCGGCCGTTGAGATATCTCTTCTTCGCCAGCTTCCCGCGGAGCTCTTCAACCCTGACCCGGGCGTCCGGCACGTTCTCGCTCTGCGGGTGCAACTTCATGAAGAGCCGGAACTGCTCCAAGCCCCTCTCTGTCATCGTTTGATCCAGCTCGGCGGGCAAGGACTGCTCGTAATAGGCAACTCCCAGCTTGTAACGCACCGCCGGGGCGTGGCCGCTTCCCGGGAACTCCCTGAGAAGCCTCTCGAACTCCGCCGCCGCCATCGCGTATTCCTCCCGGCCCAGGTACGCCTCTCCCAGATAAAAGAGCGCCGTGTCCAGGAGCCCGGTGCCGGGGTTCTCGGAAATAAACGCCTCCAGCTCCGCGCTTGCGTCATAGTAGCGGTTGTTCTCGAGGAGGAAGCGCGCGTGCTCCAGGCGGCCCTGCGGAGTATCGCCGGCCGGACCCATGTAGGCCGGCCCGCAGCCGCCACAGAGCAGGCAGCCGAGCGCGGCCATGCAGCATGCGGCAGACCAGCCAGCGGTCATTCCTCGCCAGAATCTCACGCGCGACCGCCCCTCCCAGTTAGCCGGGCACGCCCGGCCGTCTCAAGTCCTGCTGGAGTAGAAGAGCAGCACCAGGCCGACGACGATGCCCGAAACCACGACGGGCTCCACGATCCGGCCTATCCCGCCGCTGGAAGTCTCCGTCTCTTTGTCTCCGGGCAGATCCTCCAGCTCGGCCAGCAGCCGCTCGGGTACGATGTTCCTAGTCTCCCGGCGCCCTGAGTCCGTCCACAACACGCGTCCGTCGGCGCCGTCGAGAAGCCTGAAAGATATGGTTGCTCTGGCCCATCGTTCGACCATGGTCGAGCCGAAGAGACTCTTGCGCCAACGCCGGGGGTATGCGACCTCGAGCTCCGAGACGCAAAACACAAGCACCTTGTCAGGGACCGGGGCTTCTCGGAATAGAGTCGTCTCCCGCGCGGGACCGTCCGGCTCCGAGCCGGCGGCGACGCCACCTTCCGGCCGCGATACGGAAGAGCCCTCCCCGGGAGGCGGACTCTCCGCGCTCGAAGTATCCGGCTCGGCTCGACGCTCGTCCGCCTCTTCAACGGCGGCCGAGTCGGCCCACCCTCTCCCTGGGATCTCCATGGCCTCCGGCGCCCCGGGACGTTGTCTTTTCGGGCCCTCTCGACGCGCGGCTGAAAAGCGGTCTTCAGCCGCGGAACCGTCAAGCTGCTCGGTCATATCCACGTACACGGAAGCTCCCAGCGCCCACAGCCGACCCGCCAGGTAGTTCTCCACCACCCACGCGATCTCGTGGCCCTCCGCGCTCTTGAGCAGGACCGCCTCCCCGTCGCGCACGGGAATTTCGTCCACCGATGAGTCTATGATCTCCCGCGCCAGCTCTTCGAGCAACTCGAGGTTCGTGGCAAACGAAGCGGGGCGCTCATCCTTCGAGCTCTCCGCGAAGGCGCAACACGCCTGGGCCAAGAAGAGCACGAACGCCGTTGTAGCCAGTCTTGTCAACTGCGCCTCCCGGCCGCCGGCGCGGCATACAGGTCGTACTCATCAGCATCGAGGATGCTGACGGTAAGGAGCTCGCCCGGCCCGGCGGCCGCGCCGGACACCAGCGTAATCCCGTCGACGCCGGGGGCCTGTCTCCTCGTGCGCGACGGCAATCCTCCGTCGCCCGAGATCTCATCCACGAGCACTTCGGCCGCGGACCCGATCACCGCCCTGTTCTTCTTGAGGGAGATCTTAGCCTGCGCTTCCATAATCTCGGATCGCCTGTTCGCCGTCACCGCGTCATCGACTTGTGCGGGATAACTCGCCGCCTTAGTACCGCCTTCGGGAGAATAACAGAACGCCCCTAGGTGGTCAAACTCCCACTCACTTACGAACGCCTTCAGCTCCTCGAAGTCGGATTGGGTCTCGCCGGGGAACCCGACCATCACCGTGGTGCGCAACGCGAAATCCTTGGGTGAGTCCTTCAAGGACCGCAGGACTCTCTCAATGTTCTTCTTTGAAGTGGGCCTGTTCATGGCGGATAGAACCCGGTCCGACGCGTGTTGGATGGGAACGTCCATGTATGCACAGACCTTGTCGCATTCCTCAATCGTCGCGATCAGGCGATCGTTCACCGAGCACGGATGGACGTACATCAGTCTTATCCACCCGAGGCCCGGCAGACTATTGAGCTCCGACAGCAGGCCGGTCAGGCTCCATCGGCCGTCCACGTCGGCCCCGTAGGCGCCTGTGTCCTCGCCGACCAGTATCAGCTCGACGACTCCGGACCGCACGAGCGCCCCGGCCTCTCGAAGCAGAGCGTCAGGGGGCGCGCTGAGGAGCGGCCCCCTGACGGACGGGATAATGCAGTAAGAGCATCTCCTGTGACATCCTTCGGTAATCTTGAGATATGCAAAATGTCCGTGGGAGGACTTCGTCCTTCCTGGTAGCAACACGGTCCGTCCTGGCGGGTCCAGCCTCAGGCTTCTCTCGGTCCCCTCCAGCGCCTCACGGCATACCCGGCCCACCTGCGGCCAGGACCCTGTCCCCAGCGCGCCATCCAGGTCGGGGAAACGCGCCATCAGCCGACGGCCCATGCGTTGGACCAGACATCCCGCGACTACGACCACCCCTACGGCTCCGTCCCTCTTGAGCTCGAGGGCCTCGGAGATCGCCTCCAGGGACTCTTCGGCGGCGTCCTTTATGAAAGTGCACGTGTTTATGAGGACCACGTCGGCGCCCCGGAGGCCGCCGGCGGGTCTGAAGCCCATGCCCGAGAGGATCTCGGCCATGCCTTCCGAGTCAACGAGGTTCTTGGGACAACCCAGGCTCACCAACGCCAGCGTCGGCTGTTCGCGAGAGCCATCGGGAGCTCGGGTCCTCGGGCCGGGCCCCTGTCTCATCATATGGAATCGCCAGTGCTCAACGGACTTTCGACCACCTCGACCCCGGGAGGCGCCTCGAAGGTAAATCTGTCCTCATCCACCTTCTTGAGTCTCTTCACGTCGGAAAACACGAAGGTGGTGACGTTTCCGTTGACGTCCGTCAGCTCGATCCCTCTTGCGAGCCACTGCCCGGGATCGACCCAAATCTTGACCGTCTCGAGTCCGGGCGGCTCGAGCACGTCTCGTACGAGCAAGACGTAACACTCCGTGCCTTGAGCCTTCTCGGATTCGGCCAGGCTCAGCCGACCGCTGTCAAGGAAGCTCAGGACGGTCTCGGCCAGAGCGGCTCCCTCGCCGGCCCCCACCGTGTCCACGACCGCCTGCTTGTTCTCCGGGACGTAGACCCAGATTCGTTCCCCGTCGCTCACAAGGAGATGTCCCGGAGGCTCGCTGTACTCCAGACGAAGGCGCCTCCCTCCGGCGGCCCAGAGCACCCCCTTCGAGATCTCTCCCGCATCGGGCATGTCCTTCCACGAGTTCACCTGCTGGAAAGACATCGACAGTCCCTCGAGGTCGGAATAGGACCTGCGCAGCATCTTTACGATGTCGTCGAGAGAGAAGGACTGCTTCGCGGCGCAGGTCGCCGCGCACCCCATACAGCCGCTCGCGCAGCCGCTCCTGTTCTCGGACTTCTTGTCCGCTCCCGCCGGCTCGGCCGCCGCGACTTCGTCCGCCGACGGATCGAACCCGGACTGCCCCGCCGATGAGCACGCGCAGGCCGCCGCGGCCAGTACTACCGCCATCGCGGCGCCCAGAAGATATCTATTACAAAAGGCTGTGCTCCTCAAGATACGACTCATCTACCAGAACCTCCCTGGCCTTGCTGCCGTTGTACGGGCCCACGATGCCCCGCTGCTCGAGCATGTCCACTATTCTGGCGGCCCTCGAGTAGCCTATCCGCAGCCTGCGCTGCAACAGCGAGGTAGAGCCCTGCTGGTGCATAACCACGAGCTTCGCCGCCTCCTTGAAAATCTCCTCGTCACCGGCGGCGTCGTCCCATTGATCCTCCGCCACCTCCACTTCGGGAACGTCGCCCTCCTCCGATGATACCTGATTCTTGAGGAATTCGGTAACCCGAGCTGTCTCCTCTCCCGAGACAAAGGCGCCGTGGATCCTGACCGGCTGGGGCGTGCTCCCGGGCAGAAACAGCATGTCCCCCCGTCCAAGCAGGCACTCGGCGCCGTTCGTGTCCAGGATCGTCCTAGAATCGACCTTTGCCGCCACCTGGAACGCGACCCTGGAAGGGAAGTTCGCCTTGATCAGGCCCGTGATCACGTCCACGGACGGCCGCTGGGTGGCGAGAATAAGATGTATGCCGACCGCCCTGGCCATCTGGGCAAGCCTGGTGACCGGCTCCTCGATCTCCGCCGGCAGGGCTACCATCAAGTCGGCGAGCTCATCCACGACTATTACCAGGAAGGGGAGCTTCCGCAACCCCGACTCGGGAGCCGCGACGGCCACCTTCTGGTTGTAAGAGCCGATGTCTCGAACGCCGACCGAGGCCAGTTGCTTGTAGCGCCGGTCCATTTCCATTACGACCCAACGCAGAGCCTTGGCGGCCCTCTTGTGATCGGTCACCACCGGAAGCAGAAGGTGCGGAATCCCATTGTACCCGCTGAGCTCAAGGCGTTTCGGATCTATCAGGAGCAACTTCAAATCATCGGCGGTCAGCCTGTACAACAGGCTCGTTATGACCGAGTTCACGCAGACGCTCTTTCCCGACCCCGTCGCTCCGGCTATCAGAAGGTGGGGCATAGTCCCCAGGTCGGCGTAATGAGGGTCCCCCGAAACGGTCTTTCCCAAGGCGATCAGAAGCTTGGCCGCCGCGTCCCTGAAACCGCTCCCGCCGAGGAGTTCTTTGAGATAGACAACCTGCGGCGACTTGTTCGGGACCTCTATGCCGACCGCGGCCTTGCCCGGAATGGGCGCCACTATCCTGATGTTCTGACATCTAAGGGCAAGGGCGATATCGTCCTGCCGGCTTATTATTTGGCTGACCCTGACGCCCGCGGCCGGCGCGAAGTCATACCGCGTAATGACCGGACCCGGGTGGACTTCCGAGACCCTCCCTTTCACGCCGAAATGCGAGAGCGCCTCCTGCAGCGTCCTCGAGGATTCCATGACCTCTTCTTCTCCAACGCCTCCGCGCACCACCTCGGGAGCGTCCAGCAGCGAAAGGGGCGGCAGCTTGTACGCCGACACTGTAACGTTTTCCGGATCCAGGCCCAGGGGCGGCTCGACCGCCGGATCCACGCGCGATCGACCGGGGGAGTCGGTCCTGCGCGATTCGGGCGCGCGCCTCGTCGCGGCCTCGTTCTGCACCCGATCCTCGGCGGCGGGCTCGACCGCCGACATCACCTTGGGCGTGGGCTCCATACCGGCTCCCACGATATTTTCATCTCCCAGCGCCCGCCCCGGCTCGACGATGTCGGGCCCGCCCGACTCCGTTCTCTCCGGCCTCCCGCGCCCGCGCCTGGCCGACGCCACCCATCGCAGCGCCCCCGAGGCCGCCGCGGGGGTGCGCGCGACCTTCCGCCACGCAGCGGCAAGGACGCCGATCAAGTGCTCGCCCAGGCTCGATATGATACGTAGGGGGAGATCGCTGATGCTGAAGGTGAGGCTCAAAAGGACAGCCCACAGGGCAAGGTGCGCTCCCAGAGACCCGAAAGCCTCCTTGGACAAGCCGGCGACGTAGCGTCCGACCGCGCCGCCCCAGCCGACCGAGGCGCCCTCCGTCCAGAGCGAGACATGCGCGAGCATCACTACCAGGAAGAGCCCGCCGACGCCGCAACGGACGGCCGGTTCCCTCCAGTCCGATCTGCGCAGCCTGTTTGCGCTCCACAGCAGAATGACCAGAGGTGCCACCCACGCCCCCAGCGGCCCCAGCCATTTGAACAGGGCGCCGGACACGTACGCGCCCACCAGGCCCGACGCGTTCTCAACCCTGGCAACGCTGTCCCAGTCGCGAGCAACGTCCAGCGGAGAATGGGTGGCGAGGCTCAAAAGGACCATGGCGGCCAGCAGACCCAGAAGCAGGCCGGCCAGCGTGCTTTGAAGGCCTTGCTTCCGACGTTTTCTGGAACGCACCGGCATCACTCCCTCGGCAAGCGCCTAAGTGCCCATCTCCCACGACGAGAGATAGGCCTCCTGCTCCTCCGTGAGACGGTCTATCTCGACCCCCAAGGCCTCGAGCTTGTGGGCTGCGATCTGCTCGTCTATGAAGATCGGTACTGGATACACCTTGCGCTCGAGGTCCTTTGCGTGAGTGATCATGTACTCCACGCACAGGGCCTGGTTCGCGAAGCTCATATCCATCACCGACGCCGGGTGCCCTTCGGCGGCTGCGAGATTGACCAAACGCCCCTCGCCGAGGACATTTATCCTCCTGCCGCCGTCCAGGGTGTACTCCTCGACCAGAGGCCTGACGGTCCGCTTGGATAGCGCGACCTTCTCCAGACCGGCCAAGTCCAGCTCCACATTGAAGTGACCGGAGTTGCATACGATGGCGCCGTCCTTCATGGCCTTGAAATGCTCCGGCCGGATCACGCTCATATCCCCGGTAAGCGTAACGAAGATGTCACCGATGCCCGCAGCCTCCGCCATCGGCATGACCTGGTATCCGTCCATGACGGCCTCCAGCGCCTTGAGCGGGTCCACCTCGACGATTATGACTTTCGCCCCCATCCCTCTGGCCCGCATCGCGACTCCACGGCCGCACCACCCGTAGCCGGCCACCACGAAGCTCGTGCCCGCCATGAGCACGTTCGTCGCCCTCAGGATCCCGTCGATGGTGCTCTGACCTGTCCCGTATCTGTTGTCGAAGAAGTGCTTCGTCTTGGCGTCGTTCACGGCGACTATAGGATATCTCAGGACGCCGTTCTTCTCCATGCTTCTGAGCCTGATGACGCCCGTGGTGGTCTCCTCGGTGCCTCCGATCACGTCCCCTACCTGCGACGATCGGGGTCCGTGTATCGTAGATACCAGGTCCGCACCGTCGTCCATTGTTATCTGCGGCCTCAGGTCCAAGGTCGCCTCTATGTGGCCGTAATAGCCGTCGCGGTCGATACCCCTTATGGCGAACGTGGATATCCCGCCCTCCGCCGCGAGCCAGGCCGCGACGTCGTCCTGAGTGCTCAGCGGATTGGAGGCGCAGAGCGCCACCTCGGCCCCTCCCGCCTTGAGGGCGGTCATCAGGTTGGCCGTCTCCGTGGTGACGTGCAGGCAGGCCCCTATCTTCACCCCGGAAAGGGGCTTCTCCTTTTCGAACCTCGTTCTTATAGTCCGGAGCACCGGCATGCTTCTCTCGGCCCACTCCACTCGCCGCCTGCCGTACTCGGTCATGGAAACGTCTTTGACGTCATAAGTCATATCTCACAACCCCGCTTTAAGGTCCCTAACCCTGTCGCACATCTCCCACGTGAAACCTTCCTCCTCGCGGCCGAAGTGGCCGTAGGCCGCGGTCCTGCGATAGATCGGCCTCTGCAACTCGAGCGTCTCGATTATCGCGGCCGGCCTCAGATCGAAGGTCTTGAGCACCAATGCCTCCAGATCCCCCTCCGGCACCTCGCCGGTCCCGAAAGTGTCTATGTTGATCGAGACCGGCTCCGGCCGGCCGATGGCGTAGGCCACTTGGATCTCGCATTTCTTCGCGAACCCCGCGGCCACCATGTTCTTCGCGATGTATCTCGCCATATAGGAGCCCGATCTGTCGACCTTGGACGGGTCCTTTCCGGAGAAACAACCGCCTCCGTGACTACCTACGCCGCCGTAGGTGTCCACAATGATCTTCCTTCCGGTGAGCCCCGTGTCGGCCCTGGGCCCTCCGTTGACGAACCTTCCCGTCGGATTGACGAAGAACTTGACCTCCCCCTCCACCATTTCCGGGGGAAGCACGGGAAGGATCACGGACTTGACTATGTCGTCCTCTATCTTCTTCTTCTCCACGTCGGGACTATGCTGCGCGGATACCACGACCGTGTTGATCCTCTTTGGCAGTCCCTCTTCGTACTCCACCGTAACCTGGCTCTTGCCGTCCAGCCCCAGATAGGGCAGGATCCCGTCCTTCCGCACGGCCGCAAGCCGTCTGACGATCGCGTGCGCCATCATTATCGGAAGCGGCATGAGCTGCGGCGTCTCCGTCGTCGCATAGCCGAACATCAGCCCTTGGTCTCCGGCCCCCTGCTTCAAGGCGTCCACCGCGTTCACGCCCATGGCGATGTCCGAAGACTGGTCGTCGATCGACGTCACGACGGCGCATGTCTGATAGTCGAACCCATACGCCGAATCCGTATAGCCGATGTCGTGTATGATCTCACGGATTATCCTCGGCATTTCCACGTAGCACTTCGTGCTTATCTCACCGGCCACAAAGGCGAGGCCCGTTGTGACCAGAGTCTCGCAAGCGACTCTGGCCTGTGGGTCCTGCGCGATTATGGCGTCGACAATACCGTCCGAGATCTGGTCGGCCACCTTGTCCGGGTGTCCCTCCGTGACCGACTCGGAGGTGAAGAGATACGTCCTGCCCACACCTTCCTCCTTCCCTAACTCCTTCCGGCGGCCGCAGCCCCGCGGCCGCACCGACAGTCCCCCACCCGGCCATGGTTAAGGCAGATCAACCTCGCAAAGGTCGCCTATGTTCAGCGCCATGGCATTTCCGGTAACCTTGCAGTTTCTACCAATGACCGAATCGGTCAACACGGCCTCCACCACCTCCGAGCCCTCGCATATGATGGAGTCCCTTATGACCGATCTCTCAACTCTCACCCCTCTGCCGATCGAAACGTGAGGTCCCAGAACGGAGCCCCTCACCTCGGCCTCCGGGTGTATCGCCACGGGCGCGATTATCCTGGTCTCCGGCACATCGGGCGCGCCCCCGCTCACTTGCAGCAGTTCACGGTTCGTCTGAAGAAGGGTCTCCTTCTTCCCGCAATCGTACCAGGAGTCGACCAAGAAAACTCCAAGCGGCTCACCGCGCCCCGCCATGAGCGCAAGGGCATCGGTGAGCTGATATTCCCCTTTCGTCCTTATGTCGTTGCCCACGATATGCTCGAGGCAGTCGAAGAGAACCGAAGCCTTTGTAATATAGTATATTCCTATCACCGCCAGGTTGCTGGGCGGATCGGCGGGCTTCTCCACGATCCCCTTCACCGTATCCCCGTCAAGCTCCACTATGCCGAAGCGCTGGGGGTCGTCCGTCTCCATGACCGCTATCCTGCTCCGCTCCCCCTCCAGAACCTCGCCCAGGTCCGCCCTGAACAGCGTGTCCCCCAGGACTATCAGGAGTGGACCGGGGGGAACATGGTCCTTTGTCAGGTATATAGCATGCCCGAGACCTTCCCTCTCGGGCTGCTCGACGAACGTCGCGTTGAAGCTGTAGTTCGACTCCACGAACCCGCGCACGACGTCCCCCATGTGCCCCACCACGAAGACGACGTTTTCGATTCCATGGTCCACCAGCCGATCCAGGATATGGGACAGCATGGGCTTTCCGGCGACGTCGATCAGCACCTTCGGTTGGGAGTAGGTGTGGGGCCTCAACCGCGTACCCTCCCCGGCGACCGGTATCACAGCGGTAGCTCTCACTTCGATCACCTCTCGCTGAGTTTTTCCTTTAGCCTTCCGATGACGTCCACCGGAGTCGGATCGTAGCCCCTCAGGAAAGCCGCGTAGACGCTGGCGTAATCCCCCAGATAGGTCAAGCACGCCATGCAGGCCAACGGATCCCCGTCGGCCCACGCCTCCTTGACCGCAACGCCGGCGTCGGCCACGAGGTCCCGCGTAATCTCTATTCTATATCGCATTCGTTCGGGCTCGTTCCGGTCCCTCAGAAAGACCGCAACAGGTCTCTCCACGTTGAAAGGCCTGGCCCAGCCCACGATCTCGTTGTGGTCCAGCTCGGGGAAGACGCAGTTGTACGCTATTAGCTTCGAGTTCTCATTGAGCTGAGTCCTCCAGCGAAATCCCACGGCCCCCAGCGGGCCCTCCGGCGCGTAAACGACCGGCAGCGCGCCGGCCAGCGCCCGGGCCAGGGACTTGGCCTCGTTGCGGTCCTCGGGAACGCCCTCCCCCCACAGGAGCCTGGCTTCCTCCAGAGCTTCGAAGGTCTTCCGCACGTCTTGGGCCATCGTGCCGGCCGCGCCCAGTGTCTCGATGAGGGCAATCAGACCGAACAGGGGATAGCCCAGCGCGGCCCTCGGCTGCATTCCGCCGGGCACCGGCAAATTGCTCGCGCCCGACGCCTCCGCCTCGCGCGACAACGTCCCACCGGATGATATGGTAAGCAGATAGGCCCCCGACTCGCGGGCGCGCCGAAACGCAGCCAGCGTCTCCTCGGTCTCGCCGGAGTAGCTGCAGCAGACGACCGCGGTGCCCGGGCCGACCCATCCAGGCAGCTCGTAGTCCCTCACCACCACCATGGGGATCTTGAGGGCCCTTGACACCAAACCGAGAACCAAGTCGCCGGCTATCGCCGATCCTCCCATGCCTGCCACCACGATGGAGCCGGGCGCCTTCAGGCCGGCGCACCCCGCCCACTCGAGCCCCAGGTTCCATCCCTCCCTGCAATGCCGGGGGAACGCGTCGATCAGCCCCAGCATGTCGCTCTTGTCCAGACGGCCCAGCGCGCTCATGTCATCCAGAGATATCACTTGTCACGCCTCTCGCTCGGGGCGAGCACCGGCTTGGGCAGCTTGCGCTTGAGTCGGCTAAGTAGAACTTTCTTTATGTCCGCGGCCGTCGGCAGCATCAAGCACTCCTCCACGATATCCTTCGCCTCGGCGTAGGTGATCGACCTGATCACGGTCTTTATCTCCGGGACCCTGTAGGCGCTCGTGCTCAGCTCGTCCAGGCCCATGCCCACAAGCAGGACCGCCGCCAGCGGAGTGCCGGCCATCTCGCCGCATAGCCCCACCCAGATTTGGTGGTCGTGCGCCACGTCGACCACGCGGTCGATAAGGCGAAGGACGCCGGGATGAAGCGGCTCGTACAAGTGGGCGAGCTGGAAATTGCCCCTGTCCACGGCGAGCGTGTACTGTATCAGATCGTTCGAGCCGATACTGAAGAAGCTCGCCTCCTTGGCCAGGGCGTCGGCGATCAGCACCGCGGAGGGAGTCTCGATCATGGCCCCGACCTCCGTCTTTTCGTCGAAGGGAATCCCGTCCCGGCGCAGATCCGAGCGCACCTTCTCGCAAAGCTCGTTGGCCTGGCGCAGCTCCTCCACCCCGGAGATCATGGGAAACATCATCTTCACGTTCCCAAAGCTCGACGCGCGGTAGATCGCCCTGATCTGCGTCTCGAAGATCTCCTTCCTCTCCAGAGAGAACCGGATACCCCGCCGCCCGAGGAACGGGTTGGTCTCTTTGGCCGTGCCCAGGTACGCCGCGAACTTGTCTCCTCCGACGTCCAGGGTCCTGATTATCACGGCGTCCGGCGCCATGACCGACGCAACTTGCTTGTAGGCCTCGAACTGCTCGTTCTCGCTGGGAAGCCTCCCGCGCCTCATGTAAAAGAACTCGGTCCTGAAAAGACCGATTCCGCACGCGCCCCTGTCCCTCGCCCGCTCGACCTCCTCGGGCAGCTCGATGTTGGCCGACAGGTCTATCGACCGGCCGTCCAGCGTATCCGCCGGAAGATCCCGGAGCTGGTCCAATCCGCGCTCGAAATCCTCGTACTGGCTCTTTTTTTTCTCGTAATACTTGAGTTTCTTCTCGTCGGGGTTTATCTCCACGATGCCCAGGTTGCCGTCCACCACGGCCTGATCTCCGCTCGTCGCGACCTCGGCGATCATCTTCACCCCGACCACGGCGGGAATGCCGCGTGACCGCGCCATCACAGTGGAGTGAGAGGTGCCGCCCCCGAGCTCCGTCGCGAAGCCCAGCACTATGTTCTTGTCCATCACCGCGGTGTCGCTGGGAGACAGATCATGGGCTATTATGATCACCGGCTCGCGCTGGTCGGTAAGGCTCGGGCGCTCCCCTCTCATAAGGACACGGAGAACCCTGCGCCTGACGTCTCGTACGTCAGCCGCCCTGTCGCGGAGATATGTCTGGTTTATTCTCTCGAAGCCGTCGACCATTGCGGCGAGATTAGTGCTGAAAAGAAACTCGGCGTTCTTTCTTCGCTTCCGTATGTCCTCTATGGTCTGCTCCACCACGGCCACGTCGTCCAGAATCATCAGGTGCGCGTCGAAGATCTTGGCCTGCTCCTCACCCATCTCCAGCGCCAAGGTGGTCTTGGTGAGCGCTATGTCCTCCCTGGCGGACTCCACAGCCAGCTTGAAGCGATCTATCTCGGGCTCTATCTCGCGCGCCTTCAGCGTTCGCTCGGGGATCTTGAGATCGTCCCGTTCGAGAACCAGGACTTTGCCCATTGCGATGCCGGGAGAGGCCGCGACGCCCCTGAACCCTCTGGGGCCCAACTCGGGGCCGGCGTACGTCATTCCTCTTGAAACTTGGACTCGACCAGTTTCACGAGCGCCTGTACCGCCTCTTCGCTGTCCGGCCCTTGTGCCCTTATCGTTATCTCGCTTCCGCATTCGACGGCCAGCATCATGATGCCCATAATGCTCTTGCCGTTCACCTCCTGACCGTTCTTGAGAACGAAGATGTCGCTCTGGTATCTGCCGGCCTCTTTGACAAAAAGGGCGGCCGGCCGTGCGTGAATCCCAAGTTTGTTGGTTATCTCGACTCTTTGCTCCGCCACCTTATATTCCATGAGGTAAGGCCGCCCTCGATGTCATCTCACCAAAGACAGCGTTCCCGCCGAAAGCAGCAAGGCCACACACAGCCACGACGGTCTCACGCCGACCCAGGAGATCAGCCAGCCCATGACCGGGACCGCGGCCAGAAAAACCCAAACCCCTTCCGTCCCGAAGTCCCCCCGCAGCCCCCCCAAGACCGAGCCGGCGAAAGCGCCGGCGAGAGCAGAGCCTACAAGCCTCGACACACGCAGTGCTCGGCCGGCCTGCTCTATGCATTCGCGAACCGCCCTACTGCCCAGCGCGAGCCCCTTGAAGGCCCCCGAGAGTCGAAAGTAAGCCTGCGGCAGCCCCTGTACCGCCACCAGGGAAACCAGCGCCGCCAGCGGGCCGGCCGTCGCGGCGAGAAGTCCCGCCAGGGCGGCGGAAGGCCTTATGGATCCCCAGAACAGCCTGTCTCCGACGGCCGCGGCGCAGGCCGCCCCATAGTCCTTCACCTTGGCCACCTGTGCCGGCGCCCCTCCCTCTATCTCCATCCGCGCGACAGCCCCTATGATACAGGGCGCCATAGCGGGCGTAGTATTGAAGGTTCCAAGATGTTTGGCGGAGGTCTTTGCCCCTCTAAGGCGCGGGAAAGCGCCAAGGGCCCATGCGAACCCCGGCCCTTGCAGTGTCTTATCATTCCAGAGGTTCAAGAGGAACAGAGCCCTCAAGCTCATCCTCGAGAACGTCGCAAATCCGCGCACCCCGGCGCCCGGTCCGGCCATCATCACTCGCCCTCACCCACAAAGACGGAGGCCGTCAAATGAACCTCCGCCCAGCGTCAAGATAGTCCAAGCTCCAGCCCCATCAGCAGAGCCACGGCCAGACCAGTGCCGAAGCCGGCAAGCTCAATCCTCCTGGCCCTTACGGCACTTAGAATGAAGCTAGCAAGCCCGAGGCAAGGAATCAAGGCAAAAGCCGCCCCGAAGTCCATGCCCGCGAAAAGGTTAATGAGGGGCCGTCCCAAAGCCAGCCCGGCGGCGGATCCGATCGCCACCGTCGCGGCTCCCCTGAGCGCCGAAATCCCGAGCCCAGCCGCCTGGGCTCGCCCAAGCGCTCCTGAGCCCCCTTCGCGAAGACCTCTGGCCGCGCCGTCGCAGAGCCGCCTGTTGGCCTCCCTGCGCGCCTTTTCGCTCCATGAGCCCAGCGCCGCCACGCCCAGCGCTACCAGCAGGGCAAGGGCGAGGTGCCCGCGGCCGGTCGATACCGCCGGGGCGAATGAGGCCGCCACGACCACCCCCACTATCGTCCCCGAGGCCACGTCGGGCCCCGCATCTCTTCCACCCGGGGTCGCGTAAGAGCTAACCAGCTGAACGTATGCGCCGAGCACGAGGCCCAGCCCGGGCTCGCCGATCATCCAGCCGGCCAGCGTGCCGACGGCAAGAGGCTGCGATGCGATAGCGTGCAGGGCGGACTGGCCGTCCACCGCCACCACCGCCCCAAGCCCCGCCGCCTTCAAGAGCCAGGGCAACGTGTCACCCCAGAATTGCCCCAAGGTCATGTCGCTTTCCACCGGGTACTTCCTGTGCCTCGACTGCTATGCCGCGTTCCATGAGGCGGCGGAACGCGGCAACGTCCTCATCGTCAACGAAAACGTACGGCAGGAGCTTCCGCTTGCCCTCTTCGAAGTGCATTCCTCCGACATTGACGCGGTCGGGCCTCGGGCCCATGTCGGTGAGGGCAACCGCCTCCGCAGGTGTCTTGAAAAGGATGATCGCCGCCAGGGATTCGTCTGCGAACTCCTCGAATCGCTCCGCGGCCCGCTTCAGATCCAGGATCTCGAGACGCAGCTCGGTGGGGGCGGCGGAGGCGTATATCTCGCGCAACCACTCGTCGCCGGCCACCTCGTCGCTGCACAGCACTATGAGCTTCGACCTGAGCGCGACCGCCCAGCCCGCCGTCACCTGCCCGTGCAGCAATCGGTCGTCCACTCTGATCAGCGCGGGCCCCACCTAGCCCACCACCTCGATGGACCTGACCGCCCTCGAGGCGACCGCCGAGGCCACGTCTTCCGGTTTCATCGAATCCCTGCACATCAGGAACGCCAGGATCATGGGCAGGTTGACTCCGCTCACCACCCAAGCCTTGCTGCCCTTCAGTCTGAGGCTCCGGCACGCCAGCGTCGGGCTGCCGCCGGGGATGTCGGTCATTATGAGTATCCCGGCGTCCGCCTCGCAGCGCTCCGATTCTTCACTGATCACCTCGGCGAGGGCGTCCACCGAGAGGCCTTCGTTGGTCACGAAGACGAGATGCTTCTGCGGTCCGGCGATTCGCTCCGCGGTGCGGATGAGCTCCTCGCCGAGCCGTCCGTGCGTAGCTACAATTCCGCAAATCACTCAATATCATCCTCTATGTTGATGTTGATGTCCCTCTCCTCCTCGTCTCTGCCCAACGCCGCGTTGATGTCCCTGGACTTGCGCCGCATCAGGTCCTGGAGCGCCTTGTTGAATCGCTTGGCCGGATCGTGGCTGTACACCTTTACGAGATAGTTCAGCGCTATCACCTCTGCGATGACCGTTATGTTCTTTCCCGGGATGATCGGGATCACGGCCAGCGGGATCTTCACGCCGAGCACGGTCGTCATCTTCTGTTCCAGACCGGTTCTTTCGTAGTCCCCGTGGCTCCTCCACTCCTGGAGATTCACCTCGACCTCCACCCTCTTCTGGAACCTTATGGCGCGGATCCCGAAGATGCTCTGGACGTCGATAATACCAAGGCCCCTTATCTCCATGTGATGACGCACCACCGGGTTTCCGCTTCCTATAAGGATGTCGCCGTGGCGCCTTACAACGGTCACAACGTCGTCCGCCACGAGCCTGTGCCCGCGCTCGACCAGGTCGAGCGCGCACTCGCTCTTGCCGATGGCGCTCCTGCCCGTGAAGAGCAGCCCCACCCCGTATACGTCGACCAACGTCCCGTGGATGGTCGTCTGCGGCGCGAAGACGCGATCCAGATAGGCTGTCAACCTGTGGATAAAGGGCGTGGTCGACATCGTCGTTCTGAGGATGGGGATCCCTCTGGCGTCCGCTGCCTCCAGCATTCCCTCGGCGGGTTTCAGTCCCTTTGTGATGATCAGGCAGGGGAAGGTGAACCCGAAGAGCCTATGGATCGCCTTGTCCTTGACCTCATCGCTCAAGGTGGACAGGTAGGCCACCTCCGTCTGTCCGACGATCTGTATTCGTTCGCTGAGGAAATAGTCCGTGAAGCCGGTGAAGATCATACCGGTCCTGTTGATATCACTGACCGTGATGTCAACAGGGGAGTCAAGTCCGGCAGAAAGCAACTCCAACTTGAGCTCGCGTGCCTGCTGCCTGAAGAACTCCTCGATGGATATACTCTCCATAAGCACCCCCGCGTCTCCCGCGGCGTCTCCGTTGCGGTCCCGGGCGGTCCCCCTGAGGGGACAACCGCCCGGCGCGGTACGCGCCGGCCCCTCCTCGGGCCCCCTATCAGTCGCGGCCACGCGCGGTCAGTATATGTCCTCGGGATGCCTAATGAAAGCCAAATAGTCGGATTTGCCCGCCTGGGGGGCCGCCTGGGGGGATCTCAGAATCGCCTTCTCTGCCGGGCGGACAGGATGTTCATCTGCTCTCTGTACTTGGCGACCGTCCGGCGGGCTATTCTGTAGCCTTTGTCACGGAGCATGTCGGCGACGGCCTGATCGCTGAGGGGGTTCTTCCTGTCCTCCCGCGCGATCAGCTCCTTGATCAGGTTTCTGACACTCTTCGCCGACACGTCCTCGCAGCCGTCTCTCTCGAGGCTGCTGGAGAAGAAGTACTTCAGAAGGAATACGCCGCGGGGGGTCTGCACGTACTTGTTGCTCGTGACCCTGCTCACCGTGGACTCGTGCATTCCGATGCGGCTCGCCACCTGCTGCAGGGTGAGCGGCCTCAAGTGGGCTATCCCCCTTTCGAGGAACTCCCGCTGTTCGTCCACGATGCATTTCATCACTTTGACCATTGTGCGGCGGCGTTGTTCGATCGTTTGAATCAGCCAGCGTGCGCTGTTCAACTTGCCCTTGATGAAGGTTCCGGCGGGGTTCTGTTTGCCCTTGCTTTGCCGGAGCAACTCCTTGTAGCGCGCGCTGATTCTGAGCCGGGGGACGTTCTTGTCGTTCAGGAAGACCTCGTAGTCGTCGTTGACCCTCTCCACTATGAGATCGGGAATGACGTATATGGGGTCTTCCCCCGTTATCTGCGATCCTGGGTTGGGGTTCAACTTGGCGATGAGGTCCGCGGCGGCCTGGACCTGTCCGGGAGTGATCTTCAAGGCCCTGGCGATGTCCGAGTATCGCCTCTGCAAGAAATCCTGGAAATGGTCCTTCAATATGGCCTCGGCGGTGGGGTTCTCGATCCCCTGGGCCTTTAGCTGGATCAGGAGGCACTCCTCCCTGCTCCTCGCGCCCACGCCGGGCGGGTCGAACGTATGGATCAGCTCCAGCACCCGCTCGACCTCCTCGACGCTCCTTCCGATGTCCTTTGCGGCCTCCTCTATGGGCACCCGCATGTAACCGTCGTCGTCGATGCACCCGATTATGAACCGGCCGATCTCGATCTGGTCTTGCGAGCAGGTGCTCTGCCCCAATTGCGACTCCAGGAGATCCCTGAGTCCGACTCTGGTCACGGGGACCCTTTCCTTGAAATCCTGAGAACGATCTTCCGATGATCGAAAGCTGGAATCGTACGTGTCGTTCCAGAACTCGTCCCAATCAACCCCGGAATCGGTTTCTTCGGCGTCCTCGTTCTTGGATTCCATGTCTTCCTGATCTTCCTGAGCCTCGACTATCTCATCCACTTCCTCGAGCATGGGGTTCTGCTGCAATTCCTGCTTGAGGATTTGCTGGAGCTCGAGCGTGGGCACCTGCAGGAGCTTCAGCGCCTGCTGGAGCCTGGGCGTCATGGCCAGTCGCTGTTGGAGCGTTGTCTGAAGGCCTGTCTTGAGTTCCATATTAAAAGCCCCTAGAGCCTGAACTTCTCACCGAGGTAGATCCTTCTCGCCTGGGGGTCCTCCGCGAGCTCCGTCGCAGTCCCCGACATTAGAATCTTGCCTTCGTACATTATGTATGCTCTATCCGTGGTGCTCAATGTTTCCCTGACGCTGTGGTCGGTGATCAGGACCCCCAGGCCTTTTTCCTTGAGCTTCCGCACGATCTCCTGGATGTCGGCCACGGCGATCGGATCGATACCCACGAACGGCTCGTCCAGGAGAATGTAGGACGGCGCAGTTACAAGGGCCCTAGTGATCTCGACTCTCCTGCGCTCGCCTCCGGAAAGGTTGTATCCCTTCCTTCCGGCCACGCCCGATATATCCAGCTCATCGAGGTGCCCGTGCAGTCGCTCCTTCCTCTCCGCCTTGGACAGATCGAGGGTTTCCAGGATTGCCTCGATGTTCTGACTCACGGTGAGCTTTCTGAATATCGAAGCCTCCTGGGCCAAGTAACCCACACCCATTCTCGACCGCTCGTGCATGGGCGCGCGCGTGATCTCCTTGTCATCTAGGAATATCCGTCCTGAGCTTGACCTCAACAGGCCGACGATCATATAGAAGGTGGTGGTCTTGCCTGCGCCGTTGGGCCCGAGAAGTCCGACGACCTCGCCTTGGTTGAGGGACAGGCTCACCCCGTCGACCACTTTCCAGCGCCCGAAGTACTTGACGAGCTCCTCGACCCTAAGGGATCCCATCTTCACCTTCGTCCCGCGGAGGCCTTCGCTTTAGGACTATTGCCCGCTCACTCATCCGGCGCCCGCGCTCTCCTTGACTCTGATCTTCACTTGGCTGTGAATCTCCACGTTATCGAGGTCGGGGTCACTGTCCAACCCATAGCCGGTCAGGACCTCTCCTTCCCGCGTCAACTTCACGAACTCGTTGGACCAGATTCGCCCTCGGCGATTGTCCCAGCGCAGGGTCTCCGTCTCCAGCTTGACGCCTTCGGACGTCTCCAGCACCACCTGACCGAAGGCTTGCAGGTCTCTGCTCTTGTCGTTCACACGGCCTCTCTGTGCTGTCAGAACCGAGGTCACCTCCTCCTCGGGGCCGTAGAACAATACCTTGACCCCATGGAGCCTGCTGTAGCCCCTTCCCCCAAACACCTCCGCCCTGTCGGCGAACAGGGTCCAGGACTTCGATCCGCTCATCGTCTCGGTGAGCGAGAAATCCAACACTTCCTGATCCGGCACCTCCTCGCGCTCCGCTGTCTCCGGCGGCTCATTCCCGGCGGAGCAACCCGCGCCGCCGGCCACTAAGGCCGCCACCAGGATTCGAAACGCGATCGAAAGGAGATGACCGACCGCTACAGACGGTCTCGAAGAGACCGCTCTGGAATCAAACATGTGCGCCCCCACCGCCCGACCACCCGAACCAAGGCCATTGTTCCGGATTCTCTTTGATCCATCTCTCAACACCTTCGGCGAGCCGCCCGGCCGCATTACGAATGTCCTCGACACCTTCTATCTTCATCGCGGGCTCGAAGGTTACCACGTGCTTCCCACCCTCCCTGACGGTGTAGGCGGGAACGACGGCGACACCCCGGCCGGCCGCCAGCCTCAGCGCCAGAGAAGGCAGCCCGATCGTCCGGCCGAGCAGCACCGCGCTCAAACCCCGCTTGCCGGTGTCCTTGTCCAGGGGGCAGACAACCATCCCGCCCGAAGAGACCAAAGCGGCAGCCGCCCTGAGGGACCTGAAGCCCTCCCTCACCTCGCCCACGTCGAGCTTGCGCCTCTCCCTCCGAAGCAACCCCGTCTCCAGTGAGCCGGACTGCGGCACCGCCACCACGCACACCTTTCGGCCCAGCGTAGCCAGGTACGCGGGCAGGTACTCCCAGCAGCCGATGTGCGCGCTCACAACCACGGCGCCGCCGCGCTTCAAGGCCCCCTCGAGGTGCTCGAAGCCCTCTACGCGTCCGGCTGCCTGTCGCTCCCCCGCTGATAGACGGGTAAGGCCCACGGCGCAGGCCAAGGCCTCTCCAAGCCTTTTCATTGAGGCCGCCGCCGTCCTCCTCGCCCACCGCCTGTCGGCGCCGGGAAAGGCTCTCTCCAGGTTATATATCGACCTTTTTCGCGCTTCCGGCAGCACCCAGAACGCCGCCCCGCCCAATATTCGGCCCAGCGCCTCCGCACCTCTGCAGGGGAGCCTCCGAAAGATCCAGATCAACCCGATATAAAAGCCACAACGCGCATGCCTGCAAGCGCTTCTAACGTCCTCGAGGCCGGCGTACAGGCAGGCCCATCTGGCCTCCGCCGAGGCCGAGACGGAACCGGTACTGGTCGGAGCAATCATAGGATATCAGGACGGGAGGAGGATGTCGAGCATAATCCATGCCAGACATAATACCAGGCCATCACCGCGCCTCCGCCTAGCTGCCACTCTTTAGGCAGTCGTGAAGATGCACCACCCCGACGGGGCACCTGTCGTCATCGCAAACAACGAGTGACGTTATGGGCCCGCCCGGATTCTCCTCCATGCGCTGCACGGCCCGGGCCACTAGCTCCCCGGACTCGATGGTTCTGGGATTCGGGGTCATGGTCTCCACTGTCCGCAGGCCCCAGAAGTCTCCCTCTTTGAGTAGGATACGTTTGATATCCCCATCGGTGATTATGCCGCTGAGCCGGCCCTCTGAATCCACGATCAGGGTGAGACCCAGTCCCTTGCCCATGATCTCCAGGAGGGCCTCCCTCATCGTTGCGTCCTCTCCCACGACCGGCAGACTGTCCCCCGAGTGCATTATGTCCACCACCCGCCTCAGCATCATTCGTCCAATGACGCCCCCGGGGTGAAGAAAGGCGAAGTCCTCCCTCCTCAGACCCTTGGCCTTGAGGACCGCTATGGCCAGGGCGTCGCCGAGCGCCAGTGCCGCGGTGCTGCTCGATGTGGGCGCCAAACCGAACGGACAAGCCTCATCCGGAAGCCCGGTCTCCAGAACTATGTCCGCGCTGCGCCCCACGGGCGTGCCCTTGCTCGACGTGATCGCTATCACGGGCGCGCCGAGACGTCTGAACACGGGGAGCAGCTCCTCGATCTCGCCGCCACGACCGCTTCTCGACACGAACAACGCGATGTCGTTCGAGGCGACTATTCCCGCGTCGCCGTGCAGGCCTTCGAGAGGATGAAGGAAGGTGGCCGGCGTCCCCGTGCTTGTCAGCGTAGCCGCGATCTTCTTCGCGACCAGGCCCGACTTGCCCACGCCGGACGTCACGACTTTGCCGGCACTGGATGATACCAGCTCCACGGCACTCTCGAAGTCTTCTCCCAGCAGGTCGGAGACCGCGGCCAGCGCGGCCGTCTCGAGGCGAATGACCTCCCGGGCCACCTCTACCGGTGACATCCCCGAGAACAGGTTCTCGCCCTCGTCGGGAGCGCTACGTCCGGATGTCCCGGTCCCTCTCATGGTTTCCGCTCTCCGCCCTCGCGCACGGCCCCGCCGGCATCGGACTTCGCCATCCATCGCCTGAGCCCGACCAGGGGCTCCAGGAACGCCTCCAGCTCGTACAACGGAAGTATCGTCTCTCTGTCGCTGGGCGAGGAGTCCGGCCTGGGATGGATCTCCATGAAAAGGCAGTGGCAGCCGGCCGCCACCGCCGCCCTCGCCAGAACCGGCGCCCAGCGCCTGTCGCCCCCCGTGGCGCCTCCTCCCGGGTCTTGCAGGCTGTGCGTGACGTCGAAACATACCGGATATCCTGTCTCGCCCATTATGGGAATAGACCTCATGTCGACAACCAGCCTGTTGAACCCGTGAAAAGACCCTCTCTCCGTGAGAATCATCTGCTTGCAGCCCGCGCTCTCCGCCTTCTCCACGACGTACTTCATGTCCGAGGGATCCATGAACTGGGCCTTCTTTATGTTCAAGGGCTTCCCGGATCCGGCCGCCTCCAGTATCAAGCTCGTCTGCCGCGACAGAAACGCCGGTATCTGCAGCATGTCAACCACGCCGGCGACCGGAGCGACCTGTTGAGGATTGTGAACGTCCGTGAGCACCGGGACACCGGCGACGCGCTTGACCTCCTGCAAGATCTCGAGCCCCGCATCCATTCCGGGGCCCCTGTACGAGCTGACGCTGGATCTATTGTCCTTCGCGTATGAGCCTTTGAAGATAACGCCTACACCGAGCTTCTTCCCCACAGAGGACACCGCGCCGGCTATCTCGACCGCCGTCTCAACATCCTCCAGGGCGCAGGGGCCGGCTATGAGGGCCAGGGGCCCACCGCCTATTCGCACCCCCGATACGTCCACCGCCGTGGTCAACTATCCGCCCCCCTGCCGGCCGTTACGCGGCCCGCGCCGTCGAGCTGCCTGCGCCTCGCCAGGGCGGCTTTCACGAACTCCCTGAAGAGCGGGTGGGCCCTTTGAGGCCTCGACTTGAACTCCGGGTGGAACTGCACGCCTATGAACCACGGATGATCCTTTATCTCCACTATCTCCGAGAGACCCCGGTACGTGGCCTGACCCGAAACGCGCAGCCCTCCGGCCGCCAGCCTTTCCCTCAGCGTGTCGTTCAGCTCGTACCTGTGCCTGTGCCTTTCCGATATCATCTCCTGCCCGTAGGCCTGATGGGCCCTCGAGCCGACCTCGAGGCGGCAATCATACCGGCCAAGTCTCATCGTACCGCCCATCTGGGATTGCCCTCTCTGGTCGGGCATCAGATCTATGACCGGGTACTCCGTGCCCGGCTCGAACTCCGAGCTGTGAGCGCCGTCCATGCCGCACAGGTTCCTCGCCGCCTCGATCACGGCGCAGTGCATGCCCAGGCAGATTCCGAAAAAGGGCACCTTGTTCTCCCTCGCCCAGCGCACCGCCAGAACCATGCCCTCTATGCCCCTCTCCCCGAACCCGCCGGGAACCAGAAGCCCGTCGGCGCCTTCGAGCAGCTTCTCGGGACCGAGACTCTCGACCCGCTCCGAATCGACCCAATCGATCTTGACCCTGCAGTCGTTCGAAACCCCGGCGTGGACTATGGCCTCTTGAATGCTCTTGTAGGCGTCTCGCAAATGCGTGTACTTTCCGCACACGGCGATGGTGATCCCCTCCGGCGCGTTGTATATCTTGTCCACCATCGCCTTCCATTCCCCCAGGCGAGGTTGTGGACAATCGAGCTTCAGCATACTGGCCACCAGCTGCGGCAGCCCTCCCGCGTGAAGCATGAGCGGGACCTCGTAGATCGACTCCACGTCGAGGGCGTCTATCACGGCGTCAGTCGACACGTTGCAGAATAGCCCTATCTTCTCCCTCACGTCCTCGGTCAGCGGGATCTCGCTTCTACAGAGCAGGATGTCCGGTTGGATTCCGATCTCGCGCAGGGCCTTGACGCTGTGCTGCGTGGGCTTCGTCTTTATCTCGCGGGCTCCCTTGATGAAAGGGACAAGAGTAAGGTGAACGAAGAGCGTGTTCTCCCTCTTGAGCTCCAACCGGAGCTGGCGGATCGCCTCCAAGAAAGGCAGGCTCTCTATGTCACCCACCGTTCCCCCTATTTCGGCGATAGCCACGTCCACTCCCCCGGCTTCCCCGACCCTCTTGGTGCGCGACTTTATCTCGTCCGTCACGTGGGGGATGACCTGGACCGTTCGTCCCAGATAATCGCCCCTGCGCTCCTTGGTGATGATCGCATCATATATTTGCCCCGCGGTCACGTTGTTGGCCTGGCTGAGATTGACGTCCGTGAATCTCTCGTAATGACCCAGGTCGAGATCCGTTTCCGCTCCGTCGTCCGTGACGAAAACCTCACCGTGCTGAAAGGGGCTCATGGTGCCGGGGTCGACGTTGAGATATGGATCGAACTTTTGCAGCGTCACGTTCACGCCGCAGCTCTTCAGCAGAAGACCAAGCGATGAAGCCGCTATCCCCTTGCCTAGAGAGGACACCACCCCACCGGTCACAAATATGTACTTAGCCATCGTAGCCCCCCGCCGGAGAAAGCGCCCGCTCGGCCCTGATCAAGTCTTCCGGGACGTCAACTCCGATCGTATCCTTCGATGTTATCACCACGCCCATTTTACCCCCGTGCTCCAGCACCCTCAATTGTTCCAATCCCTCGGCGCGCTCCAGCGGCCCCGGGCCGAGCAGGACAAAGGCAAGGAGGTACTCGCGGCGGTAACAGTAAACACCTATGTGCTTGTACGTGGCCGCTTCGCCGCCGAAACGCTCGAAGGGTATCGCCGAGCGCGAGAAGTACAGCGCCCTCCCCTTCAGATCCAGGACCGCCTTGACCACATGGGGCGAATCCGCCGCCGGTCTCGATCCCAGAGCCACCGCCAGGGTCGCGACGTCGATCCCCTCGTCACCGTTGAGGCGCTCGACGCAACGGCGGAGGGAGTCCGGGTCAATAAGGGGCTCGTCGCCCTGTACGTTCAGGATCACCGGCCAGTCGAACATCGAAGCGATCTCCGCGGCCCTCTCCGTCCCGCAGCGGTGTCCGGGCGAGGTCATAACCGCCTCGCCGCCGAAGCTCCTCACCGCCTCCTCGACCCTTTTGTCGTCGGTCGCGACGATCACCCTGTCAACCGCACCGCAAGCCGACGTTCTCTCATACACGTGCTGAACGACAGGCTTCCCGGCCAGATCCGCCAGCACTTTGCCCTTGAACCTGCTCGATGCGAATCGCGCAGGAATCACGCCAAGGACCCTCTTCTTCACTTTTCCTCCGGAAACGTCGTCGCGGGCTTGCAGGCTTCCCTGCCTCGCTGCGGCGATTCTACACCAAGCTCCCCGACGGCTGTCAAAGGAAAACCCGGACAGCGTTATCCAACCCCCGCGCATGTTCACAAGTCAACGCGAAGTTGCAGGTTGCGGCGGGCGGCAATATAATGCTCATCGTATCGCGCTGCCGCGCTCGACCAATCACAAGAGGACGGGAGCGGGCGAGGCCGCCCTTACTCCGCCGGAGCGGAAATCCCACCCCGCACTGAGAGGAAGCGCACAAATGGCGCCGAAAATGGCGATTCTTGTCCTACCCGCCACGGCGATAGTCCTGGCCCTGATCCTTCACTCCGTCAAGTACAGGGGAGCCAAGGACACCCTCTTGTTCTTCTCGTTCGCCACGCTGTTCGGAATAGCCCGCGGCAATGTCATATGGTGGATAACCACGGTTCACTTCGACAGCAAGTTCCCGTACATATTCCAGAAGCAGCTTCTCGGGGTCTACCACGACTCCTTGACCGCGGATGCGGGCTGGATAATCTGTCTCTACATCGGCTCCTACATGGCGCTGCGTATAAGCGAGAGGTTGCCTCACCTCAGGGGCAAGCTGTTTCCAATGGTGTCTCTCGCCTGTCTCTTCAACGCATGCCTTTCCTACGCCGTGGAGGCGAGCGCCATGACGATGGGATGGTGGCAATGGAACCTATCGACGCGGAGCGCGATCCTCCTGGACGTTCCCATGGTGGGCATAATCGCGTGGTTTTCGGTCGGATTCGACTTCCTCATACCCTACTACACGATTCGACATTACAGAAAGCCGGGACAGTGGTGGCCTTTCCTGACAATCCTCATCTTCCCCCTTCACATGGCCGCCCACTTGTTCAACGACAGGGTGTCCGCGCTGATGCCCATCACCCCTTACAACATTTGGCACTGGGGCATGGTGCTCGCGGTGCTGGTCTTGCCCTTCGTCTCGGGCATCCGGATGAGAAGGCCGTGGCTGCCGTACGAATCGGCGCCGCGCGCGGGCGCCGGGGACGCCGGTCGCCGTATCGCATTCGCCCGGCTGATACCGGCCGCGGGCCTGGGCGTGATGGCGGTCGTGCTCCTGATCAGCGATCTTCTAATAACCGGCCGGCCCGGGCTCTTGATCTCGAAGGTGCCTCTGGCGGTTTACAGCTCGCTCGCCCTGCCCTTCCTAAATCCACTTTGGGTGCTCGCCGCCGCCGCCGCGATGACAATTATGGGGGGCAAGCTCTTCGCGGCGTCCCTGATCCCGCCCGCGTTCTACTTCGCGCTCCGGGGCATGAGGCCGTGGCCCAGGCCGGCCTGGCTGAGGCTGATCTACGCTCTGATCCCCATCGTCTTGACAGGCTTCTACTACAACTGGAACGTCGGCAGAGACAGGGTGGACAGGCAGTACTGGACGCTGGTGGGCTCGGGGCTCCGCGTAGCCGAACGCGGCGAGCCGGAGGAAGCCATCGAACGGCTGTCCGCCGCCGCGGAGCTCAAGCCCAACAGCCTTCCCGCGCTGGAGAAGCTGGTGGTCCTTTATTCGCAGACCAAGCAGTACGACAAGGCCGAGGAGATCCTGCGGCGGATGCTGGACCTGAGGCCGATAAGCGAAGAGATCCACGCCAATATGGGCAACGTCAAGCTGCTGCGGGGAGATCCGGACGAGGCGGAGGCGTGGTTCACGAAGGCGCTCGAGATCAACCCGTCACACGAATACAGTCGCCGGATGCTGGAAGAGATAGAGA
The DNA here is from genome assembly GCA_964531335.1 of uncultured bacterium. Classification (GTDB taxonomy): domain Bacteria; phylum Eisenbacteria; class RBG-16-71-46; order CAZHEV01; family CAZHEV01; genus CAZHEV01. The sequence continues at coordinate 76,151 of CAZHEV010000007.1, read as the reverse complement.
GGATAAGGAGCCGCCGCCGGGAACAATGATGCCCCCGTGAGGCCGCGATGAGCCGGGGCTCGAAGCCCGTGCGCCACAAGAACGAAACTCGGCGGGTACTGCGCGGCGTCCAAAGCGCTATTGCTGATAATCCCCGGCGGAATCGAGCTCATCGAGATACGCTTCGTCGTCATCGACGAACTCGAACGTGTCCCCAGGCTGAAAACAGGACGGGCATTCCTGAGGAGGATCGACCCCCTCGGCAAAGTAGCCGCAAACAGGACAGCGCCACACACTCATTTCCGCTCTCACCTCCCTGGCTGAGGTGGCCCTACCGGGCTAAGTCGCCGAACCGTCACCAGTGCGATCGGCCTTCCCCGACATCAGTCCACTACAAGCCTGCGGCGAGGATGTCCTTTCGGGATCTTTGTACGGATATGATATGCGCTAAGCGGACAGGGTCAATGGTATTTTATTGGGGGCGGTTCAAGACTGGAAAGCCCCATCCCCGGGGTCCGGCCCCGGGACGGCTCATCCCACGAAATAGTGCCTTCTGCCTTCCACGTACAGATTGCCGCCTTGGGCGTCCTGAGCGACTATGGCCGGAAACTCCTCCACCTCCAGGCGCCTGATAGCCTCGGGCCCCAGGTCGGGGTAGGCCACGACCTCGGCCTTTCGCACCGAGCGGGCAATCAAGACTCCGGCCCCCCCGGTCGCCGCGAAGTAGACCGCCCCGTGCCGTTTCATCGCCTCGACGACGGCCTCCGATCTCTCGCCCTTCCCGATCATGCCCTTGAGCCCCTTCTCGATTAGAAGCGGGGCGTACGGGTCCATCCTGTAGGAAGTAGTCGGACCGGCCGAGCCGATCACACGCCCGGGCTTGTTCGGCGTCGGGCCGGCGTAGTAGATCACTTGCCCCTGGAGTTCCAGGGGAAGCGGCTCGCCATTCGCTATCAGCTCGACGAGCCTTTTGTGCGCCGCGTCTCTTGCGGTGTAGACGACCCCGCTTATTGCAACCAAGTCCCCCGCCTTCAAGCCCTTGACCGCGTCGCTGTCCAGCGGCGTCCTAACAGACTTCGTCACGATCCCTCCTGTTCGGAACCATACGTCGTTCGCCTATAGCACGACGTGGCTGTGCCGCGCCGCATGACAATTCAAGTTGACGGCGACCGGGAGGCTCGCAATGTGGCACGGGTGCGTCTCCACATGGACGGCGATGGCAGTCACCTTGCCGCCGAGGCCCATGGGCCCAACTCCCAGCCCGTTGATCTCCTCGAGGAGCTCCCGCTCCATCTTGGCGTACCTCTCGACCGGATTCGAGCTTCCCACGGGCCGAGCCACCGCCTTCTTGGCCAGCATGGCGCATTTCTCGAACGTCCCGCCTATCCCCACGCCCACGACCACGGGCGGGCATGGGTTTCCTCCGGCCAAGCTGATGGTCTCGACCACGAACTTCCTCACACCCTCCTCGCCGTCGGCGGGCTTCAGCATCGCCAGCCGGCTCATGTTCTCGCTGCCTCCGCCCTTGGGGGCAAGGGTCAACTTCAGGGAATCGCCCGGCACCAGCTCGACGTGGACAACCGGCGGGGTGTTGTCTCCCGTGTTGACCCTCTCGAGCGGATCGCCGAGGATCGAGTTCCTGAGGAAGCCCTCGGAGCTGCCCTTCCTCAATCCCTCCGTGATGGCGTCCGTGAGCAGACCCCCCGAGATGTGGACGTCCGAGCCCAGCTCCACGAAGAACACATGGAAACCCGTATCCTGGCAGATCGGGTCCTCGCCCTCTCTCGCAAGCTCCACGTTCTTGACGATCTGATCGAGGACTCCGACCCCCACGGGTGACTCCTCACGTTCAAGCGCCGCTCTCAGCGCGGACTCCACGTCCTCGCCCAGATCCGACGCCGCCTTCCGGGTCATCGATCCAACAGCCTCCACGATGCCGTCGTACTTAATCTCTCGCAAGTGGATTCCCTCTCGTTTTGTGGTTACGAAACATGGTCCCAAGGAGGCCCGGCCGAGCCGGGCTCCGGCGCATTGGCCGGAGCCGCCGTTGAAACTATGCCGGCGTCCGCACGCCGGGGCGCGGGCGGACGATCGGTGGGTCTACAGGCTAAGGTCCTTTATGCCCTTCTTCACTTCCTCCGCGGAGCTCTTCAGCATCTCCAGCTCCTCCGAGGTGAGCTTGAGCTCGAGCACCTCCTCGACGCCCTCGGTGCCAAGCTTCACGGGCACGCCGACGTACACGTCCGAAAGCCCGTACTCTCCGTCCAGGTAGGCCGCGGCGGGAACTATGCGCTTCTTGTCCTTCACTATGGACTCCACCATCTGAACGGCGGACATCGCGGGCGAGTAGTAGGCGCTTCCGGTCTTCAGAAGCTTCACTATCTCGCCGCCGCCGACCTTGGTCCTCTGAATCAATCTGTCGATGGCGTCCTGGGGGAGCAGCTCCGTGATGGGTATGCCGTTGACCGTGGTGTAGCGCGGGAGAGGAACCATCGAGTCCCCGTGGCCGCCGAGCACCATGGCATGGACGTCGGCGGCGGACACTCCCAGCTCCATGGCCACGAAGGCGCGAAGCCTAGTCGAATCGAGAACGCCCGCCATGCCCACCACGCGCTTTTTGTCGAAACCGGTCCTCTTGTACATGAGGTATGTCATGACGTCCAGCGGGTTGCTGACCATGACGACTATGGCGTCGGGAGCGTGCTTCTTGATGCTGTCGGCAACGCCTCCGACAATGTCGGCGTTCTTGGTGAGCAGGTCCATCCGGTCCATGCCCGGCTTTCTCGGCAGTCCCGCGGTCATGACGACTATGTCGGAGCCGGCCATGTCGGCCAGGTCGTTCGAGCCCTGGAGCATGGAATCGACGCCGACCAGGGGCGTCATCTCCATGAGGTCAAGGGCCTTGCCGTGAGGCATGTCCTCGACTATGTCGTTTAGGATTACGTCTCCGAGCTCCTTCTGAGCCAACATCAAGGCGGTGGACTCTCCGACGTGACCCGCACCTACTACGGTAATCTTCTTCCTCATCACCCTTGCCTCCTCACTTGTCCCCTAAGCCCCGGCCTGCCGCGCGCGGGGCCGACTTCGAGCTCGCGTCATCCGGTGTGAATGCTCACCTGCTTCCTGCTCTTTCCCAGCTTCTCAAAGGTCACCACCCCGTCCGCCTTGGCGAAGAGAGTATCGTCACCGCCCTTGCCCACGTTCCGGCCGGGATGAATCCTGGTGCCGCGCTGCCTGACAATGATGGTCCCGGCCCTTACCCTCTGGCCTCCGAACCTCTTCACACCCAGTCGCTGCGCGTTGCTGTCACGCCCGTTTCTCGAACTTCCTACACCCTTCTTGTGCGCCAACTCTCACACCTCCATTGCTCAGCTACCGCCGGATCCCTTGTGGATGCCCACGACCTCGATCTCGGTGAGATCGTCACGGTAACCCTTGAGTCTCCTGTAGTCTTTCCTTTTTTTGAACTTGCCCACCATAATCTTCGGGCCCCTCAGGTGCCGCACCACACTTGCGACGACCTTGGCCCCGGACACGGTCGGCGATCCGACGGCCACCTCGCCGCCGTCGGCCAGCATCAACACGTGATCTATCTCCACTGAGTCGCCCACATTCCAGGGGCCCCTCGGAACCTCCAGGCGGTCGCCCTGCGCGACTCTGTACTGAAAACCCTGAAACTTGACGACTGCGTACATTTTGTCCTCCTGAAGCCAACGTCAACGAATTCTAAATGATACGCCGGAAGGCGCGGCCGGTCAACCGCCAAATTCGACCGTCAGATCGCGGCCGCTCTTGGCGGAGGTCAGCAGCACGGCGTCCCTCTTGATCCGGGGATCGTCCCTGATATCGAGGCTGATCTTGTAGCGCTTCTCCAGCTCATCCAACCTCCTGCCGTTGTTCTCGATTATGTACCCCGCGGCATCGGGATGGAGCTTGAGGATCAGGTCCTTCTCCCCGCCGGTGATTGCGGCCTTCCTTATCATCCTCTCCGCCTTCAGCCCGACGGACTGAGGGGAGAGTACTTTTCCGGAGCCTCCGCACGCCGGACAGTCGACGGTGTAATAATGGAGAAGGCTCGGTCTGACCCGCTGCCTGGTCATCTCGACCAGGCCCAGGTCGCTGACCTGAAAGGTCTTCGTGCGCGAGCGGTCCTTGCTCAGGGCGTGCTTCAGCGTATCGAGAACCGCCTTCTTGTTCGCCTCTCTCTCCATGTCTATGAAGTCGATCACTATGATGCCGCCTATGTCCCGCAGGCGTAGCTGGCGCGCTATCTCCTTGGCCGCCTCGAGATTGGTCTTCAGTATCGTCTCTTCCTGGTCCTTCTTTCCCACGTAGCGGCCGCTGTTCACGTCTATGGTCACAAGCGCTTCGGTGTGCTCGATCACTATGTAGCCGCCGTGCCTGAGCGATATCCGCCCCTCGGTCGTCGCCTCAATCTCCTTCTCGATTCCGTACGCCTCGAAGATGGACGACTCGCCCTTGAAGAGCTTGACCCTCGGGCACAGCTCCGGGGACACGCTGCGAAGGTATCCCATAATCTCCTTGTGCACCTTCTTCGAATCGACCACAAGCTCCTGGACGTCCTCCCTGAAGAGATCCCGTATCAGCCCGGTCGCAAGCTCCATGTCCTTATGGATCAGGGCGGGCGCCTTGGTCCTTGCGGCCCTCTTCTGTATCCTCTTCCAGAGTCCCCAAAGGTACTTCACGTCGGAGGCGAACTGACGCTTGCCCTGACCTTCCCCAACGGTCCGTACGATTATCCCCCCGTCGTCCGGCTTCAGGTCGCGAGCGAGCTTCTTCAACCTCACTCTTTCGTCTCTTTCGGGGATGCGCCTCGATACGCCCACGTGGTCCACTCCGGGCATCAGAACCAGGAACCGCCCGGGCAGGCTGATCTGCGTCGTGGCGCGCGGGCCCTTCGTGCCGATCGGCTCCTTCGTGACCTGGAGCAGGATCTCCTGCCCCTTGCTCAGGCACTCCTCCATCTTCAGGTGGCGGTGCCCTCCCCTGCCGCGCACCGGCTCGACCCTATCCATATCGTCGGTGTCAACCTGATCGTCCGGCTCCTCCCATGCCTGGGCCAGGTCCGAGACGTGCAGAAACGCCGTCTTGGGCTCGCCTATGTCCACGAAAGCGGCCTGCATGCCCGGCAGAACCGCCGTTACGCGTCCTTTGTATACGTCGCCCACCCTGCGTTTCTTCTCGGCGCGCTCCAAAAGAAGCTCGACCAAGTCGCCGTCTTCCAGAATCGCTATCCGAGTTTCATCGGGGTCGGCATTGATTACTATTTCTCTCATCAGTCCTTACTCACCGCCGGTCGCCCTCCGCTCACGCGGGCGCGCCCCAGAAAGAGTCCGCCAGGACGTCAAAGGGGCTCGCCGGCACCGCCCCCCTCTCGATCCACAGGGCCGTCCGCTCGATCCTGAGCAGCCGCGGGTCGAACTCCAGGGGGCTGAGAAGCTCGCGGGCGATCTCGACTACTTTGGGTCCTTTCTTCACATTCAGTCTTACAGTCAGCAGGAGCTCCGGCCCGGCGGCGTCCCTGCTCACGCTTCCTTTCAACACCGCCGCGCTCCACGGCCCGTCCCGGGCCTCGCGCCGGTCGCTGTCTCCGCGGCCGGCGAGACGCGACTCCGCCGACCTGAACGCATTCTCCACAGAGCCGCGCCCCCCCCTCTCCTCGAGCTCTTCGACCAGACATTCCGGCAGCCCGATTCTGTAGTCGGCGACAGTAATCGAGCTCATCAGAGAAGCCGGCCTCGACGATCCATGCGGCTCCGCCCGCAGCGCGCTCAGCCCGTCGGGAAGAGCCTCTCCGAGCTTCTCGCAAAACGACGCCGATTGAGCCACGGCGAACTCGAGGTCCAGGTACTCGGCGGCGCTGGTCATCCCCACCGCCAGCGGGGGGCCGAACGCCAACTTAGGATGCTTATTGAAACCCTCTGAAAAAGCAATGGGCAAGTTGGCCCTCCTCAACGCCCTGTCGAACACACGAACCACGTCGAGGTGCGAGATAAATCTAACAGGTTCGCCTTTGGAGTACATCAAGCGAAAACAACTTCCGGTCCGGGTCCTGGACTTTCTGCCCTTCTTGGGGGTTCTTCCGTAGACGCCGAGCGGCCCTCCGCGCCCGCCGGCAGCCCCCGCCCCCCCGCGGCCGCCCTCGGCCGCGGGCGGGCCATTCTCCGAGGGGCGCCCCTCATCGCCGCCGAGGGCGGGCCTTTCCCCGCCCCGGGCGTGCGCCTTCGCCCCGGGGGCGTAAGAATAAGCCCTTTCCCTCTCCCTGAGGAGCGTATCCTTCGAATAGGCCGCGCCTATGTGGCTCCAGGGCTGCGGCTCGTCGGCGGACCTCGGCCCCAGGTACGAGCCCGCGTCGATTCCGGTTCCATCCAGGGCGCTCCTCCAGACCCCGAAATCAAAGAGGTCGGTCCAGCCGTCGAAACGCGACCCACCGCGCCAGGCGGCCTCGACGACCTCCGACAGCCGCCTGTCTCCCCTGGACAGCAGCCCTTCCACGAAGGTGACCTCGACGTCCCTCCAGCGCATCCTGAGCCCCTTCGCCTTCATGGCCCGGTTGAGCGCGGACATGCGGGAAGCCATCTCCCTCATGTCCGTCTGAGCCTCCCACTGGAACGGTGTGTGCGCCTTTGGAACGAACCCCGCCACATTGACCTTCAAGTCGATTCTCTTGCCGGCGGAGCGCGCCGCGCGCTTCAGCGTGCCGGCCAGCTCGGCGATCGACAGCACATCCTGCTCCGTCTCCGTGGGAAGGCCGATCATGAAGTATAGCTTGACCGCGTTCCAGCCCGCACCAGCCGCCACCTTGACGCTTTCGACCATCTCCTCCTCGGTTATCCCTTTGTCGATCACGCGGCGCAACCTCTCCGTGCCCGCCTCCGGAGCGAACGTCAGCCCGGACTTTCGAACGTACGTAAGCGATCTCGCAAGCTGTGGGGGCAGTGTTCCGGGCCTTATTGAAGGCAGAGAGACGTTCACACCCCTTCCGAGGAACAACTTGGACACATCCCCCACAAGCTCGGATATGCCCTTGTAGTCCGACGTGGAGAGCGAGAGAAGCGACACCTCGTCCCACCCGCCGCTCGCCATTCCGTCGCGCAACTCCACGAGCACGTCCTCCTCCGACTTGCGCCGCACCGGACGGTAAATGGCGCCCGGCATGCAGAACCGGCATCTTCTCGGGCATCCGCGCATCACCTCCACGCTGAGACGACTGTGCGTGATATCCGTAAGGGGCACCAGGTGGGCGGGCCGCGTCCGCGCCCCCCCGAGCTTCTCGATCCTGGCGGCCTTCACACGCTCAGGCGCCCCGTCGCGGGGCTCCGGCACGACATGGCCCAGAGAGTTTGGCCTCACCCTGTACATGGAGGGAACGTAGGCGCCCTCTATCCGGGAGATCCTCTCGAGAAGCTCCGCCCGCGAACCCCCCTGCCTTTTTCCGAGCGCCAGGGCATCGAGCACCGGGCCGAGGCCCTCCTCCCCGTCACCCACCAGGAATGCGTCGAAGAACGGGGCGACGGGCTCGGGGGAAAACGAGCAGGGCCCCCCGCCGATCACGAGCGGATAGCCGCCGTCCCTGTCCTTTGAGCGAACCGGGATTCCCGCCAGGTCCAGCATGTTTAGGACAGTCGTGTAATGGAGCTCGTACTGCAAAGAGAAGCCGAGCACGTCGAATTGCCCGACCGGCTTCCTCGTCTCCAGGCTGAAAAGGGGAAGGCCGTGCTCGCGCATTCGCTCTTCCATATCAGGCCAGGGCGCGAAAACGAGCTCCGCCAGGGCGTCGTCCCGCTCGTTTACTAGCCTGTACAGTATCTTGATGCCCAGGTGGGACATGCCGAGATCGAAGCAATCGGGGAAGGCCAACGCCACCGTGGTGGTTACACTCCGGTGGTCCTTTCGGTACGCTCCCTCGAAATTCCCTATGTAGCGATTGGGCTTCGACACAAGAGGCAGTATGGAATCTTCTATGTTGTCCAGGGTAACGAGCATTCGGGCCCTCCTAACGTCCCAAGGGTAACTTATCATTTCTGTGATATCGTTGCAATAAGGAGGGTTATGAGATCGCCCCCACCAGCGCGGCGACCTCGGCCGGGGCCGATCCGAGGATCGCGACGGTGCAGGCGGTAAGGGTCGATCCTGTGGTGGCCACATCGTCGACCAGGAGCACACGTCTTCCCTTCAACGCCTTCGGGGACCGCGCCGCGAACGCGCCCATGACGTTCGCGGGCCTGAGCTCCGCGGAGAGGCCCGCCTGCGCCGCCGTGGCCCTCGTTCTCACCAGCAACCCTTCGGCGGTAGGTATGCCCGTCAGCCTCGTCAGCTCCTCGGCGAGAAGCAGACTCTGGTTGTACCCCCGAAGTCTGCGTCTGGTCCTGTCCAAAGGCACGGGCAGCAGATAATCGAAGCGCCCCCTCGGCCATCTCCTCCAAGCGAGGTACATACGCCGAGCGACGTAAGGAGCGATTGAACCGGCCCCTTCATACTTCAACGCGTGGATAAGGCTTGCGCCCGGCCCGCGCATGGAAAACCCTCCCGCCACCCAATGGCGCTCGGGCGCCTTCGGGCCACCGGGAAGTCCGGTGATGGCCTCGGGCGAAAGAAGCGCGGCCGGCTCGTGACCATAGCTCACGGGGCCTTGCGGGCCGCCGAGCTCCGCCTCGCACCGGTCGCAGAGCGGAGCCTTCCCCCCTCTCTTTCTTAGACAGGAGAAACAACGGTAGGGAAACAGAAGATCCAGCGCGGCATCCCGCGCGCGGACAAGCATTGATCCGGTCCGCCCCGGACCCTCCGCCGACGGCACTCGCTCTCGTTCTCCTAGCGTCTCAGCCCGGCCAGCCGGACGATCGACACCAGAGCTATGGCCGCGGCGAATATCTGATTGAAGTTGAGGGCGACGCCGCCCAGCTCCAACGCCCTCTGGGCCGGTTCGGTATATCTGAAGAAGGCCAACCCGAACCTCGCGGCGGAGTCCAACAGAAGGAAGCTGAAGAACACCACGCCGGGCTTGAGATCCCTGCGGCCCAACGCTATGAGGACTATGAAGATCGCCAGCGACAGGCCGGCGCTGTAAAGCTGCGTCGGGTGGATCGCGGTGTCGGGGAAGACCGATCCCGCTTGGCAACCGTAGGGGAACTTCACAGCCCAGGGGGCATCCGAGGCCACTCCGAAACAGCATCCGTTGAGAAAGCAGCCCATCCTGGTGAACACCTTGCCCAGGGCTATGGCCGGAGCGGCCAGGTCGCACACCACCCAAATCGGAAGCCGGACGATCCTCATGTAGGCCACCGACGCGAGGATAGCCAGAACGAGCCCCCCGTAGAGCGTCAGGCCGCCCTCCCAGATCCTGAAGACCTCCAGCGGATCCCGCTCGTAGTCGCTCCAGTGGGTCAATACGTACATCAGACGCGCTCCGACGACCGATGACAGTACTATAATGTATATGAGATTAATTACGCGGTCTACGTCGAGGCCCCTCTTCTTCGCGCCCTTGAGCAGCAGGAGCCCCCCCGCCAAGAAGCCCACCGCCAGCATCAATCCATAGGATTGAACCCTGAAGGGTCCGACTTCCAGGATAGTTCTGAACATCGCCGCCCTCTCAGTACCGTAGCGCCATCAATAGTCGTGCCATCTCATGCCCACGTTGATTATCAAGCCCACCATAATCATGCAGGTCAGAAGGAAGGATCCTCCGTAGCTGAAGAAAGGCAATGGAAGGCCCGTCACGGGGGCCAGCCCCACGACCATCAGCAGGTTCACCACGACATGATATCCAAAAACCGCGGCGCAACCTACGGCGACAAGACCGGAGAATCTGTTACGGGATCGCTCCCCCGCCCGCACCGCCCTCCATATAAGCAGCCCGAACAGCGCCACCGCGGGCAGGGTGCCGGCCAGCCCCAGCTCCTCTCCCAGCACGGCGAAGATGAAATCCGTGTGGCCCTGAGGAAGGAACATCAGGGCCTTCTGCGTCCCTTGCAGGTAACCTTTTCCGCTCATCCCTCCCGACCCTACCGCCACCTCGGACTGGACAACCTGGTATCTGGCGCCGTAGGGATCGCTCCTTTCGCCGACGAAGGAAAGCAATCGCTCCTTCTGATAGGGCTCGAGCCTGTCCCACAGTGGATGGCTTATCGATCCCACCAGCACGTTTGCGGCGACAACGACGATCACCCAGGACAGCCTCAGCTTGGAGAAGACGAGCACCGCGCTCAGGGCGATACCGTACGGCACCCAGAGATACGGGGAGGAGGTGAGCGGAAGGAGAATCAAGGGCGACAGCGCGTAGAATAGACGCGAGCCCGGAAGCCCCGCCCAGTAAAGCATCGCTATCACTGTGGCGAGGAAGCACAGCGCGGTGCCCAGGTCGGGTTGCTTCAAGACCAGGCCGCACATGAGCACGGAGGCGCCCACGGGAATCGCAAGATGCACCGGCCTCCTCAAGTCGGCGCCTTTTGACGAGAGCATGCCGGCCATGAACAGAACGAACGCGATCTTCGCGAACTCGGAGGGCTGAAACGACAAAGGCCCCAGGGCGATCCATCTGTTGGCCCCGGTCGACGAGCCCGTTAAAAGCACGGTCAGCAGCAGCAGGACCGAGATCGCGAACACCGGTTTCGATAGAAACTCGAGCAGGCGCGGGGGGATCGCCGCGGCCACGGCAGCCGCGCACAGGCCGAGCCCCAGCCAGATGAGCTGCTTCATGAAGAGCGCGCCCCGGGAGCTGCCTCCCGGCAGCGCCGTGGCGCTGTAAAGCACTACGAGGCCCAGGGACAGAAGCGCCAGAACCGAAAGCACCAGCAGGAGATCCACGCGGTATACGAGCCTTCTTCCCCTCGTCAATCGGTGCCTCCCGCCATAGTCAGAGCACCAACTCCGTCATCGCCGTCCTCGCTCCCGGCGGCCTCCGGCATGCTCCTCGCGCTCAATCCCCCGAAGTAGTGCCCCAGCACCCAGCCGGCGAGCGGAGCGGCGTTCTGTCCGCCGTGACCCGCGTTCTCGAGATAGACTGCTATCGCCACCACCGGGTCCTCCCAGGGGGCGAAGCCGATGAACAGGGAGTGGTCCTCCCCATGCGGGTTCTGCGCCGTGCCTGTCTTTCCGCCCACGTCTATCCCGTCCACCGCGGCCAGTCTCCCGCTGCCGTGGTCTCCCTGCACCGCGCGATACATACCCTGGCGGACTATCTCCAAAGTCGAGTCGGATACGTCCCAAGATCGCCACTCGAGGGCAGGCCCTTCGGCGACTCGGGGGACGGGCCATCTTCCGGATCCCCCGAACGCCATGGCGAGCGTCGCCAGCTTCAGCGGCGTCACGAGGAGCTCGCCCTGCCCTATCGCCAGGTTCAGCGCGAGCCCCTGCGTCCAACCCCTGTTCCCGTACTTCTCGTCGTACCATGACGGGTCCGGGACCAGATTGTCCCTCTCCATGGGAAGATCGACTCCGGAAGGCTCGTCGAATCCAAGCCGCTTCGCCCAGGAGCTTATCCGCTGGACGCCGAGAAGCCGGCCGAGATGGAAAAAGTAGCTGCTGCACGATTGAGCGAGGGCCTCCCTCATGTCGAGCCGTCCGTGTCCGGTCTTCTTCCAACAACCGAAACGCCTGTTGCCGAGCGTGTAGAACCCGAAGCAGGTGATAGGTTTTTCGTGCGGCGAGATCACCCCCTCCTCCAAGGCCGCGACCGAGGTGATCAGCTTGAAAGTCGAGCCCGGAGGATAGGTCGCCTGCGTATTGCGGTTTATCAGCGGGTAGTCCGCGTTCGACTCGAGGCGGCGCCACTCGTCCAGGGAGAGCCCGCGCGAGAAAGAATTGGGGTCGAAAGGCGGGAGGCTTGCCATGGCCAGGATGCCGCCCGTTTTCATGTCCGCTACCACCACCGCCCCGCGCCGGTAGTGGGACAAGCTGTCCTCCACCACCCGCTGGAGGTCCAGATCCAGGGCCAGGCTGAGTTCGTCTCCGGGCTTCGCCGGCACTGTCTCTATGCCCCCGAGCAAGCCCACCTTCCTTCCCAGAGCGTCAACCTGCGTCTGGCGCAGGCCGTCCACCCCGCGCAGAAGGCTCTCGTACTGTCGCTCGACCCCGCTTCGCCCTGCGAAGTCTCCAGCCCTGTATTTATGTCCCCTCTCGCGGCCTATCTCCTCCTCGGTCACCTCTCCAACTGTTCCCAGAAGATGGCACGCGAGCTCGCCGTGCGGATAGCGCCTTTGAGGCCTGGCCTCTATCCGAACCCCCGGGAGCCTCCCCGCGGCCTCCTCGATGGCCGCGATCTCGTAGTCGGTCAGGCCGCACTTCAGCAGGACCCCCAGGGGCGATCTGAACATGCGCTCCCCCACGCGCAGGGCCAGCTCGTCCTCGTCCATCCCCATCAGCGCCGCCATGGCGGCGATAGTGGCGCCCAATCTCTCGGGGGAATCGCGATACTCCGAGATGAGCGGGTCCAGAACGGCGCAGAAGGAGGGGGCGTTGTCGGCGAGGACTCTTCCGTTTCTGTCCAATATCCTCCCGCGCAGTGCAGGAATAGGATAGGTCCGCAGCCTGTTGTTGTCCGACATCTCCTTCAGCCTCTCGGCCTGTACCACCTGGAGGTGCACCAGCCTTATGGAGACCACGGACAGCACCAAAGTGACCGCCAGCATCAAGACGGCGGCCTTGGTCCTCTTATCATCTCTTTCTGATCGTCGCAGCACCTAAGTCCATCCTGAACCCGAACAGCCAGCCCAACGCGGCCACAAGCAAAGGGGCAACAACCGCCGTGTAAAGCGCGCTCGGGATTCCGATTCTCAAAAGGAGCCCGGGCGCCGCCGTCAGCTGCGATCCCGAGTACAGAAGGAAGAATACTATGTTGTGGAGCACCCCGGCCCCGAAGACCACGATCACCTGGGTGTACACGCTCTCCTTGTCCAACCCCTCCCAGGTATAGCTCGCCGCGTATCCGGCCAAGGCCTTCGACAAGGCGTTGATCCCCAATTCATGATGAGACTGGGCGTCCTGTAGCAGGCCCACGATGAACCCCGCCGCGATCCCGACCACCGGCCCCCTGATGAGGGACAGGTACACCACGATCGCCAAGAGAAGGTCAGGCCGCACGCCTCCTATGCTCAAGCGCTCGAGGACCGTGGTATGCAGGGATAGGACCACGACGACAATAGCCGCCGCGCCGAGGAAAATCTTCCAGCGCATATCTCAAGGGGCCGACTCATCGAGACCGCCCACGGGCCTCGCGAGGATTGAGTCCAGAGCCGAAGGAACCAGGCGCGGCACGACGAAGACCTCTCTCAGCGACCAGAGATACGTGGGCGGCTCCAGCCTCACCTCGTTGAAAAGGCCGTCTTCGTCTATGTTTACGCGCTCCACACGACCTATGTGGATCCCGTCCACGAAGTTGCCGCCGAGGCTGGAGGTGACGACCACCTCCCCACGATCTATATCGACCTGCATGGGCACGTTGTGCATCCTCAGTTGCCTCATTCCGGGATGCCACTTCACGACGCCGTGGACGTCGCGGTCCGCCAGCCTGGCCCCGACCGCGAAATCCTTCGCGGTCAGGAGCTCCACCTCGGCGCTGTTGCCGGCCGCATAGGACACCCTTCCGACCAAGCCCTGCGCGCACATTACGGTCATTCGCTCCCGCACCCCGCCCGAGCGCCCGCGGTCTATGACCACCACGCCCGACAGGAGCCCGGCGTCGCGCCTGACCACCTGGGCCGGGATGAGGTCCAGCTCGCTCTTTTCGGAGAACGAGAGCAGCTTCCGGAGCCTCTGATTCTCTGCGGACAGGATCTCCAGCGCGTCCCGGTCGAGGGTGGCCTCCGCCAGATCCCGCCTCAGCCTCCGGTTCTCGCCCCACAGCGACGAGTAGCCCTCGACCAACGAAACAGCCCTCTGGCTCGGCCAGAGGGCCACCTGAACGGCTGCCCGCACATTGCTCTGCTCCGCCTCTCCCAGCGACATCAGCGCCGCCGAAAGCACCACCGCTACGGCGAGCGAGAAGGCGGGGACGTGCCTGACGAGCAGCTCCAGAATACCTCTCATTAGCTGATTAGCCTTAGACCCTCATAACTACTTTCTCGAACGCCTCGAGATTGTCCAGTATCTTCCCCGTGCCCAGGACGACGCAGGTAAGGGGGTCGTCAGCCACGGTGATGGGCAGATTGGTGGACTCCCGGAGAAGCGCGTCGAGGCCCCTCAACAGGGCGCCGCCTCCGGTCATCGTTATCCCCCTATCCACTATGTCCGAGGCCAGCTCCGGCGGCGTCTTCTCCAAAGACTGCTTGAGCGCCTCCACTATGGCCTCTATGGGCTCCTCAATCGCCTCGCGGATCTCGACGGAGCTGACCTTGATGGTCTTGGGAATTCCCTTTATCAGGTCACGTCCCCTGATCTCGATCTCCACCTCCTGGTCCATCGGGAACGCGGAGCCGATCTTGATTTTTATCTGCTCCGCGGTCTGATCGCCAATCAGCAGGTTGTGCTTGCGCTTGATGTGCTGGCTGATGGCCTCGTCCATCTTGTCGCCGCCGACCCTGATCGAGGTCTCGCTCACTATGCCGTTGAGGCTGATGACGGCGATCTCCGTGGTTCCCCCGCCGATGTCTATGACCATGTTGCCCGAGGCCTTGGATACGGGCAGGCCCACCCCGATCGCGGCGGCGATCGGCTCGGCCACCAGGAACACGTCCCGCGCGCCGGCGTGAACCGCCGAATCGTGGACGGCCCGTTTCTCCACTTCCGTGATCCCCGAGGGAACGCAGATAATGATCCTCGGCCGGATGAGGAAACGGCGCTGCTGGACTTTCGATATGAACGCCCTGAGCAGTTGTTCCGTTATCTCGAAATCGGCTATGACCCCGTCCTGAAGGGGCCTGACAGCCGAGATTTGATCGGGCGTGCGACCAAGCATGGTCTTGGCGTCCCGCCCGACCGTTACCACCTCGCCGCTGGCCTTGTCGATGGCCACCACGGACGGCTCGTTCAGAACTATGCCCTTGCCCTTGACGTAGACCAGGGTGTTGGCCGTTCCCAGATCGATGGCCACATCACTTGAAACCAAGCCCATCAATTTGCTCAGGAACATTCCTTTTTCCGCTCTCGCTTTCGTCTTGGTAGGAGTTTCGACGGACATACGGGAAGACCTCTCATGGGTTCGCCCGGGAAATCGGGATTCTCTCGAGGTCGCAAGGCCCCGCCGCAGCATCGACAATTTATCAAAGGGGCCAAAACCGATCAAGTATTTTGTGCGAACAAAAGGAAATCCCCCACCCCTCCAACCGGTTCAGGCGGGGGCATTTTGCCTTGACACCCCGGTAGGCCGGTGGTAGATTGCCTGGACGGCGCTTCAGATGGGTCCACACCCCTCCGCGCCGTCCCACCGGGGTACCTATTCGGAGCCGAAAGGAGGGCTACTTTACAAGTGTTCGGACGTCGTATTGCCCTATTTCTTCTTACAGCATTTCTGGGTGTCGGCGCCGCGGCCGCCCTTGTGCCCGCCGCCGACACCTCCGGAGACGCATACGAGGCACAGACTCCGCAGGCTTCAGCCCCGGCGGACACCTCGCAGGCCACGGCCCCGGCGGACACCGCCGAACCCGCGGTCGTCGTTCCCGATACGACCGCGCCTGAGGCACCCCCGCCGGCGCCCGTTCCGAGCCCCAGCGGAGCGACCGTGATCTACGGGAAGACCACTCTCGAGATCGGCGCTCCCCTGCCCGCCGTCACGGCCAAGCTGTTTATAGATGGCCTGGAGGAGGCCTCGGCGGTCACGGACACTTCCGGGTCCTACTCGATCACCGCTCGCATGGACAGATCGGCGGATCAGACTGTGGTTATGTGGTTTACTCCTCCGCGCGGTATCGGGTTGGCCAGGGAGATAGTCGTTCTCAAAGAGAGCAGAGAAGCGAGGGAGGCCAGAGTTTACAACCCATGCATTCAAAGGGTGCCCCTCAGGGACAGCACCCTGGTGGACGTCCAGGTCGTCGACCAGCAGGCCTACGCGCAGAGGATAGAGGAGTCCGGGTGCATGGAGATGGTGGTCGAGGAGCTGGTGACATACGAGCCCATGTACCGGCTCGCCCCGGAGGACACCTTCAGGCTCACCAATAACAAGTCGACCTCCTTCGTGCAGCAGTTCGGCGGCACGCGGATGGAAAGCGGATCCTCTTCGTCGTTCGTCTACTCCGTGACCGTGGACTCCGTCTCCTCGGAAGGGGCGATCCTGGGGTTCGAGTTCGTCGATGGAAGCGTCGCCCCGCAGGGCCCCAACGCCGGCGGCGGCGTCGATCTGAGCCCTCTCATGGGCCGTCAGGTGTCCATGCTTCTTTCTCCGCTGGGAGAGACGTCCACCTTCAGGGGCTTCGAGGCCCTGCCCGAGATAGAGGTCGCTCAGGGCAACACCCTCGGCGAGGCGGACTACAAGAACAGCTTGAGATACCTTTTCCCCACGCTTCCCGCCCAGCCCGTGGCCCAGGGCGAAAGCTGGACGGATGAGTTCATGATGAGGGAGGACTGGTTCGAGGGCTCAAGCACGACGACCGCCAACGTCACCTACACGCTGGTGGGCGAGACCGTCCTGGAAGGCGTCGACTGCCTCGAGATCGACGCCGAGTCGGACGTTACCTTCAAGGGCGAGGGGACGATGCGGGGAAGCCCCCTGACCGCGGATTTGAGCGGCTCCGGCAACGCCAAGATATACTTCTCGGTGGAGCGGGGCATGATCCTTCGGATGACCGAGGAGTCCAGGCTGGAGGGCAGCTCGAACGCGATGGGGATGGAAATTCCGGTTTTCGTGGAAAACGAGTCCGAAGTGAAGGTGGCCTTCCGGTAGAGCCGCTTCTAAGGGTACAGGCCTCTCACCTTGGTCGCCTCCGCGACGCGCCCGACCCCGAGCATGTACGCGGCCGTCCTCATGTGGACCTTGCGTTCCTTGGATATGTTCAGCACGCTGTGGAAGCTCTCCGTCACTATCTCCCTCAACCTGGCGTTTACGTCGTCCTCCCTCCAGAAGAGCCTGGCGAGATCCTGGATCCACTCGAAGTAGGAGACCGTGACGCTGCCGGCGTTGGCGACTATGTCAGGAATGACGAACACTCCCTTGTCGTAGAGGATGTCGTCCGCCTCCGGAGTAGTGGGGCCGTTCGCTGCCTCCGCGACGATCTTGGCCTTTATGCTCGAAGCGTTCTTCTTGGTTATCACCCATCCCAGAGCGGCGGGTATCAGGACATCGCACTCCAGCGTCAGGATATCCTCGTTTGACACGGGCTCGCTGTCGGGCACGCCGACAACCGAGTCGGTCCTCGCCTTGTGCTCCATGACCTTGGACACGTCGAGCCCGCCGGCGTTCATGATCCCGCCCTTTGAATCGGATACCGCCGTTATCTTGGCCCCCAGCTCGTTCAACAGCTTCGCGGCGTTCGCCCCGGCTTTGCCGAAGCCCAGAATGGCCACCGTGGCCCCGTTCAGGTTGATGCCGAGATGCCTGGCGGCATCCTCGATCGTGAAGGTGCATCCGCGGGCCGTAGCCTCGTTGCTCCCCCTTGAGCCCCCGACCTCCAGCGGCTTCCCCGTGACAACGCCCGGGACCGTGTAGCCCACATGCATGGAGTATGTGTCCATCATCCAGGCCATTGTCTGCGGATTGGTATAGACGTCGGGCGAAGGTATGTCTTTCTCGGGTCCTATGAGAGGCAGCATCTCCGCCGTGTACCGGCGGGTCAGCCTCTCCAGCTCGCCCGCGCTCAACTTCTTGGGATCGCACCGGATCCCCCCCTTCCCTCCCCCGAAGGGGATGTTCACCACGGCGCACTTCCAGGTCATCCACGCCGCCAGGGCCTTGATCTCCTCCAGGGTCACTTCCGCGTGATAGCGGATGCCCCCCTTGGCGGGGCCGCGCGAGACGTCGTGCTGCACGCGATAGGCCGGGAAAGTCCTTATCGTGCCGCCGTCCATCCGCACGGGAACGTTGACTATCAGGCAGGTCTTCGGATGACGGAGCTTGTTCCTGGTGCTCTCGTCGAGATCCAGGGCGTCGGCGGCTATATCGAACTGTCTGACCGCTATGTCGAACGCGGTCCTCTCGGCGGCCATCTTTCACCTCCGCGAACATGACTGGGCAGGCGCTATAAGACCCGCGCCAACGGCGCCATAAGCTATCCGCCCTGGAGACGTCGCTGTCAAGGGCTTTGGCGCCGGCCGCAAGCGAAAGGGCGCCGGGTCGGTCCCGGCGCCCTCTCCCAAGGCGCACTTTCGGCTCTATCGAGCCCGCCTATTAATAGTAGGTGTACGTGAAGGAGACCTGGCCGAAGAGGTCGTTCGTCGGCGTGCCGCTTATGAAGTCAGGTCCCGTGAACGGGAAGTTCTGGTTCATTGTGGCGTCGATGACGAAGTTCTCCCACTCGAGCCCCAGGCCCAGCGCGAAGTTGAACTCGGCGTCCATTTCGGTCTCGTCCGGGTTGTCCTCATCGTCAGAGCCGTAGCTCCTGCGGACCATCGTCTGGCTCGCTCCGCCCCTTCCGACCAGCCAGTCCTTGAACCTGTGCTCGGCCGCCATGAACAGGGTCGGAAGTCCAAGGTCGGTGTAGTCGTCGATGACCACCTCGTTCTCGACCTTTCTGGACATCACCCTCACGGCCGCGCCGTATATCAGAAGGTCGTGGCCGCCGTTCACCATGTGGTTGCAGGCGATCCCGCCGAGGAAGTCGGTCATGGTGTCCGTCATCTCCACACCGTTCTCCTCGCCTATCTGCGTCCTGTTGATGTTCACCAGAGGGATCAAGGTCTTGTCCTCGGTCCACTCGTGGAACACCCTGGCGCTTCCCCTGAAGGAGATAGAGCCGTCGTCCTGGAAGCCGGTCTCCTCGTCCTGGAAGGTGTAGGCGCGGACCTCGGCGCCCACCTCGAGCATCGCGTTCTCATTGAGGTCGATGTCAACGGCGCCGCCGACGGCCCAGGTGTTCACCCAGCCGCCCAGGCCAATCGCGAACTCATCAGGCGACCTGGTGTTGCCCTCCTCGTCCTCGAAGCTCGAGCGGGCCATGTCGAAGCGCAGCCCGAAGCTCATCCGCTCCATGTCCCTGCCGTAGATCAGGTCGAACTGCTGGTGGCTCGCGCCCGCAAGCCCCATCTGCATCAGGAGCGGATCCATCGGCGAGTTCTCCCTCAGCGTTACGCCGAGGACGCCGTGCATCCCGTCCTCGCCCAGCTCATGGAACATGCCCATGATCCTGCGGTCCGCGAAGAAGCCGCCCGACCTCTGTCCTAGGTGCGCCCACATCATGTTGGGATAGCGATTTATCGCCACCGGGAAGGGATACGTGTTCACGTAGTCCCTAGTGAAGCCCGTCATGGGCCCCTGTAGATTCAGCCCGGCGACCCTCGCCGGGGACGCGTTGGAATCAGCAAAGGTGCCGAACATCAACACTGCCGCCACACCAATTACCACTACCAAGGACCTTCTAGACATGCGGTTTTTCCTCCTTTTCGCGCCGCCCACAGCGGGCGGCAACCTAAAGACTCAGTGCCCTTTGCGCAAACAACGACCGGCGGCGCCGGTCACTGCTTCCCGCTCCAGGCGCTTCCGCATGGAGCAGGCACAGAGACTTTCCACCTCCTTTCGCCCTTACCCCGACGACCGGGCACTTTTGTTAACGTGCTCATCGTGACCAAGGTGCGCCGAAGCGTCCCTCATGCTTACGCAAATAAATCCCGCACAAAATATGGAAGGGCCCCACATTTGTCAAGGTTTTTTTTGAATCCGGACGGGGGCTCTCCCTCCGGGCTCCTACCCAAACCCCTTTGGTACACAGCGAGTTAGTGGCGGCACTCATCAAGGCGCCTCAGAGAATAAGCCTAAGGCTTGGAGAGGACTCTCCTTGCGAGACGCAGTCTGGGGGCGAGTCTCGCGTGGAAGCCCGGGCGGCTGGAATCGAGGCCCCCCTCCTCCACCGGGCACCCGGCGTGCAGAAATCGCCGGCCGCCGCAGGCTATGGCCACATGGTCGAGCCTGGACCTGGAGGGCCCGAAAAAGAGCAGATCACCGGGCGCGGCGCGGTCGGTCGGCACCTCTGAGCCACACCGGCATTGATCCGAGACGTCTCTCGGCAGGGCGACGCCGTGAACCCCGAAGGAGCTTTGGACGAGGCCCGAGCAGTCGGCGCCCTTGGGCGAGACCCCACCCCATAGATAGGGGGCGCCGAGGAAGAGCCTTGCGGTACCGACTACGGCCCTGCCCGAGGCGGGCGGCCCCGGTCCTTCTCTCACGGACTCCGAAGCGACCCACCCTCTCACGCCGTCGGGCAGCACGACCCGCGCCCACCTGCCGCTTCTACCGGCGCACCATAGACGGCATCCCAGGACCAAGTCCCTGACCCTCCTTCCACGGACATGGCGAGTGGCCAGGACGGGGCCATAGGCTGCCACAACGGTCGCCCCCGCTCTCTGCCGCCATAGCTCCGCGTCGCGCTTCGACATAAGCTCCATGTGCCAGCTCCGCATCCAACCTGCGTAGCCGTCCGGAAGGGTGACCCGCAGCCAGCCGTCACCCACCGCCCTTCCGGCAACCTCCACGACCAGGCCCAGAAGAGCCTGGCTCACCATCTCCGATTGATGGCGCGGCGCGGCCCTCAGATCCGCCGTGCTCAGTCTCACCACTCCGTATCTCAAGACAGCCTCACATCTTGCGGCCCATCGCCTGCCCGGCCGCGCGATCATCGGCCGCGCGGCCCGCGACCTCGTGACTTCGGATCGAACACGTCCCTGACGGCGTCCCCGAGAACATTGAAGCCTACCACCGTGAACGCGATCGCCGCACCCGGAAAGAACGTGAGCCACGGGGCAGACCTCAAGTAATCCTTGCCGTGGCTTATCATGGCGCCCCAGCTCGGCTCGGGGGGCTGCGCGCCCAGGCCCAGAAAGCTCAGCCCCGCCTCGGCCATCACCGCCGTGCCCATTCCTATCGTGAAAGACACTATTATGGGGCCCAGGCAGTTGGGCAAAATATGCCGCGTCAGGATCCGCGCGTCGTTGGCCCCCATGGCCCGCGCCGCGACCACGAAATCCCTATCTCTCAAGCCCAGCACGAGCGACCTTACCAGCCTGGCGACTCCCGGCCATCCCACGAAGCCAAGCGCCAGAAAGACCACGGTGAGACTCGGAGGAAACGCGGCGGTCACCGCGATCAGAAGCAGCAAGGCCGGATAGGCCATCACCACGTCCGCCGAACGCATCGACACCTTCTCGGCCCATCCCCCGAAATATCCCGCCGCCGCGCCGATCAAGACCCCAGCCCCAACCGCTATGACCCTGGACAGCACGCCCACTTTCAGGGATATCACGGCCCCGTGCATCACCCTCACCAGGACGTCCCTGCCGAACTGGTCCGTTCCGAAAGGGTGCGACCAGGAGGGGGACCTCAGGGCCTCCGAGAGGTTCACCTTGGAGGGGTCGCCGCCAAAGACGATCGCCGCAACCGCCGCGAGACAAACGGCGGACACCATCGCGCCTCCCAGCGCGAGGCCCCCGCGCCGGCGGCCGCGAGAGACGCCGGCCTTGGTGCCATGGATGAGCCTTTGCGGGACAGCCATCAGCCTTCCACCGACCCCCTCTCGACCCGCACCCGCGGATCGATGAAGGCATAAGATATATCTATGGCCAGATTCACGAACACGAATACGAGGGCCATGAAAAGGACGCTTCCCTGGATCACGGGGAGGTCCCTCTTGAGTATCGCTTCGAGCGTGAGCCTTCCCACGCCGGGCCAGCCGAAGATCGACTCGGTAAGAACCGCGCCGCTCAGGTAGCTTCCGAAATCCGCTCCCATAACGGTTACGACCGGCACCAGGGCGTTTCTAAGGGCGTGCTTCAGCATCACCCGTTTCTCGTCGAGACCTTTGGCCCTCGCCGCCGTTATATAGTCTTCGGAAACGGCGTCCAGCATGCCCGACCTGGTGATCCTGGCGATGATGCCGGCCGAGCCCGCCCCGAGCGTTACGGCCGGCAGCACGAGATACCTCGGGTCGAGCCCTCCGTAGCCCGACGGCGGAAGCAGCTTGAGCTTTACCGAAACGAGGAAGATCAGGATGAGGCCGAGCCAGAACACGGGCATCGACACGGCCAGAAAGGTGCTCATCATGCCCACCCGGTCTGCGAGCGACCCCGGCCTGGCTGCGGAAACGACACCGGCCGCCACCCCGAACAGGCACGCGAAGGCCATCGCGGCGGCGGCGAGGAGCAGCGTCTTGGGGAATCGTTCCAGGAGCATCTCCGATACAGGACGCTTGTTGACGAATGAACGACCGAGGTCCCCCTGGAGAAGACCTTTCATATAGTTGAGGTATCTCTCATGGAAGGGCCGGTCGAGCCCGAGCTGGGACCTCAGCGACTCGATCGCATCCTCTTCGAAGCGCTCCCCGGCCATTGCGAGCACCGGGTCGCCGGGCAGCGCGTGAAGGAGTAGAAACGTGACACTCATCACGGCGAACACCAGGAAGGCGGCCGTGATGAGACGTCTCGTGACGTACCCGCTCAAGCGGACTCCCTCCCGTTCGAACGCGTCTTGTAGAGTAGCAGGTAGCGCTGTCCGTAGAAAAGCGGGTGCATCAGAGGGCCCTCCACCCAGGGCTGACGCAGCTCGACCCTCACAGGATGCCAAAGGTAGATCCAGGGGGCCCGGCCGGCCACCATCTCATCTATGCGCCTGTAGAGATCGTAGCGGCTCTCCGGGTCCGTCTCGGCCCTCGCCTCGACCAGCATGGAGTCCACGCCGGGGTCCGCGAACCTCGCCCTGTTCCCGCCGCCGCCCCAGTTTCCGCTGAAGAAGAGGGGGTACAAGAAGTTCTCCGCGTCGGGATAGTCCGCGTACCAGTCGAGATAATACGCGTCCGGAACCCCGCGGTTGATCGCCTCCTTCAAGGTCCCCCACTCGCGGGCTTGAAGCGTGACGCGCACCCCGACCTCCTTGAGGTAGGCCTGAAGGGCCTCGAGGACCTGCTCCGCCCCTCCACCGTCCCGATACCAGATTTCCATGTCGAAGCCGCCGGCCAAACCCTCTTCCTCGAGCAGCTCGGCGGCCAGGTCCCTGTCGTACTGGTAGCCGGCTCTCGACGGATCGTGTCCGCGCAGCCCCGGGGGAATGGCCCCGGCGGCCTGCACCGCCGCTCCCTTCATCAGCCTCGCCACTATGGCGTGCTTGTCCACGGCGCAGTTCAGGGCGCGCCTTACTCCCACCCTGTCCAGCGGCGGTTTCTGATTGTTGAGCCCTATGTACGTGACCGCCAGCTCAACGCTGCTCTCCATCAGGGCCCCCCAGTGCGGGTCCGCGGACCATCGCCTGAGCTCGGCCTTCGGTACCTGCAGGTGGTCGAGGTTGCCCACCTCGAACTCCGCCACCTGGGTCATCCTCTCCGGAATGATCCTGAATATCACACGCTCGAGCTCCGGGGGCGTCCGGTAGTGGTCGTTTCTCTTCAGGACAATCCTCTGCGCCTCCTTCCACTCGCTCAAGACCCACGGGCCGCTGCAGACCGGAGACCTCCATCCGCCGGATCCCCTGGAGGCGGCCCATTCGGAGGAGACCACACCCGCCGAAGGCATCGCCAGCATCGACGGGAAAGGTGGAAACGGCCTGGCGAGGCGTATTTTCACGATCTTCGCGCCCGAGGCCGAGACCCCTTCCAGGTCGTCGCTCGCCCCCGACTTGAACTCCTCGGCGCCCACGACGGCCGAGAGCATCCAACCCCTTGGAGACGCCACCTCCGGGCTCAGCAGCCTCTCCAGCGAGTACTCGACGTCGCCGGCGGTCACCTGCGACCCGTCCGAGAAGCGCGCATCTCTCAGGTAGAAAGTATAGAGCATGCCGTCGGGAGATATGTCCCAGCGCTCGGCAAGGCCCCCCTCGACACCCCCCTCCCGGCCGGGGCACAAGAGGCCGTCGTAAAGCAGCGCACACAATCGTCCCGAAGGCACGTCTACGGCGAAAGCCGGGTCGAAACCGGCCGGCTCGCTCTCAAGGTAGGTTCTGAAGGCGGAGGGCTCGCGCGACCCCGCGCACGAGCACAGCAGGACCGCGGCGCAAAGCAGGCTAACCTTGCACAACGTCGACCAGGGTGTAGGCGCCCGTGCCGCCGAAGTCCTCGAAGACGTAGTGGGTGTTCTTCGCGTCATAGTACCAGATCTCCAGCCTTGCATCGGGCGACAACGACCCGATCACCCCTTCTCTTATGTCCACACGGTCGGGCGGGCCGTTCTTTATGAACACTCTACCCCTGTCCGTCTTCCACCCCACGCGGCCCGGCTCGGCATAAGCGCTCTTCGCATGCCCGAGTCTCTTGAAAAAGCGTATCTTGAACTCGTTCTTGGGAGTGCCGGGATCCGGATCCCTTCTACTCCATATCTCATCGATATAGGCCCTGCGCTCCGATCCTCCCAGCGACGCAAGAGTCTCCAGCTCGCGCTCGCTCGCCACCAGGGACATCAGATCCAGGAACTGCCCCTCGTCCATGGCCCTTCCCAGCCTGCTCTCGTCCACCTCGAAGGCGCGCGTCAGGGAGGCCTCTCGATCGCCCGCGCGGACGCGCATTCCAAACCTGTAGACGCCCCAGCCGAGGGAGTCCATCGGCACGCTAACCCCAACCAAAGTCTCGCGGCCCGTCCTCGCCACCTTCAGCGAGTCGTCCCACACCGTTCGCCCGTCTTCGTCTCGGGCGTAAGCCTCCACGCTCAGGCTGTCGCCCTGGACCCCTTCGAGAGAATAGGCTTCCACCAGAACACAAATGCTGCTCGTCTCGGCGCCGAAGGAGCGGCCGCCGCTGGGAACGAAAGACTCGCCGGAGGGCTCGCCCGTGCTATCGGCGGCCCCGCAAGATCCCATCCGCGGATCGCTCAATGCCAGCCCCTCGCTCGGCGGGGCCGGCACCTTCAGGTGCTTCCTGGCGATCCCGCGAAGATTCGATCCGAGACCTTCGCAGCTCAGCTTGAGGTCGTACTCACCAGGGGGCATCGTGAACTCGGCCACGGCCTTGTACGCGTTGTCAGGGTCCATGGTCTCCTCGTACTTCTCCACCCATAAGTCTCTACGCCAACTGTCTCCTCCGACCTGGTCGCCGGCCCTGTTGCGAAAGATCGCCACCACCTCCACCTGGGAGATGTATCCGCCCGACTTGCGGACGAACGGCAGCTCGTCGTAGGGTACGCCGAGATATACCTCAACCACCGGCCGGCCGCTTTCCCTGAAGAATACGCCGGCGTCCATGGTGAAGGACACACCGCCCTCGCTCCGGACCGGCAGGTCTCGCCCGGTCCTCCGGTCGGGCGCGTAGAAACCCTCCTGGGCCGAAGGGCCCGACCCCGCCGCCGAGAAAACGACGGCGAGCGCGGCCAAGGCCGCTATGTTGACGCGGGCTTTCATCCGGAATTCCTCAGAAGGAGGTGCCGCTGGTGAAGGTGAAATCCTCCGCGAGGACGCCCGGGACGACCAGACCGGACGCCATTGTCTGTGGCGTCATGTCGCGCACGTTGCTCAGCATGGCCAATACGCTGTGGTTGAACCTCATGTTCATCAGCGCCCCCGCTATCTTCCCGCTCTCTATGAGAAACGTGCCGTCGCGGGTCATCCCCGTAATGATGACTTTCATAGGGTCCACTACTCTCGTGTACCAGAATCTCGTGACCAGCACTCCCCTGTCCACGGAGGAGACGAGCTGTTCGAGCCCCCGATCCCCGCCCTCCATCACCAGATGCGTCGCCATCGGCCCCTCTGTGTTGGGGACCGGAAGGCCGTGACCGGTGGACTCCACGCCCCCGGCCGAGGCGGTAATCCTGTCGTGGACCACGTTCTTCGCCAGGCCTCCGTCGATGAGATCCACCGCCCTTTTTTCGACGCCCTCCCAGTCGAAGGGGACGCCCACGTGAAGGGGATGGTAAACGTCATCTCTGATGTCGACGTTCTCGCCCGCGATTCGTTCGCCCAGCCGCTCGCTCAGAAAGCTCCTGCCCTCCACGACGGCCAGAGCGCCGAAGCCCTCGCACAGAAACCAGAGCAGGTTCGAGACCGCCTCCGGCTCGAGCACGACAGTATACCGGCCCGAGGGCAGCGGCCGGGGGTCTTTGCCTCTCAAGGCCTTGTCCACCGCCCTCTCCGCAAGCTCCTCGGCGTCTATGGAGCCGACGTCCGCGGAGCTGCCCGCCGCCCAACCCGAGCCCTCTCCGGCGTGCACCGTAGTGGAGAACTGAGCGTGAGTGAGCTTGTGATACAAGAAAACCGAGTTGGAGTTCATGAACGCGAAGGGCGTGAGCTCCCCGTACTCCGCGAAGGCGCCTTCCATGGTCGCCACTATGCCCGCCCCGGAAAGCCCTCGCTCTTCGCACCTGTCGATGACCGCCCTGGCCATGGCGGCTCTCTTCTCCGCCGCCGCGGCCGCGGTGGCGGGGACGTGGCACTCCTTGACCGGCCGGCCGGCGGACGCCGTCATGGGCAGCAGGTCGTCAACCGGCGACGAGCTCTTCGCCATCTCCTGAGCCCTGCGGACCGTCCTTTCTATGTCGGCGTCCTCGAGGGAGGTCGTGGAGGCCCGGGCCGTCCTCTTGCCGTAGGCCACCCTTACGCTGAGCTCGTATCGCTCCTCCGACACGTTCTGGTGGATTGTGTTGTTGGCGAACCTGGTCAGCGAGTGAGTGCCTCCTCCGAGTGAGACCTCGGCCTCGTCCGCGTCGCTCAGCTCCAGCGCCTTCTTCAGCGTGGACTTAGAATCGCCCTCTGTCAGCATCCGTGCCCCCGTATCTTCGCTCGATGGCGGCCGTCCCTCTGTCCTCGCCCGGGATCAATCGTCGTAGCCGACTCCCACCCTCACATCCTTGAACCTGGCCGGCGCGGCGCCGTGGGCCGTGGTCACCGTCTGACCCGGCTCTCCCTTGCCGCAGTTGGGAAGTCCCCACTGGACCCATTCCCTGTGCCCGCAAACCGCATCGCATGAGCCCCAGAACTCGGGGGTCATGCCCTCGTACGTCGGGTTCTTCACCATCTTCGTCATCTTGCCGTTCTCGATGAGCCAACCGAGCTCCGTTCCGAACTGAAAGTTGTACCGCAGCTGGTCTATGCTCCAGCTACGATTGGTCTCCATGTAGATTCCGCGGGATGTGCCGGCCAGGAGATCGTCGAACGCCCAGCCGCCCGGCTCGAGCGAGATATTGTTCATCCGTATCAACGGTATTCTGTTCCAGCCGTGCGCGCGCATCGCGCCCCTCGAGCGCGGCTCTCCGATGGCCGAGGCCGTCTCCCTGGAAGTGAGATATCCGACGAAGATCCCGTCCCTTACCAGGTCCCATTTCTGAGCGGGCACGCCTTCGTCGTCGTAACCGAAGGTCCCCGCGCCGCCCGGGGAGACCGAGTCGGCCGTTATGTTGACCACGGGCGAGCCGTACTTGAAGCTCCCCAGCATGTCCGTCTTCAGAAAGCTGCCGCCGGCGTAGTTGAGCTCCGTTCCCAGAACCCTGTCCAGCTCCGTGGGATGCCCGCAGGACTCGTGGATCTGTAGGGCGAGCTGGGAGCTACCCAGAATGAGGTCCATAGTGCCCCGCGGGCACTGTTCCGCGGACAAAAGCTGTACCGCCTCGTGTCCGATCCTGGGGGCGTTCTCGAGCAGGGGAAGCTCGTAGACCATCTCGTAGCCCCTGTTCTCGACTTGTCCGCCGAAGGAAGAAGGGAAGGATCTCTTCTGCATGTCCCCGCCGCCGACCGCCACGGCGGAGTAGCCCACGGAGGAGGTCAGGAACTCCTGGTCGATCACCGAGCCCTCGGTCGACGCGAAGAGCTGGTTTCTCCTCGTGAAGCTCATAGAGCCCTCCGCGATGGACACGCCCTCCACGGACCGGAGCGCTTCGTCTATCTTCAGCAGAAGCCCGCTCTTCTCCTCCAGTGAGATCTCAAAAGGGTCTATCAGGTACGGCGTCCTCCACACCGCGACCTGCTTCTCGCAGGGAGCCATCTCGACCGGCCTCTTGTTGGCGGTGGCCGACGCCCCGGCTATCTTCACCGCCGCCCGGGCCGCGCTCTGGGCCGACTGCACGGTCAACCGCGAGGTGCTCGCGAAGCCCCAGGCGCCGCGCGCGATCACCCTCACCCCCAGGCCGACGCTTTCCTGCGACTCGATCGATTTCACCATCCCGTTCTTCGATCTAAGGCCCTGCCACGTGGAACGCACCACGCGGACGTCGGCGTACTCGGCTCCCGCCGCCGCGGCCGCGCTCAGGCAGGTCTCCGCAAGATCTTTCAAGACTCCCCCTCCTCTACACCGCCAACCTTGATGAAGCAGGCCCGCGACCGGGCCGCGTGCCGCTCTAGTCCTCAACTGTGTATTCGGGAACTCTGCTCTCCCTGTCAAGGCTGCGCCCGCAGGAGCGACAGACCTTCGCCCCTTTGGGATTGGCCGCCGAGCAATGGCGGCAGGCAACGCTGCCGGAAAGGCCACTGCGAAACGCCCTCAGCGCTCTCGCCAACACGGAAAACAGAACGATGAAGCCGATGGCAAGTAGGATGACTCTCAACATGACAGGAGAAAGCTATCCGAGAAACAATGCGATGTCAACAGCTTACTGCCGCGCCGGTGCGGGACACGGCTTGTCTCGCCGAGGAAAAGGGTATAGAATCCGCGGGAAATGAGCTTCTCGGTCCGGCGCGACCGGGAAAGGAGGCGTCGGAGAGAATGCGAGGCTTCTCTTCGCCTTCCGGCGGCCGTAGGTAGGCGCCGTCACAACTATTCTTGGGCCCTCCAACCGGCGGCGGCGGGCGGGCGAGGGAGTGAACGGAAGGAGATATCATGAATCTGGGCCGGTTCTACAAGAATTGTGTCGAGGCCGGGATCGAGGCGGACCCCAGGGGCAAGTTGGGGATCACTAGATATCTCAAGGCCGAGCGCGGGCGGTTCGAGAAGCTCGACGGCTTTGAGAAGGACTCCTATGACCCGGAGCGACTGAACAATCCTTTTACCGATGTCAGGATCCTCAACGGCGACGAGAAGACCACCATCAAGACCCTCATGATCGGCATCGACGCGTTCCAGCCCGAGCTTCTCCTGGCCGACAGACTGCGATCGGACGGGAAGCACGTCGACGTCGTGCTCACCCACCACCCCGCGGGGTTCGGGATCAAGAGGCTGGCCGAAGTGCTTGACATTCAGACCGAGCAGTGGATCTCGTTCGGCGTGCCCGCTCACATAGCGCAGGGGCTCACCGAGGAGCGCTTCGAGGAGGTCATTCGACGATTTCACGTCATGAATACCGACGCCGCGGTGGACTCCGCGAGGATTCTGGATATCCCGTACATGTGCGCGCATACCGCCGCGGACAACCACGTCTACCAGTACCTGCAGCGGAAGATGGACAATCTCAAGGACGCGGTGGTTTCAGATGTCATGGAGATACTCCAGGAGGAGCCCGAGTACCAGCACCAGGCCAAGATGCAGGCGCCGCCGATGCTGATCGCCGGAAAGAAGACCACCAGGTGCGGCAAGGTCTTCGTGGAGATGACCGGTGGAGTGATGCCCAAGGAACAGGCGCTTGATGAGCTGTCAAGGTCGGGCATCAGCACGCTGGTCGTCATGCACATGACCGAGGAGGCTCTCAAGGCGGCCAAGAAGGTCAGGCTCAGTGTGGTGGTCGCCGGTCACATGGCAAGCGACACCATGGGCATGAACCTGATGCTCGACAAGGCCCTGCCGCCCGGCGACGAGGTCGAGATAATCGAGTGCGCGGGCTTCAAGCGGGTCGATCGCAGGAAGGCTGGGCCGCGCAAGCGCGCCGGCCGGGCGGGCGCCGGGACGCGCGCCAAGAAGCCAGGGCGCGCGAAGAGTAGAAAGCGGTAAGGCGTGGATCCCGAGCTCAGCGTAGACGAGATCCTGAGATACAGCAGGCACTTGAAGACGCCCGAGATAGGCCTGGCAGGCCAGCTCAGGCTCAGAAAGGCGGAGATCTTCATAGTGGGGGCCGGCGGCCTTGGATCGCCGGCCGCTCTGTACCTGGCCGCCGCGGGCGTCGGCCTGTTGTCCATAGCCGATTTCGACACGGTGGAGCTTGGAAACATACAGAGACAGATCCTGCACTGGACGGAGGACGTCGGCAAGCGGAAGCTTGAGTCCGCGGCGGAGAAGCTAGAGGCTTTGAACCCGCTGGTCGCCGTCTCGCCGCACCAGATGAAGATAACGGCCGAGAACGCTCGAGAGGTCTTCGCCGGACATGACGTGGTGATAGACGGCACGGACAACTACGAGTCGAGATATGTCATAGGCGAGGCCTGTCTCTCGCTCGGAATCCCTCACGTCTACGGAGCGGTGTTCGGTTTCGAGGGTCGCGTGTCGGTCTTCGACGGCAATAGGGGCCCCTGTTACAGGTGCCTGCACCCCGAGCCGCCGCCCCCAGAGAGCATCCCCGACTGCGCCGAAGGCGGAGTGGTGGGCCCGGTGGCCGGAGTGGTGGGGCTGTTGCAGGCCGTCGAGGCGATAAAGCTCGTGGTCGGCGCGGGAGACCCCTTGATGGGACGGCTGCTGCTGATAGACGCTCTTTCCATGGTGCCAAGGGTAGTGACGGTCGCCAAAGACCCTGCCTGTTCCGCCTGCTTCGCCCGCACCTCCCCGCCCGGGTAGTGGGTCAGTTTGAAAGTGCGAGTTATTCAGAAGGCCTGAGTGGCAAACGTTCCTTTCTTATGCGTCTCTCGATAACGTCGCTAGAAACACCAAAAACCCTGTGAACGGAGCTCGCCACGTGTGCTCGCAATGAGTCGCCAGACTCATCCCACCCCCTAAACCCTTTCGTTTCCGCCTCCAGTAGGGCGTTTTCGACCTCTTCTTTCAGGCGTTCATGGGGGACCAGAAGCCTGCCTGCAAATTCGTGGGCGTGGAACTCTATCCAGTCGTACTCGGATTGAGGAATTAGCAGTTTGAATGAAATCAGGCCCTGAGGCGAGCTGAAGTCTAATTTCTCTATGTCCTCGCGATGGAGAACATAGTGACCGATCTCGTGCGCGATGCTGAACCGCACACGAAATTGCATGCGTTCATCCATGTAATGGCCGGCATCAACTACTATGGACTGAAGGTCTGTAGTTAGATACGCGTCAGTATCGTGCTCCTCCCTTAGCAGAGACTTAGCTTCAATATGGAGCCCTGGAGCAACGGCTACTTCCTCTATTTCGACCGGCAATTCCCCGGTGGGCCAGAATTCCGCTCTGATACTGTCGGCTTTCTGCCGGATCGCTCTCTGCGGGATCTTCGGAGCCGTGAACTTCGACGGATCTACTGTCAGAACCCGTCCTTTCTGATCTTCTCAGCGAGCCTCCGCATTTCCTCGCCGGTTGGCCTCTCTCCCCTTAGCGTTCTGAAGAACGCGGGGAGACGCCTCACCAATTCCTCGTCGGAATTGAGATACTCAGGGATCTTCCCATTGTCTACCGAGGCGAGGTCGAAGAAGTCGTACCACTCACTGCTGCCTTCCTCAACGCCCAGGGCCTCCGCATAGCGGCGCAAGATGCGTTCGCTCTGCGGTGGTTTCATCGCCCTCCGCTCTAAGCGACTGATGTTCGCTGGGTCAGCTTTCGCCCTCTTACAGAACTCGCGCAAGGTAATCCGTTTCTTCTCCCTAAGGGCCCTGAGATACTCGCCAAAGTACTGGAAGTCTTTCTCTGCCATCTGGTCCACCTCCTGTTGTTGCCCTTGTACAACTACTACAACACATATCGGATTCTGTCAAGCACTTCTTTCTAAGTTATTGCGGGACCATTAGATTTGAATCCGCACAACTCCCAGGACCTTCTTCATGAATCTCTCTGCGATTCGACCCAACTCTTGGTAAGACAACAGGTAGGCGGGATTAGAAAGGTGAACTACGAGGCCTCGTCTGCTGGGGTGTGAATATCCCAGTTTTTCGACCAGCACCATAGCCAGAGAGGAGGCACGTAGTGATTGAGACTGTGCGGTTGCAGTGCTCGGTGCTGGCACATCGAGTGCTGAGGGCGGCCAAGCGGATCTATGGAATCCCCGCCTTTCACTGTTATGCGCTGGCCGATGGGATAGCGGCAATCCTGCGCCGTGCAGGAGGAGGACCGCTGTGCCGGTTGCTGAGGGGCAAGTCACCGCCGGAGACAATCCAATTGTCCCTCCGGGGACTCTGAAAAATGGGGAAACTCCCCGCCCGGCTCCGATTGACCCCGGAGCTGATAACTGATATAATTAGAAGGACTTGAACTGAGGGGCACGTCAACCTTACAAAGCTGAGATTGGAGGGCGAATTGAGACTACCGGAGCGCGGCCGAAGTCGTAAGTCTTTGTCCCGCATTCTTCACGCGCGCAGGGCCCACCTCGGGGCCCTGGTCTTTCTTCTGCCGTGCGTATTTCTCTTGCTCTGGACCCCCGCCCGCGCTGAGCAAAACCACATGGTCCGCGTGATGATGGACACCAAGCCGAGATTCGTGGAGCTTCTGCGACGCCACCTGGACGTCGCCCACGTGGAGCCCGGCGAGTACGTGGAGATCGTCGCCGGACCCGAGGAGATAGACCAGCTTGTGGCCGACGGATACGAGGTCATTGTGCAGACCAGGGACCTCGCCTCATATTACGCTGGCCGCTCTCAAGCCGGCTTCGGAGGGTTCAAGACCTATTCCGAGATAGTGTCGTACCTGAACTCCATCCACTCGGACCATCCCTCGATCACCACCGCGCCCTTCACCATAGGGACCAGCATCGAGGGCCGAGAGCAGTGGGTAATCAAGGTCTCGGACAACCCGGGGACCGACGAAGACGAGCCCGAGGCTCTCTTCACGGGGCTCCATCACGCCCGGGAGCCGATATCCGCCGAGGTGCTTCTCTACACGATCGACCATCTTACGGACAACTACGGCTCCGACCCCGATGTGACCGACATAGTGGACGGGCGCGAGCTTTACTTCCTGCCGGTCGTGAACCCCGACGGGTACGTTTACAATGAGACCACCGACCCGGACGGGGGTGGAATGTGGCGAAAGAACAGGCGGGACAACGGAGACGGCACTTACGGCGTGGATCTTAACCGCAACTACGGCTATATGTGGGGATACGACAACGTCGGATCGAGCCCCGTGACCGGCGACGCGGACTACAGGGGAACCGATGCGTTTTCGGAGCCGGAGACGGACAACGTCGGGTCTTTTGTGGAATCCCGCAACTTCTCCATAGTCATGGATTATCACTCATACAGCAACCTCCTTCTGTACCCTTGGGGATACGACCAGATCTATACGCCGGATCATCTGTACTTCCAGGCGATCGCGGACAGCGCCACGAGCTTCAACGGATACGATCCGGGACCGGGATGGCACCTCTACGTTACAAACGGGGGCTCGGACGATTGGGAGTACGGAGAGCAGACGACAAAAGATCTCATATTCGCCTTCACCCCGGAGGTGGGATCGAGCTCCGACGGCTTCTGGCCCGACCCTTCCCGCATAGTCCCCCTGTGCCAGGAGAACCTGCCGGTCAACATGTTGATGGCCCGGATAGCGGACAACCCGAGACGACTGGGGCCTCCGTCATCGCCGGCCATGGCCGTGTCCTCGCCGGTGTACGCCGGCGACTACACGGTGGAGTGGACGCACTCCGATTCCTACAACCATGCCTCGGCCTTCGAGCTGGTCGAGCTGTCTGGAAAGAGCACCATCGTCGACGATTTGGAGTCCGGGCCGGACCTTTGGACGATGGAGCATTTCTCGAGCTCCTCCGCCCGCGCCTATTCCGGATCGACCAGCCTATACTCGGGCACCGGGCACAACATGGAGGCATACTTCAGGACCGTTGAGGACGTGGAGGCAGGGCCCGCCGACACCGTGAGCCTGTGGTGCTGGTATGACATAGAGAGCAACTGGGACTACGCCTACGTCCAGGTGTCGACCGACGGCGGCAGTACCTTCGAGAGCCTTTCCGGCAACATAACGACGGACTACAACCCTTACGGCACGAACAGAGGCAACGGCATAACCGGCAATTCAGGCGGATGGGTACTGGGCGTTTTCCCGCTGGACGATTACGCCGGCGAGCAGTTGTGCGTGCAGGTACTTTACGCCACGGACCAGTCCGTCAACGGGATTGGGATATACTGCGACGACATAGGCCCGGTCGACTCTTTCGCCGAGACCACCGTGCTTTCCAGCTCCATCACGGGGACCTCCTTCGAGGTCTCAGGCCGGTCGCCTGGAACTTACTACTACAAGGTCAGGGCGAGGGACGCAGAGGGCCAGTGGAGTTGGTGGAGCCCCCGGGCGTCCATAGTTGTCAACGAGACGCCGGTGCCGGCGCTTTCCAAGCTCGCCGCATTGATCCTGGCGCTTTCGGTCCTGGCGCCGGCCGTGTACCTACTGGCCGGACGCGGGGCCAAGTCCGGCCTCGGAGCACAGCTCCGGGCGGACAAAGGCTGATCGACAATGGCACACTTTCGCATGCTTCCATCTGAATTATCGGCCGAGGTCCTTACGCCGGTCGCCCTTCTTTGCGCGGTGGCCCTACTGTCGGCGCCCGGCTGCGGGGACTTCGGCTGCGGCGAGAGGGAAGACGCCGGTATGGTCGCAGAGCTCGCCGCCCCCGAATGGACCTTCGACGGCGAGAGGATAGTGGCCACCGAGCGGGGGCTTCCCCTCACCGGCCCAATATTCGACATGGACTGGAGCGCCGTCGTAGACGCCGACGCGCGGGAGGTCGCGCCGCTTGTAATCGGCGAGGAGGACCGCTCCCCTTTGGAAGAGGTCGAGCCCGGACGGCGCTGGGTGAGCCGCGGGTACGTCAGGGGCCCGGGACCGGAGAGGTCCGAGGTCCTCCGCGACAACAGGCTCATCAGATACAGCTACGAGATAGAGGTCGAGGACGAGCGCACTCTGGAGGTCACATATTCAGCCAACGTGTTGCAGCACGTGGTCCTGACCTCTTTCTCGGGGTTCATGATCCGACTGCCGATCGGCCCCTACGCCGGCGCGCGCGCCGAGGTGAACGGCGGTTTCGGCGGAATGATATTCGAGCACGGACCTCCCCCCGCATCGCATCCTTCTTATTGGGAGGGCCCCATGCGCTCGCTCGAGATCGAGACCGATCTCCTGACACTGACGCTTGACGTGGAGGAAGGGGGATTCAACTGGGTTTCCTTCCTGGACGGCAGGGCATTGCCCAGACCGGATTCTTCGCTCATAGTCCGGCTCTATCCCGCCCTCGCCGGACCCCACGAGAGGCTCGGCTCGCTGGCCGCGAGAGGCACACAGTACTCGACTTCATTCAGCTTTACGATCGGAGCACCGTCCCCTCATCCCGGGGAGCCGACCGCCCGGGGGGAGCCGTCCATCCGGAGCGGCCCCGCGCCCCTGCCATCTTCCGCCCGTACGGCTCTCCTTGAAGCGGGCTGGGAGATGGAGCCTTTCGTATCACCTGGGGAGACCCCAGGCGATCCCCCGCTCTCCCTGAACAGCAGTGCAGCCTGGTGCGAGCTTCCGGTGAGGGGCGGCCGCGAGTCCTGGGGCCTCGGCGTCGGAGGCGCCGGTCCCCCCAGGCCGGCCTTCGTTGCGATGACCGGTCCCGCGGAGGACATCCGACTCAAGATAAACGGCAAGGGAGACTGCCTGGACGGCGGAGAGTTTGTCCGGGAGATCGCGGGCGAGAGCCGGAGCTGGGCGGGACTAGCGGAGGCCGTGTGGAGACGCGCGGCCGGCACGACCTACGCCATGCCCCTCCACCCTACCGACGATCTCGGCGAGTTCCTGGGCTCCTACGGCTACGGATTCAGCTCGACGCTCAGCGCGGTCGCCCTGGTCAAGCTCTGGATCCACGCCGGGCTTCCCGCGCGCAGGACCTATCTGGCGGGCCGCACCGGTTACGCCATAGCGGAGACGTTCTACGACGGCGACTGGCACGCGTTCGACCTCACGGACAGGACGTTCTACGTGGACCCCGCCGACGGCGCCGCCGCCTCGGCCGAGGAGCTGGTCGCGAACCCCGACCTGGTCCGGATGAACAGCAACGCCGGCGGCGCGGGCCCGGGAGGAGTGCCGGCCGAAGTCACCGCGCGCGAGAAGTACGAAGGCGCGGAGATCACCTACAACGCCGGCGGGATCTCGTTGGAGAGGCTGATGAGAACTTCCCTCGTTCGGGGAGAGACTCTGATCAAACTCTACCGCTCGCTCGGGCGCTGGGCCCCGGCCCCGCACGAGCCGTACCGTTACGCCAACGCGCTGCTGGTCTTCGAGCCGGACCTGGAGGGCCCCGACCCCCTGGAAGCTTTCTGGGGATCTGAAAACGTCACGGTACGGGGCGGTGCGCTCACCGCGGAGGACCGCTCCCTGCCCGCGTGGATCGAATACCACGCAAGGACCCCGTACGTAATCACGCAGTCGTCGCTGGAGGTGGCCGGCGATCTTCCAACCCTCAATAGAGTCTCAATCATGTTGAGCACGGACGCGGGCGGCAGCTGGCATCCGGTGCGCTTCGATCCCTCGACGGGCGGGGCCGATCTGAGCCCCCTTCTGGTGCCCGGGCCTCAGGAGCCCGGCGCGGCGTACGAGAATCTGCGAAGGAGCTTCGGATTCCTGCTGCACGTAGCGATCTCGCCCTCCGACGGCGGGCAGGGGACGGGCATCAGCTCCATCACCGTCCAAACCTGGGGACAGATGAACCCGGCCCTGCTGCCCCGGCCGCGCCGTGGCGAAAATGTCATGGAGACAAGGTGCGGAGCTTGGGGGCCGGGCGCTTCCGTCACCCTCGGATGGATAGAGGGAGACTCCAAGGTCGTCCCCGGCACAGTGCTGGTAGGCGAAGAATTCACGGTCGAAGGGACTTTGCTGCGCCGGGACGACGGTCCGGCCGGCGACGTGGAGGTGGAAGTCTTGCTGAAAAGCGGCGCCCGACCCGTCAGTCTGGGTAGCTGGCGCCCTCGCGACCCTTTGCCCAGGGGCGAGAAGGTGCCGTTCGAGATACCCTGCTCCCCGGTGGATCCCGATGAGCCGGCCACCCGCGGCCCCATATCCGAGCTCGATCTGGCGATTGAGATAAAGCGTCTGGAAGAAAAGCCCGGGCTCGAATCATGGAGCTCGAGACGGCCGCTCAGCATCCCACTTGCATACAGGCCCGATCTTGTGATCCTGCCCTCGATGGTCAGCCACTCTCCCGCCTCGCCGGAGGTCGGCCGCCAGGTTCTGATCACAGCCACGGTCCGCAATTTCTGCCCGACGAGAGACCTTCTCTACATGCAGGGCACCGAGTCTCCGCCATGTAAGGTCACCCTCTACCAGGTCGAAGGCGGCCGCCGCGTGCCGCTGGGATCTATCCAGCTGCCGCCTATCCCCCCCGGCTCCGCCGCCCCCGCCTCCTTCAGGTGGATGGCGCCTCAGAGACCGGGGCCGGTATCCCTACTCATAGCGGTCGATCCCGAAGACGAGATACGCGAGATGGACGAGGCCAACAGCGCCGAGATCAACTTCTCCGTATCCGCCGCCGGCCCCTAGCCCAACCGCCGTAAGATCGCCTCCGCAAGGGCCCGGGACCACCCGCCCCCCCCCCGGCTCAACCGGTGGCCTTGGGCTCCCCCCGCCGGGACTGGACAAGACCCCGCGTTTAGTGTTATAAGCACTACTTGAGACCCACTTGTAAATCCAACACCACCGCCGCGCGGCGGTGCCGGCGGCAGGTTGCCGCCCCGCGAGAATTCCAAGAAAGAGAGCATCAACCATGGGAGAGAATGTGAAGACCAGGAATTTCGAGCTTGGCCCTCGCAGGGCCGTCTACATCGACGCCAGAGATCTGCAGCCCAATATGAGCCCCGGCGAGACGGAGCAAGCGGTGCTCTACCTGAAGAAGCTCGACGTGCTGTACAGGACTCTGTGCGCGGTCCTGTACAACTTCGTCCCGCAATCCGGCCATCCCGGCGGCAGCATCTCATCGGGTCGGATAGTCGAGGCCCTGCACTATTTCACAATGGACTACGACGTGTCGGACCCCGATCACTTCGCTGCCGATTTTCTGAGCTACGCCGCCGGTCACAAGGCGATGGGCCTCTACGCGGCCTGGGCCCTGAGAAACGAGATCACCAAGATCGGCAGACCCGACCTTCTGCCCGATCAAGAGAAGCAGCTCAGGCTGGAGGACCTCCTCGGTTTCAGGAGAAACCCGACCACCACCACACCCCTTTTCGTCAAGCACAAGGCCAAGCCGCTCGACGGTCATCCCACCCCCCAGACCCCGTTCATCCGAATCGCCACCGGTGCCTCGGGTGTCGGCGTACCGTCGTCCTTCGGGCTCGGCCTCGGCGCGATGGACACTTACCGCGAGGATCCTCCGAGGGTGCACGTGCTGGAGGGAGAGGGAGGGCTGACGCCGGGCCGCGCCCACGAGGCCATAGCCGCCGCGGCGACCGCTCAACTGCGCAATATCATAATGCACCTGGACTGGAACCAGGCGTCCATAGACTCCAACAAAGTTTGCAGGGACGGCGACGTGCCGGGAGACTACGTCCAGTGGAACCCCGTGGATCTCGCCTACCTCCACGATTGGAACGTCATATACGTTCCCGACGGCAAGGACTTCTCCATGGTCCTGGCCGCGCAGCAGGTCGCGGCCGACGGCATCAATCAGCAGCCCACGGCGGTGGTCTACAAGACCGTCAAAGGATGGCGATACGGCATCGAGGGAAGAAAGTCCCACGGCGCGGGACACAAGTTCTGCTCGCCCGAATACTATGAGGTCGTCAAGACGGTGGAGGACGCCTTCAATCTGCGCTTCCCCAGGTTCGACGGCGAGAAGACCCTCGAGAACGTGGAAGCGGCCTTCTACGACTCGCTCATGGTGTTCAGAAAGGCCCTGGAGGACGACCGGGAGCTGACGGACTACTTCGCGATCAGGCTCGAGACGTCCAGGGAGAGGCTGAAGAGCCGCCGCAGAGGCACGAGGGAGAACCTGCCCGACCTCAGCGTACTGTATACGGATGACATCACCCCCGACCGGATCCCCGACGAGCTCGTGCTTCAGCCCGGCGGGAGCACCACGCTGAGAGGAGCTCTGGGAGACGGTCTCAACTACCTGAACAGGAAGACCGGCGGCGGCCTGATGATCTCGGCGGCCGACCTGCTCGACTCCACCAGCGTGTCCGCGGCCGCCAAGGGATTCCCCGACGGATACTACAACGCCGTGTCCAACCCGGACTCACGACTTGTCGCGGTCGGCGGCATATGCGAGGACGCGATGGGTGCCTTCATGTCGGGCCTGTCCGCCTTCGGCACGCATATAGGCCTGACCTCCTCTTACGGCGCTTTCATAGCCGCGCTCCAGCATGTGGCGTCCAGGCTCCACGGAATAGGACAGCAGGCGCACTCCGAATGGGATAAGAACCCTTATCACACCTTCATCATGGTTTGCGCGCACGCCGGGCTAAAGACCGGCGAGGACGGCCCCACGCACGCCGATCCGCAGGCCCTACAGCTTCTCCAGGAGAACTTTCCTCGGGGCATATTGATCACGCTGACGCCCTGGGACCCCCAGGAGGTCTGGCCGCTTCTCGTGGCCGGTCTCAAGAAGTCGCCGGCCGTGCTGGTGCCCTTCGTGACGAGACCGAACGAGAACATAGTGGACCGCGCCGCGCTGAGGATGCCGCCGGCCTCCGAGAGCGTGCAAGGCGTTTACGCCATGAGGAAGGCCGACCCCACCGCGAAGACCCGGAACGGGACCTTGGTGCTGCAGGGAAGCGGCGTCACCTATGCCTTCGTCGAAGAGGTGCTGCCCAGAATCGAGCAGAAGGGCCTCAACATGAATGTCTACTACGTCGCCAGCGCGGAGTTGTTCGACATGCTCCCGGTGGAGAAGCAGGAGGAGATATTCCCGCAGGAGCACCGCAGGGAATGCATTGGAATAACAGGTTTCACCCTGCCCACGATCTACAGGTGGGTGCTCTCCGAGCAAGGACGGCGCATGACGCTTCACCCGTTCAAGAAAGGTCGCTACCTGGGCAGCGGGCAGGGCAAGTTCGTGCTGCACGAGGCGGGGCTGGACGGCGACGGCCAGTGGGACGCCATATTGCAGTACGCCATCCAGGCGGCCGAGCAATAAGAGGCCTTTTCTCGGGAAACGCGGAAGCCGCGGCGCCCCTTTTTGAACCGGGGCCCGCGGCTTTTGCCGTCTGACTGCGCACGGCCACTCTGAGGCGGCGAAGGCAGGGCTACGTCTCTACCCGGAAGATGGCCGAGAAGGCGGTGTCTCCGGCGGCGCATCCGTCGAACAGGCCGTACCCGCCGCCCTTGTCGACGAGCTCCTCGATGAGCTCGATCATGAGCCGCGCTCCGGTCGGCCCCTGCGGATGCCCGTATATCAGTGACGATCCGAAGTTGTTCATGTCCTCGACCTTCACGCCCATCTGCCTCGCGAAGAACACGTCGTTCACCGCGAAGGGATTGTGGGTCTTTATGACCTTCACGTCCTCGATGCCTATGCCCGCGTTGTCGAGCGCCTGCTTTGCGGCGGGCACCGTGGCCTTGGCCATATATCCTATTTTGGTCCGGCACTGGCCGAAGGAGACCACCTGCACGTCGATCCCTTCCTTGGTGGACAACTCCCGCGCGCGCTCCCGGTTCGTGACAATCATGGCCGTCGTCCCGTCGGCCGGGAAAGTCTGAGTGCCGGGCGTAACCGTGCCCCCGGGAAGCGCGGGCCTCAGAGCCTTCATCGCCTCGCGCTTGGCCTCTATGATGCCCTCGTCGCCCTCGAGAACCTTGACAACTCTCCTGCCTCTGCTGTCCATGACCTCGAAGGGCAGGACCATGAACCTTTTCAGAAAAGCCCTGTCGTCCTTCAGCGCGTCCTGGTACTGGGCGTGCCTCAGAAGTCCGACCTCGTCCTGTTCGTCCCTCGTGATCCCGGCTTCCTTGGCCACGTTCTCGGCCGTCTGAATCATGGAGTTCTTGGCGAACGGGTCCCTCCCGAAGTTGTCCCAGACCCAGTCCTCCTTGTCCCCCATGCCGCCTATTCCCATGGGGTTGGGATAGTAGAGGTGAGGGCCGTTGCTGCACTTGTCGGCTGTGATTATCAACTGAGCGTCGTGCACCCCTCCCTCGATCTCGAAGGCGGCGCCGGAGAGACAGCGCCCGGACGTCGCGCAGGCCTGGCTGATCGTGGGCCCGGTTATCCCCTTGGCGCCGATCATGCCTGCCAGCCATGGGGCCCCGTAGAAGCAGCTCTGGGAGGGTATGGTCATGCCGAAGACGAGACCGTCGAACACCTCCGGAGGGATGTCCCTTTCCGATAAGGCCTTCACCGCCGTCTGGGCGGCGAGCTTCATCGGGTGCAGATGCCCCATGCTTCCCTGCCATCTGCTATAGGGCGAACTCCAGTATCCGCCGTATGGGATGTAGGCCTTATCGAACTTCATCAATCTACCTCCTCCCGTTATCCGCTATGAGCTGTCGATTATGAGCTGTCGATGAAGCGACGGAACCGCCGCTCTAGACTTTGACCTCGGCGAGCAGCTGCCTGCCGTAGTCATAACCGCGATCGAAGGCGACCAAGTTGAGGTCCTCGGTTCCGCGGGGGACGAGGTCCTTGACCGCCCTTCTGGCGGATGCGTCGGAGATCAGCCCGGTCACTGCCGTGAAGAAACCGACCATGACTATATTGGAGACGAGCTTCCTGCCTATCTGCTCGGCCAAGCGGGTGGAAGGCACCGCTCGGACCGTAACGCCGGCGCGAAGATTCTTCGGTTCGACCAAGTCCTCCTCGACCAGAACGGTCGCGTCCTCGTCGATGTTCCCCGAGAACTTCTCGAAGGCCTCCTGCGACATGGCGATCAGTATGTCCGCCCTGGTCACGTAGGGATATAGAATCTTCTCCTCGGACAAAATCACCTGCGCGCTGCAAGCGCTGCCCCTGGCCTCGGGACCGAAACTCTGCGACAGCGAAGCCTCCTTGCCGTCGTAGAGCGAACAAGCCCTGCCGATGATCATCCCGGCCATGATCACACCCTGTCCGCCGAATCCACCTACCCTGATCTGCTGAAGAGCCATCTAGCCGTGATACCTCCTGTACTTGTCGCCTAGTTTGTTGGCCAAATACTCGTCCATGGCCTCT
The DNA here is from genome assembly GCA_964531335.1 of uncultured bacterium. Taxonomy (GTDB): domain Bacteria; phylum Eisenbacteria; class RBG-16-71-46; order CAZHEV01; family CAZHEV01; genus CAZHEV01. The sequence continues at coordinate 34,074 of CAZHEV010000007.1, read as the reverse complement.
AGATAAGTGGGACGTGACTTGTCCACGAACTTGCCGACGACTATGTCGCTTTGAAAACCGAGAGCCAGCGTGCTGGTGTCGGCCCCGTTCTTGACGGTGCTGTGCTCCTTGTAAAACTGCATCGACGCCAGGCCGTCGCCGATCCGATTCCTTCGGCCGTAGAGCGTAGGGCAAGGGGCGAGGATCTCGATGAACGAGAAGCCCTTCTTGTTCAACGCCTCGCGCATCCCTTTTATCAGCTGGCGCACGTGGTAGGCGGTCCAGCGGGCGACATAGACGGCGCCGCAGGATTCCGCGAGAAAAGGAAGGTTGAACGGCCGCTCGTACGAGCCGTACGGCGTCGTGGTAGCTATGGCTCCGTGCGGGGTCGTCGGGCCGACCTGTCCTCCGGTCATGGCGTAAGTGAGGTTGTTGACGCATATGACCGTCATATCGACGTTCCGGCGCGCCGCGTGTATAAAGTGATTTCCCCCTATCGCTATAAGGTCTCCGTCTCCGCTGTAAACGACCGTCTTCAACTCGGGTTTCGCGAGCTTCAGGCCGGTCGCGAACGGAATCGCCCGGCCGTGCGTCGTATGAAAGGAATCCAGTTTCACGTAACCCGCCACCCTGCCGGTGCAACCGATCCCGGATACGACGGCCACTTTGTCCAGGTCCAGCCCGCTCTGCTCGAGGGCGACGGCGAAGCAATTCACCGTCGTGCCGATTCCGCATCCCGGGCACCAAATGTGCGGGATGCGTTCCATGCGGAGCACTTCTTCAACCGGGTTTGTCTGCTTAACGTCCTCAACAGCCGTCGTCATTTAGCAGCCTCCACTATTGCCGCGGCGATCTCCTCGGGTGGATGCACCGTCCCGCCTGCGTGAGGGACGAGCACCACCTTGGCGTTGCCGCAGGCACATCTCTCAACCTCGAGAGCCATCTGGCCGAGGTTCAACTCGGGAACGACAAAGGCCTTCACTTTCTTCGCGAGATCCCTCACGAACGTCTCCGGGAAGGGCCACACCACGATGAGTCTTATCGTCCCCACCTTGACCCCTTCCTTGCGGGCAAGCGCCACGCCCCTAAGAGCGACGCGCGACGTTATCCCGTAGGACAGGACCACGACGTCCGCGTCCTCGAGGGCCTCGGTTTCATACCTGGCAATCTTGTCGGCGTTATCCCTTATCTTCGACACCAGCCTCGTCACCAGCTTCTTCTGGCAGTCGGCGTGCATAACGGGGTACCCGCGTTCATCGTGCGTCAGGCCGGTGATGTGGAACCTGTAGCCGGCTCCCGCCTCCACCATGTCCGGGACGCCGTCCTCCCCGGGCTCGTACGGCAAGTACTCGCCGGGCGGCTTCGAAGTCATCCGTCGCTCGACGATCTCGATGTCGTCGGGCTCGGGAATGGTCACCCTCTCGGTCATGTGGCCCACGCACTCGTCCATCATGAACATGACGGGCGTCCTGTATTTCTCAGCCAGGTTGAACGCATCGATCATGAGCGCGAAGCTCTCGTGCGGCGAGTTGGGGCTCAAGGCAATGATCTCGTAGTCCCCGTGCGAGCCCCATCGCGCCTGCATCATGTCCGATTGCGCGGGCAGCGTGGGCAGCCCCGTAGAGGGGCCTCCGCGCTGGACGTTGACGAAAACGCACGGCGTCTCCGTCATGGCGGCCAGCCCTATGTGCTCCATCATGAGAGAGAAGCCGGGCCCCGACGTCACCGTCATGACCTTCTTGCCCCCCCAGGCGGCCCCTAAAATAGCGATGGAGGACGCTACCTCATCCTCCATCTGAACAAAAACTCCGCCGACGGTCGGTATTCTCGCGGCGAAGCGCTCCACCACCTCCGTGGACGGGGTTATCGGGTAGCCCGCCACGAACCGGCAGCCCGCGGCCAGCGCCCCCTCGCATGCAGCATGGTCCCCGTCGAGAAAGTGGGCTCCAGTCAACACACCGTTTGGATCAGCTTTCACTCCTCTCCACCCTTCTTCTTTTCCTCTTTGATCCGCATGCCGAAGATCGCGAAATCCGGGCAGAAAAGCCCGCACAGCTCGCAGCCGGTGCACCCTTCCGGATCCTTCAGCCTGGGGGGATGGTAACCCTTCTTGTTGAAAGATTTCGACAGCTCCAGCACGTCAACAGGACAAAATGCCACGCAGAATCCGCATCCTTTGCAGCGCTCCGGCTCGATGAAGACCACGCCCCTTACCTTCTTCTTCTTCTTGGTGGCGGTGCCGGTGCCTGCGCCGCTCTTGTCTTTCATCAGATTCAGCTCCAATCTCGATGTCAATGTAGTGCCGGCCCGATGGGGCCGGCGGGGGTGGGGCCAATGTGGGACCCGAGCCAACAGTATTATGCTAACATGGGGTGTTGTTATGTCAAACAAAAACCACGTACACCGGGCTTCCGCGGCGGGGGCCGGCCCGGGATGCGGAGATCACCGGCGTCGCGCCCGGCTCCCCGCTCCCCCGAGTGCTCACGCCTCACCCGGAGAGACGAGCACACGCCAGGGGAGGCGGTTATCGGCAATCTCGTACTTCACGCCTCACCCGGAGGGGCGGCCGCCCACGCCCCGAGCGCCCATCGAGCCGGCCGCGTCCTCGCTCGAGCCGGCGAAGGCGGCGACGCCCCCAAGATCGCCTGCGCCGCACCTTGTCCACTTGCAACCCACTTGCAACCCCCCCTTGTCCGAACAGCTTGGATATGATAGGTTTTCATTGGAAGTTTGCATTCTCCGCCGACGCTTGCTCGCGAATTTCAATATAAGGAGGTAGGTGATATGGAAACCGAGGTCGATAAGCTCGATTATCCTAAGACAGCGAAACTCAAGGATGGGACTTCAGTCGACCTCAGGCTCATGACCAGGGACGACCTCGAGAGGCTCTTGAAATTCTTCCGGAATATCCCCGAAGAGGACAGGATGTTTCTGAAGGAGGATGTGACTCTCCGGGAGGTCATCGAGGCGTGGATAGAGAGGATGGATTACAAGTACACCCTCCCCATTCTGGCGGTTGTCGGCGATGAGGTCGTAGGCGACGCGACGCTCCACATGCAGTCCCACGGCTGGATGCGTCACGTGGGAGAGATAAGGCTCGTCGTAGCCAGGGAGTACCAGAAGAAGGGCCTCGGCACCCTCTTGGCGAGGGAGCTGTTCCTGAACGCGGTCCGCCGCGGCCTTTTGAAGATAGAGGCGCTCGCCATGGAGGACCAGATAGGGGCCATAAGATCTCTCGAGAAGCTGGGATTCAAAAAGGAGGGCGTGCTCAAGGACTACGTCCTCGACATCAAGGGCAACAAGCACAACCTCATCATCCTCAGCCACAATACTGATGAGCTGTGGAAGAGGATGGAGGACATGATAATAGACACTGATCTGCGCATGGAGCACTGAGTTTGTATACGAGAACCTTCATGAGGGAGCGTGGGGGCGCAGGCCCGATAGCGCCCTCGCCGACAGCTCTCTCGCTGCCCGTATTGCTCGCCGCCCTGGTGCTGTTGTTCCCCGGCTGCGGAGACGATCCCGGCTTCCGGCCTGAGCCCGGGACCGGCGCGATCGCGCTGACCCCCGACTCGGCGAGCGTCAAACCCGGCGAACAGATAGCCTTCACCGCGGAGGTCACAGGCCTCACCGATGAAACCGTGGCGTGGTCGGTAAACGCGGTAGCCGGGGGAAACGCCGAGCTCGGGACCATAGCGTCAGATGGCCTGTACAGCGCTCCCCAGACCCTGCCCTCGGAGGCCACCGTCACAGTCACGGCCACCAGCGTCGAGGACACGACCGTCCGCGGTCACGCCGCCGTCACTATAATGGGAGTTGTCCTCACCCCTTCCAGCACCGTCGCCGGGCCCGGCGAGCAGATAGGTTTCGACGCCGAGGTCACGGGCGTGGAGAATCAATCGGTCTCTTGGTCGGTCAACGGAACGCAGGGCGGCAGCGTCGAGCTGGGCACCGTAGATGAATCGGGACTTTACACGGCGCCCGCCGTCGCGCCCGACCCGAGGACCGTCGCCGTCACCGCCCAGAGCGAGGCCGACCCCGATCTGGAGGGTACAGCGTCGGTCACCGTGCTGACCGTCGACGTCGCCCCGGCCGAGCTCACAATAGGCGCGGGACAGAGCGGGACCTTCAGCGCCGAAGTCTACGGCCAGGAGGGGGCGCCGCTCACCTGGTACGTCAACGATGAGCCAGGGGGCAACTCAGCCGTCGGCACTATAAGCTCCGACGGCACATACACCGCGCCGGTTTTGATATCAGGACAGTTCTCGGCGACCGTGAAGGCCGCCTGCACCGAGCACCCCTCCGCGTTCGCCGATGCCACGGTGACGGTGGTGGAGCCCGTCCAGGTCGAGATGGAGGACTACGTGAGCGCCATCGACGTGGGAGGAGACCCCATCTACCAAGTGAACTGCGGCTACTCGAGCGGTGGCTTGGCCGTGGAGGGCTTCGACAGGGTCGGCGAGGCACTGGCCTTCCGTGTATCCTTCGATCTCGGCGGATACTACGGAGGGGTCCTCAAGGCCTCCACCTTCAAGGACAGCGTTCACGATATAACCGTGACGATTGAAGGGGCGGGACCCGGTGGAGAGGACCAGGTGGTCCTCTTCGAGCTCAAAGGCAAGGGCCTCGGGTGAAGCCCCGTGTATTCGGTGGCCGCCGGGAGCGGCCCGTTCAACATCAGGCCCGGCGAATACACCATGAAGGTCGAGCTGACCGACGGCCAGAGGACCCGCATGGATTTGCTTACGCTCAACTACCAGGGGCCGTCTTCGCCCACGTTCTAGTCCAACGGCCCCACCGCTTTCTGCACGGCTTCCAGGACCTCGCCCGATCTCACCACTTCGCTCAGTTTATTTATATCCCCGTGCAGGGGCCTGTCCTTGTCCAGGAAGCCGACGTGCGACCTCACCACGTCGTAGGCGGCCTTGACTCCCGCCCCGGGCTTCAGTGGCCTCCTGAAGTCGAGGGCCTGGGCGGCGGCCATCAGCTCTATTGCGAGCACGGTGCAGGCGTTGGAAAGGATCTGCTTGGACTTGATGGCGGAGGTCATGCTCATGCTCACGAAGTCCTCCTGGTCCGCGGCGGCCGGGATCGAGCCCGTGGAAGCCGGCGCGCTCAGGAGCCGGTTCTCGCAGACCAGCGAGTCCGCAGTGTACTGCGCCAGCATCATGCCGGAGAACATGCCCGCCCCCTTGGTAAGAAACGGAGGAAGGCCCGCGCTCAGGTTCGGGTTCACCAGTCGATTCACCCGTCTTTCGGATATCACGCAAACCGTGGTGACTGCTATGGCCAGGTAGTCTAGGGCGAAGGCCAGCGGAGTACCCTGGAAGTTGGCGCCCGTAATGATGGTGCCCCCGTCGTCCTCGAAGAAGATCGGGTTGTCCCCGACCCCGTTCAGCTCGACCTCGAAGGTCCTCCGTACGTAGTCGAGCGTGTCTCTCGCCGCCCCCATGACCTGCGGTGTGCTTCTGAGGGAATACGCATCCTGGACGCGCTTTCTTCCCTGAGTGATGAAGTCGCCGCCCTCTGCGATCCGCCTCACGTTGGAGCTCGACGCCACCGCGCCGGCGTAACCCCTGGCCCTGTGGATTCTCTCGTCGTATGCGAGCATGTTGGCGTTGAGGGCGTCCAGCGACATGGCGGCCGATATCTCAGATGTCTTAAACCACATCTCGGCGTCATGTGTCTGAAGCGCGCCCATGCCGGTCGTCACATTGGAGCCGTTAATGGTCGCCAGCCCGTCCCTGGCTTCGAAGATCAACGGGGACACCCCCGCTTTCCTCATCGCCTCGCCGCCGGGCATGCGCTCGCCGTCGTAGAACGCTTCTCCCTCGCCCATTACGACGAGGGCGATCTGTCCCATGGGGGAGAGGTCGCCCGAGGCGCCGACCGATCCCTTCTGGCAAACGACCGGCGTCACACCCTTGTTCAGCATGTCCACGAGTGTCTGGACCACGACGCGGCGAGGCCCGGAATGTCCCTTGCTGAGCACGTTGACCCTGCTCAGCATCGACGCCCTGACGGCATCCCCGTCGATCGGATCGCCCGCGCCCGCGGCGTGGCTGTAGACCACGTACTTCTGGAAGTCGCGGATCTGGTCCGGCGTGAGCACGATCTCGGAAAGCTCGCCTATGCCGGTGGTCACGCCGTACATGACCGCGCCCTGCTCCACCATCCTGTCTACGATGGCCCGGCAACTATCTATGTTCTTTATCGCCTCCGGGGCGAGCTCCACCTTCTCCCCGTTCCTCGCAACGGAGACGACTTTCTCTACGTTCAAGCTCTTGCCATCGACTGAAACGGGCATTTCCTTCCTCCCTGCACTTCTCCAACACAAAGATCGGACTTCGATCAAGGGATCATTCCGTTGCGCGGCAAGTGCTGCGCGGAGCGGCGACATTGCGGCGCCGGGCCGCGCGGCGCGCGACGAGACCCGCGCCTATGCCGGAAAATGCTATATCCGCGCGCCTTAGAGGTCAACAACAGAGACGGCTGCCCGCCCGTGGCGCCTAAGGCTCGCTCCTTATAACGAGGCGGCTATCGGGACTTAATCCGATACTATCTGGCGATGGCGAGCTTGCGGAAGTCCTTCCACCTATCCGCCTGAAGACGATAGAAGTACACGCCCGAGGGCAGCATGCGCCCGCTGCGGTCGGTGCCGTCCCAGGGAACTTTACCGATCCCCGGGCCGGTCATCTCGTCGATGAGCACGGCCACCTCCCTGCCCGCCGCGTCGAAAACGCTCAGCCGCACCTTGCAGGCCCGAGGCAGATGAAACGCTATCACCGTGGAAGATGCGAGAGGATTCGGATAGTTCTGGAACAGGTGGAAAGCGCCGGCGAACGGACCGCCCCCGGGAGAGGACAGCACGGTGTCCTCCAGGAAGAAGCTCTCCAGTACGTGCTCCACGTTCGCGCGGAGCTGGGAGTGGTTCCACCTGTAGGGGCGTCCGCTCAGAAAGACGAACTGGCCGCCGTAGGGGTTGATGTCTCCGGACCACGCGGGATCTCTCCACACTCCCAGGCCCCTTTCCCGGCCGAAAGTAGCCGTCTCCACGAAGAGAAGCTCGCTCTCCTCCCGGGACAGACTGGTGTCGAACACGGCCACGTAAGACTGCTGGCCCGTGCGCGCCATGTCCGTGAGCCCGCTCCATCTGGACACGCAGTTGTCTATTATGTTGTAGCTGGACTCCGCCCACTCTATTCCCAGATAGGATTTCATCGCTTCGTTAAGGAAGTCCGTGCCCATCCGCGACATAAGAAGCACGTTGCCGCCGGCGTCGAGGTAACTCATGATCGACGTGTCCTGCCAGTCCGCCAGGTCGCCCCCGTAGTTGTTGCCCACCCAGATGACCGTGGAGAATCGCTTCAGAGTGTCGGGAGGCACCATGCCGTGGCCGTTGGGCGGCGGAAGCGTCGAGGGATACCCGCCGGCCGGCTCGTCGAAGGTGTCCCAGAAGGTGATCGGGAAGCGGCCCCAGAACGCGCTGTCCTCGTAGGCGCTCGTGATCTCCGTTCCGTAGGTGCTCCACCTGACCCCGTTCACAAGAAGTATCCCGCCGTCCAGGGTGGCTCCGGCCAGCGGCTCCTCGACCTCCTTCAGTATCCAGTCGTCCTTGTCCAGCTCGATAGATACGGGCTCGCCCTCCACGGTCAGGGTGAAGCTCTGGCTTATCGCGGTGTTCGAGACGACCAGGGTGGTGTCCGATCCGAGCGAGGTCGTGACCGTGACGTCGATGGGCATCTTGAAGACGGTGCTCGTCTGGAGCTGCTCTATGGATAGATCAATCTCGTATAGGCCTCCCGTCTCCTCCCATGTCCAGCTATAGGAGTAGATCGGGTAGTACTCCTCGTATATCCACTGGTGGAAGAAATCGCCCAGGTCCAATCCAGAGACGGCCTCGCAAACCGCCTGGAACTCCTCCGTGGTCGCGTTTCCATATTGGAGGGACGGATCGGAGTAGTACGCCTGCAGGATGTCGAAGAAGGTGCCGTCGCCCACGACGTGCCGCAGCATGTGCAGCACCCATGAGCCCTTGTTGTAGCTCAGACCCGAATGGAATATGCGATAGAAGTCGGACGTGTCCGGCACGTAGATGGTGCCGGGCCCGAAGTACTTGGCGTACTCCATGTCCTGCTGATACGCCGCGAGGCCGTACTCGTGCTCGCTCCACAGCGCCTCGCAATAAGTCGCGAAGCCCTCGTTTATCCAGATGTGATGGAAATCCTCGCAGGTTATCATGTCGCCCCACCACATGTGGGCCAGCTCGTGAGCTATCAGCGACTCACCCCAGCCGCCCAGGCTGGTGATGGTCTGGTGCTCCATGCCCCCGCCCCAGGTGAACTCCGCGTGCCCGTACTTCTCCTCTATGAACGGGTACTCGCCGAACATCGAGGCGAAGGCGGCGATCATGTCCTTGGTCTTTGCGTAGTTGACCTGTACGTCGTCGTAATGGTCGGGGAAGACGTAGAACTGTATCTCCATCGAGTCTTCCGGCGCGTACACGTAGTAGTCAGAGTAAGTCGTGTATTCGTAAGCCGCGATGGAAACAAGGTACGTGGTTATTGGATAGGACTCGTGCCAGGTGAAGGTCGTCCTGCCGCCGGATGTTGTCTCATCCACGAGGAGCCCGTTGGAGGCGGCGATCATCCCCTCGGGCACCGTGAAGGCGACGTCCACCGAGTCAGCCTTGTCGGACGGGATGTCCTTGCACGGCCACCAGGCCCTCGCGCCGAAGGGCTCGCTCAAGCTCCATATCATGGGCTTTCCCGCGTGGCTGTCGAAGGCGAACGAGTCGCCCGAGGGATCGCCGTTGTATGTCACGGTCACGGTCACCGTCTCGCCCGTCGAGTAGGACCTGTCCAGGTCTATGGTCAGAAGATCAGAGGCATGGCTGAACGTGGAGGGCGATCCGGCCGAGGTGACCGAGCTGACCGTCATGTCGCTTTCGAAGTTGAGCTCGACCTGGCTTATGCTCGAGCCTGTCACCGTGGCGCGCATCTCGGCCGTGCCGGACACGGTCTGCGAAACCGTGTCGAAATCCAGATCCAGCCCGTAGTATGTGACGTCGAAGTAGCTCTGGTTGGCCGTCTGGGCGGCCTCCGCCGCCATGAAAAGGACCCTGCGCCTCGCCTTGGCCTGGGCGATCTCCTCCGCTATGTCCTCGGGGCCCTGTCCCGGACCATAAGATATAATGGGGGGGTCGGCCGGACCGGGACCGGCGGAAGGCCCGGGGGACGACCAAGGTCCCAGGGCCGCAAGCCCAAGCAGCGCGGCGGCGGCGACCAGCGCACAGGCGGGCCCGGCAAGAGATCGCGAACGCTTCCAGATCGGTTCAGGGCGTGAGAGCTCGAATAGATTGCGCATGGTTATCCTCTAAGGGCATGAGTGGGCGGAGCCAGGTACCCGCCCGATCGGACGCGCGGAGACCGGAGTCGCTTTCACCGGGGGAAGGCGGCGCGCGCGGGCGTAGCCTCTAAGTTGCCGTTCTATTTGATTATACTACAAGTAGATGAGGCAGTCAATCGATACCCGGAAGTCGCCGGCTTCGCGCAGACGGGGACTCCATCAGCGCATGTCGCCGCCCGTCGTGGTGCGAAGGACAGTGCCGTACCAGCCGACGGCGATTCCGTTTTGCGTATCCGCAAAGGAAACCGCCTTCAGATCGATGGCTGTGCCGCTCCGAGTAGAGGAGGTTCCGGTATCGGCTGCAGGCGCCCCTTGTCTGTTTCCGCCGTTTCCAGCTTCGTGCCCGAGTAGGTTTGCCATGTCGATAGCGGACCCTCCCCCCTCACAGACCCGGGCGTGCAGAACTACCGCACCCGGTTCCTCAAGCGTGACTCCCCGTTCCGACCCAGGGTCGAGTGATATACGGTCGCAGCAACGGATGACGGTTCAGGAGCTGTGCGTAGGCGTGCCAGTTGAGAGTCTTCCCTCGGGTTCGCCGGTTTAGCCATTTCTTCCAGATCCGACGGACCTGTCGATAGAACCTCCACAAACTCTGGAAGTTCGTCGGGCGGCCGTAGTACTGGTAGTGACCCCGGAGCTTGGCGTTGAGAACCTCACCTTGCACCTCCACCGGGTCGTGCCGGTGGCCTTGGCACCACATTGAGACTTGCTTGACGCTTCGTTTGAAGCGCTTACGCATCGTCCGAACATGGATCGTGAACTTCCCGCGCCGACTCCGGGCACAGACATGGCTAAACCCAAGGAAGTCGAACGTCGCCGGCTTCCGATCCCCACGCCGTTTCGCGTTCGTGGCGGCAAAGCGCCCGAACTCGATCAGGCGCGTTTTCTCCGGATGCAGGCTCAGTCCGTACTTCGCGAACCGCTTCGATAAGACCTCCAGCACTCTCTTCGCATCCTCTTGGTACTGAAAACAGAATATGAAGTCGTCGGCGTACCGGACCTCGTAGGCTTCCCCGCGCAAGCGAGGCTTGATCTCCTCCTCGAACCACACGTCGAGCACGTAGTGGAGGTAGATGTTCGCCAGCAAGGGACTAATAATCTGCCCCTGTCCGGTGCCCGTCTCCGAGATCCACAGCCTGCCGTGATCGATCACGCCAACGTTGATCCACTTTCTGATCAGCCGCAGAATGCTCCCGTCGCGTACCCGCTTCTCGATCATCTCCACGAGCAACTCTCTCACGATTGCGTCAAAGTAGCCCCGGATGTCTGCCTCCAAGACGTATGAGATCGGCCGGCGGCAGATCACGCGGCCGATCTCATCCAGTGCATCGTGGGCGCTGCGCCCCGGGCGGAAGCCATACGAACACTCCAGGAAGTCCGGCTCGTAGACCGCATTCAACAGCTCCACCGCCGCCCGCTGCACAATCTTATCCTCCAGAGAGGGGATCGAGATCGGCCTCATCTCCCCTTTAGCCTCCTTTGGGATATACGTCCTGCGCAGCGGCTGCGTGCGGTAGCGCTTGGTCCGAAGGCGATCGTGGAGCCGGTTTATCCTCTCCGGAGCATCCACCTCGTATGCCGCGTAGGTCACCCCGTCCACGCCCGCGCTGGCGTCACGGCGCAGGCTTCGGAACCCCCGATAAAGCGCCTCTGGTGTGAGAAGGTGAGCGATCGAAGAAAACTGCCGCTCCCGATCCCCTCTGGCCAGTTCGGCTATTCGGTCGAGTGGCGTTGACATGCTTGACCTGGTCTCTGTGTACCCGCATGTTTCCCCCGACCGATGCGTCACCTTGTTCCCCCCTTTCCTCCAGTGGATCCCGGTGTCGGCGGTAGGGTTCGGTGGCTCCTCCGCGGCTTTCGCCGCGGGCCTCAGTCCGGCTCCCATGGCCCCTGCCGGTTCTCCACCTTCATCGGTACTATGGGTTCGTAAGACTCCTCACCGCCCCGTCAGGGTGCCCTCCGGTCTCCCTCGGATCACCCCTACCGCCATTCCTGCAGCGGAGAGCGGGAGGTCTCCCAGGTTCCTGGAGACTCCATGTGAAAGCGTGCCCCGGGCTAGGGACTCCGGTGGTTCGGTGCAACCTCGCCCTAACGGTCGCTCCGATACGACCTTCCGCCAGGCTAACGGCGTCGGCATCCACCACGACAACCGATTTCGGAGCTGGACCCTCGCGGCCCGCTTTCTCGCTGTCTACGCTTCAACCCCACCAGTCACCCGGTGAAGAGCAAGACTCGCTACTGGCCTGCCCGCTACGGCTTTGACCAGGCTGGACTTTCACCAGCTGGACTCCAACGAAAGGTTTCACCTGCTCGTAAAGGCTCCCCCTTTCCCAGACTTTGCCTGGCGCGCTAGCCTGCGGGCTCCACGTGGCGCCGCCGTTCGCAGTTCTGAGGATCGTGCCCCTGCTTCCCAACACTGTGCCCGTGTCCGAGTCCGCAAAAGAGATCCCCCAGAGACTTCTGCTGGTCCCGTTCGCAACAAGCTCCCAGCTTTCTCCGGCGTCGGTTGTCCGGAGTATCGTCCCGGCGCCTCCAATTGCAACGGCCGTGCTCCTGTCGATCACGGCCACGTCGTAAAGGGCGTTTCCTTGGGAAAGGGGGTTCTGCCAGTTCCAGCCCGGAAGGTCGGGCGGCTCGAGTTGGGAGCCCGGACCGGTGGGGCCGCCGTCGCATCCGCAGACGCCAGAGGTCAAAGCCAGAAGCGCTATGAAGCCGGCGGTCCTGTGCTTGCCGCTTAGCATGGTCTTCGCCTCCTTTGCCGGTCACCGGACCCAGCCTGATGATCTCGGGACTCTTGCTAGTCGAGTCTGTCGTACTCGTCCTTGGTGATCTCGGCCGCGACGTCTCCCGTGTGCGCGATACCAGCCGGTTCGAAAAGCAGGAGCTTGACGTGACCCCTCGGTACCACGCGATGCTCAGTGCCTCTTCGCACCACGCAGAGCTCGCCTGGGTTCAAAGTCACCGCCCCGCTCTTTTCATGGACCTCGAGTGACCCGTCGATGACCATGAACATCTCGTCCTCCCCGTCGTGGATATGCCACGGGACCTTGTCGCCCTCGAGCCGCGCGAGCTTTACGTGCTGGCCGTTCAGCTCCGCTACTATCTTGGGGGAGAAGGTGTCGTCGAACCTTCGAAAGCAGTCCTCTATGTTGAACTTCTTGGGCATCTCTCTTCTCCGCGCATCTCGTCACCGGGGGCGGAGCACTCCCCCCGCGGAGAGCGCTCGCCGGCTCAGTTTCCCTCAACCACGTTTCACTGATCCGCGGTCTCAAAGACAAGCAGATACGGCACAGCCGGGTTGTTCTCGGCATCTCTGAAGCTGTCGTACTGCTCGCAGTTGATCCACAGGATATACGTCTTTCCCGCCTCCAGTTTGACCGGGATGACACAAGTTCGCTTGTCATCGAGATAGTGGATCGCCCCGTCGAACTTCGGAAAGGTCTCCTTTGAGACCTGGCACAGAGACCACATCTCTTTCGTCATCATATCCTTGCTGAACGTGATTTTGATCTCTTTTGTCGATGGGGCGACTTGGGTGTCCCCCGCCATGGGCACTGTCTTAACCACGGACGGCGGCATCGTCTTGACGCTAGCCCCCGAGGCCGCCGCGGCCGGGGCCGCCATACTCGCAAGAGCCGCCAACAGCGCCAATAGAACAATCGTTCTCATCATATCTCCTCCTATTGCCCCTCTAGGCCGGATCGGGGCGGACGAGGGTCCAAACGTCCCTGATGAAGCAACGCCTCCAGGCTGCCCGCGATCCGCTGCTGTGCCCTGGAAATGCGCCAGAACGCCACGAGAAAGACAATCAACGCAACCGCCGAGCCGCCAAAAATCATCAAGTAGAGAAAGAGGATGCCACCCATCGCGTACATGTCGTTCTCCTTGTTCTCGGGTCCTCGAGCAATCCGGCCGAGCGGCCCAGACCGGCCTTCGTCCTCCACCCAAGACGCGGGAGGGGCCCTGCGCTTCGCGAAACCCACCACGTATTGAACAAGCCATATCCCGGACCGCAACCGAATACGTGGTCCTTCAACATCGTCCTTCGATCTTCTACGCTTTTTCGGACGGTGAATGGAGCTCCAAAAGCGGACCATCCTCACCAGGAGTGACCTCAACTTTGAGAGGCTTGGCTTCATATATCTTGCCCCTGACGTTGTTAACATGCATTCTGATCCCCTCATCTTTGTGGTGCTCGACGAAAATGCGGCAATCGGCGGCAGCCAGCAACGCGGGGGTCGCCCTTCCGTATTCGTCCTCCACATCGTTGAAGACGGAGTAGAGGCCCTTGGTCTTTATGATATCCACAAGTGCCGGCAGGAACAGACTATCAGGCGCAAGTCCCGGGAAACGGGTCCGCAACTGTGCCGTGTCGGTGAAAAGTATCGCATCGTATCCTGTGAAGTCTTTGCCATCCTCCTTGTTCTCACGGTCCAAGAACTTCTCGAGTATATACAGCAGCTCCTCGGGCATTATCTGCCCCATGCGGAAGTTGATAACCGTGATAGTGGGATCACCACCTTGGACGCCATAATCCAAACGCTGAATCTTCTCCGATGAAAGCCCGCCTCCGGGCCCGAGCCGCGTGAGATAATGCCCCCAATGCTCACGCACTTGCTCGAACATAGCCGCGCCTCTCAAGTTTATGTCCTTCTCCTCGGACATCGAGATGATGAGCTTGCGGCGAGCCGGCTCCCGGGGGCAACAGAGCAGCAGGTTCAGAGCGATCGCGAACTTGTGGCCGCCGTGCGGCCCTGACACCACGAGACAAGAGTCCGAATCAATGCCACCCGGCTGTTCTTCTCCCCCCGAACCGATTCTCAATCTCTCCTCGTCGAAGATGATTTTCCATTTCTTATCAGAACGAGTCCGACCTGCGCGCTCGCGTACTTGGGATAAGCGGTAATGGATGGAAGGATAGATCACCACGCCACAGCGATTGTCGAATCCTTTAGTCGTCTGATGCGAATACGATTTCAGTTTGAACTGGTGCTTTCCCAGAATCCGGCGACTGAAACGGGACTTTACGACCTCAATCGTCTGACGGGAGTAGTGGTCAATATCGTGGGATTCCAGTGTGATTCCTATGTCCGCGAGGTAACGGGCATGATGGGAATACGGCTCCGCCCTCTCCCTCGAATCACCTTCCCGGCGCTCATGCGTGACTAATAGTGGCATGCCCGCGTAGCGAAAAGCACTGAACAACATATGTATCTGATTTCGGGTCAAGGCCGCGCTGGAAAAGGCATTGAGGCTGTCTACAACAAAGAAGCAGTGCCACCGCTTATCAGCATGGTTCTTGTTGAGCCTCTTGCGTAGGACTTGAGCCCATTGGATTGCCTGCATCAGTTCCTGGTACCGAGTCTTGAAAGCATGATCCGGATCCGAAGCGCTCCAGCTAACGGGACTGAGGTTCGGGAACAGGAGCTTTCCGAGATCATACCCATCAGGCCCCACTTCGTACCAGGGGGTCACATTGAAGTCCAGCAAGTGATCGTTCAACTTATAGGCGGCAACGTCTTCGTGGCCGGCAAAACCTCGGAAGGCACTGAGGCTCTTTTGAAGCCGCGAAGGCTCTTGCTCGAGAGAATAGTACAGACATAGCCACCGCTCCGGCAGTGTTGTCTCTTGCGCACCGGTTCCACCTTCCGAGGTTCTCCTGGCGAGGTTGCAGGCGATCTGAAGGCTCAGAATTGTCTTTCCCATTCCTGACGGACCTTCGATCATTATGATCGGTGAAAACCACCGCTGAGAGGTCTCCCCCACTCCACCAGAGGGGCAGTAGAATCCACCGGGCCACTCTGGCTCCTGATCGGCTTCGTCCTGCGCGGCACCTGGATCATCCGGACATAACAGCTTGTCGAGCTCTACTAGCCCCGTGGATATGACCTTTGGAGGTTCGTACTCGCATGTGGCATCCTCGTCTCGCAGAGGCAAATCATTCGCCTGTCCACGCTCGAGTTGCCAGGTATCCGTCGAGCAGATTATCGACGTCCCGTCGACAAGCTCCCGCCATTCTCCTCCGTACGGGCCTGGTGCCAGACTTATCGCACGCAGTCGGCGGGCCCCCAGCTTGACAACTTCAGCGTCATCAATTCCAGCCTCTTCAGCCAAAGCAACCCATGTGAACGACTGGTTGCCTATCACTCCTCGATCCAAGCGCGTCATGGCGGCGGATATTCGACGCAACAGATCTTTGGAGAGTGACGGCTCCAGCGCCACCTCGAAATCGGGAAGCATATCCCCTTCCCCGAACCCGGAAGGCAGTTTTTTCAGGACCGAGTCCGGCGCCTGTACATCCAGAAGCGTCTCTCTGTACCTCAGGCCCATTTCCAGGAAGGGCCTGCTCCAGCCCCGTAACACCAGATTGGTCTTGTGCACAGCTCTCTTAAGACTGTCCAACTTCTCCTGCCGCTTGATTTCATCCAGCTGGCTTTCAGTGCAGCGAAAACGAATGCATTGCCCAACCGCGTCGAAATCTATCCACTGTATCTGGCCACGCCATTCTTTTGCTCCGTGCGTCTTCCGTGCATTCTCCTTGTCTTCAGCATCACACCTCCTGACGGGAACTTCTCGCAGCCAGTGCACGATCGCCCGCGTTTCCTTATTGTCTACCTCATCGCCCAATCTCAGCAGAGAGGCGATCCACGCCAAGCGAACCCTGCCCTCCTCCGTGTCGGGAGTTAGTGAAAGATCACTGAATCTCCCTGGCTCGCAATGGAAGTCACAGCCGTTCCCTGCGCGAAATTCGCACCCACTGGGCGGCTTGGGGGTTTTCCAAGCATGAGAACACGCGAGAATCGCACACCATTTCGCTAGGCGCCGGCGAGGGATGCGCAAGTACGGCCATTGTTCTTGTATTTCCAGGCAGGACAACTTAGCGTGACCCTTAGTCGGCGCATCGTTCTCGCCTTCGGCCCGGATCTTGCCGATATCGTGAAGTAGTATTGACGCTAGCAGTAGGAACAACTCCGTCGGAATCAGGTTCTTCTTGACTCCCTCCGGTATCGCTGCCTCGATGTGAGCCTCAACATTCGCAATATGAGGAATCCCTTGATGTGCACCCTCGGCAGCTCCTAGCTGCGGCAGCCAAGAGGACAGGGCTTCCGCATACATCCGGTTGTAGGCGGAATACAAGTCAGTACGACCTTCATCCTCGTACTGACGCAACAGATTGCGAAATGTGACCATGGCAGGCTCTCCCCTATTGTGCTAGGAAACGTCACCTAGGGACTCGTCGATGGCCCGGGAACTCACCAGGAACTCTTAACCGCTCCCTACCGTTGGCACAGCAAGCGCATTCAGAGGTATGCCGTTGAGCACTTGCCCCCTGGAGCAACCCATGATGGGCAACCCAGAAGCATCATCAAGATGATGAAGATTACTAATCCGATAAGCCAGCCGTTGCTGTCGAACCGATTCTTGTCGTCGCCGCTCCCCCACCCCCCGACTGGCGCCTCTCCGCTTTTCCAGGTTTGATCCGTAACTTCCCCCACCCGGTGGGTTGAACGACA
This sequence comes from uncultured bacterium, assembly GCA_964531335.1. Classification (GTDB taxonomy): domain Bacteria; phylum Eisenbacteria; class RBG-16-71-46; order CAZHEV01; family CAZHEV01; genus CAZHEV01. The sequence continues at coordinate 17,170 of CAZHEV010000007.1, read as the reverse complement.
TGATTGCCGCGCTTTACTCTTCCGATCCTTGCTCATAACACCGAGGAAATGCATATTCTCATTTCCGGCCAAAGGACTCGACATGGGGGTGCGGCTAAACGTGTTCTTGACAGTTCGTGATTCGGCTGCCGGCAGGCAACGCAAAGGCTGAAACGCACGAGAGGTAGCGCGCACGTGGAGGATCTCCCGATCGGCTTGACAGTCGGCATTATAGCGCAGAGAGTATATGAGCCAACCGGCGCAGGGTCAAGGCTTGAAAGCCCGGGAACACCGCAGTGACGTGCGCGCTGAAGCTGGCAATCAGCCCAAGATGATCACGCTACCCAGCCGTATATTAACAGGTTACAATCAAACACCAATATTGCGCCTCGACCGCGGAGCACGAAGAGCCGGCGGGTGACCTTCTCCCACCGGCTCTCATGAGATGGTAGCGCTACCGGGATTCGAACCCGGGTCTGATGGCTGAGAACCACCTGTCCTAAACCCCTAGACGATAGCGCCACGAATCATTTGTTCAGTGTTGGATGGGCCCGGAAGGGGCCTAAGATGGCTGGGGAGCAGGGATTCGAACCCCAATTCCATGGTCCAGAGCCATGTGTCCTACCGTTGAACGACTCCCCAACCCCACAGATCGTCAACGCAACTCACTATAACACACCAGCTCAAGGCCTGGCAACCCCATTCCGGAACGTCAAACTAGGACAAGACCGTCCGATCCGTCAAGCCCTAACTGCCCTGACAGCAGCTACCCTGCGGCCTGCATGGCCTTGGCTATCTTCGCCCAGGCGTCCCTGAGCGTGACTGTCCTGTTGAAGACCAGCCTGTCCCCGGATGTGTCCCTATCGACACAGAAGTACCCCAGTCGCTCGAACTGGTACCTCTCCCCCGGCTCCGCTCCCGCCAGCGAGGGCTCCAGACAGCACCCCTCCAGCACCTGGAGGGAGTCAGGGTTGATCCCCGACTTCCAGTCCTGGCCCTCGGGCACGTCGAGGGGGTCCTCCTTCGCGAAGAGGTCGTCGTACAGCCTCACCTCCGCCGGCACGGCGTGCGGCGCCGAGACCCAGTGCAGGGTGGCCTTGACCTTGCGGCCGTCGGGCGATCCGCCGCCGCGGGTCCGGGGATCGTACGTGCAGTGCAGCTCGATCACCTCGCCGGAGGCGTCCTTGATCACGTCCACGCACTTCACGTAGTAGGCGTAGCGCAGCCGCACCTCCCGGTCCGGAGCGAGGCGGAAGAACTTCTTGGGCGGGTCCTCCATAAAGTCGTCACGCTCGATGTAGAGCACCTTCGAGAAGGGGACCATGCGGGTGCCGGCGCTTTCATCTTCCGGGTTGTTTATCGCCTCCAACTCCTCGGTCTCGCCGTCGGGGTAGTTGTCTATCACGACCTTGAGCGGCTTTAGAACGCCCATGACACGCGGGCATCTCTTGTTCAGGTCCTCGCGCAGGCAATGCTCGAGGAGCCTTACGTCAACGACGCTCGCGCGCTTGTTCACGCCTATTCGGGTGCAGAAGTCCCGGATCGCCTCGGGCGTATAGCCCCTCCTCCTGAGACCCGGGATGGTGGGCATACGGGGGTCGTCCCAGTCGGAGACGAAGCCCCCCTTTATGAGCTCGAGCGACTTTCTCTTGCTCAGGACGGTATTTGTCAGATTGAGCCTTGCGAACTCGATCTGCTGCGGATGATGGACCCCGAGCTTATCAAGAAACCAGTCGTACAGGGGGCGGTGATCCTCGAACTCCAGGGTGCAGATGGAGTGCGTGATGCCCTCGATCGAGTCCTCCAGGCCGTGAGCCCAATCGTAGGTCGGATAGATGCACCACTTGTCCCCGGAATGCGGGTGCACGGCATGCAGGATCCTGTACATGACCGGGTCGCGCATGTTGAGGTTTCCCGAGGCCATGTCGATCTTGGCCCTCAAGGTCCGCGCGCCGTCGGGGAACTCCCCGGCCTTCATCCTCTCCAGCAGGTCGAGGTTCTCCTCGATCGACCTGTCCCGATAAGGGCTCTCCCTGCCCGGCTCCGTCAGCGTCCCCCTGTACTCGCGGATCTCGTCCGCGCTCAGGTCGCAGACGTAAGCGAGCCCTCCCTTGACCAGCCGCACCGCGTACTCGTACATCTGCTCGAAGTAGTCCGAGGCGAAATAGAGGTGCTCGCCCCAGTCCCACCCCAGCCACCTGACGTCCTCTATTATCGAATCTATGTATTCGGCCTCTTCCTTGCACGGATTTGTGTCGTCGAAGCGCAGGTGGCACCTGCCGTCGTTCTCCGCCGCGATGCCGAAGTTCAAGGTTATGCTCTTCGCATGGCCTATGTGCAGATAGGCGTTGGGCTCGGGGGGAAAGCGCGTCACCACCTTTCCTCCCCACTTGCCCGTCCTGTTGTCCCCGGCGACGATGGCCCGTATGAAGTCAACGGGCGCGCCGGTCCTCTTGTCCTCTGTTCCCATGAGTTACCTCGATATTCGCACTGCCTACCACAGCGTAGCCCGCGGCCCGCGAAATGCGAACGCCGCCCGGGCGGCCGTTCCCTTCACCGCTTTCGCAGCTCCAGACAGCGGTCGATCCGGGCCAGCGTGGATTCGCGCCCTAGAAGCAGGAGCGTGTCCACGATGCCGGGGCTAACCGTACGACCCGCCACCGCTACGCGGACCGGCTGCGCCACCTTTCCCATGCCGACTCCCCTGAGGGCGCATGTCTCATTGAAGGTCTTCTCGAGCTCCGCCTCGGTCCATTCGACCTCGGCCAGGACCGAGCGCAGGTACTCCAGCATCTCGTATCCGGCTCCCGCGCCGCCCTCCAGCACTTTCCCGACGGCCTTCTCGTCGTACTCTAATCCGTCGTCCGCCTCGAACAGGGGGCCCGACTTGTACGGAATGTCCGCGAAGGTCCTGAACCCTTTGTTGGCCTTGAGCAGCCGCCTCAGGAGGTTGTTGTCGTCGGAGGGGATGGGCACGCCCGGGTTGAGCGACAGGTAGTCCTTGAAACAAAGCACCAGCCTGCTCTCATCGGCCTCGGCGACGGCATCCGTGTTGAAGGCAAGAAGCTTGTCGGTATCGAACTTCGCGTTCACCTTGGTGAGCCTGTCCAGTGAGAAGGATTCTATCAGCTCCTCCGCGCTCATCTTCTCCCTGTCGCCCCCCGGGCTCCAACCGAGCAGGGCGATGAAGTTCACGAAGGCCTCCGGGAGATAGCCCGCCGCTCGGAATGAATGCACCTCAACGTCACCTTCGCGCTTCGAGAGCTTGCGCCCCTTCATGTCGAGGATGAGAGGCAGGTGCGCGTAAGAGGGCTCCGGCATGCCCAGCGCCTCGCGCAGAAGGCTCTGTCTCCAGGTCTGGCCCAGAAACTCCTGCCCGCGCATCACGAGAGTCACTCCCATGAATGAGTCGTCCACGACGTTGGCCAGATGGTACGTGGGATAGCCGTCGTCTTTAAGTATAATGAAGTCGTCCTGCTCGGAGGGCGCTACCTTGACCTCGCCGAAGACCTCGTCGTTTACCCTTACCTCCCTGCCCGGCACCTTGAATCTCACGACGACCGGGCGCCCGTCCTCGCGGGCCTTCTTCGCGGCGGCCGGATCTGCCGGCGTGGTCTCGGGCCGCCGGTAGAGGAGCGGCTTCTTCTCGGACTTGGCCCGCGCCCTCATCGACTCGAGATCCTCGACCGTGTCGAAGGCGTAGTAGGCCTTTTCTGCCTCGAGGAGCATATCCACGTGCTTGCGATATATGTGAAGCCGCTCTGACTGGCGGTAGGGCCCGTCCGGCCCTCCCGCGTCGAAGCCCTCGTCCCAGTCGATACCCAGCCACCTGAGGTCCTCCACCACCTTGGCCGCCGCCCCCTCCACGTGGCGCGCGCGGTCGGTGTCCTCTATGCGAAGGACGAGCCTGCCGCCGGTCTTTCTGGCGTATAGCCAGTTGAAAAGCACGGTCCTGGCCCCGCCGACGTGGAGGTATCCCGTGGGGCTGGGCGCGAACCGCACTTTTGTCTCGGAAGTCGAAGGCATCTGCCAATTCCTTTCGTTACGAGGGTTTCCGGCGATTATAGCAGGGGCGGCGGGTAGCCGCAATGAGTCGCGTCGCTTTCCGAAGCGCCGCCCGGCCCCTTTCGGCTACCCGGGGGACCAAGGCGCCACCGGGTGGGCGCGACCGGCCGGCCTGTGCGCACCGACCCGCCGAAACCACCCGGGCTGCCGGCGCTGCCATACTGTGACGAGGAGGTTGCTTGAGCCGGACGCCGAGGCGCTCGCCGAGCCACAAGCCGGCTTCGCTCCGGCCAATCTTCAGAACGCGCCGAGCGGGACTCTGCAGGGCCGGGCGTATCTGGGGATCAAGGTTACGGTCAGGGAGGGGCTTCTCCGGGCGCACTCGTTTGCCAGGTTCTACTTCGCGCCCGATTCCACAAGCGGAGACCCAGGCGAGGTCACATACAAGATATGGCGCGTGGAGGACGGCCCGACCGACTGGACACCCGAGCCATGGCTGGGGGCAGGGCATCCTCTGCCGGCGGAGCGATTGACATGGGGAAAGCTTCTAAGTCTTTACCGGTAAGCCTCGCACCGGCGGCACAAGGGCCGGTGAATGCGGCAGGCCGATAAGCGGAGCTACCGGACGAGCATGAGCTTCCCGGCGATCTTCTCGGTCCCCGCCTCTAGGAGATAGAAGTATACGCCCGCGCCCAGGCGCTCGCCCCGGCTCCCGGTCCCGTCCCACTCGAGCCCGTGCACTCCGGGGGCGAGGTCCCTCCACGACCTCCGCGCTACCATGCGCCCGGCCGCGTCGAAGACGCGAAAAGTGACTTCCCCGGCGCCACGGCCCGCCTCCCCGGGCAAAAAGAGCGTGAGCTCGGCCGCCTCTGAGAACGGATTGGGCTTGACCCAGAGCAGCCGCGGCCGGGGCACGACGGGCTCTCCCTCCAACCGGACGGACCTCGGGCCGAAAAGCTGAGTGGTGCCCTTGTCTTTTACAAGCGCCAGGACATAGGAGACCTTGCCCGCGCCCGGCGTGGGATCACGGAATGTGAGCTCGGATGAACCGGCGACCGAGAGAACGCCGAGATGGGTGATATGCATATATCCTTCGAGCAACGCGGGGCCGCTCTTGACGGAGGTACCGACCTCTGCGGACCGGGCGCCCGCACGTTCCCCGGCGCCGTCCCCGCCTGCGCCCCCGTCATGCGCGCCTGCCGCAACCGCGGCGCCGTTGACCTCGCCGTCCGCCTCATCGGCCCCGGGCGCGACACCTTCTCCGACGGTCCTATAAACGTCCCATCGGCCCGAGCCGTCCCAGCCCACCGGACGCCAGGACATTGCCGCTACTCCTTCATCCACCCGAATATCCCAGTCGGCGACCCTCGTCGGGTAGGAGATGTCGGTCCCCGGATATGACGTGTTCCGCGGATCGTGCAGGAACGTCGGCCACGGCACGCTCGCCGTAGCCGGATCGAACGCGCCCTCATAAGACCAGCCGTACACCGTCTTGTCCATGGCCTGGCATAAGATATCCACCAGGCCGTCGTCGTTCACGTCCCACACCGCAGGCGCGGCCCTTATCACGCCGGTCACCCTTATGGGGAAGCCGGCCAGGCCGGCGCCGTTTCCGTCCAGGCAGTGCAGAAGGCTTTCCTCGTCTCCGATAAGGACCTCCGGGTAAGCGTCGCCGTTTACGTCGGCGAGGCAGGCGCTTCCCCTTATGGCGCCCCCGGTATCGACCGGCCATCCGGCCAGGGGGGTTCCGTCTGCGCCGTGGAGCGCCCAGACCATCCCGTTGCCGCTTCCGACCACCACGTCCGGAGCGCCGTCTCCGTCCAGATCACCTATCGCCGGCGACGAGTTGACGTCCTGGCTGAAGATTATGTCCACCTTCCACTTCCTCCCCACCGATGGAAACACGTCGATCGCCTCGAGCCTGCTCCTTGCGTCCGGGGGCGCCGCCCCGATCGCAAGCACTATCTCCGGCTGCCCGTCCTCGTCGATGTCCGCGACCGACGGCGTGCTGGATATCGCAATCCCCGTGTTGTAGGGAAAACCCGGGAAGATCGAGCCGTCGCCGCGGACCGCGTAGAGCTGTCCGTTTCGGTTGGCGAAGATCACCTCGTCGGCGCCGTCGCCGTCCAGGTCCGCGAGCGCCGTCGAGCCGTAGGAGAAGTCGCCGCCGTGATCTATGAGCACCCCGTCGGTGGACGGATTGTCGTCGCCGTCCGCCACCTCCGTGCCGTCCAGATGCCAGGCGTAGACGGCCCCCGTTCCGCCGCCCGTGACGACGTCCCACTCGCCGTCGCCGTCTATGTCGCCGAACGCGGGAGATGACCACGAGAACTCCGAGGACGCCTTGGGCCAGCCCGGCTCTATGGAGCCGTCGGACCCGTTCCAGAGATATGTAAGCCCCCCGTCCCAGTAGTTCGCGGCTATCTCCGCCACCCCGTCGCCGTCAATGTCGGCGACCGCGGGCGTGCACCAGAAGCCCTTCGAAGGCGTTCCCCCTATGGATGAGAAGACGCCGTGAGTGATCGTCTCTGAGTCTCCGTCTATCACCTCTTCGCCGTCATGATGGTAGGCGTGGATCTCCCCACCCGCGGCCACGACCTCCAGGTCGCCGTCTCCGTCCAAGTCCCCCAGGGTTATTCCCCCCGATGTCTCTATGTCCATCGACTGGGGCCATCCGGGCAGAGCGGGAGGGCTGGTGGTCACGGGCACCTCCGCGGACAAGGCGCTCTCATTGCCCGAGCTGTCCTGAACGGAGACCATATAGAAGTATTCCGTAAGCGGCAGGAGGCCTCGGTCCTCGTAGGAGGCCGAGCTGCGCAGCAAAGAGGAGGTGATCCTCGAATACGGTCCGCCCTGGGCGAGCGATCTGTAAACGATGTACGCTTCCCGGTCCTCCTCGAGAGCGGGCTCCCAGACCAGGCGTATGGACGTCTCTTCGGCCACGCCCGTGACCCCAGCGGGCCGCGAGGGCGGCGTAAGATCGAAGGCCCTTCTCATCAGAGGACCCAACTCGTCATGGATTGTGAGAACGAAAGAGGGCGACGGGTCGCTTCCTATATTTATGGAGAACCCTTCGCTCGGGGCTATCGTACCGCTTTCCACGTGCCCGTAGTGGACCGAATCCGCGACGACCTGCGCGCCGCCTGTGTCGGATCGAAGAAGGGCGTAGACGGATGCGCCTGATCCGCCGCCGGAGTTCAGGATGCTTACGTCCACCTCCACCGTTTCGCCGGGCTCGGCGATGCCGTCGCCGTCGCCCCCCGCGCCGTCGTCCACGGTGGTGGAGTATACGTCGATAATGGGCGCGCCTATCTCCATAGTGAACCTGTGCGCCGTCGTCCCGCCCGATGTGATGACCCTCGCGCTTCCGAAGACCCTGTGGCCGTCCTGCACGCCGGTGGACACCCTCGCCCTGAAAGCCGGCGCCTGGACGGAGGATCCCGGCTCCAGGCCCTCCACCCTCACCGTGTCGGTAAGCAGCTCCAGGTGAGGGCTCGCGCCCAGGTCCATGGCGATCTCTATTTCGGACGCCCCCGCGGTTCCCTCGTTTACAAGAGTCAGGATCAGACCGACGGTCTCCCCCTTCTCGGGAAACCTGTCTCCGTCCCCTTCCGTTCCGGCACCGCCGTCATCGACGGACATTGCCTCCACGTACACGTGCGCCGACGTCGCCGCGACAACGGGCACGGTCGTTTCCAGCGGGACATAGTCTCTCCCCCTCACCGTCACCGCGACAGAGCCCGGCGTGTCGGGAGATATATCGACGCCCCCGACTCCCGTGGTATCGGTGAAGCCCACCGCGTAGACCTCGCCTTCCTTTCGACAAACGACCGTCGCTCCATAGACCGGCGTCCCGTCGCCGGCGTCCGTCACGGAAACCTGCAAGCGGCTCTGCCCGACCTCTATCCGCTCGGGCACGGAAACTTGCAGCCGCGAAGGCACCCCGGTCCACGCGGTCATCTGCGGGTCGCCCAGCAGAATGTGCACGAACTGAGACCAGCGACCGTTGCCGTCGTAGTGTGCCGACGGCGCGAAGGGAAGTCTCGCCCACGCGAGCGCCCTGCCGATCTCGGTCACCCCGTGCCCGAAGACCAGATTGAAGAACTCGTCCTGGTAATAGCGCGCGGTCTGGGGAAACTCCACGCGTGTGGCGCCGATATAGGCCACCGCGCCGCCGTTTGGGTTGAGCACGAACGTCTCGCCTATGCAGGTGTAGTCGACCGCCGCCGCGTCGCAATTCAAGGCGTGTACGATGGACGTCTTGTCGCCGTTTGTCAGGGAGGAGGCGTCCGGGTTGTGCAGGTTCTCGGGACCCGTCGACATGGTGGTGCGGAATCCATGCCCGACGTGGAGGGCGATCCCGTGGCCCTCGTTGAGCTCGTTCACAACCGCGTCCCTGTTCAGAGGTTCCGCGCCGGGGTACTCCGGGGCCGTGTAGTTCTCGTAGAGGCGCGTCACCTCGAAGCCGTCCGGAAGCAAAGAGGACACTCTCTCCGCAAGCTCCGCCCCGTCCAGGTAAGGCTCTATGACGCCGTCCCAGGGCTTGGGAAAGAGCACCTCCGCGAAAAACAGCGCCTTGTTCTGGTAGCCGACCGGCGGGGCCTTCTCGTACCCTGTCACTTTGTCCACGAAGACGGCCGCCTCGACGGGGTTGCTCACCGGAGCCCTGCCTACGGCTAGCTCCGGATAAAGGTCCGCCTTGTCCCCGGGATCAAACCTCGTCCGTCCCTCTCCCCATTTGTCGTCGCCGTCATAGTTCCAGTTCCCCTCGAGGCAGCTATAATAAACGTCGGTGGCCACCAAGTCGCCCCCGGCTCGATAGCGGTTGTACGCGTACCGGATGGGGATTACCTCCGTGTCGCCTCCCAGCAGGACCCAAAGCGTCCCCCAGTTCTCGTACGCGTCCCGAAGGAAAAACCTTATCGTCTCAGCCAGGTCCACGCCGTTCGGATAGTTGGCCACTATCCAGTCCACGGTCTTTACCACCGCCCCCACGCCCCTGGACCTCTTCCACTGCGCCAACCTCTCGAACTCGCCGCTCATAGCCTCGTTCGTCACTATCACGTACTCGACAGGACTGCCCTCGAGATCCGGCAGAAGCGAAGGCACAAAGCCGCCCTCTATGCCCGCGCCGGCCTGTATCAGCACCCCCTCGGACTCCATCCATGCCCTGTGCGCGGGACCTACGCCCTCGCGCACCAGCGCGCCCACCAGCGCGTCAACCTCGTCCTCCGCCGACCTCACGGCGCGACCGACCTTCAACCCGCTTCCCCCGCCGGGCTCCAGCTCTATCTCTATCTCCAACCTGCTCAGATACTCCAGCTCTCCGCCCTGACCGCGATACCTGATAGGGTTCACCACGAAACCCTCCATCCGACGGCCTCGCAGATACCCTCCCCCCGCGTACTCTACGGCGCTGGACGGATACCAGGAGGCCGGCTCTATCTTCTCGGAAGCCGCGCGGAGCGCGCCCGTCCACTCGTCCGCCCCCCACTCCTCGGAGGCATTCGACCAGTCATCGACCCGAAAGGCGCCCTCGAGGGGACTCCACTCCTCGCGGAGCACCTTGAGGGAACCGACCTGGAGCCCCGGATCAAGTCGATACTGGACAGTCTTGAACGGAAGGATGGGACCGCCCTCGCGGGGCAGCAGGACGCAGCCCTGCGCCGAGAGGCCTCGGGCCCCCGCCACCGAGGCATGGCTTATCTGGTCGGGGGTCCAGCCGAAGCTGTCGGTCAAGGATGAGCAATGCCCTGCGGGGGGCGAAATCATGGAAAGGAACACGAGCAGCGCGGCGAGCTGCCACGCGGCTTGAAGTCGCGCCCGCGCGGGCCGGCAGCACGGCTGCCGCGATGCGCTGCGAGCGCCGGAGCCAGCGGATCTCATCTGTCGTCTCCTTGGGGGGACAGGGGTTGGATCAACTCCTATAATGTCAACGATAGCACAGCGCAGGCGTCCTGGATAGGGCGCCGTTGACCCCGGCGCAGGGCGGTGCTATTGTCTTGCAAACACCAACTGGGAGGAAAGAAATGGACGAAGTGAGATCCCGCCGGATCGAGTCGTTGTCAAAAGCGCTCGAGGAGGACGACCTCCGCTGCTTCTTGGTTCCGCCTTCCAAGGACCTGTACTACCTCACGGGACTGGCCAAGGAGCCCAGCGAGAGGCTCTTCCTGGTGGCCGTGTGGCCCGGGGGAACCCTTCTGTGCCTCGCCCCCGAGCTGGAGGCGAGCTGGGTGAGGGACAACCTCGGCGACTGCATGCTGTTCACCTGGAAGGAAGGCGAGAACCCTTACAAGCTCGTCAAGAGTCTCTTGGGCAAGGCCAACGCCCTGAGCGGCGACGTCGCCATAGGAGGCTCCCTCGCCACGAGTCATTTCCTGAAGATCAACGCGGAGATAGACGACGTGAATTTCGTCGACGGCAGTCCGTTCGTCGCCAAGCTGAGAGCGACGAAGGACGACGAAGAGCTCAAGCTCCTTGAGGAATCCTGCAAGATCGCGGACTCGGTGATGGGCGAGGCGCCCGCCCTTCTCAAGAAGGGAGGCACGGAACAGGAGACGGCCAGGGCCATAATGGCCATGTTCCTCGAACGGGGCGCGGTGCAGCCTTGGGTGTCGGTCGCCGGCGGCCCCAATACGAGCTACCCCCATCACGAGGCGACGGACAGGAAGATATCCCAAGGCGACATAGTTATGATAGACACGGGAGCTCTGTACAAGGGTTACAACTCGGACATCACGAGGACGTTCTTCCTGGGAACGCCCCCCGGCGAGATGGTCAAGATCTACGACGCGGTAATGCGGGCGAATCACAACGCCACCATGAAGGCGGTCGAGGGCGGACAGGCTCGCGACGTGGACGTCGCGGCGCGCAAGACGCTGCTGGCCGAGGGCATGATCCACGCCGTGAAGCACAGGACCGGCCACGGCATAGGCCTCGACATACACGAACCGCCCTACGCGAGCGAGGCGGACGAAACCGTGCTGGAGGCGGGCATGACCTTCACCGTCGAGCCGGGCCTATATCTGGACGGCAAGTTCGGGGTAAGGATCGAGGACGTGGTAGCGATAACCCCCGGAGGAGGTCCTCCGAAGGTGATGAACTCGGCGCCGAAGAAGTTCGAGCTGGCCTAGCGCCGCACGGCAGCCCTCGGGCCTGCGTCACTCGCCGCCGCGCTGCCGACTTTCCGCGCCCCCTCGCCCACGGCCTCGCACACGTAGGCCACCTCTTCGGGGGTCAGCTCAGGATACATCGGTAGCGACAGTATGCGATTGGCAAGGCGCTCGGAGACGGGGAAATCCCCCTCCGCGTACCCGAGATTCCCGAGCGCCGGCTGCAAGTGCAGCGGCACCGGGTAGTGCAGGCCTACGCCCACCTGTTTCGACTTCAAGTGCTCCGCAAGCTCGTCCCTGTTCGCGGACCGTATCACATAGAGATGGTAGGCGGCCTTCGCGTACGGCATCTCCTCGGGCGCATCCACCGCCACGTCTTGGAGAAGCTCGTCGTAGGTCTTTGCATGGGAGCGCCTCATCCCGACCCAGTCGTCGAGCCGCCGGAGCTTGACTCTCAGCACCGCCGCCTGCACGGCGGCCATCCTGTCGTTGTACCCCACGACGCTGTGAACGTACTTGGACTCGCTGCCGTGATCCCTCAGCAGTCTCATTCTATAGGCCATCTCGGAGCTGTCGGTGACCACCGCTCCGCCTTCCCCGCATGCGCCCAGATTCTTCGTGGGATAGAAGCTGAAGCAGCCGGCATGCCCCATCGAGCCGGCCGGCGCGCCCTTGTACTTCGCTCCGTGCGCCTGAGCCGAATCTTCTATGACGGCTATGCCCTTCGAGGCGGCCAGCTCCAGGATGGGGTCCATGTCCGCGGGGTGGCCGTATAGATGGACCACTACCAGGGCTTTCGTCTTCTCGTTTATCGCCCCCTCGAGCCCCGCCGGATCTATGTTGCAAGTCACAGGGTCGACGTCCACGAAGACCGGGATCGCGCCCGCGTGCACTATCGCCCCCGCGCTGGCTATGAAGCTGTTCGCCGCGGTGATTACCTCGTCTCCTCGTCCCACCCCTGCGGCTAACAGTGCGAGCTTTATGGCGCTTGTGCCGGAGGAGCACGCCACCGCGTGCGACGTGCCCGAGTACCTCCCGAACTCCTCCTCGAAGCGCTCGACCTCTTCGCCCTGGACATACATCCCGCTGGCCATGACTCGACCGACGGCTTCATCCAGCTCGGACTTCATGGACTCGTACTGCACAGCCAAATTGATCATGGGTACCTTCAATGGCCGCCCTCCGTTTCCTTTTTCACCTCGTCAGGTGATCTCACTTTCTTAGGGGGTGCAAGCCTTGCACTTCAAGCCAGGGCAGGTTCCCCGACCGATCCGGGAGCATAACACGACGCCCATCCGCCATCAAGAGAGCCGGCCCCGCACCGCCCCGAAGCGCCCGCGGAGGTCACGCCGGCCGCCCCGGCCGCCGACCAAGCCCCGGCGTCGCCGGCCATTACGCGTGCGCTCCCCTTCCCTTTACGAAAAGGTCATACCAGATGAAAAATGTAATCAAACCCCATAGCTGAAAGCTGTTGTCCCTGCGCCCGGCCAAATGCTCGCCGAGGAGACCGCGCACATAGTCCGGCCGGAAAAGGCCCATGTCGGCGATCCTCTGCCCCGACAGCGTCTCGTTTGCAAGCTCCTTCAACTCATCTCTCAGCCAGACGTTCACCGGCACGTTGAAGCCTTGCTTTTTCCGGTTGAGTATCCGCCTGGGCACGGTCTTCGAGCCGGCCGCCTTGAGGAGGTGCTTCTTGTCCCATCTCTTGAGCTTCATGCCCGCCGGGATGGTCGCCGCCATCTCGACGAGCTCGTGGTCAAGGAAGGGCACCCGCGCCTCGAGCGAGTTCGCCATGCTCATCCTATCCACCTTAACCAGCATGTCGCTCGGCAGATAAAGTCGCGTATCGACGAATAGCATCCTGTTCAGCATCGCCGCGGCCGGCACCCGCGCGAACTTCTCCTCGAAGAGCCGGAACGTATTGCGGGGCCCCAGGGACCTGAGCACCTCGCCCTGGAACAGACTGGACTTCTCCTCCTCGCTGAAGATCCGCCGCCAGGAGTAATGCGCCTCCTCGGGTGTGAGCTCCGCTCCGGCGACGAATCTCTTCGCCTTGAAATCGAAGCTTACCTTGGTCATGGATACGGGAAGCCTGTTCACGAGCGGAGCTATCACCCGTCGCCTGAGCAGCCCCGGCAGGTACCTGTACAACCGCATCGCGTCCTGGGCGATGTACGTATCGTATCCGGCGAACACCTCGTCGCCCCCGTCGCCGGTAAGGACCATTGTCACGTACTTTCGGGCGAGTTGGGAGACGTAGTAGACGGGAATGGCCGAGGAGTCGGCGGAGGGCTCGTCGGAGTGCCAAACCATCTTCGGCAGCAGGTCCACCATGTCCGGTTCCACCATGAGCTCATGATGGTCGGTATTGAAGAGAGACGCCACCTCACGGGCGTTGGGCAGCTCGCTGAAGCTCTTCTCCTTGAACCCTATGGAGAAGGTCTTGACGGGCTCGTCCATCAGCTCCGCCATGAGGCCCACGACTATGCTGGAATCGACTCCGCCGCTCAGAAAAGCGCCGAACGGAACGTCGCTTACGAGCCTCCGCTTCACCGAGGTCCTCAGCATCTCCCCCAGCCGCTCCGCGTGCTCCTTCTCCGAGGCGCCGTCCTCCTTGAAGCTCAGCTCCCAGTACTGGTGCATGGAGAGCTTTCCGTCCTCCACCATCGCGTAATGGCCCGGCGGCACCTGGAGCACGTCGGCCAGCGCGGTGGAGGGGACCGGCATGTAGTTGAGCGAGAGGTAATCGTAGAGCGCCTGTATGTCCAAGTTGACGGGGACACCCGGGTGCCCGACGATGGACTTGAGCTCGGAGCCGAACACGATCTTGTCCTTGTCGAGGTAGTAGAAGAGCGGTTTTATCCCTATCCTGTCCCTCGCCAGAAAGAGCTTGCGTCTTGCGGAATCCCACACGCAAAACGCGAACATCCCGTTGAGCCTGCGGACGCAGCGCGCCCCCTCCTCCTCGTATAGATGCAGCACCACCTCGGTGTCTCCCGAGGTGGTGAATCGGTGGCCCTTTGACTCCAGCTCATCGCGAAGCTCCTTGTAGTTATAGACCTCGCCGTTGTAGACGATGTGCAGCTCGCCGGTCTCGTTCGATATGGGCTGATTGCCCGTCTCGAGGTCGATGATGCTGAGCCGCCTCATGGCGAGCCCGACCGGCCCGGAGACGTGGTAGCCCTCGTCGTCCGGCCCGCGGTGCACGATGCTGGAGTTCATACGGGCGAGGACCGCCTTGTCGGCGGGCCTGCCGTCGAAGTTGTATACGCCGCAGATTCCACACATAGGTCGCTCTCAGTCGCCTTCCTTCTCCAGCCCCCCGAGTCGAAGGGCCGAGACCTGGTCGGCGAGCAGCCCGAAGAAGAATATGAGAGCAGCGGATATGAGCAGGAACAACGAGGCGGATGACAATCCCAGCCCCCTGAGCGCGTAGCGCCCGCCCCACAGGATGGCGACTACGGCGAGCAGCGCGCTTGCGGGCAGGTAGATCCTCAGAGGATCGAACAGCGTGATCAGCCGGAGGATCAGGAGGATCGTATCGAAACCGTCTCGGAATATCCTGACCGTGCTCCTTGTCCTTGTCTTGCGAATGGTGACCGGCACCCACTCGATGCCCATCCCCTTCTTCAAGAAGAGGATCGTGGTCGTGGTGGACGCCGAGAAGCCGTCCGGTAAAAGGTGCAGATACGGAGCTATCGCCTCGCGCCTGACAGCCCTGTAGCCGCAGTTCAGATCCGGGATCCTAGTGTGCGACAGGTAATCCGCCACCGCACCCAGGACCCACTTCCCCGGCCTACGCCTGAGAGGCCGGTGCGAGTCCCTGCCCCGCACTCCGGCCGCCATGTCGGCGGACGCCAGCCCGTCCAGCAGTCTTCTCAGGTCCGCGGGATCGAACTGCCCGTCGGCGTCGTAAAAGACAATCACCTCTTTGGTCGAATTCTGGATGCCCGTCTTGAGCGAGGCCCCGTAGCCGCGGTTTACGCGGTGGCGGATGACGTTTCCCGCGAGGCTGGACGCCACGTCACCCGTCCCGTCCGAGGAGCCGTCGTCCACGACTACGATCTCGTAGTCGACAGACAGCTCGGCCAGAGCCCCCCTCAGCTCTTCGAGAGTGCGCGTGATGGAGTGGGCCTCGTTGTACGCGGGAATGATGACGCTTATTTCCGTTACTTTCTCGATCATATCTTCCTGGGCCGGTTCCGGGCCTCTCCGCAATGCCTTGCGTATCCGAGTTGTTGCCCAAAGTCCACGGTGCCCGGCTCGGGTGAGCCCCGCCGCAGGGAATTAGATCCCGTCGTTTTCTGAGGGCCCGTGCCCTTCAGGGGCGTTCCCCGGTCACAAGTCAGGGCCACGAGGCACCTCCTCTAAGCCCATTATCGGCAACGAGGAGCCCTTCTTCGGCCTCTCCTGCCCCGGAAAGCGTAGCATCAACTTCCGGGACATCTCAAGCCCGTCAGAGGGAGAAACGGGTTGCGCAATGCGACGATACGGCCCTCTCCAAGAGCGGGGGAGGCCAGCACCCGCGCTTGAGTGCCCTCTGTCCATTAAGGGCTCCAATCACCTCACCAACAACAGTCTCTTTTGAGATGAAAAGCCCGGCGCCGCCATCTGGTAGAAGTAGACGCCGGTAGCCAGTTGTCTGCCGGTATCGTTTCTCCCATCCCACGGAATGGCATAGAATCCTGGAGGGAGCCTCTTGTCAACAAGTGCTCTAACGCGACGGCCCGCGGCATCGAAGACTAGAATCCGAACATGCCCGCCCGGAGGCGCGATCTGGTAGCTGATCAACGCTGTTACTCTAAATGGATTGGGCACGTTTTGTGAGATCGCCGTTATTCTCGGCAGCAGATTGGCTGAGGCTGCACCGGTACCTTCGCCTTGTCCGGCTAGGCTCTTGGGCTCAACCAGAGAACGGACTTCCTCAAGAAACCTCCTCAGCTCGGGATGCAGGTCATAGCTCAGCCATTCATCAAGAACAGTATTGAGAACCACGCTTCTCACAGCATTTACTATCTCGGTCGACCACGGTGTACTGTTCGGCTCGTCTTGACGCAAAGCTTGCGATGAGGCGCCGCATCTGTGGCCGTAATGCGAGTCGATGAAAACAAAGTCCGTGTTGTCGACGTCACCGTCGCAGTCCATGTCGCTTCGGAAATGATACGCCCCCTGGTCGTCAATGGAGAAGTGGTATGGTCCTGCATTAAGCATGTTAGGCACTGTCACCGACAAGACACCTACGATTCCAAGGATGACCAATCCTGCTATTGGCACCCGAAGCATTCTTACGCCTCCATCCTACCATTCCCACAAACCACTGTGGAGCCAACAGCGCCTGGCAGCAGATCGTCGCTCTTGCTCACAACCTCCTTGTGAACTTCCAGATCGACACGGGGGCTCGACGCAGAAACCCATCCTATAAGCCCACTCCGATCTTCGAGCTCAAGAGCGCGCAGACACTGCGCTTTGAGGTCGTCAATCGCGCCGGGAGAATCGTAAGACCCGACGGAGTGACCGTCTGCGTATGCCAAAACACGGCCTCGCAAGGAATGTGTTCCTGCGAATGGCCGAAAGGCTCAAGTAAGTAACCTTGATTGGTCATTCTATGGTGGCTTCGATGCTCGAACTTGGCAGGCGTGAGGCGCCGAATCGCCGCTCCAGCAGCGAGCCCTTTCGCCCACGAAATGTGGGGCGACGGCCACCACAGCTCAAGCTGGCGATGCCCGTGGCGGCGCGGCGATCCCACGCTCCAACACGCCCTGTTTTGACCAATCAAGGCTGATTTTTGACCAATCAAGGTTCATTGACTACGCTGATTGAATCCGCCAGCTCCTGAAGCTGAATATTGCGCCTCCAAACAGTCTCGCCCTCAACCCGGTACACTCCCGACAAGCCACCGATTATGCTGTATGTGCCATCGC
This sequence comes from uncultured bacterium, assembly GCA_964531335.1. GTDB lineage: Bacteria > Eisenbacteria > RBG-16-71-46 > CAZHEV01 > CAZHEV01 > CAZHEV01. The sequence continues at coordinate 153 of CAZHEV010000007.1, read as the reverse complement.
CATTTTCGACAAGAAACAAGACGTAACGACGACTTTTCTCCAAAACCGGCTGGTCGTACGGCCAGGATAATCGCTTGGCGAAATCACCTAGTTGGACGACTAGTCCCCAAACAAGCGTGATTAAATTGCGAAGGGCGTAGCAAATAATAGAAA
>CAZHEV010000006.1:0-201236 GCA_964531335.1 uncultured bacterium | reverse complement strand
CATCACCCCGGACCCCCCGGCCCACACTTGCCCTCTTCGCCAAGTCCTTGTGCCTTGCCGGATAGCAGGTTATGACAAATCCGTGACAACCGCCTGCGGGGCCGTGCCTACTCTGACACTAGCGCCTGGCCGGCCGCCGGAAGGTCGTGACGACTTTGCAGGGCGGCGGCGAGGCGGGGCGCTCGAGGATTTCCCGCTCCAAGGGAGGTGTCGGATTGAGTGCAGACAGAGCAAGCCAGCCCTTTATGACCGTCTTGAAGGGCGGTCCGGCAGAGCGGCGTCCGATATGGATAATGCGGCAGGCCGGAAGGTACCTTCCGGAGTATCAGGAGCTGCGCGGGCGCCATTCCTTCGTGGACATCTGCAAGACGCCGGACCTGGCCTGCGAGGTGGCACTTCAACCTATTCGCCGCTTCGGTTTCGACGCGGCGATTCTGTTCAACGATATCTTGGTGCCGCTGGAGCCGGCCGGGGCATCTTTTGTCTTCACGGACGAGGGTCCGCGCCTCGAGCGGCCTGTTCGATCCGAGGCCGATATCGAGAGGCTGAGGCTTTTCGATCCGTGGGATAAGCTCGGCTACGTCGCGGAGGCCATAAGGCTCATCAAGTCGGAGCTTGACGGCACGCCGCTGATCGGCTTCGCGGGGGCGCCTTTCACTCTGGCGGCGTATCTGATCGAAGGCGGCGCAAGCAAGAACTACAGCAACGTGAAGAAGATGCTGTATGGGCGCCCGGCGCTCTTCGAAAAGCTGCTGGGCAAGCTCGCCGATCAGGTGACGAGCTATCTGGAGATGCAGATCGAAGCGGGGGCCGACGCGGTACAGCTCTTCGATAGCTGGGCCGGGATCCTCGCGCCGGCCGACTACGAACGCTTCGTCCTGCCCGGAGTGAGGCGCATATTCAAAGGGCTCGAGCACACTGGGACCCCGCGGATCCTCTTCGCAAAGGGAGGCGGCTCGTTCCTGCCTTTCTTCGCCGAAAGCGGCGCCGACGTAATCAGCCTGGACTGGACGATAGACCTCTCCGACGCGCTCAGGCATCTCAACGGCTCGCGCGTCCAGGGAAACCTCGATCCTCTGGCACTGTTTGCGCCTCCCGAGGAGATCCGGCGCCGCGCGCTCGAGATATGCCGCGCCGGGGACGCGGCCTCGGGGCACGTCTTCAATCTGGGGCACGGGATACTGCCGGATACTCCTATCGAGAGCGTGGAGACGCTCGTCCAGACGGTCAAGGACTACAGGCCGGGGGAAGCCGCATGAGCGCACCAAAGGCGAAGGCCGCCGGAACACCCAGGGGAAAGCCCGCCTCCGAACCGGGCGGAGGTAGGTCCGGTCGGCCATATCAGGACAGCGCGAGCGCACCGGGCGGAACCCGATCGAGCAAGTTTGGGCGAGACGATGCCGGCACGCCCACCGCGGGCGAGGCGGCCGTACCTGCGCTCGACGATCTTCTGCTGAAATACGACAAGGCCGGTCCGCGCTACACGAGCTATCCCACCGTTCCGGCGTGGTCGAAAGACTTCGACGAATCGGATTACCGCGAGGCATTGATCAACCTTTCAGGGGGCGCCAGGGATCTTTCGGTCTACCTTCATCTGCCTTTCTGCGCGAAACGCTGTGGCTACTGCGGGTGCAACTCGGTCGTGGGCAGGGGGCCCGGGCACGTCGAGCTCTATCTGGACGCGGTGGAGCGTGAGCTCGAGCTGATAGGCGCCTATGCCGGCGGGCCTCATCGCGTGGCACAGTTGCACTGGGGCGGGGGCACGCCGAACTATCTAAAAGGTGATCAGATATCCCGCGCTCTGTCCCTCTTCGAGAAGACTTTCCAGATAGAGCAGGACGCCGAGATATCGCTGGAGGCCGATCCCCGGCTCGGCACTTCGGGCCAGGCACTGATGCTGCGGGAGACCGGTTTCAACAGGATAAGTCTGGGCGTGCAGGACATCGCCCCCGCCGTCCAACGAGCGATAGGCCGAAATCAGTCCGAGAGGAGCACCAGGGAGTTCTACGCGGCCTGCAGGGACGGGGGCTTCGAGAGCGTAAACGTGGACTTGGTTTACGGGCTGCCGGCGCAGACCGCCGCGTCCTTCGACAACACCCTGGAGTCGGTCCTCGAGCTCTCCCCCGACAGAATAGCCTGCTTCAGCTACGCTCACGTGCCGTGGGTAAGGCCCAATCAGAACGAGATTGACGCCGCTCTTCTGCCGACTCCGGAGCAGAAGTTCTCCCTCTTCCGCCATGCCGTGTCCAAGCTCACCGGCGCCGGCTACGTGTGGATAGGGATGGATCACTTCGCGAAGAAGGACGATGAGCTTGCGGTGGCGTTTTCCCGGAGGGACCTGCATAGAAACTTCATGGGCTACACGACACGCAAGGGCACGGAGCTGCTGGCCCTCGGGATGAGCGGCATAAGCGAGGCCGGGGGCTGCTTCGCGCAGAACGACTCCGATCTCGACGGCTACCAGAGCGCCGTCCGCCGCGGCGCGCTGCCCGTGGTGCGCGGGCACAGGATGAGTGGCGACGACAGGCTTCGTCGTCGCATCATCATGCAGCTGATGTGCAACATGGAGCTTCCCTTCGATGTCACGGAGGCGGACTTCGGCGAGCGGGTGGACGAGGCCTTTCCGTCCGAGCTCGAAAGGATGGCGCCGTTTGCGCGCGACGGGCTGGTGGAGATGGAGCCCGACAGGATAAGGGTGACCGAGACAGGAAGGTTCTTCATCAGGAACATATGTATGGAGTGGGACGCCTATCTGGAGAAGAAGCCACAGCGTCCCTTGTTTTCCAGGACGGTCTAGATGGCTCGGCGACAAGTTGTTTCATATCCCACCGACTCGCTCGATCCGGGCGTGCCGACAGGGTTGGTGCTCGCGGGGATGGGCGGCCCTGACAGCGCCGAAGCGGTGGAGCCTTTTTTGCGCAATATCTTTCGTGACCCGGCAGTGCTCCCGCTTCCTCGACCCCTGGGACGTCTCGTCGGGGCGGTGATCGCCCGGATGCGCGCCGGGGGGGCACGGTTGCGTTATGTCAGCCTGGGTCTGGGAGGGGGCTCGCCCCAGCTCTCATGGGCATCGAGGCAGTGCGCCGAGCTCGGGCAGATGATGTCCGCGCGAGGGGCCGGCGTGAGCGCGGTCCCCGCGATGAGGTACTGGCACCCCTATCCCGAAGAGGCGGTTTCGGAGTTGAAGCGCGCTGGAGCGCGCCAGTTCCTGGTGGTGCCGGCCTATCCACAGTTCTCGCAGGCAACGACGGGCAGCGTCTTCTCCGCGGTCCACGAGGCGATAATGTGCGCTTCGCCCGGCGCGGCATGCCACTTCGTGAGCGACTGGCACCTGCTGCCCGGCTACCTGGAGACCTTCGCCGCGAGCGCGGAGTCCGTGATCCGCCGGTGGGCGAAACAAAACGCCCGCCCCCGCGAGTGCGCGGTGATGTCGGTCGCTCATTCTCTGCCCGAGCGATTCATAAAAACAGGCGATCCATATCTAGATCAAACTCTGGCCACCGTGGATCGATTGCGCCCTGCCGTCGCCGCAAGGATCTCGGACCTCGGCGATGAGTGGGACAGGATCACCGGCGTTGGAAGCAGCCTTCTGGCCTTTCAGAGCAAGGTGGGCCCGGTCCGCTGGATCGGTCCCGATGTAAAGGCCGAGACCTCGAGGCTCGCCGCCGCCGGTTGCCGGAGATTACTCGTGCTTCCGGTCAGCTTTACCTGCGAGCACATAGAGACATTGCACGAGCTGGACGTCGAGCTTGCGGAGATCGCAAAAGGCGCGGGCATAGATGATTTCGTGAGGGCCGATGCGCTCAACCTGAGCCCGACCTGGCTGGAGTCTCTCGCCGATCATCTGATCGTGACGGCCTACCGGAACGGCGACTTCCCGTCGCCTGCGGCCGGAGCGCGCGCGAGCGCCGTGGTGACGATGCCGAAGCCCACTGAGGACGTCGCCGGCGAATCGAAGGAGGCCGATAGTGTCTGAGCGTCGCGCGCAGGTGGCCGTGCTTGGCGCCGGCATAGCGGGCCTTGCGACCGCATACAACTTAGAGGCCGGCGCGGTGGCGCGGGGGATTGCGGTGGACGTCACTGTGTTCGAGGCGTCCTCCACCGTGGGCGGCAAGGTAAGAACTATACGTGAGGACGGATACGTCATCGAGGAAGGCCCTAACGGCTGGCTGGACAACGAGCCGGCCACCTCTAGACTGCTGAAGAGCCTATCGCTCGACTCGGTCGCGCTTGCCAGCGAGGACGAGACCCGCCACCGCTTCCTCCTCATAGGGGGAAAGCTCCGAGAGCTTCCCGTCTCGCCGCGCGCCTTCATAAAATCGGACATCCTCTCGCCCCTGGCCAAGCTGCGGGTCGCCGGCGAGCTCGTGGTGCCGCGGGGCAAGAGGTTGGGCATGGCGGCGGTCGACCCGCGGGCGGACGAGACGGTCTACGAGTTCGGAAGGCGGCGCCTGGGCCGCCACTTCGCGGAGCGTTTCCTTGATCCCATGGTAAAGGGAATATACGGAGGCGATGCCAGGCGGCTCAGCCTTCAGGCCGCGTTTCCCCGGATGGTGGAGCTGGAGAAAAAGCACGGCGGCCTCTTCAAAGCGCTCATGAAGATATCGCGCGAGCGCAAGCGGTCGGGCGTCTCGGGAGCGTCGGCCGCCGGCCCCGGCGGGACTCTCATGAGCTTTCGTTACGGGATGGCCACGCTGCCTCAGAGTCTCGAGGGCGCGATCCGTGGCCCCATATTTACGGGCTGCCCTGTTCTGCGGGTCTGGAGGGAGAGCGACGGCTGGCATGTCGACGCCGGGGGCGCATCGAGCGGTCCTTACGACTGCGTAATCGATGCGGCGCCGGCCCACTCGGCGGCCTCGCACTTCGAAGGCGCCGAGCTTTCCGGGCTGCTGGGCGAGGTGCCATATGCGCCCATGGCGGTCATAGTGCTGGCCTTCGAACGCGGCAAAGTGGAGCATCCGCTGCGCGGCTTCGGCATGTTGAACCCGAGCCTGGAACGGCGGAGGCTGCTGGGCGTTCTCTGGTCGTCGAGCATCTTCAAGGGAAGGGCGCCCGAGGGGAAGGTCGTGCTTCGCTGCATGGCGGGCGGAGCGGGTAACCCAGAGATCATGGAGCTGCCCGATGAGGAGCTCGTTGGTCTCTGTCTGGAGGAGCTCTCGCCGCTTTACGGACTGAAGGGCGATCCCGAGCGCACCTGGGTGATACGCCACGAGAAGGCGATCGCTCAGTACGAGCGCGGGCACCCGGCCCGCCTGCGGGCGATAGGCGAGGTCCTGCAGGGGATGCCCGGCATGCACCTGGTCGGCAGCAGCTATCGCGGGGTTTCCACGAATCACTGCATAGCTGAGGCCGAGAGGACGGCGGCAAAGGTTTTGGACACCCTGGGGTCTCGCCGGTCCGTGTCGGAGTCCGAGGCCGCCCGAAGAGACGAGGGCGCCCGCGTAGCCGCGGCCCGAAGAGATTGAGGACGACTGAAGCGCTGGAGATATAGTGTAATGGCATCGAGCGCGAGGACCCATACCAAAGTTTGCCGGAACAAGAGAGAGCCGGCGTCTCTGACCGATCTTCACATGTGGGGGATAGATTTCCGCAATGCCCCGACAGAGGTGAGGGAGAAAGTGTACGTGGACGCGGCACGGGCGCGTGCCTTCCAGCGGGCGTTCGAGCGCGAGTCCTGCGGGGTGGCGTCGGTCGTGCTCTGCACGTGCAACCGCACGGAGATATACGTGGAGGTGCGCGGAGGCTGCGGGGCCGGGACCGCCCTTATCAACGCGCTCGAGCAGGCGGGGGTGGACGGCTCACTTCTGGCTGGAAGTCTCAGCACGCATCTCGTGGGGATGGACGCCGTGAGGCACCTTTACCGCGTTGCGTCGGGGCTGGAGAGCATGGTGCTGGGCGAGTGCGAGATAATGGGGCAGGTCCGAAGGGCCTACAGGTCCGCCGAGCTGAACAACGGCCGGCTCGGGTCCTTGATCGGCCGCGCGTTCCAGGGCGCCCTGCGCGTGGGCAAGCGCGTGCGCGCGGAGACGCGTCTCGGCGCGGGTCCGGTGAGCGTCGCGGGGGCGGCGGTGGAGGACGCGCGCGAGACGCTGGGCCATCTCTCCGCCCGCCACGGCCTGCTGCTGGGCGCCGGCAAGACGGGTTCGCTCGCGGCCAGGCACTTCCTGAAGCGCGGCATAGGAAAGCTCACGGTGATAAACCGCAGCTTCGACAAGGCCCGTGATCTTGTGGAGAAGACCTGCGAGGCCGAGAAGCACAAGGTTCGTGCCCGGCCGTACTCCGAGATGGAGAGCGCGCTCGCCGAGGCGGACGTCGTGCTGACGGCCACCGGCAGCGCGCGCCCCATAATCGACAGGGCGCTGATGGAGCGCGTCTTCGAGAACCGGCGGGGGTCGGTCCTTCACATTTACGACATCGCCGTCCCGAGGGACGTCGATCCCGCCGCGGCCTGTCTCCCGGGGGTCCGCGTCACCGGCATAGATCAGCTCTCCGGGATCGCGAGCCGTTACGAGGCGGAGCGAAGAAAGGAGCTCCCCGACGCGGAGAATATAATCGACGAGGAGCTGCGGGAACTCGACGAGTGGAGCAGCACGTTCAGCATAAAGCCCGCCGTCGTCGAGCTGCGCTCGTACCTGGAATCGCTGGCCGAAAGAGAGCTTGACCACGTCCGCCGCAGGGAAGGCGAGGAGGCCGCCGAGACGGTCGAGAAGAGCCTGCGCACATTCATAGGCAAGCTGCTCCAGCAGCCCGCGAGGCGTCTCAGGACCGCCCCCTCGGAGACGCAGAGACTGCGGGACGTCGAGTCCCTGGCCCGCCTCTTCGACTTGAGAATAGACCCTCACGACGACCCCGGAATCGAACAGTGAGCCTTACGACTCGAGTGCCGCGCGGCCGACGATCCGACCCGGAAGCACCTCGAGTGGTTCGAGATCGAGGACAGGCACCCCGGCAGCCCTATCGTCACGATCCGCCATCTACTGACTCACACCTCGGGCCTGCCCCGCGAGCTGGACACGCTCTACTGGGACGACATGGTCTTCCCCGACCGCGAGGAGTTCGGCGTGATCGTGCTCGTGAACGCGGGCGACGGCGCTCCCTCGGCCATCGCGGGCCAGGCATGGGACATAGTGGCGCCCTCAGTCCCTCGCGTCGAAGCCTTGGTGCGCCGCGGGCGGGACTTGAAAGGAGGCGCGTCAAAGGCTACAAGAGGGCCTCGAAGCCCAGGCCGGGGCGCTCTGTGGGATAGAGCACGCCGTCCCTTATTATAACCGCGCCGTCGGAGGGGTCCCCGCTCAGTCCCAGGTGCCCGTCCAAGTCCGCGTAGGCCACGTTGGGCCTGGCCAGTGCGAAGTGCAGCCCCGCGGCGATGCCCAGCGCGGCCTCGTCCATGCAGCCTACCATCACCTCGAGGCCGGCCGCCTTGGCCACCGCGTTTATCTGCACCGCCTCGGAGAGCCCGCCGACTTTCATCAGCTTGATGTTCGCCATGTCGATGAGCTCTCCCTTTGCGAGACGGAAGGCGTCACGCAAGCTCATCAAGCTCTCGTCCGCCATTACCGGTATAGACACCTCTCTGGTCACGCTGCCCAGCAGATCGGGCCTGCCCTTGGGAGTGGGCTGCTCAATGAGCTCCAACTTGGCCTTGCGCGTCGACTCCACGAACCTGATCGATTCTTCCAGCGTATACCCCTGGTTCGCGTCGAAGCGCAGCTCCACCCGGGAGCCGACCGCCTTTCGGATCTTGATGACCCGCTCTATGTCCTCGTCCACGTCCGAGCCGCCCTTGATCTTGAGGGACTTGAAGCCGCCGGCGACGTGCTTTCCGGCGCATTTCACGGCGTCGGCCACCGGCATTATCCCTATCGTGACGCTGGTGAGGATGCTCTCCCTGAAACCTCCGAGCAGCTTGTAGACCGGCAGGCCCGCGACCTTTCCGAGGATGTCGTGTAGAGCCATGTCGGCCATGGCCAGAGCGGAGGGCCGGCGCTTCAGGTGCGCTTTCAGCTCGTCCATTATCAGGGCTATTCTCAGAGGGTCCGTCCCTTTGAGCGCGGGCGCTATCACGCTCTCGGTCGCGATCATCACGCCCTCGGGCGTCTCTCCGGTGACCTGGAGGTCGGGGGCGGCGCAGCCGTAGCCGGTGACGCCCTTGTCCGTTTCCACCCGCAGGAAGACGTTTGCGGCGGCCTCAACCCTTTCATATGCTATAATGTATGGCTCGGCGAGGGCCATATCCACCCGCCGGGCCTCGGTGTTCGTCACTTTCACGGGATGCCTCTAGTACCTTCTCTGGTAAAGCTCGTCGAGTTTCATGCTCTTCAAGTCCTCGACCAGCGCGACCAGGTGAGCGATCATGATCCGCCAGATCTTCTCCCCCTTCTCCGCGCTGGCCTTTGTGGGATCTCCCATGACGCCCGTCTCCGAGATCCTCTTCGTGTAGGCGTGCCAGGACACCCCCCGCCGGGAGGAGAAGTTCATGTACCTGCTTGAGAATCTCGGCACGAGCTTGGTGGCCCTGTCCAGCTTCACCAGATGCGGCCTGACGGCGAGGCTCGTGCTGGTCTCTATCTCGCCCGCGTGTACGTCGTTGGGGGTCTCCGCTATCCGCTCTATGTCCACGTCGCTCGTCTCGCCGGTATCCACGGCGACGAAGATCCGGGCGTCCCTGTTGATCATCTGCGCGGCGTGGTTGAGGGCCGGGTCGTTGCCCCCGTGACCGTTTATGACGACGAGTTTCTTGATGCCGTTCTTGGCGACCGACATGCCTATGTCGTATACCACACTGGACAGCGTGTCGTTGCTTATGCCTATCGTGCCCTTGAACTCGTCATGTTGATAGGACACTCCGTACGGCACGAGCGGAAGGACGAAGGGCTTGGGATCGCTGCAGGCCTCGGCCACCCTCTTCGCCAGGTAGTCGGCGTCGAAGGCGTCGGTGTCCAGAGGCAGGTGGGGCCCGTGCTGCTCTATGGAGCCCACGGGAAGCAGTGCCACGTCCACTCTGTTGATCCTCTCCGCCGTCTCGGGCCAGGTCAGCTCGCTCCAGAGATAGCCGTCCTCCACGCGGCCCTGACCCGTCCGTTTCGAAGGGCGCGGCGAGTCCGCGGGTCCGAGCTCGAAAGCGTACCGCTTATCGATAGCGGGGTCCTTTGATGGATCGAATTCCACCCACTCCCTTCCCCTGCGCCGCCTCGCGCCGTCAGCGTGGTCGAGGAAGATCCGCAGCAGCGGCCTTCTCAGGTCCACGGGGATCGAGTCGAGAGGCGACCTCTCGGGATCGAAGCGAAGACCGAGGATCTCGGGGTGCTCCTTGTACGCGCGGTCTCCGGTGCGCGCCCCGCCCGCCGCGGCCGGCGCCGACACCAGTCCCTTTCGCCAAAGCATCGACATGATCTGCCGCGCTCCGCGCGCCTCCTGGTGAATGCTTGTCTTCTCGAGCGCTCTCAAGCAGTCGCGAACCTGCGCGTCGGAGTAGCCGCACCGGGAGGGGTCCCCGTCCAGGGCGAGGATCATCCCCACGATCCGGCGGCACTTCTCGCACCTGCCGCACGGCCTTATCCGATCGCCCTCCTTGTGCGCGGCGTGGCAGGAGGTCTGCAAGGGCAAGAGCTTCGGGTATCTCTCCACGAGCAGCTTCTGGACCAGGATCTCCGAAAGGGGCCGCAGCACCGAGACCTGGCTTATGGACCAACCCTTTCGCATGTAGAACCGCGACAGGGCGTTGTCGAAATAGACGCTCTGATCGTAGAGCCCGTCGTAGTGAGTTATGCCCCTGAAAGAGGTGCGGCGCGTCGTGTCGTACTCGTCGCCTATTATCAGGCGCCCTATCTTTCTCTTTCTGAGCAGCGGCAGCACCCCGAACAGGAAAACGGCGACGGTCCAGAGCCTTATCGGGTAGTCGTCGGAGCGCAGGCTCGAGAAATCACTTCGGACGAAGGCCATGCGACGGAGCATCCAGGCGAAGACTCTGTCCGAGTTGGTCCACACCCTCGCGGTATTCGGCACGGTCGAGTTGAAGTGCCTGTACGCATTGAGGGCCGTGAACCAGTGTCTGCCCGACTCGTTGACGAAGATAGGATGCGTCTCGATCCCGAGCTCGTCCAGCAGGGCGAAGCTCGAGAGGCTGTCCTTGCCTCCGCTCGAGAGCACCGCGTGCGCGCCCTTGTCCGTCGCCCACAGCTTCCAGCCCTCCTTCGCTCCGCCGGCCCTCATGTCGGGAAACTCGACGGCCGCGGCGCAGTAGCGCTCCGCCTTTACCGGTCTCATTCGTGCCGCGTCACCGGTTATGAAAGGGTTGGGCTCCAGGAACTTCTTCACGAAGATCTCGCGCGCGGTAAGCTCCGACATCTGGCGTATGAACCTGCGGTCGGTCCCGTCGAAAGCGCCCCGGAAAACAATTGAGTCGCAGAAGAGCCCGTAGTTGAGGGCCACCTGCGCCGCGATCAAGCTCGCCAGGTTGCGCGAGGCGGGGTCTTCGGGGTCGAAGACATCCTCGTCGTAGCTGTAGATCAGCTCCGTAGAGTCCATGCCCCCCCGGGTGGAAAGCGCGTACGGAGCCACGAGCCTCCTGCGCTCGAGCTTCACCGGCCCGACTTCCAGGCGGTCGAAGGCGCGCAGTGTCGAGAGATCTCCTTCGGCGCGATCGCCTGACTGCCGCGTCACGGGGCGGCCCCTGGGACCGGTGCGTTTGGTCTCCATCGCTTACCTCGTTTTCCGCTGCGGAAAGGAACCTCTTTCATGCTCTCCTACGCGAGCTCGTACGGCCCGCGCGTTCCTTTCATGCCGGGGCACAAGCTCCGGATCGGCGCCAGCGGCGGCCGGCGTCCGTCACCTCCGCGGCCTCCGCTCCTCTATACGCTTCGACACGATCTCGGCCAACCCCTCCGCCCCTTCCAGCAAGACGTCGAAGGCGGGCAGCCCGGAGGAAGCGCTCAAGGCCTCGCATGCCGATTCGATCTCCCCTGGAGGTATGTTCTCGTGGTTCAGGGTCACGGCTATGACCGGTTTCCCGGAGATGAGCTCGATCGCCTCTATCTGGACCTCCAGCGGATGGATCGGATGCCCTGGGAAGCCGTCGTAGTCGGCCCGGGCGGGCGCATGCTGGAGCACGACGGCGTCCGGCCGGCCCGCCGCGAGGATCTCGAAACCCCCGGGATAGGCAGGGTTCAGGAGGCTTCCCTGTCCCTCTATCACGATGACGTCCGGGGAGGCCTCCTTCCACGCCCTCCAGACCACGTGCTCTATCTCGCCCGACACGAAATCGTTTATCAGCGAATCCATGACGATGCAATACTCGGCGCCTTGCATCCACGAGGTCTGCCCCGTTCCTGTCATCTCGGCGCGGCGCCCCCCGGAAAGCAGAGCCTCTACGAGCAGCCTCGCTGTCGTACGTTTTCCGACTGCGGAGTCCGTGCCCAGGACGGCCACCTTGAAGGAAGCGACCTCCTCTATCTTGCCGCTGAAGAAGTGCAGGTCGGCCCTTTCGGGCGGCCTTCTGATATCGCGGATTCGGGCTGCGCTCCGGGCGGCGACCGCGGAGAGCTCTGGGTCCTCGGATAAGAAATCATGCAGGCCGCAGTCCACGTTGAGTCCGAGCTCCAGAGCGTGCTTTATGTCTTGGCGGGCCTTTCGGCCCAGCCTGCCTCCGTCCGGGGCCAGGCCCACCACGAGAAAAGCGGGAACGTCCCCGGCGTCCCCGGCCGCTCTCACGGCCTCGGCGATCGAGGAGAAGATGGGGACCCCGGCGGATTTGCCGTCCAGCAGAATTCCCGCGTCATGTCCCGAGCAGGTGGAGTCGACGACCGAGAGCACCTTGTACCGTTTGGTGTGGCGCACGAGGCCGTGCGCGGTCTTTCCGTTGGGGGACTTGAACGCGCCCTCGCAATAGACAATCGCGTTTCCATCCATTGCGGACGTCATGCCTTCCTTCCCGTCAGAACTACTACGTAGCGGTCGTTTTGAAGCGGCTCTTTCTCATGCTTTGCCGCCAGGGCCAGGAATCCGGCCGTGGAGGCGGGCAGCACGTTGAGACCTTCCTTCTCGCGCATGAGCCTGCTGAAGGACGTCATGTCCTTGTCCGACGCGTCTCCGGCCCAGCCTCCCGTCTCGCGGACGGCCCCGAGCGCATGGTCGCCGTCTATCGCGTGCCGGTTCACCAGCGGCTCGTTGATCTTGGTCTCGTGTATTCGCTCGCGGCTCAGGTCCTCGCACGCCGGCGCGTTCTTGACGAAAGCCTGCACGATTGGGTTCTTCTTGAAAGACGACCCCGCGACTATGCGCGGCATCCTCGACGTCTTCCCCCTGCGGTACAGGCTCAGGAAACCCTTGTAGATGCCGGCAAGCGTCGTGCCGTTCGACACGGGCACGGCCACCGCCGCGGGAGCGTCCCTCAGCTCGTCGTAAAGCTCGTAGGCTATCTCGCCGTAAGCGGTAAGTTGCAACCCGGTGTTCGCGCCCCCCGGATTGGCGTCGTAGAACTCGCGCTCCACGGCGAGCTGTCTGGACGCTTCGACCGCCTCCTCGTAGTCTCCCTCGACGCGCACTATCTCGGCGCCGAGATCCGTCATCTCCTTGATCCTGTTGGTCTGATAACTGCCGGGAATGTGGATCAGGCAGCGCAGCCCCGCCAAGGAAGCGGCCAGTGCCATGGCCGTTCCGTAGTTGCCGCAAGTGGCCAAGGTGATCACGTCGAAGCCGCGTCTCAGGGCGTCCATGGCCTGGGCGAACGCGATCCTGTCCTTCTGCGTGCCGGAGGGATTGCCGCCCTCGAACTTGAGATATAGCTGCCTGAAGCCCACGATGCGCTCGATGTTCCGCGCGCGGACGAGCGTGGTGTCGCCGACCTCCGAGTCTATTATGTCCTCGTACGCCGCGAGGCGCTCTTCGAGCGGGTATTCGACGCCGGTCACTATGGCCCGGCGGTCCTTCAGGGCCAGCGCTATCTCGCTCGCGTCGCCGGTCGCGCCGTCCAACAGCTCGAGCCCCGTGCCATCCGTCCGGGCGGGGGAGCTCGCGTCCCGTCCTGCCTTGTCTTCGCTGCCCATCTGCTACCGTACCTCCGTGCCGCTGTCCTCCCAGGTGGCCCGGCCTTCCAGGGCGATATTAGATTCTACTCTCTCCGGGCCGTCCGCGAACAAGAATCTGCGCAGGCGCGACCGGGCCTCCCCAACCGGTTGGGCCCCGGCGCTCACCGCGCGGCGGGCGTCCCGCCCGGCACGCGCCGCGCGGGCGCGACTGCGCCGACCGATCGTGCCGCGGCTCGGCGTCGGCAACGCGGCTCCCGGCGCCCCGGGCCCCTGACACTCCAGCCCTCTGCCGCGCCGGGTCTCCGGCATCTCAGACCGCCGACCAAGAACAAACCGGCGGCGATCCCCTGGAAGGGAACCACCGCCGGCGTTGTCGCGGGCGTTTTCACGTGCCGGGGACTTGCTAGTCGCCCACTTTCCCTACGCCACGCTCTTTTCCAACCTCTCGGCGAGCCACACCTTGATTATGGACTGGCGGGTAACACCGAGCCTTCGAGCCTCCTTGTCAAGCGACTGTATCAACCACACAGGCAGGTCCACGTTGACACGCTTCTGTTCCATTCCAGGCCGTCTGGCCTTTGAGCGGTCCAGGTGCTGGGTCACGTCTTCGCCGCTGTCGAATTTCTTGTCTAAGTCTTTAGCCTTCATACAACTCGACCTCCTCCCTTCGGGAGCGTCGCGCAGAGATGATCCGTACTTCCTCGCCACGGTAGGTGATGACCGCCGACCAGTGCACGTTCTTTATCTTTCCCACTACCAGGAACCTCGCCTCATCGTGGGTGCGTGCGGGTATCTCTATCCGCGCATCGTCCAGCCAAAGAGCCTGCGCCTGAACGAAGTCGATGCCGTGCTTCTTCTTGTTGGCGTTGCTCTTTCTTCTGTCAAATGAGAAGCCGTCCATGGTATAAAAATTATACCTTTTTTGATTCAGCAGTCAAGGGCATGATCGCCCGCCCTGGCTCCGTGCCCCTGACACTCCAGCCCTCTGCCGCGCCGGGTCTCCGGCATCTCAGACCGCCGACCAAGAACAAACCGGCGGCGATCCCCTGGAAGGGAACCACCGCCGGCGTTGTCGCGGGCGTTTTCACGTGCCGGGGACAGCGAAAAACGACCTTTCATGCGTCCCTGCTATTTAGGCGGCCGTTGCCGCGCCTCCGAGACTGAATTCGCCCGTCTACCGGTGCCTCCAACGGCGCATCTAACTGTGCCTCCAACGGCGCATCTAGCGGCGCCTTCTGACAGCCCCTCCAATCGCGCGCCTAACCTCCGTGGCGCAACTGGGCCGACCTCTTGTAGGTCAGACCGGCGTACTTGTAGTCGTCGATGTGCTCCTTCTGGAACTCGATGCCCGCCAGCTTGAAGAACCTTGGCCAGCTTATGCGATCGATCATCTCGCCCATTCGCTCGTACTTGCGCGCGTTGTTGATCCAGACCTCGACGATCTTGCGGACCGCCTGCGTCACTTCCGGCCAGCGAGGCGGGTTGTTCGGCAGATAAGGTATCGCCAGCTTGGAGAAGGTCGGCTCCTTGCGGGCGTTCGACACCTTGCCGCCGACCCAGATCGACAGACCGTCGTTCAGCGGGTCGTTCAGCGGCATCGAAGGACATACCGTGTAGCAATTCGCGCAATACATGCAAAGCTCTTCTTCCACGTTCACCGACGGCTGGCCATCGTGAGACGCCGGCCGGATCGCTCCGGTGGGACACGAGGCGACCACGTTCGGGATCTCACAGACCTTGTTCAGGCCCTTGTGATCGACCCTGGGAGGCCTGCGGTGAACGCCGAGTATGGCTATGTCGGAACAGTGGACGGCGCCGCACATGTTCAGGCAGCAAGCCAGCGCGATGCGGAGCTTTCCGGGAACCTCGGAGGTGCCCGCGAAGTACTCGTGCAGGTCGTCCATGACGCACTTCACGATTCCGGAGGCGTCCGTGGCCGCGGAATGGCAGTGCACCCACCCCTGCGTGTGGACAATGTTCGAGATCGCCGGGCCGAGCCCGCCGACCGGGAAGCCCTCGGCCTTGAGGTCGGAGATCAACGGATCGATCTTCGACTCGTCGGTAAGCAGGAACTCCACGTTGTTGCGGCTGGTGAAGCGAAGGTAGCCGTCACAGTACTTGTCGGCGAGATCGGCGTAGAAACGGATGTACTCGATGCTCATCAGCCTGGGCGATCCCGCCCTCACCGTGAACAACTTGTCGCCGCTCTCGGAGACATGGACCATTACTCCGGGCTTCAGCCGCTCGTGGTACTTCCACTTGCCGTAGTTCTCTTTGATAATGGGCGGCAAAAACTGCTCGTAATGCGGCGGCCCGATATCTGTTTTTCTCTCTGCTGCTTCAGTGGCCATTGCCAATCCTCCTGATCAACAACCGGCAACCGGTTGTCCGGATACCAGGTCGCTAGTCTTCATCGTCCTCGTCGCCTTCCTCGTAGTACTCCTCGAAGAAGATGTAGGGGTTCTCGCGCGGATGAGCGATCATCTCGGGGAGCGGCTCCACCTCGATGGCCTCCAGGAAGTTGCCAAGGCCGACGCGCTGAATCAGCTCGCCGACACGCTCCCTGTTCTTTCCATGCTCGCCCCAGAATTCCCAGATCCTCTCGGTCAGGTCCTTGATCTCGTCGTAGGGAGGCTCGATCTTGATGAACGGAACCAGAACGGACGAGAGGATGGCGCCCTCTAGGATCGGCGCCTTGGAGCCGAGCAGGATGGTCGCGCCCTTGTCCTCGCCGGGCCTGAGGGCCTTGGGCATCACGTTGATGCAGTGCATGCACTTCACGCAGTTGGAGTTGTCGATCTCCAGCTTGCTGCCGTCCCAGGACATGCACTTCGTCGGACAGTTGTTGACCACGTCGTTCTGCATGTCCACGCCGCTGTCCGCGTACTCCTTGACCGCCGCGTCGTCCTGCCGGATGTCGTCCCTCCAGGTGCCGATGATCGACATGTCCGCGCGGGCGATGGATGCCACGCAGTCGTTGGGACAACCCGAGCACTTGAACTTGAACTTGTACGGGAAGAACGGCCGGTGCAGCTCGTCCTGGAACGTCATCGTCAGGTCATGGGCGAGGGCCATCGTGTCGTAGCGGGCCCATTCGCACCTGGACTCTCCCACGCAGCAGCTCGGCGTCCTCACGCAGGAGCCGGATCCGCCGAGGTCGAAGCCGGCGTCCGTCAGCGCCTTGAACGTGGGCTCCAGCTCGTCGGTCTTTGTGCCCAGGAAGATGATGTCTCCAGTGGACCCGTGCATGTTGGTGAGCCCCGAGCCGTGCTTCTCCCAGATGTCGGCCAGCGTGCGCAGCGTGTCCGACTTGTAGTACCAGCCGGCCGGCTGGTTGATTCGCAGAGTGTGAAAGTGCGCTACGTTGGGAAAGTCGTCCGGCAGATCCGTATATCTTCCGATAACGCCTCCGCCGTACCCCTGAACTCCGACGATGCCGCCGTGCTTCCAATGCCCGACCTTCTCGCGATAGGACCTCTCCAGCAGGTGCAGCAGATCCTTGGCCATCGGGTTCTTTTTCGCGCTGGCCTTGATCTGTTTCACGAAACTGGGCCACGGTCCCTTATCCAGTTCATCGAGAAGGGGTGTTTTTCCGTTTCCCTTTTCCGCCATGGCGTCTCTCCTTCTTGGTGCCTAGAACTACCGGACTCGGTTACTGCGTGATTTGCTATCTACTACGTCACTCCTGCGCGCTCTCGCGGTTCACGAACCGCCGTCAACCGGCGCCGGCGCTTGCTCGGTCCTCTCCCTGACGTTGACGACGATCTTGTACAGCAACGTCAGGATGAAGAAGCCGATTCCGTACACGCCGATGGATACCATTACTTCGGGCCCCGTGGGCATATACTCGGTGATCTGGCCCATGGGGGAGGGAATAAAGCCGGTGACCACGAGCCCCATGCCCTTCTCAATCCAGATGGCGGCGATGACCGCCACGCAGATTCCAGCCAGCAGCCTCTCGTTCCTGCGCACCTTCGGGAAGATCAGAAGGGCGACGGTGCAGACTGTGAGGAATCCTGAGACCCGCATCCACGGTACCAGGCCGCCTTTGCCCTCGAGCCCCACGAAGAGGTACTCGAAGGAGTGAAGATGGTGCGGCATTGCGCTGTAGATCGCGGTAAAGGCCTCGACGAGCACGAAGAACAAGTTGAGGAGCATCGCGTAAGTGACGATTGTTCCTAGCTTCTGAATCGCCTCCTTTCCACAGTCGAATTTCGTATATTTCCTTAGTATCAACGCCAGTATTATGAGCAGGCTCGGGCCTGACGCGAAGGCCGAGGCGAGAAAGCGGGGCGCCAGGATGGCCGTCATCCAGAAAGGACGCGCCGCAAGGCCCGAGTAGAGGAAAGCCGTTACAGTATGGATGCTGACCGCCCAGGGGATGGAAAGATATATGAGGGGCTTGACCCACTTCGGCGGCGGCCCGGCCTTCCGCTCCGCGTCGAAGGTCACAAAGCCGATGATCAAGTTGAGCAACAGGTAGCCCGACAGCACGCTGACGTCCCAGAACATCACCGAATTGAAGGTGGGGTGGAGAATGACGTTCAGGGCGCGCTGCGGCTGCCCCAGGTCGACGACCACGAACAGGATACACATTACCACCGCGGAGACCGCGAGGAACTCGCCGAGGATCACCATCCTGCCGAACTTCTTGTAGTTGTGCAGGTAGTAAGGCGTCACCACCATCACGGCCGAAGCGGCCACGCCGACAAGGAACGTAAACTGCGAGATGTAGAGACCCCAGGAAACGTCGCGGCTCATCCCAGTGACCGTCAGGCCCTGGCTGAGCTGAAGGCCGTAGGCGGCCGCGCCGCCCAGGATCACCACGAGCCAGAATGCTATTAGGGTCCAGTATTTCTTGCCGCCTTGAAATGCTTTCTCCAGCATAATGACCTCAGATCAGGTAATAGACGTTAGGTCCCGTCCCCAAGCTGGCCTTCCTTACTATGGAGTTGGCTTCGCTGAGGATTCTGGACACCTCGGAATCCTTGTCCGCAAGGTCCCCGAAGGCCAGCGCGCCACGGACTCCGGGAAGGGCGTTGGCCGCCTCGACGCAGGCCGGCTCCATCCCGTCCCTCAGCCTCTCGGCGCAGAAGTTGCATTTCTCCACCACTCCCTTGGTCCTCGTCGGGAAAGGAGGGACGATGCCGTTCCTCAGGAAGGGTCGCGGGTCCTGCCAGTTGAAACTCCTGGATCCATAGGGACACGCCGCTATGCAGTACCGGCAACCGATGCACCGGTGCATGTCCATCATCACGAGCCCGTCGCTCTTTCTCTTCCAGGTGGCCTGCGTGGGGCACACCTTGACGCAGGGAGGATTCGAGCAGTGGTTGCAGAGCACCAACACTGGCATCTGCCTTACGCGATCGGGAGTAAGATCGTGGACCCGGTCGGGGAACGTGCCCCCGTAACCCTCGGTCCAGATCCACTTGACCTCCTCTTCGGGATCGGAGATCTGCGGGACGTTGTGGATACGGTGGCAGGCCTCCACGGCGGCCGCACGCACTTTCTCGTCGAGGCATTTCTCGACGTCGACCACCATCGCCCATTGAGACGTCTCC
Source organism: uncultured bacterium (assembly GCA_964531335.1). Classification (GTDB taxonomy): domain Bacteria; phylum Eisenbacteria; class RBG-16-71-46; order CAZHEV01; family CAZHEV01; genus CAZHEV01. The sequence goes on along the minus strand of CAZHEV010000006.1, from coordinate 182,650 downwards.
GGCGTCGAAACCCCGTGGCCCACGTGCTGCGCCGAAGCGAGCCCCCGCAGCAACGGGAAACCCGCCCCCAGGCCCAGGGCCGCACCGCCCGCTATCTTCAGAAAATCCCGCCTGCTCTTATCCATGAATCACTGTCCCTCGGGCTCTATGTGACAGTCCCAACAATAGGGGTCGACGTCCGCGTATTCGTGACACTTGTCGCAGAAGGTATCCTTGTTCGAATGACAGTCCATGCACGTCTCGGTGAGACTCATCTCGTACTCTTCGCCGAAAGCCGCGGACTTGTAAGTCTTTCCGCCCTCCCTCACCACGGCGTCCCGCCATTCGTTCAACAGCTTCATATGCTCGGCGGCCATGTAATGCCTTCCCTCGACGCAATGCGTGGCGTCCGCTGGAAGCTCGACCTCGGGAGGAGTGCCCGGGCCGCCCACGACCATCGAGTACCAGATCGGCACGGTCGCCGCGATGACGAGAATGACCAGGCCGATGATGATCTTGCCGCTAATTCTCACCGTCTTGGCCTCCCTTCTCGCCTTCTCCGCCCTCTTCCTCCATGCCTGGGATGGGCTCGAGCCGCAGGTTGACGGTCCTCTTCTTCTCGCCCTTGAGCTTCAAGGCGTTGACCACCAGCTCGGTGATGCCCGTCACCTCGACTCCCGGCGCCCAGTAGTCGCACACGGTGACCAGGGTCGCGCGGTCGATGGCGCACATCGCCGCTAGCTGGTTGACGCCGTATTTCTCCTGGACGTACTTCAGGGCGCTGCCCCTGGGCAGCCCGCCGCGCAGCCTCATCTCCATGTTCTCATCGGTCCCCAGGCCGGCCCCTCCGCCGCAGCAGAACGTCTGCTCGCGGATCGTGTTCTCGGGCATCTCGAAGAAGTTGTTGCATACGTTCTTGATCACGTAGCGGGGCTCTTCGAGGATCCCCATGCCTCTGGCCGGGTTGCAGGAATCGTGGAAGGTCACGCTGATGTGGTCGTTGCGGCTCTTGTCCAGATCCAGCATGCCGTGCTTTATGAGATCCGCGGTGAACTCCATTATATGAGTCATCTTGGTGGACCGCGAGTTTTCGAAGACCGTGCCCGTGAAAGGCGACTTGGGGACCTCCAGGAAGTCCGCCGGGCCGCTGACCGTGTCCATGTACTGGTTTATCACCCGCCACATGTGCCCGCACTCGCCGCCCAGGATCCATTTCACGCCCAGGCGCTTGGCCTCCGCGTAGATCTTGGCGTTGAGGCGCTTTATCATCTCGTGCGACGTGAACAGCCCGAAGTTCCCGCCCTCCGAGGCGTAGGTGCTCCAGGTGTAGTCGAGCCCCAGGTCGTGGAAGAGCACCATGTATCCCATGCAAGTGTAGATTCCGGGCGCCGCCACGTAATCACCGGACGGCGTGACGAAAAGCACCTCGGCGCCCTTCTTGTTGATCGGTATGTCGATCCTGACGCCGGTGGCCTCTTCCAGGTCGTCGGCCATGAACTCCAGCGTGTCCACCAGGCCGTGCGGCGGTATGCCAAGGTGGTTGCCGGTCCTGAAACAGTTGGCGACCGGCTCGATCGACCAGTTCACGTAGAGACCGAGCAGACCCAACAGCTCCCTGCCCATCATCGTCACTTCCGCCGTGTCGATGCCATAGGGGCAGAACACGGAACAGCGGCGGCATTCTGTGCACTGGTAGAAGTAGTAGAACCACTCCTTGATTACGTCTACGGTCAGCTCGCGCCCGCCGGCGAGAGCGCCCAGGATCTTGCCCGTGGCGGTGAAGTCCTTGCGATAGATGGAGCGCAGCAGCTCCGCGCGAAGGACGGGCATGTTCTTGGGGTCACCGCCTCCTATGAAGAAGTGGCACTTGTCGGCACAGGCGCCGCAGCGCACGCAGATGTCCATGAACAGCTTGAAGGACCGGTACTTTTTCAGCCTCTCGGCCATCCCCTCGAGGACTATTCGCTTCCAGTCCTCCTGAAGCTTCCAATCGTCGTCCCTGACGGCCCATTCCCTCGGGTTGGGAAGGTCGAGATACTTGAGGTTCTTCGGCTTTCCCGGATAGATGAACGTACCGGGCCTAAAATCGACCGGCGTCTCCATCCAGCCCGTCTTGGGAGGACGGTAATCGATCTTCAGCATGTCCTCGTGCTTGTAATAACCGGGCTCGTCGAACTTCGCCATAACTACTCTTTCTCCACAGGGACTCCCGCCGCCTTCATCTTTTCTCTGAACTCGTCTTCATACTCTTCGTAAGTGTGAACCTTGACCGGGTAGTCCCAGGGGTTCACGTGCCTGACCATGCGGTTGTTGTTCGCCATGTTCCTGGTCGGGCTCAGGAACACGCCCGCTAGGTGCGCCAGCTTGCTGAACGGGAGGTACGCCACGAGAATCGCCACCAAGAACAGGTGCCCGTAGAACAGCGGATCCACGGCCTCGAACCCGCTCGGCCTGAAGCTCGCCAACCCCACCACCAGCCCCTTGGCGGCCACGATGTCCGTCTTGGTTATGTATCTCAGCCAGACGCCGCTCAACCCTATGCCGAGAAGCAAAAAGAGCGGGAAGTAGTCGCCGGCCAGCGATATGTAGCGGAGCTTGTGATCGTAGAGCCTTCTCAGCAGCAGATAGAGGAGCGCGGCGATGAACAGAAACGCCGTGATATTAATGGTCGGAGATCCGACCTGGAGGAATCCATCTACGTCCTGCAAGAATGTGACGAAACCGGGAACGGGCTCCAGAACGAGCCTGAGATGGCGCAGTATTATCACCAGCATCGACCAGTGGAATACCATCGCCCCGAGCCAGAGCCAGGGGCTCGAGGAGTAAACGGCCCGGTTGTCGGGCGTGATCTCCGACTTGGTGTTCCTGAGAAGAGAACGGAAGAACAGGATCTCGAGCGCCATCCGGCCTATCACGCCGGCCGTGCTGCTCGGGTTTTCCAGCTTGGACTGCCTGATCCAGGGAAGCGATTTCTCTTGCCCGCAGGTCGTGGGAATCCGAAACGGGACGGGAACCCTGGCCCAGTCAACCACGCGGTAGATGAGGCCGCCCACGAACAGGAAGAGCGCCGCATAAGGTATGACCACGCCGACCACGGCATATAGGCCGGCCTGCGCGCCGTAGTATCCGATCAGGTAAAGCACAAGTACTGCCACGAGGGAAATCAAGACTCTCACTGGCCACCCCCTCGCCCATGTCCACCGCCTTCCGCTGGTCCGGAGGGCTCGACCACCGGATCGCGGCCTTCTCCAAGGCGCTGCATAGCAGCGGCCGCGCTGCGCTTTATCTCGTTGATGCGAAGGTCAACGACCTTCTCGCGGCATCGCGTATAGATATCGAAAGCAAAGAGAGCTACCTGGTCTATCTGGGCGTCCACCTCGGCCAACTCGGACGCAAGGCGCGGCTCGAGCAATTCCCGCCCGATCTCGTCCCTGATGGCGCTCTTCAAAGAGAAAACGAAAGATATGGCTTGAGAAGGTGACAACTCCTGGATCGCCCTCATCTTCACAATTTGATCTAGGTGGCCGCAGACATCCTCGGCGTCCATTCCGTCCAACAGGCGGGCGAATATCCCCTCAGTCCCGGCGCGCAACGCGTGGCCCACCGGGTTGGCGAAGCGATCCCTCCTTTTGCCGAAGAACTTCGCGGCTTCCGGGGCATATGCCGCAAGGGCATATGCCTGCCACCTTCCGACAATGGCGGATCTGTTCTTATGCAAGAGGTCCCTTAACGTCATCAGCTACCCATCCAAAACACCCGCAACCTCACCCATCAGCCGTGCGGGGAACCAGACCGCATCATTGAGGCGATAATGGGAATCAAATCAGCGCGCTTGAAACACCTTGCACATGGGGCATATGCGAGAGTTCAAGTATGGCCTACTATCTTTTTTCTGTCAAGTACTTAACGAAATCAGGCCCCCGGGCTCGGGCGTGAGGGCGAGCCCGGCCAATACCGCGCGGCCCGGGATTCTGGCCGGCGGCCTTAACCTTTACAGACACTGCAAGTTAGGCTGCCGGGCGGCGCTTACACCGCCCGCCTTCGCCGCCGGCGGGGTCTCAGAAGAGCCCGGCAATCGCCGCAATGCAATCTTCCAGTCAAGGCGGCTGGAAGTCAAGTCATTGCGGACAATAGAGTTAAGTAACCACTGCGTCGTCAGGCTAGTCCTGCGTAAAGGTCTGCCCGGGTATAAGCAGCTTGAAATTGGCCAAACCCTCCTCGCGCAGCACCTTGTTGAAGAACTCGCAGCTAAAGCACGAGACCAGCCTCATGGCCTCCGACCCGCGCGCCTGTCTCCCGCAAAAGGTTCCGGAGATCGCCCAGCAGACCCGTCCACCGTGCGTGCCGCTGTTGACCCCGTCCGCGCCCTCTTCCGCCGCGGCGGGGCACAAACCTTCATCCTCCACCTTGTCGCCGCCAGGCTCGCGGCCGCATCGCACTATGTCCCAACAGTTTGTGCGCCGCGGAGGCGCCAGGGCCAGGGCCCTGGCCAGTAACGCCGATCCGTGGCGGGGGTTCTGTCCCAGGTAGACCCATTTCTGATAAGTCCTGAAGGGAACGCCGAGAGCCTGAGCCATTTGCTCCTGCGAATATGACAGCTTGGCGCGTACTTGCTCTAGTCGGCGCACGAGGACGTCACCGTGATCTGTGTGATACCGCTTCTTACCGCTCATTCTGGCATATATGTCCCTTAAAAGAACACATGAGTCATCAACCCTCGTACGAAGAGCCTATGCTATTCACGCGGCCGGCGCAAGGGCATAGGTGGAAAAAGGGCAAATTTTGGGGGCCTCGGGCCTTTTCCAAGCAACGGGCTCCCGGGGTGCGCCGGGACCTTGGCGGGCGTCGACCATTGTAAGGGCCTCCAACGGGTCATATGCGGGCTTAAACGGGGTGCTTCGGTGTTCCGACCAGCCGATTGAAAACGGCCGGTCAGGGGAGCACGTTTCAGTCGTTTCAATGTTGCTCACTATGACCTTATAGAAGGCGGTCGGAGGTTCCTCGCTGAGTCTGATGATCGGAGATACCGCCGACATCAATGTCGGCGCGTCTGTCTTTTGCGCGAGACCTAATGCAAAGCTCGGGCAAAGGGGTTTATATACTCATGGGCTGCCGGTGCGATGGACCGGGCGTTGGACAACCTGCGGACCAAGGTCCTCCCGTACGCCCGGTTCGTCGCTCGTCATCTCGCGTGGCGTCCGCGATCGCGCTTTCTTTATACCTTATGGACCCGGTCTCGTGGAGCGCCGGTCTGGCGTCCGTCCTCCACGTAACGCGAATCATCTTGACAGAACATTTGCGCTGCGTCATACTCCGTTTAGAGGCAACCAGACCCAATCCTTGGTGTGTTACTCTGAAATCCCTATTGACCCCTCTCGATTCCACTCCGGGCGTCATCGGCATATGGAACCGCCGGCGCCGGGGCATCGCCATATCGTCTTGACCTGCCCCCGCGCCCAGTGCTTTCATCTGTCGGCCGCACCCTCCGCGTAAGGGCGGAGACCGCCTGGAAGTCCCTATCCTAGCACCCAACTCAGCAGGTTGCGGCCGAGCCTCACGGCTCGTGAGCCACCGGTGTGGGATCAGGCGGTCGAGGAGAGTGTAGATGAGTGGCAGCGAGAGCTGGGATTGGCAAGAGGGCACGAAAGCCCCCGCCGACCTCGCAGAACTCCGCAGCAAATACCCTCGTATCGACGAGATGGCCGCAAGCCCGGACGGCGAGAAGCTCGCCGCCGTGGTGAAAACCGGAGACGACGAGTTCGGCGTTTGCGTAAACGGCGAGCTGTGGCCCGAGAGCTTCGAGCTTTGCTGGAATCTGCGTTACTCGCCGCTCGGCCGGCTGATCGCGCTGGCCCGAGTGGACGACGAGTGGACGCTGGCCTCCGAGGGGGTGCTGCTCGAAGATCGGTTCGAGTACGTTTGGAGCCCCAAGTTCAGCGCGGACGGAAGCGCCGCCTGCTTCGTTTACAAGCGCGACAATCTCTACGGCTTGGCGATAGAGGAAAAGACCTGGGAGAAGGGCTTCCAAGGGATCCGCAATTTCAACGTGAGCCTTGACGGCGGGCGATCCGCCGCCACAGTTCAGGTGGCTCCCCTGGCCGAGGCTGACGTCTTCGGGTTCTTCGAAGGCGTGTGGTCTCTGGCCGTGGACGGCGAGGCCTGGGACCGGAAGTTCGTCAACACCTGGAGCCCGGTGTTCAGCGCGGACGGCAAGTCCGTGGCCGCGGAGGTCCGCACCGCCAATACGGAGTACGGCATCGCGGTCGACGGAGCGCCCTGGCCGGCGAGCTTCGGAGCGGTCTGGTCGCCCGAGTTCAATCCCGCGGACGGCTCCGTCGTGGCGCCGGTGCGTCACGAGGGCGCCTGGAGGCTCTTCAAGGATGGAGCGGCGCTGTGGGAAGGACGGTATCATCAGCTCTGGCTGCAGAAGTTCAGCCCCGACGCGAAGAGGGTGGCCGCGGTCGCGTCTCATGAGTTCGGGAGATGGACCGTGGTGGTGGACGACGCGCCCTGGAGTAAGGGCTTTTCGGAGATGGTCCTGTCCCCCTTCTTCTCCCCCGACGGCGCCCGCGTGGCGGCCGCCGTAAAGGAGGGAGGCAGGTGGACCATAGCGGTCGACGGCGTTCCGGCTCCCGACGACTTCGATCAGATCTGGGACCCTGTTTTCAGCCCCTGCGGAAAGCACGTCCTGGCCAGGGCCAAGTCGGACGGGAAGTACGCGCTCCTGGCAGACGGGCGAAGGCGCGGCGCGGCGTACGACATGATGTGGGATCCGGTGTTCAGCCCGGACGGGTCCAAGGTTCTTCTCAGGTACCTGGACGGCGACAAGTATTGCAGGCGGGTGTCCGCGGCGAGCGAGATTCTGGGAGGATAGCGCATGTACGAGTTTTCCAGAGGCCCCCTGGTCATGCTTGCCTTCGCGGTCTTTCTGATCGGCAGCGTCTATCGCGTAGCCTCCACTATAATGATGGCCAAGAAGGACAAGGTGATTTTTCCCTATATGAAGTGGCGCTACGGGATGCGCTCACTCGCGCACTGGACCGTGCCCTTCGGGGCCAAGAACATGAGAATGCGGCCGGTCTTCACGGTGCTGTCCTTCGCGTTCCATATCTGTCTGCTCGCGGTTCCGATTCTGACCATAGGCCACGTCGCCCTGTGGAGGGAGTCCTGGGGCGTGAGCTGGTGGTCTCTGCCCGACTGGTTGAGCAAGGTGATGACGGTGATCGTTCTAATCGGGGCCGTCACCTTCCTGCTCAGGCGAATAGCGAATCCCGCGGTCCGGTTCGTGACCTCGGCGAGCGACTACGTGTTGCTTGCATTGGTCGCCGCGCCTTTCGCGACCGGGTTGATGGCCTACTATCAGGTATTCGACTACGACACCGTGGTGATCATACATATGTGGACAGGCGCCGTATGGCTGGCCATGATTCCGTTCACTCGCATCTCCCATATGCTCTTCTTCCCCCTTACGCGGGCGTACATGGGCTGCGAGTTCGGTTATGTCCGAAACGCCAGGGACTGGTAGCAGGATGAAGAGCCGGCCCTGGAGGTGAGTGCAGAAGTGAAATCCAACGTGGAACGGACACAGGAGAGCCTGGTCAAGGACCCCGGGCTCGACGAGGGCATAAAGAAGCTCACGCCGGAGAAGATCCGCAAGGTGGTGGAGCACGTCCTGACCAAGGAGACCGCGGCCAGGCTCAAGGTCTACCTGGAGACCTGCGTTCACTGCGGCCTGTGCGCGGAGGCGTGCCACACCTACGTGTCGCGCGACGGGGACCCGCGCTTCGCCCCCGTGGGAAAAGTGAAGCAGACGCTCTGGGAGCTGGTGAGGAAGAAGGGCGACGTTTCTCCCGAGGACATCAAGGAGATGGCGCGCATCGTGTACACCGAATGCGGCGTCTGCCGTCGCTGCAGCATGTACTGCCCGTTCGGGATCGACATCGCCTACCTGCTCCTGACCGTGCGGCGCGTCTGCCATCTCCTGGGAGTGGTCCCGCAGTACCTTCAAGATACGACAAACAGCCACGCGTCCACCATGAACCAGATGTGGGTCCAGCAGGACGAGTGGATCGACACGCTCCAGTGGCAGGAGGAAGAGGCTCAGTTGGAGGTGCCCGCGGCGCGGATACCGCTGGAGAAGGAGGGCGCCGACATCATGTACTCGGTGATAGCGCCCGAGCCCAAGATCCTCGCCCAGCTACTCGGCAACATGGCCCAGATAATGGCGGTGGCCGGGATCGACTGGACGATGCCCGCCACGGACGGCTGGGACAACAGCAACATGGCCATGTACTCGGGCGACTTCGAGGTGATGGGCAGGGTTGAGCGCCTGCACTGGGAGACCGCGGCCAGGCTGAGAGTGAAGAAGATCGTCATGGGGGAGTGCGGGCACGCGTTCAGGGGCGCGGTCTACGACGGGCCCAGGTGGCTCGGCTGGAAGTTTCCGCCGATTCCGATGGTGCACGCCATCGAGTTCTACTACGACCTGTTGACGAGCGGGAAGATAAGAATCCGTGAGAAGTACAAAGAGCCCGTAACCGTTCAGGATCCCTGCAACACGGTCCGGGGAAGAGGCCTGGGAGACAAGCTTCGCTACGTCGTGAGCGAGCTCTGCGAGGACTTCAGGGACATGAAGCCCAACTTCGAGCACAACTACTGCTGCGCGGCCGGCGGAGGGGTGATCAACTGCGGGCCCATCTGGAAGACCTCCCGCATGGTCTCGAACAGGGTCAAGGCCGAGCAGATCCAGGAGACGGGCGCCGGGGTGGTCATCACCCCATGCCACAACTGCCACAGCGGGATCGAGGACATCGTCGGATACTACAAGCTGGGTTCTCACGTGAAGTTCATCAGCGACATACTGATCGAGACGATGGAGATCCCGGAGGATATGAAAGGATAGCCTGCGCGATGATGGAGCCCGCGACATGTCGCACGCGTTTCGCCTGGTGCGTGCCGGCCGCTTTACTGGCGGCCGTCTCCGCCGCCTGCATCGTATGGTGCGGAGGTTGCGGCAGAGGCGACGCTTCCGGGGTGACGCCCAGGGCCGACCTGGTGGAAATCGCGATCGCGGACGACGGAGCCGAGCTCGATCGCCCGTCCGTGCAGTTCCCGCACGACATGCACACGGGGACATTGGCCGAGCAGGACAAGGACTGCTCGACCTGCCATCCGACTTTGGAGAACGGGTACCTGTCGCCTCTTTACATGAGGACCGCGGGCGGAGACATCTACGAGCTGGACGAGGCCCCCGAGGAGGGAGAGGACGAGGACACCATCTGGTACGACGGCGCGGATGAAGACGACGAGGAAGCCGGGGACGAAGAACAGGGTGAGGAGGGCGGAGTCGACGTGGACGCTCTGATGGAGCTCTACCACGAGCACTGCCTGGCATGTCACAACGAGCGCGCCGCCGCCGGGGAAAAGACAGGTCCGGTCGCCTGCGGCGGGTGCCACAGCGAGGAGCCGCCGTATGTCTCGTCGCGCGTGCCCTACGGAATGGACAAGTCCCTGCATTACAGGCACCTGAAGGCAAGGGACAAGAAGTGCGAGGACTGCCACCATATATACGACGAGGACGCCGGCAAGCTGGTCTATAAGGAGGATACTGAGAGCTCCTGCCGGGACTGCCACCTGGAGTACACGGAGGAGAACCGAGTCTCCTTCAAGCTCGCCGCCCACTGGGACTGCATAGGCTGCCACATCAAGACCGCCGAGTCCGGCGAGGACGTGGCGTCGGGACCGAGAAACTGCGGCGGATGCCACGGCATGGAGGAGCAGCTCGCCGTTGAGGTGGTGGATGAGGTGCCGCGGCTGGATCGCAACCAGCCCGACTTCGTGCTTCTGAGCGCCCCCGGGCAGGAGCTTGACCACAGCAGGATGGGAACGGTGCCCTTCTCCCACGCGGGCCACGAGGAATTCAACTCGACCTGCCGCGTCTGCCATCACAAGACCCTCAAAGCCTGCAAGGAGTGCCATACGCTGGGCGGCACCGAGGAAAGCCGCGGGGTGATGCTACAGCAGGCGATGCACCGCATGGCGTCGGACCATAGCTGCGTCGGCTGCCACGACGCCCACAAGGCCGACCTGGAGTGCGCCGGCTGCCACGGTCTCATGGAGAGCGGGCGGCTTTCCGAGCACGCTTGCGAGATATGCCACGCGGGCCCGGCCCCGAAGGATCTGGAGGAGATGCGCGATCGCTACACGTCGCTCGACGATTTCAGACCAGGCCCCTCCGAGACAAAGCTTGGCTTTACGGTCGAGGAGATCCCCGACACGGTAGTGATAGGGACGCTGTCGCGCGAGTACGAGCCGGCGGTGATGCCTCACCGGAAGATCGTCAACGCGCTGAGCAGATACATAGAGAACAGCAGGATCGCCACGCACTTTCACGGGGGCCGGGACGTCGTATGCCAGGGCTGCCACCATCACGGCTCGATCGGCGAAAGGCCGGCCCTGTGCGCGAACTGCCACGGGAGGCCGTTCGACGTTCGCAACATGTACAGGCCGGGGCTCTACGCGGCGTATCACCAGCAGTGCCTGGGGTGCCATCAGCTCATGGCGATGGAAAAGCCCAGGGAGTGCGCGGGCTGCCACGAGAAGAAGAAGGATGTCGATCTGAGCGACGACATCATGCCTGATATTGTGAGGTGATCGAAGATGAGTACCTCTCGCAGAGGCTTCTTGAAATGGATGGCCGCCGCCGGGGCGGCCGCGGCGCTGCCTGAGGCCGCAGAAGGCGCCGAGTTCTTCATGGGCTATCCGGACAGCTACGGCGTACTGCACGACACCACGCTGTGCATAGGCTGCCGCCGCTGCGAGAAGGCGTGCAGCGAGGTGAACGACCTCCCGGAGCCGGACAGGCCTTTCGACGACCTGTCGGTGCTGGACGAGAAACGCCGGACCTCCGATGACTCGTACACCATAGTCAACCGTTACCAGGTCTCCGGATACGACAAGTCTCCCGTCTTCCGGAAGTTCCAGTGCAATCACTGCGCGGAGCCGGCCTGCGCTTCGGCCTGCTTCGTGGGGGCCTTCACCAAGACGCCCGAGGGCGCGGTCATATACGACAAGAACCTATGCGTCGGCTGCCGCTACTGCATGATCGCCTGTCCCTTCGACGTTCCCACGTTCGAGTACGACAAGGTCCTGACGCCCAGGATAATGAAGTGCACCATGTGCCACCCGCGCGTGGTCGAGGGCAAGCTGCCCGGTTGCGTGGCGGCCTGCCCGCAGGAAGCCCTGGTGTTCGCGAAGCGGAAGCACCTGGTCTCGATAGCCCGGGAGCGCATGCGCAAGTACCCGGAGCGCTACGTGGACCACATCTACGGCGAGTACGAGGTGGGAGGCACCAACTGGATCTATATTACAGGCGCGCCCTTCGAGGCGCTCGACTTCCATACGAACCTCGGCACGAAGCCTGCGCCCAAGCTGACCTCGGGCGCTCTGTCCATGGTGCCGATAGTGGTCGGAGTCTGGCCCGCCCTGCTGGGGGGCATATACCTCATCTCTCAGCGCAGGCAGGCCGAGGCCGCGCGCGAGAAGGCCGGGGCCGTCGAGGAGGCCGAGAGGCGGACGCAGGCCGCGGCCGACGAGGCCATGAAGAAGGCCGCCGAGAAAGCGAAGCAGGACAAGGAGAAGTCAGTGGAGATGGCAGTCAAGAAGGCCCTGGAAGAAGCTGAGAAGAAAAAGGGAGAGGAGTAGAGCATGACCGGCGCTGTGAAAACGGTCCAGAGACCGCTCCTCAGTCCCGCGAACGTCATAACAGGGATCATCCTGATAATGGGTCTCTGGCTGACCTACCTGCGGTTCACCGGGGGTCTGGCCGCCGTGACCAACTTGGATCACAACAACCCCTGGGGCTTTTGGATAGGACTCGACCTGCTGTGCGGCGTCGCGCTGGCCGCCGGGGGTTACACCACCGCCGCCGCCGTCGAGATCTTCGGAATGAAGAAGTACCACGCGGCCCTGCGCCCGGCGATCCTGACTGGTTTTCTCGGCTACTCCATGGTGGTGCTCGCGCTGATCTACGACGTCGGCCGTCCCTGGAGGCTCCCGTACCCGTTCGTCGTGAGGCAGGGTGTGACCTCCGTCATGTTCGAGGTGGGCGCTTGCGTGGCCCTTTATCTGACCGTGCTGTTCCTGGAGTTCTCGCCGGTAGCCCTCGAATGGCTCGGGGCGAAGAGGCTCCGAAAGCTGGTGGTGAGGCTCACCATACTCCTTACGATCATGGGAGTGGTGCTGTCCACGCTGCACCAGTCCTCTCTGGGGGCGATGTTCCTGATAGCCCCTTCCAAGCTTCACCCTCTTTGGTACTCCTCCTATCTTCCGATCTTCTTTTTCATCTCCAGCATAGCCGCCGGGCTGTCCATGGTGATAGTGGAGGGGGCGCTAGCCCGGAGGAACTTCGCCGACAAGATGGACCAGGAGCACTTGCGCGCGTCGGACGACATCGTGCTCGGCTTCGGGAAAGGGGCCTCGATGGTGCTCGCGATCTACTTGGCGATCAAGATCTTCGGGGTGGCCCTGGACGACAACTGGAGCTACCTGGCGACGGGCTACGGGCTGTGGTTCATGCTGGAGATGTCCGGTTTCGTGCTGCTGCCGTGCTTCCTGTTCGCCGTGGGCTATCGAGACCGCAACCGTACGCTTATCAAGTGGACCGCCTTTCTCACGGTGCTGGGGATCATATTCAACCGCTTCAACGTGGTTTGGCTCTGCTACAACTGGCAGTTGCCTTGGGAACAGCGATACAGCCCTCACTGGATGGAGATAGGGATCTCGGTCTTTGTCATAACCGTAGGCATAACCGCCTACCGGTTCATCGTCACGCGAATGCCCGTTTTCTACGAACACCCGCGTTTCAAGGAGTCCCACTAGGCGGAAAGATGACCTCATGAGCGACGGAATCAACACTCTTCAGGAATTCATGCGGCATACGAAAGGGATTCTCTATCTGCTGGCCATAGCCTACTTCGTGGGCTTCGTCGCCTTTTGGAAGTTTCTGCACGGAAGGGACAAGAAGGGCGACAGGGCGGAATAGGAAATCCCTTCGTTCGATTCCGGGTGATGGGTCCGCTCAGCGGCCGGGCGGCGTTCCGCCATGCCGCGAGGAGGACTTCGCGGCGGCCGTCCCGCGGGAGCGCGCCTGGATCCGTCCGGTTCGCGCTCGATCAGGCGCTCGGCGCGCCGGGAGGGCCGAAGCCCCCGGTGCGCCCGGCGTTGACATGGCCGGGGCGTTCTAATATAGTTAACTTGAAGTGTGTATTATAGATAGGCCGGAGAGTCCGGCGGGGGCAGGCATCGGGATCCAGCTATGGCTCGAAGGGGTGACAAGAGCAAGGCCGGCGGGAAGATACTCATCGTGGATGACGAGCCCGACATCGTCATGTATCTGCGCCTGCTGCTCGAGAACAACGGCTACACCGTGGCCTCCGCCTCCGACGGCAAGGAGGGGCTGGAGCTCGCCAGGGCCGAGTCGCCCGACCTCATCTGCCTCGACATAATGATGCCCAAGAAGACGGGTGTCGCGCTCTATCAGGAGATAAAGACCGATCCAGAGCTCAAGAGAACGCCCTGCGTGATAATCAGCGCCTACGAGAGCGCCTATTCCTTCAAGGGGCAGGCGTTCAGAAGGATGGTGCAGGACAGATCGATCCCCGAGCCCCTGCGGTTCTTCGAGAAACCCATAGACGTTGACGCCTTCCTGGGGTTCGTCGACGAGTTCTTTGAGAAAGCTGCGAGAAAATGAAATCCACACCGCCCGCCATAGACTGGCCGCGAAAGGCGCTCTTCGATCACATTCCTCTGGAGATCATAGTGATCGACAAGGACTTCACGATCGTCGAGGCCAACAAGATGGCCGAGAAGAAGTACCCCGACTGGAGGGACAGCAAGTGCTACGAGCTGTATAAGAACAGGAAGACGAAGTGCCCCAATTGCGCCGCGGTAAAGACTTTCAAGGACGGCAAGACCCGCGTGGATCACACGGAGAACGTGGACGGCGAGGGCAACGCGCACCACTACATGGTGCACCTGTCCGCCTACAAGGACAAGAACGGCAAGATCCCTTACGTCATAGAGATGGCCACCGACATAACCGACAGGGTCAATCTGGAGAGGGAGTACAGGCTTCTCTTCGACAACGTGCCCTGCTACGTATCGGTGATCGACAAGAACTTCAGAGTGATCGACAGCAACGCCCTGTTCAGGAGCACATTCTCGAAAAAGGGAAAGAGATACTGCTATCAGATGTACAAGGGCAGGGACTCCGTGTGCCCCAAGTGCCCGGCCGTCAAGGTCTTCAAGAGCGGCGACCGGACCACCTCGCTTCAGGTGGGAGTGGACAGGGCGGGCAAGAAGACCCACTACATGGTGACCGCAGCGCCGCTGAAGCTCAACGGGGCCAAGGTGGACCGGGTGATCGAGATGGCCCTGGACGTCTCGGAGCTGGTCGAGCTGCAGGAGAAGCTGCGCCGGGCCGAGCAGGAGAAGATGGAGATCGAGAGGTTCGCGGCCGTGGGGCAGACCGTGGCCGGGCTCGCGCACGGCGTGAAGAACATCCTGATGGGGCTGGAGGGCGGCATGTACGTCGTGAACTCCGGGCTCCAACGCGGAGACAACGAGCTGGTGTCGGACGGCTGGAAGATGCTCCAGAGCAACATAGCGAAGATCTCCTCGGTGGTTAAGGAGTACCTCCAGTTCGCCCGGGGCGCGGAGATCGAGGTGGACAAGGCCGACCCCGTGGCCATTGCGAAGGACGTATACGAGCTCTACGACGACCTCGCGGAGCAGTCGGGCATAGACATGACCGCCGAGCTTCAGGAGGGGATGCGCAGCGCGCCCCTGGACTCCGAGGGCATCCACACCTGCCTCACGAACCTGGTCTCGAACGCCATAGACGCCTGCGTGGTCAGCGACAAGAAGAGGAAGAAGATCCGCCTCTCGTGCTTCGAGGAGGACGACAAGATCGTTTACGAGGTCAAGGACAACGGCACGGGGATGGACTACGAGGTGAAGAAGAAGATATTCTCCAACTTCTTCACCACGAAGGCCTCCGGGCAGGGCACCGGTCTGGGCCTTCTGGTCACCAGGAGGATAGTCTTCGAGCACGGCGGCCGGATCACTTTCGATTCAACGCTGAGAAGAGGCTCGACCTTCAGGATAGAGCTGCCGAGGAAGCGGCTTCCTAAGGTCAAGAAGTCAAGCGATGAGAGCTGACAGGAGGAGGGCTTCATGGCTGAAAAGTTAGGTAAGACCGTCCTGGTCGTGGATGACGAGCCGGATGTCAGGCTCTTCCTGCAAACGGTCCTGGAGGACGCGGGCTTCGACGTTGCTCTCGCCGCCAACGGCAAGGAGGCGCTCGACAGGATGACCCACAGCCCGCCCGACGCGATATCGCTGGACTTGGTCATGCCGAAGATGTCGGGCCTGAAGTTCTACAAGTACATTCAGAAGAACAAGGACAGGGCGGGCATCCCCGTGATTGTGGTCACCGCCCACGCCAAGGACGAGTTCGGCAAAGGTGACCTGGAGAAGATAAAGGCCGCCGGGTCCGAGGACGCGGTCATGTACGTGGTGGAGAAGCCCATCCATCCGGAGTCCTACATAAACACCGTCCGCACCGCCGTGGGGCTTGAGGAGCTGCCGGGCGAGGAGACGGGAGAGAAGAACGCTCTCGAAGTCCGGCTCAGGGAGAAGATGAAGTCGGCGGACAAGGAGACGTTGAAGGACATCATGAAGCTGTTGGAGAAACAGTCCGGAGGAGGGAAGAAGTGAAGAGAATACTCGTAATAGACGACGAGGAGGATACTCTATCGTATCTCACCACCCTCTTCGCGGACAACGGCTACGAGACGTTGACCGCCAAGGACGGGGCCGAGGCGATGGAGGTGGTGAAGAAGGAGAAGCCGGATCTGATCACCCTGGACATAATCATGCCCAGGGAATCCGGCGTCAAATTCTACCGGCAGGTAAAAGAGGACGAAGAGCTGAAGAAGATCCCCGTAATAATAGTCACCGCCCTCACCGGGTACGCCTACGACCCGCAAGGCTTCCTCAAGTTCATAAAGGCGAGGAAGAGCGTGCCCCAGCCCGAGGGCTTCGTCGCCAAGCCCGTGGACCGCGACGAGCTGCTCGAGCTCGTGAAGGAGAACATCTAGGCTCCGAGGCGGCCGATTGGGGCCGCCCGCCGGTCTTGGCGGCTCTGGCGCGCGCTGCTCGATCCCGCGTTCGATCGAGAGCCAGACATGGACAGGCTGCTCGGCGCCTTCGACCGCATCTGGAGGGACCAGGCCGGCCTCAGCGAAGAGATCAAGGCCAGGCAGCGCGAGGGCGTATCATTCCTGATCGACCTACTATCGGATGAAGTCCTATGGCAGTTCCCGGACTTCTATCCGCGCCTGGCGGGCAAGATTCTCAGAAGTCTCGATGATCATGTATCGCGCCCCAAGGCCCGTTTGATTATCCTCACCTACCTAGATGCCGCCGCGGATCAGATCAAGCGCCTTCAATCGAACCTCATGGAGGGCGGAGGCTACATAGAGCCCGACGTGGAGAAGCCCGTTAAAGCTCCTTGGAGAGAGGCCGACTTCCGGCGCGTCCCTGACTAGGCAATAGTGCCGTCCGGCCCGACGCTCAAGGAGACGATTGCCGAACACTACACGGTCGATGACATCGTGGGGCATCGATCAGACAGCAAGATAGCGCTGATCGCCGATTCCGGACTCGGAAAATCCACTCTGCTGTACGAGGTCTTCGTCCGAGCTTGCCGAGAATGGAAGGAAGGAGATCCGGTTCCGTTCCTATTCACGTCTGGCCAAGGCTCCAAAGTGACGGAAGGAACGCTCCGCTCAGTTCTCGCCGAACGGCTGGCATCCGCCTGCGCCGGCGACGACGCGCTCCGAGTTCGCCGCGCTCAGATCGACCGCTTGGCGCTGGACTTGGCGCCCGGCGACCTCTTCCTGATCTTCGACGCTCTCGACCAGATTGCCGACTCCCAGCCCCTGTTGGGTTGCCTTGGGAGTATGACTCTTCGCCATTGCAGGGTACTGATCTCGTCTCGCCCTTCCGCCTGGGCGACCGCCCGCAGCGCGCTCGCCGGCTACACGACGCTTCGCTTGGTCGAGTTCGACCGGGCGAGAATAGAGCAGTTCTTCGGTGAATATGACCAGGCAGCGCTCAGGACCTTCTCGGAGGACTTCCTTGCGATTCCGATCCTCGCGCATCTTACCCGTCGATTGCTGAAGCGCACCCCGGACGCACTCGTCCAGGTCCGCTCCAGGGCGGACTTGTACCGGGAGCTCTTCCGGGACCTCCCGGAGCGCGAGCAGGACAGAGCCATTCTCGGAAAGCGCCGGCCTGAGGACGCCATTCAGGATCTGCGAGTACTATCCTTCGAGAGCCTGAGACGCAATCATCTCGGGCAGGTGCCGCGTGACGCGGCAAAGGAGATCCTCACCGAGTCGAAACTGAACGATCTCGAGAGACTCCAGTTTATACTGTCATACATCGAGACCGGCGACGACATCGTGTTTCGCCATCGGTCGTTCCAGGAGTTCTTGGCGGCTGAGACTATGGTAAAGATGCTACGAGCGCCGGGAGGCATAGATGCCCTTCGCCCGTATCTCATTCACCCCAACTGGGAGGAGCCCGTCAAGTTCCTCGCGGGGACGTTGGACACCGCAGAGTTGGAGACGCTCCTTCGTGCCATCCTCGAGCCGCATGGGGATCCTCCACTGATACTTTACAAGGAGCATCTGCGCCTGGCCGCGCTCTGCCTGCACGAAGCAAGAGCCCCGGCTCCCCGGGCATCAGAGTGGTTGCTCGAGGAAATAGAGTCTCTCTTCTCTTCCAATCGGGACGAGGCCTTCTCTTTGTTGATTACTTGGGGTGAGGGGCCGGCGGAGACGCGACTGCTAGCTGCTCTCCTGAACGAGGATGCTCAGCTCCGCAGTTCGGCAGCGGAGGCGCTGGGTGAGATCGGGTCCGAGCGAGCGGTCGAGCCACTGCTATCCGCGCTGAAAGACGCCGAGGCGGAGGTCCGCTGGTCGGCGGCAGAGGCGCTCGGTGAGATTGGTTCCGAGCGGGCGGTCGAGCCACTTCTATCCGCGCTGAAGGAAGGCGACGAGGGCGTCCGCAGCTCGGCGGCAGTGGCGCTAGGGGAGATCTCCGGCAGCCTTGCCGAAGTCGTGCTGGAGCTGGCACTCGCCTCGTGGCGGGACGAGCAATCACGCAGCCCAGAGCTACTCGAGGTAATCAAAACCGCCGACCGTAACCTTCGGCGCCAACGGTGTGTACTGGATGCTGAGAAGTCCTCGAACTCGTCTCCTGCATGACAGTTCCTACCCCCAGCACAACGCACCGAACGTCTCTTTTGTCAAGTGGGCTTACGGTTCCCGGTAGACATCATAGTCTCGGTAGGTGATCGTTCCGCGGCATGGATCGAGGATCTCCTCGACCTCGGGTTGGAGGCCCATGGTGCGAACCAATCCAAATCCGCGGACTTTCGCTTCGGGGAAGATCGCTTTAACGTGAGAAGCAACCGCCAGAAGCGTCGCTCCCTTCGTGATGACGTCGTCCACCACGGTAACCGCGCGAGACGCCGCGAGCGAAGGATCGGCGCGCATCGTAGCTAGGTGCTGATGAACGTCCGGGCGTTCTCCAGGATCTGCACTGGCAGACTTCCGGACGCGAGCTGTCCGCCTGACACAACGAATTACTTCTTTCCCAAGCCCTGCGCTTACTAGCTCCTCGCAGATTCGACTCGCCGGCCAGAGGGCGCCCTCCATGAGGGGCGCGCTTCTGGGAGCTGGAATCAACGAGATCTTCGCGCCAAGGAAGTCCTCGAGGCCTCTCGGCTCGAGCTCCTCTTTGAGTCTACTGACTATATATGGAATGGTGGGAGGATGGTCCTGCTTGATTCTATAAGTTATTGTCCTGGATTTTCTGGATACTTGCGAAGTGCCGCGCGGTGAGTAGGTCAGGAAGGCAGCATAATCTATTCTAGAGAGCAACTCCGGCGTCTTCGTCATCGGATCTCTCAGGTAGAAACTCGAGTAAGAAATCGATCGTGTCCACCGAAAGCGCCTCCGCCCCGTACTCTATCATCTCATGGACCCAACCAAAGCGTGCTTCGCTCACGAGAGGCTCGCAGATGAAAAGCGGCCGCCCGAGACGAAGGGCCTCCCAGCCCTGGTGAATCGTCCCGCTTGACTCGCCGGCCTCTACTATCACGGTCGCATCCGAGATTAGGGCCATCGTTCGGTTTCTCATCGGGAAGTTCCCTCGACCGGTTGCGCTGCCGGGGGGGAACTGCGAGACAGCAAGGTGCTCTCGCATGATCCTCTCTTGAAGGGCGCGGTTCTCTTTGGGGAAGGATTCCGATAGAGGCGTTCCGAGGACCGCGATCGTGCGGCCGCCGGCTTTGAGCGCAGCCACGTGTGCCTCTGTATCGACGCCCTGGGCCAAACCGCTTACAACTACTGCTTCATGGCTGACAAGGTTCTCGGCCAAAATGCCTGCGAGCCGTCGCCCGTAGTCAGAGACCCTCCTTGATCCCACTACTGAGACTCGCGGACCGTTCTTGAGAAGGCCGAGATCTCCACAGACGAAGAGCGAGCTCGGCGCGTTCTTCTGCTCCACCTCGTTTAGAGGTCCCAGCAGTTCCTCGGAGCTATAATTCCGGAAATTGGCTTCCATCGCTCGTTACCCCCGAATCAGTTCTTCAGTATACACTTCACGCATGCGGTGACAAGGGACTTCTCGATTGGGGCTCAGGAGCTATCTGCGAGCATCGGTCGGACTACGCCTCCCAAAACGCAAACAAGGGCGATGCGGACAAGCGGTGCCTACTAGGAGAAGTATTGCTACTAGACCTAGATGAACGTCGAACATTGCGTAGATAGATGCCCTGGGGAAACAAAGGGCGGGCGGGCCGATTGGGGCCGCCCGCCGGTCTTGGCGGCTCGGGCGGCGGTCGCGCGGGCGAGAAAGCCGGGGCCGCCCGGCGGGGCAGTCCCGGCGCGTGAGCTCTACCTGCCGGCCAGGAGCTTCTCGATCGTATCCAGCAATTCTTTCTTATCCACGGGCTTTTGTATGTAGCCTTCGGGGGGCGGCACCTGTCGCCTGGTGTGGATGAACTGCTTGAACTCCTGCATGACGCCCGTGACTATGACCACGGGGACGGACTTGGTCCGGTCCTCCTCCTTGATGTCCCGATAGAGCCTGACCCCTGACTTCTCCGGCATGGTTATGTCGAGGAGGATCAGATCGGGCACTTTCGCGCGGATCTTATCCAGCCCTTCGGCGCCGTCTTGAGCGGAGTCCGTCTCGTATCCGTTGTCCCGCAGCAAGGTCGTCAGGAAAGTGACGACATCCGGGTCGTCGTCGATTACCAGTACGCGCTTCTTGTCAGCCATCGGGGGATCTCCGTCCTGTTTAGTGCCACTCCCAATCGATGAAGTTCGGCTTGGAGTCTACCATCGCGTTGACCATCAGCTCGACGAGCCCACCGTAGTAAATGCCGGCCTTCTCCCAGGCGTCGTAGTAGGTGATGATGTCGCGGATCTGGCCCTTGCAGTTGCTGCAAGGCGCGCAGACGTACTTCGGGTGATCGCGGTCCATCGGCTCGTCCTTGAACGCCTCCAGGATCTGGCGGAACTTGCGCCGGCCCGAGACGTGATGGCGCCATTCGCCGAAGTTGTGTCCCGACATGATCGCGAACCCGGAGCCCCCGCCGCAGCAGTAGTTGTTGCAGCCGTGGGGGGTCATCTCGCGGAACCGGCTCTCCGGGACGATCTCCTTGATGATCTCGCGCTGGGGCGCGATCACGCCCATGAGGCGCGTGAGGTTGCAGGGATCGTGAAGGGTGACCGGGAAGTCGTTCCTGCTCTTGTCGAACTTGACCCTGCCCGACCTGACTATGTCCAGAAGGATCGGCATGCTGCTCTCCCTGGGTATGTTCAGCTCGCCCGTCAGGACCCGGTCGGCTATGACCGTCAGCGCCTTGTGCGCGTGGCCGCACTCGCCCAGCACGATCTTCTTCACCCCGAGGTTCGCGGCGGCCTTCGCGTGCTTTATCGCGGTCCGCGCGAACTGGACGTCGTCGTACCAGACGCCGTAGTTTATCCCGTCGTAGGCCGCCACGTCGCTGGACAGGGTCCAGTCAAGGCCCGCCGCGTTGAAGAGTATGGCGAAGGCGCCCACGTTCTCCGGCCATGACATGATCTCGCCGGCGTTGTGTATAAGCAGTATGTCGGCGCCCTTCTTGTCCCACGGCACCTTCACGTCGATGCCGGTGATGTCGCTCATGTCCTCCTCTATGAACTCCATGTTGTCCTTCACGACGAGGGCGTTCATGCCGGTGGAGGATCCGACCGTCTGCTGGAGCACCGAGCCGTCCTTGTGAAGCTCCTTGGCGGTGATGCCCATCTCCTGGCTGGCGAGCTTGCGGATCTCGTGGGCCACGAGACCGTTGTCCGCCCCGATGGGGCAGGTCTGTCCGCACCGGCGGCAGAGGTTGCAGCGGAAGGAGAGCTCGATGAGCCTGGCGACCGTCTTCCAGTTCAGATCTATGTCGCCGTGCACCCATTTCGAGCCGTTCTTTACGTACTTGTAGTAGATCCGCCTCAGCACCTCGGAGCGATACGCCGGCCTGTATATGGGGTTGTTGCCGCTCTCTTCGTATATATGGCAGGCCTCGGCGCAGGTCTGGCACCTTGCGCAGTGCTCCATGGTGAGGAGCAGCGGCTGAAGGAAAGTCCAGTTGTCCTCCTTCTTGAAGAGCTTCCTCATCCCCGATAGGAACTTGTTGACCAGCTCCTCCTCCTCCTGCTTCGACTGGGGCTTCGGTATGCTGCAGGCGATGGTGTCGTCCAGATCGCACTCGTACTTCTCGCGCGCCTGCTCGCTCAGTGGGGCGAATGGAGGCTCCTCCTTGTCGAAGGGAGGGGGCAGCGGAACCTGGTCCTCGGGGCGCACCGTGGACGCCGGCGAATCAACCCTGGAAATATCCTTCACGCTTTTCGACTTGCTCATATCGATCGTCTCCTCGAGCCGATACTCTCGAACCGCTGCGGTCAAAGCCGGCGGCCCGGGACATTCGCGGAGCTACTTGCTCTCCGTCTTCTTTTCGTCTTTCTTCTTATCTTCGGGCCTCTGGGCCTCTTCCGTGGCGAGCTGAGCCCAGGTCTTCTTGCCCCGCCCGTCTATATGCGGGGCGGACCAGCTCACGGGTTGGTTCAGAAGCTCCTGTATCCTTCCCTCGAACCGGCCGCCGCGGATATTGGGCTCGTCGTCCCACCGTATGGTGTGGTAGGCGAAGTACTTGCCCACGAAATGCGACATGTGGGTCAGCGGAATGTAGGCCAGAAGAGCGCCCAGCAAAACCGCGGATATCCCCGTCAGCCAGAACTCACCGCCATCTATTGAGACCATGTCAAAAACGACCAGATTCCGTACGAAGGCGCCGGAGCGGGACATGTCCCTGTCCACCGCGGCTATGTGCCCCAGCGCGACCCCGAAGGTCACGACGAAGAAGAGCAGGTTGAATATGTCGGCGGGAACCGTGAAGTCCCTCAAGTCCTCTTGGGTCAGGCGGCGATGTAGAAGCCCCAGGGCGCCTATCATTCCCAGCGCCAGGCCCGCCACGCCGAAGCTGAGTGCCAGGCGCCGCAGGAACTCTCCAAAGGCGCCCTCCACGGCGCCGGGCGAGACCGCGGCGAGCACCCCGTTCAGGATCATCACAAAGGTGGCGCCGGCTACCAGGTATATGCCGAAATGGAAGGGGAAAGAGCGGAACCACATCTTTCGGTTGTGCTCCCACAGCGCGACCAGAAACACGATCTCGGGCACCATGACCTTCAGCTCGCCCCACAGGGAGACCTCCCTGCGCTTCTTCCACCAATCCACCTCCTCGATGTACGAGCCGCCGTAACTGGCCCGTTTGCCCTCATGGGCTACGGGATAAAGCTCCCATCGCAGGTGAAGCGGCAGCTTCGACCACATCATGAAGCGGGCGACCACCGCCACGACGAATACGGCAACGGCAACGTACGCGACTAGATAGGGGATCACGGTCATATACGCTTCCTCTCACAGAATAGCCAGGGCGCAACGCGTTGCGGGAGATGGGGAAACGCGGCTCACCCGTGACCGGAGGCCGCGCTGTTGGCTTCGCCCCGCTGACACGTTTCAAGTGGGTGGATCGGGTCGGGCAACCCTCCAGCAACTCATTTTATCACTTGCATCCCGTCTCGCCAAGAGCAATCCTTGGAGGTGTCCCCGAGCGATGGGCCGGCGCGGAGAGAGCCATCCTCCAGCCTCGAGAGCCATCCTGGCCCATTGCGGCAGTTAGCCCTGTGGGAGCCATTCCAGGCGGGTCCGGCGGTATGCGGGCCGCCGGGTGAGGTAAGGGCCTCCCGCCATGGAGCCTGCTCCGGTCAAGATACTTGCGTAGAGGCCGAATAATACTAATGAAGTCAAGGACTTGGCCCGCAACGGATTCATAGTGCCGTTCGCGGCCGCCGGCGGCTGTCGTATATTCAAGGACCCGCGATGGCGCAAGTAGAGGAAGTGACCGATATCCGGTCGCTCGAGACATATCTGAGCGAGTGGCGCCGGCTCGTCGATTCGTGCGACGATGCGAGGCTTCTAGACACCCCTGAATGGCTGACCTCGTCCCTTCGGCACTTCTGGCCGGACAGGCGGCTCGCCTTCTTGTTCATACGGGAAGGCGGCTCGCTGAGCGCGGTGCTTCCACTGATAGAGGATGAATGCAGAGGCTGTCTTCACAGGTCCGCGCTCGCTCTTCCCGTCCACAATCAGGTGCGCAGGGCGAACCTGGTCACGGCCCTCGATCCCCGGACGACGCTCAGGAGCATTCTGTCCCACCTGCTCGCCGCCCACAGGGGTGCTTGCATTACCGCGCAGGTCTCCGCCGACACCCATATAGCCAGGACACTTCCCGAGCTCGCCCTGGAATGCGGCCTGGCCACTACCGTACGCCCGTCGACCGCGTCGCCCTTCGCGCTGCTTCCCGCAAGCTGGGAGGAGTATCTCGCCGGACGGGAGGGGCATGTTCGCTCCGAGCTGCGTCGCAAGCGCAAGCGCATCGAAAGGGAGAGGGGCTTCGAGGCGCGCACCATCAGCCGCGAGGAGGAGGTGGAGGAGGGGATGGCCGACGTCTTCGCGATAGAGAGCAACAGTTGGAAGGCGACCAGGGGCGAGGCCATGACGGCGACTGAGGAGCTGCGGCGTTTCTTCGAGGACCTGGCGCGCGTTTTCTCGGCCCGGGGATGGCTGCGACTTCACTTGCTATATGTGGGTGGAGCGCCGGTCGCGCATCTTTTCGGCGTTGCCTACAAGGACGAGCTCAGCGCTCTCAAGACCTCCTATGACGACAGCTTCCGGAGACTGTCCCCCGGGATCGTCGTCGCGACCGAAGCGATAAAGAGCGCGATAGAGGAAGGGCTTCGCGCTTTCGATCTTCTGGGCGCCGACGCCCGATGGAAGAGCGAGCTGGCCACCGGTGAGAGAAAGCAGGCCTGCTACTGCTTCTACCCGAAGGGCACTGTCCTTTGCCGCGCGTGCGGCATCTACCACCGCCACGCGAAGCCCCTTATCAAGAGGCACCTTCCCGTCCTCACGGCCTTGAGAAAGTTAGTGTCCTGAGAGGAGCTGCGCGGGCCTTCCACGTTACGGCCTCGGGAACAGGACTCCGCCGAACGCCAGGTAAGCCATTATCAGCGTCAGTACCAGGTTGAAGGACTGGCCCACCATATAAAGTATGAGAGGCTTGCCGCCCGCCATCTGTTTTCCGAGCTCCCTGAAGCTGGACTCCAACCCGATGCTGACGAACGCCAGGCAGAAGAAGTAGCCCCTAAGCCCCTTCGAGACCTTGAGAAGCTCATCCACCGCCGCGCCGCCGATCGCGGGAGTCAAAATAAAGGAGAACAGGACCGACGCGGCGACGAACCCGACCACGAACTTGGGGAACCGGTACCATATCTCCATGGGGCTCGGCTTCGGCCCGGTGGGGTCGCGCTCCACGCGCGTAACCCACATCAGCGCGACTATGAAGGCGAGCAGGCCGATCATGACGTTCTGGATCATCTTGACCACCGCGGCCACGTTCATCGCCTCCTTGCCCAGCATGGAGCCGGCCGCCACAACCGCGCCCGTGGAGTCGATGGTGCCTCCCATCCAGGCGCCGCCGACCAACGGGTCCATGCCCAAGGCTTTGATTCCGAGAGGCATGAAGACCATCATTATTACCGTGAAAATGAGCGTCATGCCGACGGCGAGCGTCAAATCCTCCTTCTTCGCCTTGCACGCGCCGGCCGTGGCTATGGCGGCGGACACTCCGCAGACCGACGTGGCGGCAGAGATTATCATCGCGAGCTTCTTGTTGACGATCTTGAGCGTTCTCGTGCCGAAGAAGTACATGAAGGTGACCACGACCGGGGTGACGACCCAGGCCACGAGGAGGCCGGGGCCTCCAAGGGCGAGGATCTTGTTGAACAGCACCTCTCCCCCGAGCAAGACCAGGCCTATCTTGATGTAGAGCTCCGTCCTCACCGCGGGGCGCAGCCAGCCCGGAAGGCCGACGGTGTTGCTAATGAAAAGTCCCACCAGAAGGGCCCAGAAAGCATATCCAAGGCCGTAGGTGGCGAGCGTGTTCTGCGAGGACACGAAGTAGCTCAAGACGGAGAGCGCGAAGACCACCGGAAACGCCGGGACGAACCTGGCCGGACTCTCTTTCATCGAAGCGAGGGCGATCAAGACAAGCGCCCCTATTCCCGCCATAAGCAATAGAAGAGGCGGAACCATCTCCGGAGGGATCGCTTCGAGCGGCTTGCCCACCCATTTGCCCGGCTTGGGAATTCCGGATACAAACGGGGTTACCAGGAAGAGCGCCAGGCCGAGCCACACTGCCCACCAATCTTCCGATCTCCACAATCCCGACAGCTTGCTTCTCGAGGTCTCAGTCAATTGTCGCCTCCCCAAAGACAGGTGCCTACTTGGATCGGATGGACTGGTCTTCGGCATCCGGGTCAGTCCCGATCAGTGTACCACTATCGATAATCGGAGTGGAGGCCGACTCAACCCGCTCGGCGATCGAGAGTTACGACCGTCTCCACGTGTGCGGTTTGAGGGAACAGATCGAAAGCCTTGCACGCCGCGACCTCGAACTTGGCGCCGAGCCTCTTCAAGTCGCGCGCGAGCGTGGCGGGGTTGCAGCTTACATAGACGGCCCGCCGGGGCGGCTTGCTCGCCAGGGCGGCGGTGACCGGCAGCGCGAGCCCGCGGCGTGGGGGGTTGAGGACGACCACGTCGGCGGGCAGCTCGCGGCGCAGCGTGTGCTCGACGGCGGCCGCGAAAAACCGGGCGCCGGCGCCCGTCTCGGCGGCTATGGCCGCACCGGCCGCTATGGCGCGGCCGTCCGAGTCGATGCACTTGACCCTCGCGCCTTCACGCGCCATCTCCATCGCCCGCAGCCCGTAGCCGCAGTATGCGTCTATCACCCGCGCTCCGCCCAGGTCTCCGCACTGCTCGCGCACGTACTCCTCCAGGCGCGCGGCGGTCTCGCGATTCACCTGGAGAAATGCGGTTCCCGCGAGCGGGACCTCGTAAGGCCCCCACCTGTCATAAAGCGACTCGGCGCCCTCATAGCTCGTGATGTTCCCGCGCGCGTCCAGCAGCCAGACCGCCGCAAGGCCGGGAACAGAGTCGACTAGACTGAAGCTTTCGTCCCCGCGATATATCCATCCGCCGGCCCGGCCGCTCTCGACTGCTCCCCCGGCGCCTAAAGGGCCGGGTTCGGTCGCTTTCTCCCGGTGGGCGCCTCGCCCCTCGTGCCCCGGCCGGCCCCCCGTAGCGCCTCCGGCGGCACGGAGCGCATGGGGCGCCTCCTGTATCGCGAGGCCGACCTCCTCCCTGGAGCTCGCCCGCAAGGTCAGGCGCAGGTCCCGCCCCGGCGGGAGCCGCGGCGGCTGCCTCGCCCAAAGCGCCCTCAGGGACGACCACACCTCATTGACGGCGGGCTCTGCGAGCGGGCACATATCTACGTCCACGATCTCGGACGGGTCGTCGCAGGCGTGATAGCCCGCCGAGAAACCACCTGTGGCGCCTCTCATTATCAGCGAGACCCTGTTTCTGTAGCCGAGCTCGCGCACCGACGGTACGGCCTGGGGGACCGGGAGATCTACCCCGCCCAGGCGCCGAATAGACTCGGTGACGATCGAGGTCTTGGCCGATATCTGGGCCTTGTAATCCAGATGCTGTAGCTGGCAGCCTCCGCAGCGCGAGTAGTAGCGGCACGGCGGATCACGGCGGTCCGGACCGGCCTCCACCGTCCGGATGAGGCTCCCCCGCAGCCATTGCTTGTGCTCCTCGGCGTACTCGGCTTCGATAAGCTCGCCCGGGGCCGTGCGGGGTACGAAGACCACGCGGCCGTCGCCGGCGCGGGCCATTCCATCGCCGCCCGCGACAATCGATTCAATGCGCAGCTCCTCGCGCTTGCCCACCGAGCCGGAGAGGCCTTCCTCGCCGCCGGATTCTCGCCTTCTTTGTTCTTTCGATGCCATGGTTGATAAGATACTACACCTGGGCCCGGTCCGGTCCACGTATCAATGTGGCGGCTTTTGTGATATGGTGTCACAGACGAGCCTGGGGCGATGTGGGCGCGTAGGTGTCCGAACAAGGGAGGGAAGACACCATGAAGATGGCGATCTCCGTACGGCTTGCGACCGTAATAGTCGCGGCGGCCGGCATTGTGGCCGGCTGCTCAAACGACAAGAAGGAAAACCCGCCCGCCGGCGAGCCCGGCGTGGCCCGGGAGGACACGGCCATGACCATTCAGCTTACAAGCCCGGTCTTCGAAGACGGCGAGGCCATCCCCAGGAAACACACTTGCGATGCCGAGGACGTGTCGCCGCCTTTGGCGTGGAGCCATATGCCCGAAGGCGCGAAGAGCACGGCCTTGATATGCGACGACCCCGACGCCCCCATGGGAACGTGGGTGCACTGGGTGCTGTACGATCTGCCCGCGGAAGTGACCGCGTTGCCCGAGGCGGTGCCCATGACCGATAGGCTCGACAACGGGGCCAAGCAGGGAACGACCGACTTCGACAGGATAGGATACGGAGGCCCGTGCCCGCCCGCGGGAAAACCGCACCGTTACTTCTTCAAGTTGTACGCGCTCGACAAGATGCTGGGCCTCGAGCCCGGCGCGACAAAGAGCGAGCTCCTCAGCGCCATGGAGGGCCACGTTCTGGCGGAGGGCCGTCTTATGGGCACGTATCAGAGGTGAGGTTTGCGGCTCCTCCGTGCCTGGAGCAGTGCTTATCGCCCGGCGGTGTCCTGACACGGCCCCCGCAAGCCGGTGTGCCCACCGCGCGCCTGCGCCGGCCGGCGTGCTCCCGCGCCCTCTCGGCCGCCGCTCAGGAAATCCCCTAACGCGTAATGGGCATCCATCCGGCCCTCGAATCTGCCTAACTCCCATAGCAGACGAGCCCCGGACCGTTCAGAATTGGTTAATCGCGCCATGAGTCTCCGCGCGCGGCCGCGGGGCGATTGGGATGAGTATCAGAGAATCAAGATCACAGAGGAGGCGATCAACGTGAAAGTCCAGGACGTCATGACTTCCGAAGTGAAGCTGGCCCATACCGGGATGTCCGTGCTGGAGGCCGCGCAGGTCATGTCCGACGCGGACATAGGCGGAATGCCCATCGTGGAAGAGGACAATATAGTGGGTTTCGTCACGGACAGGGATCTGGTTCTGCGCGCGGTCGCGCCCGGGCTGGATCTCAGGACGACGACCTTGGGCGACGTGATGACCAAGGACGTGGTGAAGCTCAGAGCGGACCAGGACATCAAGGAGGCGGCCGACCTCATGAGGAAAGAGAAGGTCCGCCGCATGATAGTCACCAACGAGGAGGACAAGATCGCCGGGATTCTCTCCCTGGGCGATCTCGCGGCCCGCACCGGAGCGGAAGTGGATACGGGGAAGGTGCTGGACGAGATATCATCCGCCGAGCCCGACGAATAGCATTGATTCTTGAGAGCACGGGGGGGTACCCACACCGTGTCGCGACATGCGCCGGCCGCATACCTCTTCCGGCGCGACCATGCCTCCAAGACTGTCGTGAAATGGGTGACCCCCTCGTCTCGAGAAAGGAGAATTGGCATATGGCCAAAGAGACGATAGTACAGGAGCCCCTTCCGTTCGAGGAGGACGCGCTCGAGCCGCACATCTCGGCCAAGACGATCGGCTTTCACTACGGCAAGCATCACGCCACGTACGTGAAGAAGGCCAACGATCTGCTCGACGGATCGGACATGGAGGGGATGAAGCCCGAGGACATAATCAAGAGGACGGCGGGCTCGCCCGACAAGGTCGAGGTGTTCAACAACGTCGCTCAGGCCTGGAACCACGCCTTCTTCTGGAGCTGCCTGAAGAAGGGCGGCGGTGGCGAGCCGGCCGGCGAGCTGGCCCAGAGGATAAAGGACTCCTTCGGCAGCTTCGACGCCTTCAAGGAGGAGTTCACAAAGGCGGCCACCACGCAGTTCGGAAGCGGGTGGGCCTGGCTCGTGGCGAACGGAGACAAGCTGGAGATAATACAGGGCCTGAACGCGGACACGCCGGTGTTCGAGGACAAGAAGCCCTTGTTCACGATAGACGTTTGGGAGCACGCGTACTATCTCGACTACCAGAACAGGCGTCCGGACTACGTCAAGGCGGTGCTCGACAACCTGGCCAACTGGGAGTTCGCCGCCTCTCAGCTCTGAGGCGCTTCGATATCAGTGTGGCGCGGCGGCTTAACGCAATTCCCCACCTTAGGCCGCGCAGGGAATCAATCCTGGGCCGCCGCGCCCTCCTCCCATACAGCAGGCTAGGGGGCAAGATGTCCACGCGACGGGGAACCGCGCTCGACGGAGCGGGGGCGCGCCTACTTTGCTCGCTGCTGTGCGCGGCGACGGTTTTCGCCCTGTCTCATGGTGACGCGGGCGCGCAGTACTTCGGAAGGGACAAGGTCAAGTACGAGACCTTCGACTTCAAGAAACTTCAAACCAGCCGATTCGACATATACTACTACCCGGCCGAGGAGGAGGCCGCAAGGGTCTCGGGGCTCATGCTGGAGAAGTGGTATGACAGGCTGTCTTCTGTTTTCGGCATTCGACTGAAGGAGAGCCGGCCGGTTGTCCTCTACGCGAACCACGCGGATTTCCAGCAGACGAACCTCATACCCGGCATCATAAGCCAGGGCACCGGCGGCTTCACCGAGGGGATGAAGAGCAGGATAGTCCGGCACGAGCCTGTCGTCTCCGGACGCCTTGAACCTGGCCAACCTGGCCGTCGCCTACGTCGGGGACTACTCGTTCTACGGGATCGGCTCTCCGGCCAGGGGCAAGAGGTTCAGGTTCGAGGTCGAGCAGAGCCTGGGCTCGTGGACTTCCCGTACCCGCCGACGGAGATCGCTCCGTTCTTGGACGCGGGGATCGCTTGGACCGGCGACGAAGAACCGGCCTTCGACCTGACTACGAGATCGTCGGACAGGATTCCGGTCTTCAGCACCGGAGTCGCCTTACGGTTCCTGATACTGGGGAGCCTGGTGACTCAACTCTATTATGCCCACCCGTTTCAGAGGCCCGAAAAGGGAGGGCACGTGAGATTCGTCATATTGAATGGATGGTAGGCCTAGCGCCGATCCCGGAGGAGGTGAGGGATAGTGGAGACACCACTTGAGATAACCTATAGAGATGTCGAGAAGACCGACGCCATGGAGGCTCACATAAGGGAGAAGGTCGCCAAGCTCGAAAAACTTCACGACAACGTGATAAGCTGCCGGGTCGCCGTGGAGCGGCCTCACAAGAGCCAGGTAACGGGCAACCCCTACAGGGTGCGAGCAACAGTTAGGGTCCCCCCGGAGCACGAGATCGTGGCCTCCAGGGAGCCCGGCGAGGTGACCGCGGACGAGACCGTCATCGGGGCCGTAAACGACGTCTTCGAGGTGATGTACCGCAAGCTGAGAAAGCTCGGAGAGATCCAGCGCAACGAGGTCAAGAGGCACCCGGAGCAGGAGGCCAACGCCATTGTGGGGAAGGTCTTCGAGGACAGGGGCTACGGGTTCCTCGAGACGATCGACGGTCGCGAGGTCTACTTCCACGAGAACAGCGTCGTCGACGCCAAGTTCGAAGACCTGAAGCAGGGGGACAGCGTCCGGTACGTGGAGAAGCAGGGCCAGAAGGGACCGCAGGCGAGCACGGTACGACTAGTCGATCGCGGCAATCTGTAAGGATGAAAGACCGAGCCCCTTGCCCGGGCGCGTCTGAAAAAAGTTTCCCAGCCCGCCCTCCAGCCGGTACCATTCTCGGGCGATGCGGGATGCTTCGACGGCGAATCAATGTACTCGCTCAGATTCTCCGACGCACGAGGGAGTTCGGGTAGTGGAGCTTCTCTACACACTTTTGGTGATCCTCGTGGTCGCCCGGGTGTTCGCCGAGCTGGCGATTCGGGTCGGCCAGCCTTCGCTGGTCGGTGAGATCGTGGCCGGCATCCTGCTGGGCATCGTCCTCAGGCATTACTCCGGCGCCTTCCCCGCCCTTTCCGAGATATCCGAAGACCGGGTTTTTGTGGCCATAACCGACCTCGGCATTTTCTTCCTGATGTTGCTGGGAGGGCTCGAGCTGCGGCCGAAGCAGATCGCCGGGGCTTCAAGAGGCGCCTCAGCGGTCGCGCTTAGCGCGATGGTCCTGCCGTTCGTCCTGGGCTTTGGGGTGGCCTGGCTGTACCTGCCCGAGTCCGAGTACAAGATAGCGCAGGCCGCGTTCGTGGGCACTGCCCTTGCCATTACGGCGGTTCCCGTCGCGGTCAAGGTCCTCATGGACCTCGACAAACTGGACACGCCGATGGGCAGGACCATAGTATCGGCGGCCATCATCGACGACGTAATCAGCCTGGTCCTGCTGGCCGTGCTCACCGCTCTGATGAAGACCGGGTCTCTGCCCTCCGCCGGCGAGCTCGTCATGCTGGCGGGCCAGATCGCGTTGTTCTTCGGCGCGGTGACTTTCGTGGGCCTGTATCTCCTGCCGCGCATTGCCAAGGCCGTAGTGAAGAGGCTCATGATAGACGAGCTCGAGTTCACGGTGCTCCTGGTCGTGGCCTTGCTGTTCGCCGTCCTGGCCGAGAAGCTGAGCATGCACTTCATACTCGGGGCTTTCGCGGCGGGTCTTTTCTTCAGCAGGCGAACAGTGTCCGAGCAGGTGTTCGAGGACGTGAAGAAGAAGACCTCGGCAATCACCATCGGCTTCCTGGCGCCCATCTTCTTCGCCTCGATAGGGCTGCACCTGGATCTCGGGGCTGTCCTCGGGATCCCGGGCTTTCTCGTGTTGTTGATAGTCGTCGCCTTCGCGAGCAAGCTGATAGCGGCCTACGTTCCCGCGGCCAGGATCGGCTTTCCGCGCAGGGAGGCCTTCTCGATCGGCGTCGCCATGAGCGCCAGGGGCGCGGTCGAGCTCGTAATCGCCGGCATAGCCCTGCGCTGGGGCCTGTTCTCCAAGCCCGATCCCCAGCCGCCCGTCGTCGAGTACATGTTCTCGGCGATAGTGATCGTGGCGATCGTGACCACTCTCGCGGTCCCCGTGGCGCTGCGCTTTCTGCTTCACAGGCCTGCCATCGAGCGCGGCGCAGGGCCTGACGGCATGAGTTGAGCTCCGTTTCCGTGCGGCTCGGACGGGGGAACGCCCACTGGTATTTGAGGGAATCCCCGGTACCTCCATCGCCTGAGGGATCTAGACTGTTTATGTAGTCCGGCTTTGCCGGCGACCTCTCAGGCGCCGACGCCCTGGGGTGGCGCCACGAGCGCTTGTCATGGAGCAAGCCTTTCCCCCTGAGTCGAGTCGCAGCGGCCGAGAGGATCGTTTGCCGCCGCGCTCCGGCATAACAAGCGTCACCCGAGGTTGATATAATTCTGCGAACAATCCTTTGCCGGAGGAGGTCATTCATGGCTGTCAAAGAGAAGGGTGCCGCAAAGAAATCAGCGGAGAAGAAATCGACGGCAAGAAAGTCTGCGAACGGCGTCGGAACGACCAAGTTCACCTTCGACATGAAGCCGGACGCCAGGGAGGTTTACCTGGTCGGAGATTTCAACGATTGGAATCGCACGGCGCACAAGATGGCGAAGAGAAAGGGCGCCTTTCATAAGTCCCTTAAGCTCCCGCCGGGCGATTACGAGTACAGGTTCCTTGCGGACGGCGAGTGGCACACCGATCCCTCGGCTGACGACCGGGCGCCGAATCCGTACGGGGGCCACAACAGCGTCGTCAAGGTTCGCCGGAAGTCCTGATTCCGATTGGGTCGGGCGTCGGACCGATCGCGGCCGACGCGGCTCACCGTGGGCTCGTGAACGCCTCCGCGGCCGGGCCGGGGGGGTGCGGTGCGCCCGGTCCCGGCTTGAGGCTAACGCCCCGGACCTTGTCGCGCCGCACAGAGAGGAGTCGCCATGCCGTTGTTCAGCGCTCGAGAGCTCGGAAAATGCAACATTGAAGCAAGCGACGGAAAGATAGGAAGCGTCGACGACCTGTTCTTCGACGACGAGTACTGGACGATACGCTATGTTGTCGTGGACACCGGTTCCTGGCTCAGGCCGGGGCGGCGGGTTCTGGTCTCTCCGCACTCGATCGAGGATCTCAATGTCGAGGAAAGGCTCCTGAAACTGCGCTTGTCGAAGCAGTCGATCGAGAACGGTCCCGAGGTGGACGCCGACAAGCCCGTGAGTCGCAGGATGGAGGAGAAACTGGCGCGGTACTACAACTGGCCGCTCTACTGGTTACCTGGATCGCTCGGTCTCGTCATGATGCCCGAGACCGCCGCCGGCGACGAGCAGGCCGCCAAGGCCAGGCGTGAGGCGGACACCGGAACGCCCGCGGGCGATCCCAACCTGAGAAGCGTCAACGAAGTGTCCGGCTATAGGATCGACGCGAAGGACGGAGATGTCGGAAAAGTCCACGACCTCGTGATAAGCGACGATCACTGGTTGATACCCTACGTCGTGGTGGATACGGGCACCTGGTTGCCCGGACGGAAGGTCCTGATCTCGCCCCGGTGGGCGGAGAACATAGACTGGACCGAGAGAGCGTTCGAGGTGGGCCTTACGAAGCGCCGGATAGAGACGAGCCCGGAGTTCGACACCATTCGGACCATGGAGCGCTCATATGAAGAAAAGCTGCATGGCCACTACGGGTTTCAGAAGTACTGGGAGAAGGTGTGATCGGTTAATGCGTTGGCATCACTCGGCATCGCTTCGCGCCGACTCGACCGAGCCCGCGCGTGCGCTTCGGCCGCAGCTTCGATCTCCACTACGGGGGAAACCAAATGGCTGATAAGAACGTTGATTTGTCCGCGGCTCTTGGAGGAGAGATCGATCATCTCCCCGGCCGGCGGGATCTCATAGACATCATTCTCAAATCGGAAAGCCCCTGTGTTTCGATTTTCCTTCCCACTCACCGGGCCGGGGCCGAGGTGCAGCAGGACCCCGTGAGGTTCAAGAATTTGCTGCGAAGGGCCGAGGAGCAAATGACGGACCTGGGCGTGCGCAAGGGGGACACCGACCGCGTGCTGGGTCCATCCAGGCGCCTGCTCGAGATGGGCGATTTCTGGCGCCATTCAAAGGACGGGCTGGCGGTGCTTCTCTCGCCCAACACATTTCGCCCTTTGAGAGTCCCTTTCGGGTTCAACGAGCGGGTGGACATAGGGGAGCGGCTGCGCGTGAGGCCCCTGCTGCCGCTCCTCGGCCACGAGACCGAGTTCTACGTGCTGGCCATAAGCTTGAACGCGGTGAAGCTCTTTCGGGCCGGAAGGTTCGACATGTCCGAGGTGGACCTGGGCGAGGACGGCATAAGCATCGAGCAGGTGCTCGGCCGCGAGCTCGAAGGCCATTCTCTACAGTTCCATACGGGAGCGCCTCCGGCCGGCGCCAAGAGAGCCGCCGTTTACCACGGCCAGGGAGCCGGGGAGGACGACAGGAAGCAGGACATCGTGAAGTTTCTGAGAGCTATCGATGACACCGTCATGGAGGCCATCGAGAACCGCTCCGCGCCCATGGTCCTGGCGGCCGTGGATTATCTGATACCCATGTATCGCGATGTGAGCGAGCATCCCAATGTTCTCGAGAACGGGGTCGTGGGCAATCCCGAGCCCCTGGCGCCGGAGGAGCTGCACCCTAAGGCTTGGGAGGCCGCGGCGTCGGCCCTCACCAAGCCGCGCGCGGACAAGCTGGCCAGGCTGCGGGAGGAGGCCGCCGGCGAAAGGACGTCGGACGATATAAACAAGATATTGCCGTCCGCCTACGACGGCCGCGTGGACGCGCTTTTCATCAGCTCGGATGGCGAGTGCCGGGGAGAGTTCGAGCCGGGCCTGCGGACGGTGGAGATTCGGGGTACGCGTCGGACTGGGGACGACGACCTTTATGACCTCGCGGCCTTCTTGACGCTCGCGCACGGGGGGGACGTCTACACCGCCGGCGAGGAGGAGATTCAGGGCAGGCCCATATCAGCCCTTCTGCGCTATTGACCGGGCAGCCGGCCGTTGCGGCGCGGCGCGCGCCCCGGCCCCGCGCGCCGCCTCCGGGCCGCCGGCGTCGTTCAATCGCCGTGCTTCCAATACTTGGGCCTGCCGTAGTAGTCGTACAACGTCACCTCGTACTCGCGGTTGATAGGAGCCGACGGATCGTACTCGGGGCTGTCCTTCACCTCTTGCCTGGTCAAGTCCACGAACGCCTTCTCGCTCGCCCAATCGACCTTCTCGATCCATGACGGGGCCACTATGACCCGTTTGCCGGGAAGCCAATTGCGCGTGTTGACGACCACGTAACGGGCCATCCAGGTCTCGTCGTCGAGGACGAAGTCCTCCACGTGGCCTATCTCTCCATCCTTGGCCTCGATATGATAGCCCATAACCTCGTCCGCGGAGCGCAGCACCGTATCTTCCGCCCCTTCGTCTTCGGCGGGTCCCGCGGCCTGCTCGGCCTTCGAGGCGAGCTCCCGGGGGTTGACCCCGGCGCCCCAGATCCCGTCCCCGACCCAGTAGAACGGGTAGCGGTAGTAGCTCAGCCACTTGGACTCGAACTTCCTCGATACGTGCGCTGTATCCTCCAAGCTCGGAGCCTCCTCGACTTCCTTCTTGGTCAGCGCGACCGGAAGCGCCTTCGAGGCCCAATCGGGCTCTCCAAGCGACATGGGGGAGATCAAGACCTTGCGGCCCGGAAGCCACTTGCCCGTATCGGCCACCATGTATCGGACGGTCCAGTGATCCTCATCGAACAGGAAGTCCTTGGAGCGGCCTATTTCTCCGTCCGTGGCCTTCAATGTATATCCCATGAGCTCTTTCGCACTTCTCAACATTTGTGGCGCTCCTTTCGGAATCAGTCGGCGGATTCCTCCGTCACCCACTTGAGCGCGTCCTGCAGCTTGCCTTTCTCGAAGAAACGGACGCCCGCATTCGTGAGGTCTCCAGTCGACCGGAAAGCCCCGGGGCTAGATCATAGCGACGTCTCGCCCGCCTGCGGCGCTGCGTCCGCGAGGCGGGCGGCCGCTGTCCGCTGTGCCTAGAACTTCAACAGATGCCAGTCGTACGGGCCGTAATACCTGTTCCGGACGACCAGCATGTTCCTCACCTCTTTCGCGCCGGCCTCGTATGCGTTGTCCCCGGCGGCGTTTCGCTCGCTCCAGTTCTCGACGGTGCCGGTGAGGGTGACCACCCCTTCATCCACGCTGACCTCCACGTCGTTCTCGTCGACGTAAGGACTCCAGAACAGCTCTTTCTGAACGTCCTCCTTTATCTCCCAGTCCGGTTTCCACGTCCACACGTCTGATACGCGCAGGTGGTTCACCACGTTGAGCACGCCCTTGACACTTTCGACCACGTGCTCGGCTCGTGACCGTTCGAAGGTGGTGTTGACGTCCCCGGTGAGATATACCCACCCCGCGTGCGCGTCCAGGTCGACCCTGAAGTGCTCTATGAACGGGTCTTCGGCCAGGGCCCTCGTCACCCGGTCCTTGAGGGTCTCGTCCGAGGGAACGACCTCGGGACGGACCTTGATCAGGTTGACGACTCTCCATACGCCCACCACGTTCTTTGCGTCCTGCTCCGCCGCCTTCTTCGCCGCGAGGTCGCTGACCGTGCCTGTCAGCGTCACCGCGCCGTCGTCCACGCTCACCTCCGGCTTGAAGGAGAGAACGCGGGGATCGTAGAGCATGGCGTCCTCCACGGCCTTCTTTATCTCTTCGTCGCCGCGGGTGGAGTAGAATTGCTTC
Organism: uncultured bacterium; assembly: GCA_964531335.1. GTDB lineage: Bacteria > Eisenbacteria > RBG-16-71-46 > CAZHEV01 > CAZHEV01 > CAZHEV01. Next base: position 145,360 of record CAZHEV010000006.1, on the reverse strand, counting down.
CTGCGCATCTTGTCGCGCGCCCACCACTCCACCTCGAGATCGCCGGCGTCCACCTCGGTCACGCCGGCGACCCAGGCGTCCAGCCGGGCCGTGCTCTTCTCATTGAGGCTGCCCACGGTGCCGCTGAGCTCGACCTCGCCGTTCTCCACCTCGACCTCTACCAGGAAGTCGTCTACTCTGACGTCGTTCGCCAGCTTGGCCTTTACCTCCTGCTGGATCTCGTAGTCGGATCTCTCCGTCTTGTAATCCACCTGGATGTCGTTCGTTATTCCGGTGACGCCTCTTACGCCCTTGGCCACGGTCGCGGCCAGTTGTTTCTCCTGCCATGAGTCCGTCGTGCCCGTGAGCGTCACGGCGCCGTCCCGGATCTCGACGTCTATCTCGTAGCTGTCCGTCGCGGGATCGAGCAATAGGGCCTCCTGCACGGCCTGTTTCAGCTCGGCGTCGGTTCGCTCGACGCGCGGTTCCACCTGGATCCTGTTGACGACGCCCCTGACTCCGACGACCACCTGGCATATCTCGGCGGCCCGCTCCGTGGCGAGCATGTTATTGGTCGTCCCCGTGAGGGTGACGATGCCGTTCACCGTGTTGACGTCTATCATGTTCGGGTCAACCGCCTCGTCGGTCCAAAGCTCCATCTCCACGGCCCTGGTTATCTCCTGGTCGGTGACTTTCTTTTCCTGGCAGTAGGCCGGGCTCCAATGGCCCGTCGCCGCGACCAGGGCGAGGGCCGCGAGCAAGAGCGCCGCGTACGCCGGCATCGTACGCCCGAACAAAGGATCCTCTTTCGCTGATGCGCTTAGCATGCTTGACTTCATAGCCGTCCCTCCTTTTCCGTACCTATGCGGGGCTCCGCGCGCTCCTTCTGATTCTCGGCGACGTTCTTGAGCTCGGCCAGCCTGCGTCTGAGGTCGTCCCCGGACTTCTCGATGCCCTGCAACTCCTCCCTCATCTCCGCGCTGAGCTCCAACTGGGCGCGGTCAACCTCTGTCTTGAAATCGTGGATCTCCCTGCCGATGTCCTCGACCCGCTCGTTCATCGCCATCATGAAGTCCTCCCGGCCGGTCTCCTGTTCGGCGCTCATGGTGTCCTTGGCGCCCTCCATTTCGCCGGCCTCCTCCTGCCGCGCCGTTTGCTCGCCGCAGCCCGACAGTGCAACGGCGAAGAAAAGTGCCATACTTAACGCTGCGATTTTCCTCATGGGGCCACCTCCGATTCTTGCGGTTCATCGCGCATGGGGGTCCGCTCGTAGCTCGAGCGAGCTGGCTTTCGTCTAGTCTCTGTAGTACTCGGGGCCCAGGACAGCGACTTCGAGGTGATTGACCACCTCGGCGGCTCCGGCCTCCTCGGCGACTATCATCGCGTGTATCCAGGATGAGCCCTCGAAGGCCGCGGTCACAGAGGGGACTTCCGGCTTAGGCCATCCGCCGGTGCCCTGTCACGGTATGGGGACTTTCCCCATCTACCGTTAGGTGTGGTCTGGGGGGATTCCCCAGGTCCGTCTAGGCTTTCCACTCAAGCTCGCCGGAAGGCTTTCCCCATTGCCCGGCGGCGACGCTCGAAGTAGCTTGAAGACGGTCGCGGGAACAGGTATACAGGCGGGTGAGGCCGTGCTCGAGACGTTGCGGCGGCCCGTGTCGGGGATCTGACGGCCGGCGGAGCTCACGCGGGTCGCGATAGCGCCCGCCGTCGGGCGGGGAACGGAGAAGAAAGATGTTCTCGAGAAGCATTACGCTGTTCAAGTTGTTCGGCTTTCCGGTCAAGGTGGACCTGACCTGGATCGTGATCGCCGTGCTCGTTACCTGGTCTCTGGCGTCGGCGTTCTTTCCGCACTACTATCCGGATCTCTCGAGCGGCACCTATCTGTTCATGAGCATAGTGGGGGCGCTCGGTCTCTTCCTCTCCATCATCATCCACGAGTTCGCGCACTCCAAGGTGGCACAGCTCAGGGGCCTGCCCATGAAAGGGATCACGCTGTTCATCTTCGGCGGGGTGGCCGAGATGACCGACGAGCCCCCGGACGCGAAGACCGAGTTCCAGATGGCCATTGCCGGACCCCTCACGAGCATCGCCATAGCGGCGGTCTGCTTCGGTATGCAACAGCTCGCGAAGTTCGCCGGGTGGCCGACGGCGGTCGTGGGGATCTTCTTCTACCTGTGGCTGATCAACCTCATACTGGTCGCTTTCAATATCATCCCGGCCTATCCCCTCGACGGCGGGAGGGTTTTGCGCTCCATCCTCTGGAAGACGAAGGGAAGCCTGAGGAGCGCGACGCGAATCTCGTCCAGCATAGGCGCGGGCTTCGGGATCGTCCTCATGGTCCTGGGCGGGATCAGCTTTATCACGGGCAGCTTCATCGCCGGCATGTGGTGGTTCGTGATCGGAATGTTCCTGCGGGGATCGGCCCAGGCGTCATATCGCCAGCTTCTTGTCCGGCGCGCCCTGGAAGGCGAGAACATCGAGAGGTTCATGAGCCGCGATCCGGTGACCGTCACGCCCGGCATGACCATCGATGACTTCGTCAACAACTACGTCTACAAGCATCATCACAAGCTCTATCCCGTGGTCGAGGACGGGAAGCTGGTGGGATGCCTCACCACGAAGCAGGTCAAAGAGGTAGACCGCAAGGACTGGGGGAACAAGAGGGTATCGGACCTGGCGGGGAGATGCTCCAGCGAGAACTCCATAGGCGCCGGCGTGGACGCGATAAAGGCCCTCACCAGAATGCGCAAGAACGATATATCGCGCCTTATGGTGACGGACGGCGGCCGCCTGGTGGGCGTGATCACCCTCAAGGACCTGCTGGACTTCCTGTCGCTGAAGATCGAGCTCGAGGAGGAGTGAGCCTAGTTGCCCTCCAGGGTCCATTGCACGGCGTGCCGGACCAGCTCGGCGCTGTTCTTGAGGTTCAGCTTGGTCTTCATGTTCTCGCGGTAGGTCTCTATAGTCTTGATGCTCAGATGCAGCCTCTGCGCTATCTGCCTTGTGGTCATCCCATTGCCGATCAGCTCGAATACCTCCAGCTCGCGATCGGAGAGGGACTCCACGGACGGCTTGTCCGCCCTCTCGTCTCCCTGCACCATTCTCGACAGGAGCTGGTCGGACATCGTCTCGCTGAGGTAGATCTTGCCTTCGAGCACCCTTCGCACGGCGGATATGAAATCCTGCGGCGGCGCGTTCTTGCTGATATATCCCATAGCGCCGGCGTTCAGGCATCGCTCGGCGAACAGCTTCTCATCGTGCATGGAGCAGGCGAGCAGCTTTATCTTCTCGTAACGAGATCTTATCTCCTTTATGAGCTCCACACCGCCGATACCTTTTCCCAGTGAAATATCAACTATTGCAAGATGCGGCTCCGTCTCCTCGATCTTGCCCATCGCCTCGTTGGCGTCGGAAGCCTCCGCGCAGATCTCCATGCCCAGCTCCGGCGCGATCAACTCGGCAAGGCCCCGCCGGGTGATCGGATGATCGTCTACAATCATTATCCTCGCGCTGGTACCCGTGTCTTTGTCGGACATATCGTCACTTCCTCAAGTAGGCGCATCTCACGATGTTGCCGCCCTGCGGATTAGGGCCGAAGCTCAGCACGGCTCCTATCCGTCCGGCGCGGTATCGCATGATGCGCAGCCCCATGCCTTCCGGCTCTTTTTCCGGAGAGAACCCTCCCCCGTCGTCGGAGATCTCCATTACCAGCTTGCCGTTCGTCATTCTCAAGACGATCAGGATCTGCCTGCAATCGGCGTGTTTTATGGCGTTGTGGACGGCCTCCTGGGCGATGCGCAGGAGGTTGGTGGCGGTCTCACAGTCGGCGACGTCGACCGTCTGGTCGCAGTGCAATACGCACTCCAGTCCGTACCGCCTCGTCGTGTTCTGGGCCAGCTCGCTGAGGGCGGCCGGCAGGCCGTCGCTCTGGATCTCCTTCGGGCTCATACAGTTTATGGTCGCCCGTACGGTCGCGAGCGCGTTCTCCATGTACTCGCAAATCCGGCCGAGTCTTTCCGAGCAATCGTGATGCTTGCATTTCAGCCGGCCCAGCAGGCTCTCGGAAAGCAACTTTATCCCCGCTAGCTGCTGTGCCAGGCCGTCATGCAGCTCCATCGCCAGGTTGTGTCTCTCGTACGCGGCCGCCTCGGCGAGCTTCCTGTCCCAGAGCTCGTGCTCTATCGTCCTGCCCAGGTGCCTGCCCATCTTCTCGAGCAGCTCCACCGTCTGATCATCCGGCACGGCCGCCTCCGCCGAGAAGAAGTCGATCACAGCCAATACCTTGGGCCCTGTCATGACAGGCACCGCCGTCACCCCTCGGACCCCCGCCTTGGCAGGGAAAGCCTCGAGGGACTCGGAGCCGGCGAGATCCGATGCGTCCATGGTGACAACGCGTTTGGTCTCGAGGGCGCGGCCCGCCGCGCCCTCGCCCCAGCGCATTAATTCGGAAGCGCTTTCGCGGAGCCCCTCTTGGTTGTCGGCGTCTTTCCGGAACCAGGCGTCCGCCACGAGCAAGCTCGGGTCCTCCTTGGATTGCACGTATAGATAGGCGGCGACAAAGCCCAAGTATGTGGATATTGACTCGAGCGCCGGGCGCAGCGCTTCCTGGAGATTGTCGCTGCGCGCCGCTGTGCGCCCGACATCTTCTATAAGCCCCAGCGGATCGAGGCCCGCTTTCAGACGGCGTCCCTCGTCTCTCGTCAGGTTGACGCGCAAGTCTTCGGTTTTCACCACTTGCCCCTCCCGAAAGACAGCGCCCGCAGGCTTGACGGGCGGCACCTCGAACGTCGACATAGTAAGACTATAAGGAGATTTTATAGGAAAGAGCCCCACGCAACAATCGGCATTTCACTATGAGGACAATCGTGTGAAGCCCGGTCCAATTGGGGCCTCGGTCGCCCTAATCTCTGTCGTGGATGGTATTCATATGCCCTGTAAGGGATAATCCGGCATCGAGCCCCCAATATAGTGGCGGAATCGACAGTGGATCGAACACACGTACAGTACGTTATCTGGTTGGACGACATAGGCTTGGAAAGCTACGGGAAGGTAGGGGCCCGCGCCTCGTATCTGGGAGAGCTGAGAAGGCGCCTGAAAAGCGACGGTGTCAACGTGCCCCAGGGCTTCGCCTGCTCGGGTGACGCATATTCCCTGTTTCTGGAGTCCGGCGGGTTGCGGGGGAGGATACTGGCAGAGCTGAGGCGGCTCGAAGGCGGAAGAGCCTCCGTGAGTGATACGGCCGCCTCGATCCGAGAGATGTTCATCGGGGCGCGGCTGCCCGGCGAGCTGAGCCGGGAGATTCGGGACGCCTGCGAGAAGCTGAGAGAAGTTTCGGGGCAGGTTGAGCTTCGGGCCGACGTGAGAATAAGCCCCTTGTGGGGACCGGCGGGCCGTCTGCCGGAGGCCTTTGCGAGCGCGCAAGAGGCATTCTTGAACGTCGCGGGCGAGCTGGGCGTGATAGGCGCCTGCGTCAGATGTTACGCGTCGCTTTTCTCGGACGAGGCCCTCCTGAGGCGCGCGATCCCCGGCGTCGATGACTCCGGGCTGTCGCTGCCCCTGTGGATTCAGGCGTCGCTGCGGCCCGACCTTGGCGCCTCCGGGACCGCGCTTTCGTACGACAAGGACGACGGATTTCCCGACATGGTCGTCATCGAAGGGGCCTGGGGCTTCTCGGGCGGCTCGAACGGAGGGTCCGGCGTCGATAAGTACATCGTCTACAAACCTCTGCTGAAGGAGCGCCGGGTCAAACCGGTGATTAGGCGCGCCGGCGAGAAGGCCGAGCCCGGCGGCGGTATGGATGCGGTGTCCACGGACAATGGGGACGGCGGCGCCGGCTGGTGGAGCGGGAAAGACCGCGGGCGCCCTATAGATGAAAGCGAAGCTCTGGAGATCGCGAAGTGGACTGCGGCCGCGGAGGGGATCTTTGCCTTACCCGTGCAGATGCGCTGGGTCAAGGATGGAGGTACCGGGGAGCTTTTCGTTACGGACGTTCAGCCCGCGCCGGCGAAAGACCAAGAACGCGAAGACGGCCCGCGCGCGACCCGCGGCTCCCGGAAAGGGGCATCTGTTGCGGACGTTGAAGCCCTGGAGCCTTCGAGGGCGAGTGGACCGCCCTCGCCGGAGGAGATGCCGGAAGTTCACACAGGCATCACATTGGACGTGTCGGATCCGGCCGAGGCGCTGAGGTGCTGGAACCTACCCGTCCGCGGAGTGGGCCTAGCCAGGACGGAGCACCTCGTAAGAGACGTGATCGGAGTTCACCCGCTGGCGCTGTTGAGATTCGACGAGCTCGAAGACGGTGGGGTGCGCGAGCGGATAGAGTCCGTCACGCGCGGTTACGACGACAAGGGGGAGTACTTCGTCGACGTGCTCGCGGGCGCGCTCGCGTGCATGTCCGCCTCGTATCACTCCCTCCCGGCGATTGTCAGGTTCTGCAATCTCGACAGCTCCGAGTACTCAAAGCTCATAGGAGGAAGTTGGTTCGAGCCCGGGGAGAAAAACCCGTTGGCCGGACTGAGAGGGGCCGGCCGCTATATCAGCGAGCATTACCGCCCGGCATTCGAGCTGGAGTGCCGCGCTTTGAAACGAGTCCGCGACGACATGGGATTCGAGAACACAGGCGCCATGATCCCGTTCTGTCGCACCATAGAGGAGGCGCAGGAGGTACTGAGCGTCATGCGCTCCTGCGGGCTGGAGAGAGGCTCGCGCGAGCTGGAGGTGCATCTCATGGTGCAGGTGCCGTCGAACTTCGTGATGGACGGAGGGTTCATGCGCCGATTCGACGGTCTTTCGCTCACCATGGAAGGCATAGCGAGGCCCGCGGCGAGTGATGCGGCGAGGGCCGGCCGGGTCCCGGAGTTGTCGCGGGAGATGACATGCGCGCTTCCGGACATTATCCGCGATCTGTTGGAGACGGCGCATGACGCCTCGAGGCCGGTCAGCTTCTGTGGAAACCCAATGAGTATAGAAGCCGCCGCTATGGGGGGCCTTCACGACTTCACCTCGTTCCTGATAGAGGTGGGTATCGACTCCGTCTGCGTCAGGGCGGAAGAGGTGGTGGAGGTGATGGACCGGGTCGCCGCGGCCGAGCGCGGTGAGTGAGGGAACTAGGAAAGCGGCTCGGCGCACTGGAGCGCCGCGATTACGGCCCGAGGCCAGGCGAATCCATGCGCCGGCTGGTTGAGCGCCCGATCCGCGCATCCGAGGCCGCTTATGTCCAGGGCGCCCTTGGAGGCGAAGTGGAGGATGATCTCCTCGAGGCGCGCGGGGCAGGCGGAGTTGGTGCATCTGGCTACGGCCTCGCCCTCTATCCGGCTGACCTTTCCGCCGCACGCCGGGCACTTGCGCGGCAGCCGGTACTTCTTCTCGGCGCCGGACCTTTTCCTTTTCATCACCTTCACCACGTGCGGTATCACGTCGCCGGCTCTCTCCACCATCACATGGTCGCCCTTCCTTATGTCCTTCCTTTCGATCTCGTCCTGGTTGTGCAGGGTAACGCGGGACACCTGGGCGCCCCCGATCAACACCGGTTCCAGCATCGCCACGGGGGTAAGCGCTCCCGTCCTGCCCACCTGCGCCTTGATGTCCTTTATCTTGGCGACCTTCCTCTGCGGCGGGAACTTCCAGGCGATCGCCCAGCGAGGATCGGCCGCCCTCGCTCCCAGCTTCTTCTGGGCGTCGAAGGGGTTTACCTTGAACACGCAACCGTCTATTTCGAAGGGAAGCTCCTCCCGCTTCTCCTTCATTTTCCCGTACCACTCGACCGCGTCGTCGATGGAATCGAGCTTGTCCACGCACGAGTCGTAGAAGTGCCTGATGTCGTCCTCCTCCTGCACCGCCTGGAGGCTGAGCATGGGGCTGGGGTGCTCGATCGTTTCGAACTCCTCGCGCGGCTCCGCGCCCACGCGCCGGGTGGGGCTGTCGGGGGTAATCAGGTCCGGATACTTGTCCTCGATGGCCTGGAGCTCTGCTTTGAGCTCGTCGTACTCCTTGTCGGATATCTCCGGGTCGTCCAGGACATAGTAGCGGTGATCGTGGTAGGACACCTCTTCGCGGAGCTTCTTCGCCCGCTTTCGGGCCTCCTTCTTGGACATTTCTCCGATGGCTTTTTTCTTGCCGCGAGCCACGTCTTTAACCTTTCGGGCGGCGTGCCCGTCCGTTAGCCGAGCTTCTTTCGCAGTTGTTTGGACGTCACCGTGTTTAGGACATCGCTTCTCTTGAGCCAGCCGCGTCTTGCCACATTGACCCCGAACTCCATGAACTTCAGACCCGCGGCGTCGTGCGCGTCGGTGGATATGGTAAACCCCACGCCGTCTTCGGCCGCCTCCTTGCAATAAGAGTCGGGCATGTCCAGTCTGTCCGGTTGGGCGTTTATCTCCACCCACACCCCGGCGTCGCGGCACGCCTCCAGGACCTTCTCCACGTCGAAGTCCAGCTCCTTTCTCTTGCCTATCATCCTGCCCATGGGGTGTCCGAGGCAGTGCACCACGCCGCTTTTCACCGCGGTTACTATGCGGTCGGTCATGCTCCTTCTGTCCATGTTGCGGTCGTAATGAATGCTCGCCAGCACCCAGTCGAGCTTCTCCAGGGTCTTCTCCTTCAGATCGAGCGCGCCGCTCTTCAGTATGTCCACCTCTATGCCCGCCAGGAGCCAGAAGTCCTTCATGCCCGAATCGACCTCGCGGATCTTGTCCGCGTGCCTGAGCGCCGTCGAGTTGTTGAGGCCCTTCGCCATCGTGACGCGCTTGGAATGATCGGTCACGGCCAGGTACTGGTACGCCATATCCCGCGCGGCCTGCGCCATCTCTTCTATGCTGTTCTTCCCGTCGCTTGCCTTGGTGTGGCATTGAAGGTCTCCGCGGATGTGCTTCGTCTCCACAAGCTCCGGCAGATCGTCCCTCTCCGCCACCTCGATCTCGCCCCGGTCCTCGCGCATCTCGGGCGGGATCATGGCTAGGTTCAGCCTCTTGTAGATCGACTCCTCCGTCTTCCCGGCAAGGAGTCGGTCGCCCTTCAACAGGCCGTACTCGTTCAGCTTCCAGCCCCGGCTCTGAGCGCGCTTTCTCAGCGAGATGTTGTGGCTCTTCGATCCTGTGAAGTAGAGAAGCGCCGACCCGTAGGACTTCTCCTCGAAGAACCTGAAGTCGATCTGCGTTCCATCCTTCAGTCTAACGGTGACCTTCTCTTTCCCGCGGCCCACCACTTCGCCGATACCGTCCCATGCGAGTATCTCTTCGGCGGCGCGGTCGCGGTCCGAGGCGCGTACCAGGATGTCGAGGTCGCCTATGGTGTCCAGCCTCCTGCGGTAGCTTCCGGCGATCTCCCATCTACTGACCGCCTTGATGCCGTCCAGGTGACGCCCCACGGAGTCGGCGTGCTCCTTGGCCTCCTTGAAGAGCATCCGGTCGGACGTCGTCTCCAGCGTCTTTATCCCCTCGAGGATCTTCTCCTCCGACTTGGGGCCCAGGCCTTCGAGCTCGCGCACTTTGTTGTTCTCGCAGGCCTTTTTCAAGTCGGCAAGGGACTCCACCCCCAGCTCCTTGTGGATCTGCATGGCGGTCCGCGGCCCCACCGTCGGCACCTTCATCACGCCGGCCAGCTCCTTGGGAACCTTGCCTCTGAGATCTTCGAGTCTCTTGCAGGTGCCGGTGCGGAGCATCTCCGCTATCTTCTCCGCGGTGCTCTTTCCGATGTTGGGGAGCTTCGAGAGGTCCGCCCCCTCGTCCACGAGGTCCTCTACGCGCTCCGGCCGGCCGCGAACCGTCTGCGCGGCGTTGCGGTAGGAGCGCACGCGGAAGCGATTCTCATCCTGAAGCTCCAGAAGGTCCGCTATCTCCTCGAGCATGGCCGATATTCTCGCGTTCTCCACCTGCGTCACTCCACGGCGGCGCCCTAGCCGCTCTCCCAGTAGCCCGGGCGCTCGTGGTGCTTGAAGAGCTTCTCCTCGAACTCCCTGTCGAAGGGCGACTCCCGGTGGTACTCGGGGCTTGTCCGCACCTTCTCTCTCTCGACGTCCACCACCACGCTTCTGTCGGACCAGCTTATCTCCTTGATCCACATCCGCGAGACAACGACGCTCTTGCCCGGCAGCCAGTTGTGGGTGTTGACGATCATGTAGTGAACGTCCCACTCTTCGTTGTCGGCGAGAAAGTCCTCGACGTGGCCTATCTCGCCGTCGGTGGCCTGGATGTGATAGCCTTCGACTTCGTTCATGCTGCGAAGGTTCGGGTCCCCGGGCTCCGCGAACGGCGCCGCGGTCTCCGTCTCGACGTCGCTTCCGTCCACCTTCCGGCGGGGAGGGATGGAAATGAAGGACCCGGACGTGCCCGGCAGCCAGTACATGGGCCAGCCGTATTGACGGGACAGGTCCTCCTCCAGCCTCCGGCTCAGGGGCTTCTCCGTGTCCACGGCAGGGCTCTCTTTTACCTGCTCCATCGTAAGGTCGAGGACGACCGCTCCCTCCGACGGGACCGCGTTCGCTATGGAGTGGGGGGAAACGAGCACAACTTTGCCCGGCAGGAGCGCGCCTCCCGTATTGACCACGAGATAGCGAACCCTCCAGTACATATCGTCGAAGTACAGATCTGTGACGTCCCCGATGTCACCGTCTTTGGCGACAACCTTGCAGTCGCTCAGCCCTTTTGCGCTCAAGAATGGCATGGCATCTCCTCCGTCATCGGCACGTGTAGCCCCCGTCGATCACCAGCTCGCTGCCGGTGACAAACTTGGATTCGTCCGACGCCAGGTACAACACACCGAATGCTATGTCCTCGGGCTGACCGACGTGCCCGATCGGATGGCGCTCATCCAGCGCCTTTCTGAACTCCTCTACGCCCTGATCCGACTCCTCGCCCATCTGCTCGACCAGAGGCGTCCATATGAAGCCGGGGTGGACAGAGTTCACTCTTATCCCGTGCTCGGCGTAGAACAGGGCGTCCGTCTTCGTCATGAGGCGGACCGCTCCCTTGGAGGCGTGGTAGGGGGGGATGTCGGGGGCGCTGATTATGCCGTATATCGAGGACAGGTTGATTATGCTGCCTCCCCCTGCGGTCTTCATTACCGGCACGGCGTGCTTTGTGCACAAGAAGACGCCCTTGACGTTGATGTTCATGACCTTGTCCCACTCTTCCTCGCTGACCTCGTCCGTGGGCTTGTTCGCGCCGGAGATCCCAGCGTTGTTAACGAGCACGTCTATGCCGTCGAACCTCTCGTAGATGTCCGCGAAGACCTTGCGTATCTCCTTCTCGTTCGTGACGTCGAGGTGCCAGAAGGCCGCTTCGCCGCCCGAGTCGCGTATCTCCTCGGCCAGCGCGTTGCCCTCTTCGTCTAGGATGTCGGTCACGGCGACCTTCGCTCCCTCCTTGGCCAGAAGAGCGCACGTGGCCTTGCCGATACCGAGAGCGCCTCCCGTGACTACCGCCGTCTTCCCAGCGACTCTGCTCATGGCGTCCTCCCATCTGCTTGTGAATTCGCGCGCCGGGGGCCGCGTTCGCCCGCTCCCGCTGCGCCGCCTTGCCTGATGCCTTCACCTTTCCTCTCCAGGATCAAGCAGCGCGCGGAGCGGATGAAGAGGCCGCTTCTGAATTCTCGGGTCCGCGAATGCCCTTTTAGGACGTGGGGGTTTCCCCCAGCCGTCCGGAGGCGGGGCAAAGCCGGCCGCTTGGGGCTATTCCCCAGGAATCATTCGGATTTTTGCGGAGCCTGTGTCCGACGCTTTCCCCGGTTTCGCTCGAAAGGCCGCTGTGGCCTGCTTTGGGAAGGGCGGGCTTTCATCGACGAGACCACGCAATCCTAGGATTGGAGGGCGAGATGTTCCAGGATCGCAAGGACGCCGGCCGGCAGCTTGGAAGAGCGCTCGAAGACTATCGCGGGGTTTCGCCGCTCGTGCTGGCGATTCCGCGCGGAGGGGTTGAGGTTGGACACGAGGTCGCCCGGCACCTGGAAGCCGACTTCTCGATAATAGTGGCGCGCAAGCTCCCTTTTCCGGACAACCCCGAGGCCGGGTTCGGAGCGCTGGCTGAGGACGGAAGCGTTTACATGATCTCGGGCGCCAAGTTCGCCGTGCCCCCGGGGGTCGCGGGCAAGATCATCGATGAGCAGAAGAAGGTCGTTCAAAGGCGGATCGAGACCCTGCGCAAGGGCCGCCCGCTACCTGATCTCGAGAGCCGCACGGTGCTTCTGGTGGACGACGGCATCGCGATGGGCTCCACGATGATCGCCGCCGCACGCTGCTGCCGCAACCTCGGAGCGGAGAATATAATAGTAGGCGCCCCCGTGGGCGGGCCCACCGCTGAAAGGAAGATGTCGGAGCACGCCGACGAGGCGGTCGTAGTCTACACCCCGCCCGATTTCATGGCCGTGGCCCAAGGCTACTACCACTGGCATGACGTCACCGACAACGAGGTTGTCGAGATAATGGAGAAGTGGGAGGACGGCGAGGAGCCCCGCTGAGAAGCCGGGACGGCCGCAAGTCTCCGGTAGCCGGAGCTCCCGTCAAAACCGCGGCGGCCGATCATCACGTCTTATACTTGAACACCCTGGTATGTCCGGGCTTTATCTCGTGGACCTTGTCTATGATGCCTATACGCGCGGTGCCGGCGGCCGTTCGTTCAGCCGTGGCCTCGATCTTGTCCTGTCGTATGACCAGATCCAGGGTGTGTCCCATGTACCTTATCGTCATCTTGAGGCACTTGAGCTCATCCGGCAGCGACGGGTTGAGCCAAAGGGCGTCCCGGTGCATCACTATGCCCACGTAGCCTCTTTGAGCGAGGTCCACGGTGCCCGCCATGGCGCCCAGGTGGATCCCCTCGGGCGTCGTGCCGCCCTGAATGTCCGTGACATCGCTCTTCAGAGCCTCCTTGAAAAGCTCCCAGGAGCGCGGGCGATCTCGTCTGGCGAGGACCCAGGAGTGCACGACCCTGCTCAGCGTGGACCCGTGAGAGGTCCGCCGCGAGTAGTATTCAATGTTCTTGGGAATGGTGTCGTCATGCATCTTGTAGCCGAGCCTGTTGAAGATCTCGGCCAGCTCCTCCGCGGAGAGAAGATAGAACAGCATCAGGACATCCGCTTGCTTTGAGAGCTTGTACCGGTTCGGCGTGTCGCCCTCGCTCTCCAGGATACGGTCCAGACGCTGTATGTCGCCGTACTTCTCCCTGTAGCCTTCCCAGTCGAACTCTTTCAGCTTTTCGTATCCCTCGAACTGGCTAATTATACCGTCTTCGTGAAAGGGGACGAACAGCTTGCGGCTCATTTCCTGCCACCGTTCCAGCTCATCGTCGTCTATGTCCAGGATCTCCCTCAACGCCACGATCCTGTCGCCGGGGAGGCTGTCCAGGGTCCTCAAGGCGCTTTGCATCAGCCAGCTCACCATCACGTTCGTGTACGCGTTGTTGTCGATTCCCTTATCCTCGGATTCCGGATAGGCGTCGTGGTACTCGTCCGGTCCCATGACCCCCTTTATCTCGTAGCGCCCCTTCTCCTTGTTGAAGCTTGCGAGGCTGGCCCAGAAGCGGGCTATCTCGAGGAGCATTTCCGCACCGAAGTGAGACATGAACTCCAGGTCGCCGGTGGCGTGGAAGTAGCGGCAGATGTCATGAGCTACCGCTATGTTGACGTGCCTCTGCAACCTGCTGTTATCGGGTATCCACCGGCCCGACTTTGGATTGAGATGAAGCCTCTGGCTCTCCTCCCGGCCGTTGCTTCCACTCTGCCACGGGTACATCGCCCCGCAGTAGCCCTCCCTCTTCGCGGCGGCCCTTGCCTCACGAAGCCGCCTGAACCTGTACATCAGGAGGCTCCTGGTGATCTGCGGCATGCGGTAGTTGAGGACCGGAAAGATAAACAGCTCGTCCCAGAATATGTGCCCCCGGTAGGCTTCCCCGTGCAGCCCTCTCGCCGGAATGCCCACGTCCAGGTCGGTGCTGATCCAGGAGGACGTCTGAACCAGATGAAAGGTGTGAAGCCGCAGGATCCGCTGCGTGAAGACGGAGTTGCCCTCTTCCGTCAGCTCTACCTCTATGTCGAACCGGCGCCAGATCTCCTTCCAGGCGAGGATATGGTTTTCCAGGAGGGATGCGAATTCCGGCGCCCGGCCGATGGCCTTCTTGGCCTCTTGGCCGCATTCGGTGATGGCGTTGTCGCGAGAGGTATACAGGGCCACTATCTTCGCCGCCTGTATGCTCTCCCCTTCGGAGATCTCGACTCTGACATGGTCGGCCACGTACCCTGGTTTGTCGGTGATCTTGTGATCGACGGACAACGCCTTGCCTTCCTTGAACAGCCTCAGCTTCGCCGCCTGGGCGACGCGCAGCTCGGATTGACTGGTCTGGACCTTGAGAAACATGCAGGTCTCGTCGAAGGCGCCGGAATCCATGGGCTCGAGGTGCTTGCTGTTGAGGTCCTTGTAGCGATCGACGCCCTTGTTCTCCACGGTGCCGTCCAGGGCGGCGCAGATCTCCATGGAGCCCGACCAGTTCTCGGCTGTGATAGTCGTTTGCAGGGCGGCGATGTGAGGGTCCGCCATGCTCACTATCCTGCGCTCTTCGAGCTTGGTACGCCTGCCGTCATCGTCTTCCACGCGGGCCGTGCGCCGCAGAATTCCGTTTTTCATGTCGAGCTCGAGGCGGTGCGACAGGACCTTGAACTTGCTGGGCCTGAACCACTTGCCTCCGTCCGTCCTGAAGGTCAGCGGAAGCCAGTTCGGCATGTTGACCAGGTCCTCGTTCTCTATCCCGCGCCCGGAGATCTCCGTGGTGAGCCTGTTGTATCCGCCGGCCAGGTAGGTGCCGGGGTAGTGGACACCGTCCGCTACGGACTCCGCCCACGCGCCTCGGGTCGCGAGGTATCCGTTGCCGAGCGTGCAAAGGGCCTCCCTGAGGCCCTCGTGATCGGGTTCCAGATCTTCGTAGACAAGGGACCATGTCATATCGTTCATTCTCCGTCGTTGATCGATATCAGCTCTTCGAGAAACTTCCCGACCTGGCTCACGTCATCGAGGGCGTATGCCGCGAGGGATCTTCGCGGCTCGTCGCGCACCACGATCCCGATTCCGCGGTCGCGAAGCACGGCGAACGCGTTCTCATCGGTTATGTCGTCGCCGAGGTAGAAGGGCACCACCTCTCTGCCGCCCAGGCCCAGCTCGTCGAGCAGAAAGAGCAGCGCCTCCCCCTTGTTCCAGGGAACGTCGGGCTGAAGCTCGAACACTTTCTTTCCGTAGCTCCGCCTGAGGCCCTTCGACTCGCCGTTGACCTCGTCCAGCACGCCGTCCACACTGCCCACGTCCTTTTCATCGGCCCTGCGATAGTGGACGGCTATCGAGTAGCGCTTTCTCTCTATCTGTACTCCTTCGTAATCGTCGAGTAGCTCATGCAGCCTCTTCTCGGCGCGATCCAACTCGCCCAGAGACTGGGCCGCTCTGTCGATCTCTATGCGGCGCCCGTCCGGGTCCGCTATGTCGAAGCCGTGGCTGCCCGCGTAGTAGATCCCATCGACCTTTATCAGGTCGCGCACGTCGTCCAGGTCGCGCCCGCTTATGACGGCCACCGTCTGCCGTTTCGCCAGCCTCGCCACGACGTCGCGCATGTCTTCGGCCATCACGGCGTCCTCGGGCCTCTGAACGATGGGAGTCAGGGTGCCGTCGTAGTCCAGGAACGCGGCTATGCGCTTGTCGCGACACCTATCTGAGATCTCGGACATCCTTTCGAGGGCCGAGGGCAGGGCCGCCGAGTCCACGCCCTCTCCTTCACCATTAGTTTCGGCCCTTTCCCTGCTTTGCTGAGGCCCTAGGCCGCGCTCTCCTTTTTCTCCTCTATTACGTTGTCCTTCAGTCACTTTGGACCTCCTCGAGATCGGGTACCACGACGTCCGCGCCGCCGTCTTTCAGGCCGGCCGCATGGCCTGTCCTGTCCACGCCGATTACGCATCCAAAACCGCCGGCTCTTCCCGCCTGGACTCCGGCCACTGCGTCCTCGACTACCACGCATCGCTCCGGGTCGGCCTCGAGCTCTCTCGCCGCCTCGACGAAGATGTCCGGATCGGGCTTGCCCTTCAGCCCCAGTCGCGCCGAATCGGCTCCGTCCACCTTGGCGTCGAAAAGATGCTCTATCTTGCCCGCCTTGAGCACATCCACGCAGTTCTTGCTCGACGATACGACGGCCGTCTTCACTCCTCGATTTCTGAGCTCATGGATCAGATCTATGGTGGAGTCGTATATCTCCACGCCCTGCTGGGAGAGGACCTCCCTGAAGAGGTCGTTCTTCCTGTTGCCCAGCCCGCAGATGGTCTCCTTCTCGGGCGGATCCTCGGGGGCCCCATAAGGTATCTCGATGCCCCGGGACTCGAGGAAGCTCCTGACGCCCTCGTAGCGTGGCTTGCCGTCCACGTACAACCTGTAGTCGGGCTCTATCTCGAACGGCCTTGCGGCCTCCTTGTCGAGATCGGACCTGCTTTGCAGATACTGATCGAACATCTTCTTCCAGGCCTTGGCATGCACGTCGGCCGTCTTGGTGATAACCCCGTCGAGATCGAATATGACGGCGTCGTAGTCTGCCCTGGAAATCGTGCACTTCATGGCGCTCCCTCGCTCCTTGTTGCAGGTCCGCCTGCGGCCCGTGCAACGGCGGGCCGCAGATCCACCCCCGACGACCGAGAAACCCTTCGTAGGCGTCCGAGACATAACGTTCGACATTATCGACCGTGTTTGCTTCCCACCCCTATATCCTTTATTAGACGTGCGCCAAAAAACCAAGACTCCGAAAACCGGGCGATTTCGCCGAAAACGTTCCTCCATTTTACGACAACGCGACCCGGATTTCACTGGGGGTTTCCCCCAGATGTGCATAAGGCCCGGCTTTACGAGGCATGGGCCTTGAGGTTTCTCTCCGGCGCATCGAAGACGGCGGGGCTCACTCGGCGATTCTGTTTATTCTGAGCGACTGGCCTAAGAGCAGGGGGACCAGGCTTGCGCCCAGAACCACCGTCCAGCCCGCGCGCCCCGGAGGAACTAGCTGCATTATCTCTGAAACAACCGGCGTGTATACTGCGGCGACGAGCAAGGCGGCCGACAGCGCTATCGCTCCCCACAAGTACGCGTTGCGCGTGAGCTCGTTGTCGATGGGGTTGGATCTGGGCTCTCTCATGTTATAGACGTGCCATAGCCTCCCGAAGGCCAGGGAGAGAAAAGCGGCGGTCTGAGCCTCCCGCGGGCTCAGACCCAGCCAGGCCTGAGTGCCGTGCATGGTCCCCAGGGCGACGGCGGCTATGATCGCCCCGTAGATTGCGACCAGTAACCAGTGGCGGCCCGTGAGGATGCTCTCGTCCTGGGCCCGGGGCGGATCGTGCATCACTTCGGGGCTTCCCCTTCCCGCGCCCAGCGCCAGCGCCGGAAAGACGTCGAGGACGAAGTTCAAGAAGAGGATCTGCAGGGGCAGAAGGGGCAGCGACCATCCGGCCAGCCCGGCCGTCCCCACGGCAATTATCTCGGCGGTGTTGCCTGAGAGCAGGTAGAGCACGAACTTGCGGATGTTCCCGAATATCACGCGGCCTTGTTGGATGGCGGCCACGATCGTGGGGAAGGAGTCATCCTTGAGCACCACGTCGGACGCCTCCTTGGCGACCTGGGTGCCGCGCCTTCCCATGGCTATGCCGATATCGGCCGCTTTGAGAGCCGGGGCGTCGTTGACTCCATCGCCTGTCATTGCGACGACGTGCCCCGTCCTCTGGTGCGCCCTTATGACGTCCAGCTTCTGGCGCGGATCGACGCGCGCAAGTATCCGCGCCTTCAGTATCTCATCCTCAAGACCTTCGCTGTCCTCGGCGGAGCGCCTTATCTCTTTTCCGCGCAGGACGTGGTAGCCACCTTCTCCGGCCAGGCGCAGTTCCTCGGCCACGTGGCGGGCGGTCCCGGGGTGATCGCCCGTGAGCATCACTATTTCGATGCCGGCCTTTCGGCACTCCTCTATCGCCTCCGCGACGCCCTCGGCGGGAGGGTCTACCATCGCGGCGAGACCTAAGAACACAAGGTCCTCGTGGGCGGGCTCATCCGTGCCGTCGGCCCTCTTCTCCGCCAGGGCCAGGATCCTGAGGCCCTGCTCGGCAAGCTCATCGTTTCTACGCTTCCAATCCCTCTTGTCCTCGTCCGAGAGCTCTTCGTCGTCGCCATCTCCGGCTATCCGGCTGCAGGAGTCCAGGACCGCTTCAGGGGCTCCCTTTACGGCCACGACGAGGCCCTTCTCTTCACGGTGATAGGTGGCCATCATGCTGCTCTCCGAGTCGAAGGCGATTTCCTTCTCCTCGGGCTTCTCCTCCAACAGGGCTTCCCTGTATATGCCGGCCGCCGCGCCGGCCCTCAGGAGCGCCACCTCGAGAGGATCTCCCAGGGAGACATCGTTTTCACCGTCGGACTTGCCGAGCGAGGCGTTGTTGCACAGCACTGCCACCGAGAGAGCCCTTACCAGCTCGTCGTCCCCGGAAGGGTCCGTCTCCCGGCCGTCCGAGACGAACCGCGCGGAGCCGCCCCCGCCCTCGAGCTCGATCTCGACGTCGCGGCCGGGCAGGCAGATGCGGGATACCGTCATGCGGTTTTCGGTGAGGGTGCCGGTCTTGTCGACGCCGATGACCCCTGTCGCGCCGAGGGTCTCGACGGACGCCAGGCGGTTGACCAGGGCGTTCTTCCTGGCCATGTGCATCATGCCCCAGGCGAGCGAGACGGTGGCGACTATGGGCAATCCCTCCGGTATAGCCGCCACCGCCAGCGCCACTCCCGTCTCGATCATCAATAGGACGTCTTTGCCCCTAAGTATTCCGGTCGCGGCGATGGCCGCGGTTATCGCCAGCGTTATCCAGATGAGCTTGTTGGCCAGTCCGTCGAGCTTTTCCTCCAAAGGCGTGCCCTTTTTCTCGGCCTCCTCCACCATTTCGGATATCTTGCCCAGCTCGGTGTCCCGTCCCACCGCCGTGACCACGCCCACGCCCGAGCCGCGCGTTATGTGCGTGCCCTTGAAGGCCATGTTTGTCCGTTCCGCAAGCTCCGTATCAGGCTCGACGGCCCGGGTCCCCTTGGCCACGGGCGTGGACTCCCCGGTCATGGCCGATTCGTCGGTCTGCAATTTGTTTGCCTCTATCAGGCGCATGTCGGCGCTTACTATGTCTCCGCCCTCCAGGACGACGACATCGCCCACAACGAGCTTGCTCGATGGTATCTCCTTCTCCTCGCCGTCCCTTCTGACCCTGGCCGTGACCACGCTCATGCGGCGCAGGGCCTCCATCGAGCGCGCGGCTTTCAGCTCGATGACGAATCCGATCACCGTGTTGACCACTATGGCGATGCCTATTGCCGCGCCCTCCACGAGCTGTCCGACCGCGATGGAGACGATGGCCGCGGCGGCCAGAAGCAGGATGACCAGGCTCTTGAACTGGTCGATCAGGCACTCGAGGAGACCCTTCTTCTGCGGCTCTCGTATCTCGTTGCGGCCGTACTCGAGCCGCCGCGCCCGCACCTCGGCCCCGCTCAGCCCCGATTGCGCATCGGTGCCGAGGTCCGCCGGCAGGCTCTCGGCGTGCTCGCTCCAGGGTGTTTCCAGAGCGCTTTCTTTTCTTGAAGAAGTCATGGAGGCGGTCACCGTTTGGAACTATGTTGGAGGGCTTCATAACCTGAGGCGATATCGAGCAGCTCGGAGGTTATCGAGTCTTGCCTTCGATGATTATAGGTCGCCTCCAGCTCTTCGAGCTTCTCTTCGATGTTCGACTCGGCCGCCTGCATCGCCGCGAGGCGGCTTGCGTTCTCCGCCGCCAGCGACTGGGCGAAGGCCTCGTAGAGGGACACGAAGAAATGCTGGTAGAGGAGCCTGCCCAGAAGCGTGGTGTAGTCGAGACGATGGAAGGGAAGCGACGGTGAAGACCACCGGCGGCCGGCGATCCCCTCCAGCATCTCGACGTCGAGCGGGAACAACGTCCGCCGGCCGGGCTCGAAGGAGGTGCCCGACGATTTGCGATTGTAGAAAAGAAAGATGCGCATGTTTTCGTCTTCCCTGCGCCATCTTTCAATCACCATGAGGATCTCCACCACCGCCTCCGTGATGCCGTGCACCGAGCCCGGCAAGTCGATGGTGGCCGACAGATCGAGATCTCGTTCGCGCAGAATGTCCGCCGCCTTGCGGCCCAGGACTATCGCTTTGGGCCGTCCGTTCTTCGAATCCGGCCCTCCGAGCCTTTCAGCGCTGAAATCCGCAATCACGTCGTCGAAGCGCCCCGACATCCCCTGGGAGGCGCCGAACACGACGGCGCCTGTTCCCTCGTACTCGAGGCCCCGCATGGAATCGAGCAGCCGGCTGTCCCCGCAGAGCAAAGCGTGAAACCCGTCGTGGATCGCCTTGCGGTATTCGACCAGGGAGGAGACCGCGCGATCGTACTGGTTGATGCTGACCGCGGCTATCGCCTTCATGGTCTTGACTACGGTCTGCAGGTCCTGGGTGCTGTCAAGGCGGCGCCTCAGCGACTGAAGAGTCTCCATGGCTACTGGTCTCTTTCCGGCTCTCGTTCTCCCCCGCGCTCTGCATCCCGGCCTGACTCGCCGCCGCCGGAATCCTCATCGCCGCGGCCGTCCTCTTCGAGCGCCTTCCTCATGGCATCGAGCAGCCTCTCGCGGTCGTCCTCGTCGAGCCCCTCGCCCTCCTTGATCTTGGAGGCAAGGTCCGGGAAGGCATCTTCGCCGAGCTTGCGGATCGCCTTCTCCGCCTCGCCGATCTCCTCAGGCTCGAGCTTGTCGAACAGCCCCGAGGTTACCGCGAGCAGGACCGCTATCTGCTCGAACACGGTGTAGGTGTCGTACTGGTTCTGTTTGAGGGCCTGCCTGATTCGGCGCCCGCGCTCTAGACGCCGGCGCGTGTCCTCGTCCAGCCGGGCGCTGAAACGGGAAAACGACTCCAGCTCCTCGAACTGCGAGTAAGAAAGTCGCAGGTCTCCCGCTATGTCCCGGTACGCGGGAAGCTGCGTCTTGCCTCCCACCCGGGAGACGGACTTGCCGACGTCCACCGCCGGCAGGAGTCCCCTCCTGTAATTGGAGGGAGACAGATAAACCTGGCCGTCGGTTATGGAGATGAGATTCGTGGGTATGTACGCGGACAGGTTCTGCGCCTGGGTCTCGACTATTGGCAGGGCGGTCAGCGACCCGCCGCCGTGCTCCTCGTCGAGATGCGTCGCCCTCTCCAACAGGCGCGAGTGAATGTAGAATATGTCTCCCGGGTAGGCCTCCCGTCCCGGGGGCCTCCTCAAGAGAAGGGACATCTCCCTATACGCGGCCGCGTGAACGGACAAGTCGTCGAAGATCACGAGGGCGTCGCGGCCCTTGTCGCGGAAGTACTCGCCCATGCTCATGGCCGCGTAGGGGGCGATGTATTGCAGTCCCGGCGTGTCCTCGCCGCCGGCGAAGACGATGAATGTATAGCCGAAGGCGTCGTGCTTTTCGAGGTCGTCCGCTAACCGCGCCACCCCGGAGCTTCTCTGGCCTATCGCGCAGTATATGCAGATTACGTCCTCGCCCTTCTGATTGATTATGGTGTCGAGGGCGATCGCGGTCTTGCCGGTCTGCCGGTCGCCGAGTATCAGCTCCCTCTGACCCCGGCCTATGGGGATGAGGGCGTCTATGATCTTCAAGCCGGTCTGCAGGGGTTTCTGCACCGGCGCCCTTTCCATTATGCCCGGCGCGGGCTGCTCTATGGGCAGCCTCTCCGAGCTGCGCAGCGGTCCCTTGTCGTCGCGCGGGCGCCCTAGAGGATCGACGATCCGTCCGATCAGCTCCTCGCCGACCGGCGTATCGATCACCCTGCCCGTGCATCGCACCTCGGCGCCTATGTCGATCTCCTCGCCCTTGTCCAGCAGGATCAGGCTCACCTCTTCTGGGTCCAGATTGAAGACCATCCCGGACTTGCCCCCGGGGAACCGGACCAGCTCCTCGGAACGGGCACCGGGCAGGCCATTCGCCCTGGCGATTCCCTCTCCCACGTAGGTCACCGTGCCGGTTGGACGCGCCTTGAGCCTGGGCTCGTATTCATCGCGGACGGTCTCGACCGCGGAGATTCCCTCCTCGAACGCATCCTTCAAATATTTCTCTCCGGTATCGCTCATGACGCTTTCTTGTCTTCGGACTCCCCTTCGTTCTCCTTCTCCTGCTCCTCCTGCTCCTTCCCCTCCCTTTCCTCCTTCTTGCGGGCCGCGCGCTTTGTCACCCGATCTATCTCGCGCTCGAACATCTCTTCCATGTCGTCGATCAGATCCGCGACGCTCCAGCCCAACCGCTGTCCCTCGATATCGACCTGGAGGCCGATCACCAGCTTCTCGTCCGTCTCGATCTCGAAGTCCAGGTCCTTTGTGTCGAGCGCGCCCGCAAGCGCCTTCTCGACGCCGGCCGACTGGTCGTCCGAGAGCTCAAAGGAGGACCGGACACGGACCTTGGGCTTTCCGGAGTCCCCCTGACCGCGGAGCTTGTCCTTCTCGACGCCGCTCATGTCGTCCAGGCGCGCCACGAAGGCATCTATTACCCTGTCCTGGAGATCCGCGCCGGCCAGGTTGCGCAGGGCGTCCCGCGTCAGGGCCAGGACCTCCCGGCCGCTTTTTCGACGGAGGGTGCGCTTGAAGTCTTCCTTCTCCGCCTCCAACGAGCCGAGCCACTCGGAGCGCATGCGCTCGGCCTCCCGGCGGGCCTTCTCACGAGCTTCCTTTCTTATGCGGTCGGCCTCCTCACGGGCCTCTTCCAGGATCTCCTCTCGCTTGTCGTCTATCTTGTCCAGCTCGGACCTGTACTTCTCCCGCTCCTTCTCGGCCTCGCGCTTCTTCTCGTCCGCCTTGTCGAACTCGGCGGCGACCTTCTCCTTCCGCTCCTGCATGGCGCGTACGATCCTGTTGAAGAGGAAGCGCTTGAGCAGCCACAGAAGTACCAGGAAGTTGATTGTCTGCGCTATTAGAGTGAACCAGTCTATCTGCACCGACTAGCCTCCTCCGCCTGAGCTCACATGGTTCCAGAACGGATTGGCGAAGATGAGAATCATCGCGATGACGAAGCCGTATATCGCAAAGGACTCGATCATTGCGAGCCCGACGTACAGGGTGCGCGATATGTCGCCCGATTCATCCGGCTGCTGGGCCATGGATTGCAGGGCGCTGGAGACGGCCTTCCCCTGGGCGAAGGCCGGGCCGATCGCGGCTATGGACATCGTGAAGCTGGCGCCCAGAATGGACGCGACCCCGATCGTAGTTGCACTGTCCATGAAGGTCTTCCTCCTTTCCTGTTTCTCCTCTCGCTCCGCGCGCTCGCCGCGCGATCGTCATCCGGCGTTGCCTCCTTCTCGCGCTCGCCGGCCGGATGCGATATAGACGGTCGCGAGCACCGCGAAGATGAACGCCTGAACTTGGCCGATCAGAAGCTCCAGTGCCCGCATCACGGCCGGAAAGAAAAGCGGCGCCACTGAAAGCAGTATGGCCGCCAGAATCGACCCGCTCGCCACGTTTCCGAAAAGCCTCACCGCCAGGGCGATTGTCCGGGATACCTCGGATATGATCTTGAACGGCAGCATCACGAAAACCGGTTGAACGTAATGCTTCAGATAGGCAACCAAGCCGTCTTCGGCGATACCGAAGATAGGCACCGCGAAGAAGACGCAGAGAGCCAGCGCCGCCGTGGTGGACAGGGAAGAGGTCGGCGGATGGTAGCCGGGCACGAAGCTCAGGAAGTTCGACAGCGCTACGAATAGGTACAGGCTGCCTATGAAGCCCAGATACCTGTCCGGTCTGCCTCCGGCGAGATCCTCTATCTGGCCGCGGATTATGGATATAATGACCTCCAGGCGGTTCTGCCAATCGCTCATCTCCCGCCCGGAGGAGAGATTTCGTGTGGCGAGCCAGGTGACCGTCAACAGCAACCCCATTACCACCCAGGTGTAGACGAGCGTGGCGTTTATCTCGACGAAGCCCCACTGCCGGAATATCTGCGAGTCAGGAGTCAGATTCATCGGCCCAAGTCTCTCCCTCGGAATCTTTTCGCCGGCGCAGGTTCACCATGATAAATCGCGCCGCTACAAACCCGGCCATCACAATGAGAACATCGGGCCACCGACCCCGGCTGATCAGCAGGATGGCCGCGATAGCCGCCGCGGCCCTGAACAGGAAGCTCAGGAGGAACCACGTTGTGCGCCGCTTCATCATGATCACGTGCTTGACGGTAAGCTTGAGGCCCGCGTAGAAAAACACGCCGACGATCAGGCCCGATACGAAAAGCAGTAAGATATAGACAATGTTCATCGCTCCATGTCCTTGTCTTGGTCCTGGACGCCGTACTCGGCGATGCGGCCGCCCTCGCGCCGGAGCCAATGCCACGCTATGGCGCAGCCGACGATGACTCCGGCTACGAGCAGCGTGAGCGTCCAGGAAATGCCGCCCTCGTAACGCCTGTCCAGCCAGATGCCCAGGGCCAGACCGATCAGCGTGGGAATGCTGACCGACCAGCCGATCATTCCGAACATGCTCAGGCCCCACCAGGGGTTGAACCGCTTCCTGCCCTTTTTCGAGCGCTCCCTTCGCTTGCTCTTTCGCTCCACCGAGCGCGCGAACTCGGCGGCCTTGCGCCCCCTCTCGTCATTCTTGGCCATGGATCTCACCGCTTCCCACTTTACGAATCACGGCGGCCTCGAGCATCGCCAGGACCGATCGCGACTTGCGCTCCTTCTCGTCGCGCTCGAGAAACTCCTCCCTGACGGTTCGTCTCAATCGGTCCAGGTCCTCTCCTAAGACCCCGTTCACCGCGACCACGGTGACGTCGGAGCCCTTCTTGATCAGCAGCCCGTCGTCGAGCGCCATGAAGTGCTCCTCACCGTTGCCGGTCCGCACCGTCAGTACGCCCGGCACGATGTCCGAGACGAAGTCGGCGTGCCTGGGCAGTATCCCGAAATAACCGTTCGAGCCTTCCGCGACGATGGCCTCCGCGGGCTCGTCCCACAGCACGCGATGCGGCAGGTGCACCTTCAAGCTCATGGATCCGGCAGGCATGGCTAGTCGCCCTTCCCGCTCCGAGAGGCTTCCTCGTCGCGCTCCGAGCCCCCCTCTTCCCGCGCGCCGGGTTCTTCGGCTTCGCGCTTGGGCTCGGCCGCCACCTCACCGCCTTCGCCGTCGCCCCCGGAGCCCCGCTCGTCGCCTCCGCTTTGGGCCTTCTTCTTTCCGGCTTTCTTGTCCACCTCGTCGATCTTGCCTATCATGTAGAACTCGCCTTCATCGACGCCCTCGTACTCGTCGTTTAGGATCCGCTCGCACCCATCCAGCGCGTCTTCGAGCCCCACCATGCGCCCTTCCTGGCCGGTGAACTGTTCGGTGCTGAAGAAGGGCTGCGTCAGGTAGCGCTCCAGCTTACGCGCCCTTCGCACCATCCTCTGATCATCCCGTGAAAGCTCGTCCATGCCCAGCATGGCTATGATATCCTTCAGGTCCTCGTACTCCGCCAGGGTCCGTCTCATCTCCCCGGCCGTCTTGTAATGTTTCTCCCCGACGATGTGTGGAGCGAGCATCTTGGAGTAAGACTTCAAGGGATCGATGGCGGGGTACAGGCCCTGGCCGGCCCTCTTGCGCGATAGGACAATAGAGGCCGAGAGATGCTTGAAGACGTGCACGGCGGCCGGATCCGTGAAATCGTCCGCCGGTACGTAGACGGCCTGTACCGACGTGATTGCCCCCGCCTCAGTGTTGCAGATCCGCTCCTCCAACTCCGCGAGCTCGGTGGCCAGCGTTGGCTGGTATCCCACCCTGGACGGCAACCGGCCCAGCAGCCCCGAGACCTCGGAGCCCGCCTGCACGAAGCGGAAGATGTTGTCAATGAGAATCAAGACGTCCTTGCGCGCGTCGTCCCGGAAGTACTCGGCCATGGTCAAGGCGGTGTGGCCCACCCGGAAGCGCGCCCCCGGCTGTTCGTTCATCTGGCCGAACACGAGCACCGTGTTGTCCAGGACCCCGGATTCCACGGCCTCCCGGTACATCTCCTCGGCCTCTCGGATCCTCTCTCCTATTCCGCAGAAAACGCTGACCCCTTCGTACTGCCCGACCATGTTGCGTATTATCTCCATGATCAAGACGGTCTTGCCCACGCCGGCGCCGCCGAAGAGCCCGGCCTTGCCGCCTTTTTCCATGGTCGCGAGGATATCTATGGCTTTGATGCCCGTGAGGAAGACCTCGGTCGAGGTCGAGCGACGCTTGAGAGGAGGCGGCGAGCGATGGATTGAGCGGCTCTCCTCAGCGTCCAGATCGCCCTTTCCGTCGATGGTATCTCCGAAGACGTTGAACACCCGGCCGGTGTTGTTCCCGCCTACCGGCACCTCGAGAGGGCGGCCGGTGTCCGTCACGTCCGCGCCGCGCTGGAGGCCCCCCGTGGGGGTCAGCGCGATCCCCCGGACGGTCTTCTCGTCCAGAAGGGTCACGACTTCCAGTGCCGTCCGATCGTCGTCGCCGGTGCGCAGGATACTGTACATCTCCGGCGCCCCGTCGTCGAACCTGACGTCGACGACGCTGCCGCGGATTGAGATCACGCGACCTAGATGATCTTTGTCTTGTTGCTCGCTGCGGTTGCCGCTCAAGGAGAACCTCTTACGCTTGCAGTCGAAGCTCTAAGGACGGAGATGTACGTCAAGACTCGCTCGTCTCAAAGATTGCAAATGCGGGCCCAAGTAGGGTATCAGGGCTTCTCTCAGATGGCCGTGGGGATTCCCCCTCAATCCCGCTCCTGCTCCCTTTGCCGCTCCTGGACGTCCTG
This sequence comes from uncultured bacterium, assembly GCA_964531335.1. GTDB lineage: Bacteria > Eisenbacteria > RBG-16-71-46 > CAZHEV01 > CAZHEV01 > CAZHEV01. Next base: position 118,599 of record CAZHEV010000006.1, on the reverse strand, counting down.
TTTGGCCAATTCCTGCTCTTGCTCCCTCGCGGCGCGCTCGTGGGCGTCGTCTCCCTCGACATTCGAGCGGCGCTCGTCCAGATCGCGGAGGGTCTTTACCCGGCCGTAGAGGATCACTCGGTCTTCGCGGGCGCGAGCAGGAACAGAGAGCCGCCCACGAGCCAGGCCGGCCTGGAAAGTCGGCCGGAGGTCTCGGATTCGACCCCGAAGGTCATAATCGTCCCATCTTAGTATTGCCCAGCGCGCATGTCCACAGCCTATGGTGGATCGCCGTGGTGGATCGCCGCTCGCCGGTGTCCGTCACCGGGACGTCTTTCTAAGACATTTCCCCAGGTGCGGGGCCGGGGAGTTCACCCTCGGGGCTGATGCCTCCGCCGCCGCGCCGTCTCGGAGATTGCCGGGCACAGCAGGCTGTTTTACCCGCGGCGGTCCCCACAGAGGGGCCGGCGCTTTCTTCCTCGCGCCCCGCGCGAACCCGTAGGGGAAATCCCCCAAAGGCCAATCAGTTTCGCTCCGGCGTTCTAATCTGCCGAACTCCCATAGGCGCGCGCGCGGTGAATACTTGATACTGGAGCATGACGTCATACCGATCCGGCGTCCCTCGATCCGAAGGGAGAAAGGGAAGGTCGTCCTCTCCTTGCACGACGCGGGATAGGCACTAGCCCCTACCGGCGAACTTTCATCCCCATTGGCGTTGTGCAAAGGACGACCTTCCGCTCTCCCCGACTCCAGCCGCAGTAGCCGCCGGCGCGGGGGATGGCGGTCCCGAAATCTGATTTAAGGCGCGATACGGGCGCCCGGTGCGCATGGGCCGCCGGGTCTGGGCGCGCGAGGTTGTCGCTTATGCTTTTTCGCAAGCGTATTATAGAAGGAAATCGAAAGGCCGAACGCGAGCTCGATCGCGTGGATGCGCACTGGAGTCGCCGCAGAAGGGGTTCTGAGCCGCGACCCGACGGCGACCTGGAAGGGGGCGGGGGGACGCCCGTGGCTCAAGAGGAGCGGCTGCATGAAGAAGACCTCGACCTCGTAACGAGATCGGCCGTGGCGATATGGAACCAGTCATTACGCCACAACGAGGACTCCGCGGTTTACGGCCCCATGCTTCAAGATCTGGCAAGAGCGACCGAAGGCCGGCAGATTCTGCTTTCAGTCTGCGAGGAGGACACTGAGGATGTCATCGCGAACTACGTCCTCTTGTACGAAGACAACATGTTTCATTTGGTGAGCCTCTGCCTGGAGCAACCCACCGTCGTGTGGCGGGTGCGGCGGGACTACCTCGAATCGACTTTGCTGAACCCCCAGAAATACATCGAGAGCCCACACAAACTGGATTGGCAATGGGTGGGCGACTGTAGCTGATTCGATCCCTATCCGAAGCCGCGTGCCCGGGCCTCTCACCCCTTGGGCCTGTCCTTGTACAGGTGCGCGCAATCGTGCAGCTTCGCCTCCGTGCCGTCGTGAAGCGCGAAGCGCGAAAGGTACTTGCCCGCGCCCTGCCAGATCGCTCCCGCTCCGAACTCGCCCTTCGCGTTTATCGCGTAGAACTTCACGTTGAAGTTGGGTCTTCCGTCGGAGTCCTTCAGCCTGTCCAGCTTGTTGTGATCCACTACTCTCTCGCACACCTTGAGACAGGCCTCCTCCGGGGACGCGCCGTCGCGCATGTGCTCGACGACCATCGTGCAGTTGAGGTTTATCAGGTTGGCCTCGCCGCGGCCCGTGGAGCCGCACGCTCCGACCTGGTTGTCCACGTAGAGCCCGGCCCCTATTATGGGCGAGTCGCCCACCCTGCCGGGAATCTTGAAGCTCAGCCCGCTTGTTGTGGTGACACCGGCCAGGTTGCCCGAGGTGTCCAGGGCGTCGCAGTTTATCGTGCCGTACTCCCGCGCCTGCTCGCGCCGGTCGCGGAAGCCGCGTAGATCGCCCACGTCCTTCTCCTCCTCCGGGGGAATCCAGTCGTCCTGGTCGCTCAGGTTCTCCTTCCACCGGAGCCATCTCCTTCGGGCGGCGTCGGTCAGCAGGTTCTCCTCCACGAACCCGTGCGCCCTCGCGAAGCGCAGCGCCCCTTCGCCCACTATCAGAACGTGATCGGTGCGCTCCATTACCACGCGGGCCAACTTCGACGGGTTCTTGATGTTCCTCAGCGCGGCGACCGCGCCGGCCCTGTGAGTGGGGCCGTACATGACGCTCGAGTCGAGCTCGACGACGCCGTCCTCGTTGGGCAGGCCGCCGTAGCCGACGGTCATGTCTTCGGGATCGTCCTCGATGATATTGACGCCCGCGATTACGGCATCGAGGCAATCGCCGCCGCCTTTTATCATCTCCATCGCCTTTTCCACGGCCCTCATCCCGTTGGCGCTCGAGATGACCACCGGCCTGGGACCGCCCGCGGCTTTGGCCTCGGAGGCGCCGAGGGCGGACAGTGCATCCACCATCGACTCCTTGGACCCCGCAACGCCCGCGCCCACGGCGGCGCTCAGTCCGGCCGCTGTCTTCATGAAACTACGCCTCGTGGTCTTGTTCATTCTATCCCCCCTTCTGATCGAGACCGCCGCAAGTCTAGGCGTCTAATGGGACTAGGTCAACGGCCGAAGATTACTATTGACATAATCCATAATTAGACGGAGTCTAACTCCATGTCCGAGACCGATTTCAGTAAGCTGCTCCGCGAAAGGGGCATACAGCCCTCCGCGCAGAGGGTCGCCATAGCCGGATGCGTGCTTCGCACCGAGGGACACCCGACCGCGGAGGAGGTGCACAGACAGGTCCGCAAGGACTTCCCTTTCGTTTCGAGGGCGACTGTGTACAACACGCTGAACCTGTTCGTCGATAAGGGGCTGCTCGGTCGCTTCCACATTGATGAGGTGGGCGCCGTTTTCGACGCCAACGTGGACAGGCACCATCATTTCGTGGACGATGGCACGGGCGTTGTACATGACATTCCGTGGGATGAGCTCACCGTGAGCGGGCTGGATTCGCTGCCGGACGTCGAGATCACGGAGTACATGGTCGTGATGCGAGGACGTAAGAAAAGCGCCGGGGCGCGAGGCCGGAAAAGCGGCGGCCAGGAGAATGAGGGTGGAAAGCGGGCAAGGAAACGTGAAATGGAGAAGCACGGCGGAAAGGCGACCGCCGGCGAGACGGAAAGGAGGATGAGTCATGAGGAAGTATCTTGGATGGACGCTTCTTTCCGCGGGGCTCCTCTGCGCGCTGGGCGTCGGCGCGGGCCAGGCGCCGGGGGATCCGGCGCGTGAGGCGAAGCCTGCTCTGGGGCTGCCGCCGGTGCCGATCCCCGAGGAAAATCCCCAAACCCCGGAGAAGGTGGGGCTGGGGGAGCTCTTGTTCCACGACGATCGGTTCAGCACGACGGGCGACGTAAGCTGCGCTACCTGTCACGACGCCGCGAAGGCGTTCACCGACAGCCCTCTCACGGTCTCCGAGGGGATCGAGGGCAAAAAAGGCACGCGCAACGCCCCGACCGTCGTAAACGCCGTGTACTTCACGAGCCAGTTCTGGGACGGAAGATCGCCGAGCCTGGAGGACCAGTCGCTGCACCCCTTCGTGAACCCGGTGGAGATGGGGCTCGAAGACCATGAGCCCATTCTCGAGATCGTGCGCTCCGACCCCGACTACGTGGAAGCGTTTCAGAATGTCTTCGGCGTGTCCGCGGACGAGATCGCCATGGACCACGTGACGAAGGCCATAGCCGCGTTCGAGAGGACGCAGGTCGCCGGTGACAGCCCGTTCGACAGGTGGTACTTCGCCGGCGAAAAGGGCGCGATGACCGCCCAGCAGGTCAGGGGCTTCGACATATTCATAAACGAGGGCCGCTGCGTCTCCTGCCACGTGGTCGAGCAGACGCAGGCCCTTTTCACCGACAACCGCTTCCACAACATAGGCGTGGGCATAAACAGGATCCAGGGCGACGTCGCTGAGCTGGCCGGCGAGTTCCTGCACGCCGAGGCGACGGCCGCGGAGGTGGACGTGAAGGTCCTGACCGACCCGCGCACGTCGGAGATAGGCAGGTTCGCGATCACGACTACCTTCGACGACGTCGGGGCTTTCAAGACGCCGACCTTGCGAAACGTGGCCGTAACCGCCCCCTACATGCACGACGGGAGCGTGGCGACGCTGCGCGATGCGGTGGTGCACTACAACAACGGTGGTGTCACCAACGAGGGAGACCCCGTCAACGACTTCCTCAGCGGCGGAATGCGACCGTTGAACTTGACGGAGGAGCAGATAGACGACCTGGTGGCGTTCATGGAGGCGCTCACTAGTCCACAGTTTGCCGACCTCGCCGAAGAGGCCGAGGACAAGTAGAGGAGGCGACCATGAGCAGGTCCGGTTTCAGCCGCCGTGATTTTCTGAAGGGGGCGGGGGCGCTCGCGGCCGCGAGCTGTCTCCCGGTGGGCACCGTGAAGCTCGCGTTCGCGGACAAGAGCAAGGACTTCACCTTCGCCTACATATCCGATTCGCACATACAGCACATCTCCGGCACGCAGTTCGTACGAAACTGGGACCGGGGGCTCATCCGGGCCGTGGCCGAGACGAACCTCCTCGACCCGAAGCCGGACTTCGTCGTGTTCGGAGGCGACCTGGCGCAGCTAGGCACGAAGCCGGAGCTCGATCACGGCGCCGAGATGCTCTCCGATCTCAAGTACAAGACCTACCACGTGATGGGGGAGCACGACTACTACCTCGACCTCGGCGGGTACTGGTCGGAGCTGTTCGGGCCACAGTTCTATAGTTGGGACCACAAGGGGGTCCACTTCATCACGCTGAACAGCATCCTCACCTACGACGAGTGGACGCACGAGCGCTGGCCAAGCGCCGAGCAACGCATGCTGGAGATGGCCGGCCTCGACAATCCCAACGGCTCTCCGTTCATGGTCGGGGAGACGCAGCGGGAGTGGCTCCGCAAAGACCTGGAGAAGGTGAAGGCGGACACGCCGATAGTGCTCTTCTCCCACTCGCCGATCCAGAAGATCTACAAGGGATGGAATTTCTGGACCGAGGACGCCGAACAGGTGCAGTCGCTCCTCAAGCCCTTCGACGACGTCACGGTCGTCTACGGGCACGTGCACCAGATCCAGTACAACCAGATCGACAACATAAGCTTCTACGCGGTGATGGCTACGGCGTGGCCGTGGCCTTATCCCGAGACCTATTCCCAGGCGGAAGTCAACTGGCCGGAGATTACAGTGCCCATGAACCGCGCGGACCCCTTCTTCGAGAGGGACGCCACCGGGTGGCAGACAGTGGACGTGTTCGCGGGACGCGCGGGGATGAACTACAAGCTGTACGACAACACGGACCGCACAGTGGCCTATGACCCGAAGACGAAGCGGCCGCGGGACAAGCAGTTCCAGGACCCGGCAGGCCGGGTGGCGCCTCAGGTCCACTACTAGCAGACGGCGGCCGGCTCGGCGCCGCCGGGAAAAGTGCCTGCGGACGGCGCAGGGCCGAACAAGGGGCTCTTGATAAGGAGATAAGATCTATGTCCAGGAAGATCGCGGTAACGGCCTTTGCGGTTGGAGCTCTAGCCGTGATAGTGGGGCTCTTCGCGGCCCAGGCGGACGAGTTCGCGGAGGAGGATCTCAAGCGCTGGGAGAAGGAGTACATGAGCGTCGTGCAGACCGGACGCGAGCTTTGGGTGAGCGCCGACCTGGGCACCAACGGCGTCGCCTGCGCGCAGTGCCATCCCAACGCCGCCAACACGCATCCCGAGACATATCCGAAGTTTCAGCAGCAGCTCGGCAGGGTGGTGGCCCTCCGTGACATGATCAACTGGTGCCTGATGAACCCGCTCGAAGGAGAGCCTCTGGAGCCGGACGGCGCCGAGATGGTGGCCATAGAGGCCTACGTGACCCATGAAAGGCGAGGAGTGGAGCTGGCCCCCGGCAAGCACTAGAGGGCCGGCGAGGCGTATCGACCTCGAAAGAAAGGAGTGCGCAGTAATGGAGGAAAGCAAGATGACCATGCCCTTGTTGGGTGACGACTTCCCGGCCCTCGAGGTGCAGACCACGCATGGGCCGATGAACATACCGGCCGACCTCAAGGGAAAGTGGTTCGTGCTGTTCAGCCACCCGGCGGACTTCACGCCGGTGTGCACAACGGAGTTCGTGGCGTTCCAGAAAAGGATTGCGGAGTTCGACCGGCTGAACTGCGCGCTGATCGGAATGTCCGTGGACCAGGTCTTCTCGCACATAAAGTGGGTGGAGTGGATAAAGGAGAAGCTCGACGTGGATATCAGCTTCCCCATCATCGCGGCCAACGACACCATAGCCAACAAGCTCGGCCTGCTGCATCCGGGCAAAGGCACCAACACGGTGCGCGCCGTCTTCGTCGGCGACCCTAACGGGAAAGTCCGCCTTGTCCTCTACTACCCGCAAGAGGTCGGGAGGAACATAGACGAAGTCGTCCGCGCGGTGGAGGCCCTCCAGACGTCGGACGCGCAGGGAGCGATCCCCGCGGGCTGGCCGAAAAACGAGCTGATCGGCGACAGGGTGATAGTCCCGCCGGCGAAGGATCACAAGACCGCCAAGAGCAGGCTCGAGGAGTTCGAGTGCTACGATTGGTGGTTCTGCCACAAGCCGCTCGAGAAGTAACCGCGACACCGGTGAAGGCCCGCGGCCCGGCGCCGCGGGCCGCCGCCACGCGCTCCGCTGCCGCGAGCCGCACTCGGGCGGCGCTGGACCGCCCCGGGCCGCACTCGGCCCGGACTCGCCCGCCACGGGCCGCCGCCACGCCCGCCACTCCGCCGCCATTCCTCGTCACGTGCCGTCTCGACCCATCTCGCGACCCAGCCCATGGTGATGTCATGACCTCCCCGTCGTGTTATGATTGAAAACTCCCTCTGCTTGTCCGTCGGATTCTCTCGCCTGGCCGGTCAGGCCCTCAGCGAGCTTCACAATCTGTCCGGCCTGAGTTTCAGGTGGCATGGAGGTGAAAAATGGCGCCGGTTGCGAAAAGCATAGTCGATCTCATCGGGAACACCCCGCTGGTGGAGCTTTCCCGGATAGGTGCCGGGCTCGAAGCCCGCATACTGGGCAAGATGGAGTCTCTAAACCCATGTTCCAGCGTCAAAGACCGGATTGGGCTGAGCATGATAGAGGCGGCCGAGAGGGACGGCAGAATGGGCCCGAACACGGTGATCCTCGAGCCGACCAGCGGAAACACGGGTGTCGCCCTCGCCTTCGTGTGCGCCTCCAAAGGTTACCGTCTCACGCTGACCATGCCGGAGAGCATGAGCATGGAGCGAAGGCAGCTCCTGGCGGCACTGGGGGCGGACCTTGTGCTCACCCCTGGCGCGGAGGGCATGCCGGGGGCCATAAAGAAAGCCGAGGAGATGGCGGCGTCGAACCCGAGCTACTTCATACCGTCGCAGTTCACCAACCCTGCGAACCCGGAGGTCCATGCGCGGACCACCGCCGAAGAGATCTGGAATGATACCGAGGGAAAGGTCGATATTCTAGTTGCGGGGGTGGGAACGGGCGGCACCATAACCGGCGTCTCGAAGGTCATAAAGGAACGAAAGCCGGATTTCAAGTCCATCGCCGTCGAGCCGGCGGATTCGCCCGTCCTCTCTGGTGGACGGCCGGGCCCTCACAAGATCCAGGGCATAGGAGCCGGCTTCGTCCCGGAAGTGCTCGACACGGGCCTCATCGACGAGGTGATCCAGGTGCGGCACGAGGACGCCGGCGTGATGGCCAGAAGGCTCGCTCGGGAGGAGGGGATCCTGGCCGGGATCTCGGCCGGCGCCGCGCTCTGGGCGGCCCTGGAGGTCGCCAAGAGACCGGAGAGCAAAGGCAAGATCATAGTCTTCGTGGTGTGCGACACCGGCGAGAGATATCTCAGCACCTGGCTGTTTCAGGAGTAATGACCCCGCCTGGTGGTAGACTTCACGGCGAGCGTAGAGGTCTTTGACAAGGCGGGGGAGCTCGAGAGACCGTCAAGCAGGGAGGCATTCATGAGCGACAGAAAGAGCGGGCAGGACAAGAGGCTGGACTCCGTCGTCGAGAAGCTCTGCGCGCAGACGACGGGCCTCCTCGGGCCGGTAAGGCGCGGGCACGGCCAGCCTCTTCCGTCCAGAGACAAGATAGTGGATACAGTCGAAGAGCTTCGCTCGATCCTGTTCCCCGGCTACTTCGGGATCTCGGAGCTGGACGCGGCCAGCATGCGATATCACGTGGGAGCGACGCTGGACCGAGTGACCCGAGATCTGCAAGAGCAGATCAAGCGCGGCGTATGTTTCGTCTGCGACAAGCCGGCCGATGAGTGCGCCGTCTGCGAGGACCTTTCCAGCTCCATTATCCTGTCCTTCGTGGACAGCCTCCCGGAGGTTCAGAGGCTCCTGTCGACCGACGTCCAGGGAGCATACATAGGGGACCCCGCCGCCACGTCGCCGGACGAGACGGTCTTCTGCTACCCGGGCATAATAGCCATAACGAGCTATAGAATAGCGCACCTGCTCTACAAGCTGGCAGTGCCGCTCATTCCCCGGATCATCACCGAGCACGCTCACAGCGTGACCGGGATCGACATCCATCCCGGCGCCACCATTGGCGAGAGCTTCTTCATCGACCACGGCACCGGGGTAGTCATAGGCGAGACATGTCGCCTGGGCAACAACGTCAGGATCTACCAGGGCGTGACACTCGGCGCGAAGAGCTTTCCCCTCGACGAGAACGGAAACCCCATCAAGGGGATCGACCGCCACCCCATCGTGGAGGACGACGTAATAATCTACTCGGGCGCGACGATCCTGGGCCGCGTGACGATAGGGAAAGGCTCGATCATCGGCGGCAACGTGTGGCTCCTGGAGAGCGTCCCGCCCGGCAGCCGTGTCGTGCTGGAGGGCGACAAGACCGACCTGCGCGGAAGTAAGAAGTAGCCTGGCTTTCGTCCCGGCGCCGAACCTCCTGACCGTGCGCGGGAGCCAGCCGAGATCCGCCTGCGAAGTAGGCTAGCTCCCCGAAGCGCGCAGGGATCGCCGGGGATGTCCAGGCATGCACCTACTGGGTCTCGGGAGCGAGCAAGCCAGCGTGGGGGGGGCCTATTTTGGCTTGTATTGGTTGGTAGATAAGTCTGAGGGAAATACAGCGTTGGCATGATTCTTTCTTGTCTGGAGCCATCAGATGGGAACTGGATGGACTTCTGGAGGGTAGTAAAAGAAAAGGTTGACATGACCGTGATATGGTAAAAATGTGTCCCAACGCGAAGGGACACCCTGGTCGAGGTTTTTGGGGCCCGATTAGCGACCTAGGTTGCGTTGGATTCGCTCAAGTTTACGAAGGTATCTGCGGTACCTTTCGTGGGCCCGCAGGGAGGGTCGGGCGACGGCTTAGATCATGGCTACCCAGAGACACCTGAGCAAGGCTCCGATAACGGAGGCGATTGTCGATTTCCGGGCGCGTCTTCCGGATAATTTCGACCCCTCTTCATTTGAGGTTCTCAAAGGAGAGATAGGTAGTGACTATCCCGTGATGGAGCAGGCTCGCCTTTTCAAGGGTGATGTTAAGATAGATGGTAAGCAGATCTCCCAAACAACGGTTGATAGGGGCATGCATGGTTTGAGATTCCGTTCGCAAACAAATGCTCAAATAGCACAATTCCGTCGCGACGGTTTCACCTTCAACAAGCTGCGTCCCTATACGTCCTGGGATGAGGTCTTTGCCGAGGCGTGGAGGCTCTGGGAATTGTACGTTGGCTGCTCTTCGCCAGAGAGCGTCTCCCGAGTAGCCGTCAGGTATATCAATCATATCAATATCCCTTTGCCGGGTGATATCTCTCACTATATTACAGATCCGCCGACGATCCCTGAAAACGTCCCCAGACAGATGTCGAACTACTTCAAGAGGATCGTTGTTAGTGACGAGGATGCGAAGCTATCAGCGAACATTATTCAGGCTCTTGAGCCGAGGTCTGCGGAAAGACTGATTGTTTTCTTGCTGGATATTGATGTCTACTCCGAGCGCGACTATGAGCCTAGGGGTGACAAACTGGAAGATGTATTTGAGAGCCTGCACGCGCTCAAGAACCAGATTTTCTTCAACTATGTAACAGAAAAGACAGCGGGGATGTATCAATGACAACTGCAGTTTTGGACGATGAACCAACAGCCTCGTCTTTCACCAGCTCTGGCTGGAGTCAAGAAGCATCAGATCTCGAAGGTAAGGCCACGTGGTACGCAAATCGGCTTGATGACCCAGGAGTAATTTACCTGGAACCGTATCGCGTTGCACTAAGGGAGCTGGAGTCTGTTGTGAGCGGATCATTGGAGAGTGATTGGGATGGCTATGGCGGCAAAGAAGTGGATTTTCACTCGTTTGTTAATGCCGTAAAGTTCATCAAAGCCCTCCCTATGAGTCTGTTGAACTTAGAGATTGGGATTGATCCGGATGGGGAGGTTTCGCTTGATTGGTATGGTGAAGGGAATTCATCGGTTACCATTAGTATTGGTCCGAACGATGAGTTGACCTTCGCTGCGCGCTTTGGACAAGCGCGAGTATACGGCGTAGAGCATTTTGAAGATGAGATTCCACGTGCGATCCTTGAACATCTTTCTCGGCTTAGATAGCCAACGACCTCTACTACCATGCGTAACTCTGAGCACGAGCCACTGGCAAGATATCTGTTCAGTAGATCTCATTACAGCCCTAAGAAACGTTGCGTGAAGGCTCGCGCCTTTCTGCCCAACAATGGCGCTACGTCGGTCTTTAGGGTGGCTGGCCTTTCTATGGAGAGAATATGGGAACTTGGGGACGAGCTTGTTGTGGGGCGAAGGGGGAGGAATCTCCATGGACATGCTGAGATCGAGTCGGATGCCGTTCTTGAGGCAGGGCTGTCTCTTGAACTTGATGACGATCCTCCTCGCCACGCCAATATTTCAGACTGGCCCAAGGAGAAGGCAAAACGGATGCATCTCGCTAAAGAATTGGCCACTGCGGCGATTTTGCGGCTGCGAAGCGGCGTATGAACACAACAGTCTCAGCGGTTTTCAACTATGCCAATCAACTCAATCATCAGGGCATCTTCATCCTCGGTTGGAGAGGACGTCTTCAAGCCCCACGCCCGATCTGTGATTCCCGCCTCCATTGCGGGAATCACACGCAAGCTTCTGTGTATGCGCACGGAGTTATACCAGAAAAAGTAGAGTCCCAGAGCGGCTTTCGGGTTCTCCAGCTTCTTGCTGAATGCGTTGGTTAAGCCCGTGAACCACCGGCAGCACATTCTCAGACTGTGGTTGTGCCGCTCAACGTAGGACGGGGCCTCCACAGAACCTGGGGGCAAGCTATTTCCGCATTGCCGAATCAGGACACTACTCGGGCGCGCGCTGCGTTGACACGGCGGCCGCCCAGTGCTAGACTCCCCTGAGCTAATTCGTTGGATTATTCGAGGTTATGAGTTTTTGGGGCTCTTGATACGCCGCGCCCCGGCCCCTTTGAGCCGCGACCTCGCCCGGAGCCGCTCTATTCGCCGATAGGCGCGGGCGCGAAGGCCGGCCTCAATCCGATCGTTTCGTCGCCGGGTCGCGCCGCCTCCGGCCCAGGCCGCGCAAGGCGTCGATCGAAGAGGGTATTGACCAAGTGGAAGATCCCAATATCAAGGACGACGAGACTTCCGGTCTCCCGCCGGCACTGCAGAACTCGCTGCATCCCCTCGAGGTCAAGACGCTGAAGGCTGCGCTCGAAATGGAGCCGGGCTCGTTATCGGAATCGGCCCTTGTCGCCCGGGCGTCGATGGATGAGGCGCACGCCAGGACGGCGCTCCAATGGCTGCTTGCGAGAAAGCTCATCGTCGAGACGGACAGGACCGCCACCACTTTGGTCTCGCTCAACGAGCAGGGCGCGAGATGCGCCTCCGCCGGACTGCCCGAGCTCAGGATCTTGAAGGCCCTGGAAGGCGGCCGGCCGGTGAGCGTCGCCGCGCTCAAGATCGATGACTCCTACCGGCAGGACGATGTGGGCGCGGCTTTAGGCGCTCTGAAGAACTGCGGCGCCGTGGACATCGTATCCGGCGGGCGGCTCGTCTTGAAGGACCGCGCGGCCGCGGCGCAATTCGACGCCGCACAGAGGCTTCTCGAGAAGCTCTCATCCGAAGGAGAGGTGGAGCTGGATGCGCTCGATCCCGACGATCGCGACATCGTCCAGGCGCATTCCAGAAAGCGAGGCAAGGCCAAGGGGCTTTTCAGGGTGGATGAGCGCGTCTCGGTCCGGTACGAGCTGACAGGCGCGGGACGCGATCTCGCCTCCAAGGTGCAGGACAGGGCCGACTCGCGGGAGATCTCGCAGATTACCGCGGAGATGCTCGCCGACGGGAGCTGGCGGGACAAGAAGGTGCGCGGATACAACATAGGGCTTCAGCCGCCGCGCGCCGTCTTGGGCAAGAGGCACCCCTACATGGGGTTTCTGGATTTCGTCAGGGACAAGTTCCTTGCGCTGGGCTTCGAGGAGATGAGAGGCCCTCTCGTGGAGAACGAGTTCTGGAACATGGACGCCCTCTTCATGCCCCAGTTCCATTCCGCCAGGGACATACACGACGTCTACTACGTTAAGAACCCGTCCGAGGGGGGAGCCGTCGACGACCTCTTCGGCTCTCAAGTGGCCCGCGCTCACGAGGACGGCTGGCGCACCGGAAGCAAGGGCTGGGGCTACAAGTTCGATCCGGAGAGGGCGAGGCGGCTGGTGCTGCGCAGCCAGGGCACCTCTCTTTCAGCCAGGACGCTGGCCGGAGGCCCCAATGTGCCCGGAAAGTACTTCGCCATCGCAAGGTGCTTCAGGTACGAGCAGGTGGACGCCACTCACTTGAGCGACTTCTATCAGATAGAGGGGATCGTGCTGGGCGAGGAGATAAACTTCCGGCACCTTCTCGGCTTGCTGAAGCTCTTCGCGGAGGAGGTCGCGCACGCGGAGGAGGTGCGGTTCGCGCCGGCCTACTTCCCCTTCACGGAGCCCAGCGTGGAGCTACACATAAACCACTCCGAGATCGGATGGATGGAGCTCGGCGGCGCCGGTCTTTTCCGGCCCGAGGTCGTGCTCCCGCTCAACGTCGAGGTGCCGGTGATAGCCTGGGGCCTGGGTATCGACAGGATGGCCATGAACGCGCTGGGCATAAGGGACATCCGCCGGCTTTTCTCACCGGACCTGGATTTCATGAGAACCCAGGGCAAGTGGCGGTGGTAGAGCAAGCGGCGGCGGCCGAGGGCGGGTAAAGGGCCCTGAGGGAGACGACGCGTGCCACGGCGCCGCGCGTTAAGATGCCGGCAGCAAAGTCGTCGCGGGGCGGATCGATAGAAAATAAGGCACGAAAGTAGGTAAGCGGCTTGCCGACTATCAACGTACTGAAAAGCGACATAGACAATCTCGCAGGGAAGGAGCACACCCTTGATGAGCTCGAGAGCGCGCTTCTCATCGCGAAGGGCGAGATAAAAGGCTACAACCCCGACACCGACGAGCTGAAGCTCGAGCTGAACGACACCAACAGGCCGGACCTTTGGTCGGCCGAGGGGCTGGCCAGGCAGCTTCGCAGCAAGAGGCTGGGCAAGGGGGACAACTACAGGTTCTACACCAAGCGCCCCGGGGCGGCGGCCAACAGGCACAGGGTGATTGTCGACGATCGCCTGGAAGGCATAAGGCCTTTCATCTCGTGCTTCAGGGTGCGGGGAGTCGAGCTGAGCGAAGAGCTCCTGGCGCAGGTCATAGAATGCGAGGACAAGCTCGCGGAGAACCTGGGCCGCAAGAGGGCGGTCGCGGCGATAGGGCTCTCCAGGGCGTCCGTCATGAAGTTTCCGATCCACTACCGCGCGGGCGATCCGGACGCGGACAGCTTTGTGCCCCTGGATATGGATTCCCCGCTGACGTTGCGAAAGATAATCGAAGATCACCCCACGGGCAGGCAGTACGGTGGCATCATACAATCGGAGAAGTACTTCCCGTTCCTGACCGACTCCGGGGGAAAGGTCATATCCATGCCCCCCGTCATCAACTGCCGCGATCTGGGCGAGGTCAGCCCGGCTGACACCGACTTCTTCATTGACGTTACCGGAAAGGATCAGAAGGTGGTCATGCTCGCGGCCAATATAATGGCCGCTGACTTCGCGGACAGAGGTGGTCGCATCGTGCCCGTCACGACGGTCTATCCCTACGAGACCCCGCTCGGGCGCGAGGTCCCTGCTCCATACGATTTCAGGGAGCCGTGCAGGGTGGATATGTCGTTTATCGCAAAGACCCTGGGCGTCGAGCTCGAGGTCAGCCATGTGAGGCGGCTCCTCGACGATATGGGTCACAGAAGAGTAAAGGGCGTCGGCAGGGGACGGCGCAGCATAGAAGTTCTGCCGCAACCTTTCCGCGACGATCTCCTGCACCCGGTGGACATAGTCGAGGACGTCGCGATCAGCCGCGGCTACGGGACCTTCGAGCCGATAATGCCCGAGAAGTTCACCGTCGGCAAATCGTCGTACATTGAGGAGCTCAACCGCCGCGTGAGGGACCTGATGATAGGGGCGGGCTTTCAGGAGAGCCTATCCCCCGTTCTAAGCTCTCGCGACGCTCTCGTCCGCAAGATGCGCCTCGAAGGCTCGGTCGAAGGCGAGCTCGTCGAGATAGACAACGTGATGTCGGAGCTTTACTCGATCCTGAGGAATTCTTTGCTCCCGTCGCTTCTCAACGTCGAGGCCGTCAGCTCCAAGACTCCGTATCCGCACAGGGTGTTCGAGGTGGGCGAGATCGCGAAAGTCGTGAGTGAGGAAGTGCGGGACACCATGACGGCCGTAAACCTGGCGGCCTGCCTGTCCCATCCCAGGTCGTCATTCTCGGAGCTGCACAGCTATCTTGACGCGTTGCTCTACTATCTCGACGTAGGCTACAGTCTGGAGCCGACGTCCGGCCCCACTTATCTGGAGGGACGCGCGGGGAAGATCGTGATCGCGGACCGCGGCTCGGCCCGGAGCGCGGGGGCGCCTGCGGCGGTAGGCGTGATCGGCGAGATTCACCCCGAGGTCCTGGAGAGATGGGGCATCGCGATGCCGACCTCCGCCATGGAGATATCCCTTTCCGCGCTTGTTGAAGCACAATCCCGGTAGAAGCCGCGCTCCTACTCGACGTGCGGATCGACGTGGATGATCACCTCGGACAGGTGCTCGTGCTCTTTGAGGCAGAGGTCTCTCACCTGAACTGCTATGCCGTGCGCCTGATCGACGGTGAGGCTGCCGTCGATTGCTATATCCAGATTGACCACGTACTTTGCGCCCAGGCGCTGGACCCTTACCCTGGGCACGCTCTTTATCTCATCGAAACGCTTGACCGTCGAGAGGATGTCTTCCGTGATATCGGGAGTGGGTGCACCGGCCATCAGGATATGAACGTTCTCCATGAGTAGAGATATGCCCAGCTTCACGATTATGGCGGCGATGATCAGACCCGCGACGGGATCGAGATAGGGCATGCCCAGGCGGGCCCCGGCTATGCCGAAGAAGGCGGCGCTCGACGCGAGCACGTCCGAGCGGTAGTCCCTGGCGCTGGCTCTGAGCCCAGGGCTGTGTTCCGCCTCGGCGACCGACGAGGTATAGCGGTAAAGGATCTCCTTTATCACGATGGAGGCCGCCGCGGCGTACAGGGCGATTCTCTCCGGAGGCTCGGAAACCCCAGCCAACAAAGATCTTGCGGCGTTATAGGCTATGAGCCCGCCCGTGGCCACCACCCCGACGCTGACGGCGAGCCCGGCTATCGTCTCGGCGTTTCCGTGGCCGTAGGGGTGGTCCTTGTCGGCCGGCTCCCTTGAGATCTTGTAGCCCAGGTAGACGGCGGCTGAGACCACGACGTCCGCCAGTGAGTTGACGCCGTCCGCCACGAGGGCCTGGCTTCCGGCTACAAACCCGGCCCACAGTTTGAGGGCCGTCAGGCCCACGTTGGTGCCCAACCCCACCTTTGTGCAGGCCGCCCCTGTATGGAGACGACTTCTATTCCACATGCGGCGCCTCTCGGCAATGCGCTTGGGTCATTGGAACGGGAGGTTCTCCTGTAAGGTGATATGCGCGGCTAGATAGTAAAATGCCCGGGCGAAGGAGGCAAGCCTCCCTCAGGTGACACTTTCGCCCCTCGTCCGAAAGCATCGCCACGACCCGGGCATCAATCAATCAAGTTCTTCGAATCAAATGAAGCGTTCCGGCGAACCTTACCGTCCTTCGACGCCGGTTTGCCGGACCTGGACAGCCGGCACGCGCGAACCGCATCCGCCTCGCATCTGAGGCTCCGTCCAGGCCAAGATTCATGTTATCATAGTCGAGTGCGGCGCGGCAATACAATTTGTTTTTGTGTGTTGGGAGTGTGTCGCGAAATCATAACACTTTTTCTATCAAGGCATGCAGGAATTGCACTTAGGATGTGACGAAATTTGGGCCGGTGCCCGAGCCGGCTCAGTGAATTGAAACCCCGGAGGAGGATCAGGTGAGCCAGGAGCAGGTTGAAGTGGGAAGCAAGGACCTCGAGGCGCTGGAGAAGCTCAAGAACGGCAGGGAGAAGATCCTGTCGGAGATACACAAGGTAATAATCGGCCAGGACAAAGTGATCGAGGACCTGTTGATTGCGTTGTTCGCCGACGGACACTGCCTGCTCGTCGGGGTGCCCGGTCTTGCCAAGACGCTTCTCATAAGCAGTGTGGCGAAGGCCTTGCAGCTAAAGTTCAACCGCATCCAGTTCACCCCCGATCTGATGCCCTCCGATATCACGGGGACGGATATTTTGGAAGAGGACCCCGCCTCCGGAAAGCGCATGTTCAAGTTCTTGAAGGGGCCGGTGTTCGCCAACGTCATTCTCGCGGACGAGATAAACAGGACCCCGCCCAAAACGCAGGCGGCCCTCCTACAGGCGATGCAGGAGAAGGAGGTGACCGCCGGGGGCGAGACCTTCAAGCTGGATCTTCCTTTCTTCGTGCTCGCGACACAGAACCCGATAGAGCTGGAGGGCACGTACCCGCTGCCCGAGGCGCAGCTCGACCGATTCATGTTCAATATCTACGTGGACTATCCCGGCTCGGACGAGGAGGCCCACATAGTATCGAGCACGACCACGGGATATCTCGCGGAATTGAACGCGGTCATGAAGGCGGAGGAGATACTCGATCTCCAACGGACGGTCAGGCGTATACCCGTTTCCGATTTCGTCGTGAAGTACGCCGTGAGACTGGCCCGCGGCACGAGGCCGGGCGAAACGAACGGTCTCAAGTTCATAAACGACTACGTGGGCTGGGGCGCCGGGCCCAGGGCGTCGCAGTTTCTGATCCTGGGCGCGAAGACCAGGGCGGCCCTGCTGGGCAGGTACACCCCCACTTGCGACGACGTCCGCGCCGTGGCCGAGGCTGTCATGAGGCACAGGATCGTCGCCAACTTCAGCGCGGAAGCCGACGGCGTGGACACCGTTGACATCGTCAGGCAGCTCGTCGAGGCCGTTCCGGAAGACGAGAAGTAGCGCTCCGCCGGAACGCCCGGCGCCGCAGTGGGGCAGCCGGAGGGGCGCGGCAGGGGATGCCGCCGCCACCGGCGCTGGTTGGCGTGGGTAGGGCCTCTCCCGGAGAAAGGAATGCCGTTTGGCTCGACGTACACGAGTATCTAAAGACGACAGGAGGAGTTTCCTCGACCCCCGGGTCATATCGAGGCTGTCCCGGTTGGACCTGGCCGCGAGGCTGGTGGTCGAGGGCTTCAAGTCGGGTCTGCACAGGAGCCCCTACCACGGGTTCAGCGTCGAGTTCGCGGAGCACAGGCAGTACATGCCGGGGGACCCGCTGAAGAGCATCGACTGGAAGGTCTACGCCAAGTCGGATCGCTTCTACGTCAAGGAGTACGAAGAAGAGACAAACCTGAGGGCATACATTATTCTGGACACGAGCCGGTCGATGACCTATCGCTCCGAGGGAAGCCCGTTGAGCAAGCTGGACTACGGGGTCAACCTGGCGGCCGCCCTGTCTTATCTCATGCTGGGACAGCAGGACGCCGTGGGGCTTCTGCTTTTCTCGGACAGGATAGACACCTACGTGGGCCCCCGCTCCGCCCGGTCGCACCTCAGAACCCTCCTGACCGAGCTCAGGGGGATAGAGCCGGGACGGGGCACGGACGTCAGCGGCTGCCTCCACCAGCTCGCCGAGCGCGTGCGCAAGCGGGGGCTTGTGATACTGATATCGGATCTCATGGACTCGCCCGAAAAGGCGCTCGCCGGGCTGAAGCACTTCCGCCACAGGAAGCACGAGGTCATAGTGTTTCACCTGCTGGACAAGGCGGAGATAGAGTTTCCCTTCGAGAAAGAAGGAGCGTTTGTTGACATCGAGTCGGGAGAGCAGATAGAGACCCAGCCCTGGGAGATCGGCGCCGAGTACAGGCGAAGGCTCGATGAGTGGACGGGCTTTTACAGGAAGATGTGCGGCGAGCACAAGATAGACTATGCACTTTCCAGCACGACTACGCCGTTCGACGTCGCTCTCCTGCGGTATCTGGAGAAGCGGCAGAGGTTGCACTGATAGAATATGCCTGGTTTGACCTTTCTCAACGCTATATTCCTCGCTGGGCTGGCGGCGGCCGCCATGCCCATCATCATTCACCTTTTCAGCAGGAGAAGGGGTAAACGGGTCGAGTTCAGCTCCGTCCGGTTCCTGCGTGAGATAAACCGCCGCCAGATAAGAAGGGTGAAGCTGCGGCAGGCCCTGGTCCTGATCCTCAGGATAGCGGCGGTGTCCATGCTGGCACTGGCCATGGGAAGGCCCGCTCTGAGGGGCGGGGCCTTCGCCACCAGCGGTCTCGCGAGCAGCTCGATGTGCATACTGCTCGACGCAAGCTACAGCATGATGGCGGAGCCCACCGAGGGCCGCACGCTCTTCGACGTGGCCGCGGCCAGGGCCCAGGAGGTCGTGGACTTGATGGGCGAAGAGGACGAGGCCTATCTCGTTCTGGTGGCGGACAGCCCGATGCCGCGGTTCGAGGGCGCGGTGAGCGACAGGGGAAGGCTGAGGCGGGAGATACGCGGCGCGGAGGCGACCTTGCGAGGCACAGACTTCAAGAGGGCGATCCGCAGGGCGGCCCTTCTAATGGAGAGCTCGAAGAAGCTGAACAAGGAGATATTCCTGATATCGGATCTTCAAAGGTCCGCGTGGGGCGCGGCCGGGAACGAGCCCCTCGATATCCCCGAAGACATAAGGATCTACTGCGTGGGGGTGAGCGAGGGCGTGCCCAACGTGGGGATGCGTTCGGTGGAGCTTATGCGCGGGCTCTCCCCCGGGCAACAGCGCAGGGTGAGGGTGACGGTGTCCAACTACACCGGGGAGTCGCTGGGCGAGCTGCCCGTGACAGTCACAATGGAGGGCGACGAGGCCGGCGAGGGGTTCGTCGTCCTGGGCGAGGGGCACCTGGGGGCGGTGACGGTACCGCTGGGCGACAAGAGAGGCGCATGGGGCTCGGCCTACGTCAGAGACGACGCCCTTACCGCGGACGACAACCGGTACTTCGCGGCCCCTTCCGCGATCAAGGTCAAGGTGCTCGTAGTGGACGGGGCCGGACTGATGGCCGGAGAAGGCGAGGGCGACGCCGAGTACGTGCGGCTTGCGCTCGCGCCCGGCGGATCCGTGCAGAGCCCGTTCGAGCCGACCGTGGTGGGGCCTTCCGAGCTTACCGGAATGGACCTCACTTCGTACGACGCGGTGATACTGTGCAATGTGGGCAGGGTCTCGGAGCTTTCGGTCAGCGCGCTCAAGAGCCTTTTGGCCTCCGGCGGAGGACTGATCGTATTCCTGGGGGACAGGATCGATGCACGATACTACAACGAGCACCTTTTCCCCGGCGTAATCCCCGTGTCCATTCTCGGTACAAAGGGCGCGGTGGGCCCCGACGCCGGCTACGCGTCGCTGGTGCTGAGCGCCGCCGGCCACCCTATCTTCGAAGGCTTCCCCGCGGCCGCGGGGCAGAGACTCACGAGAGCTAAGTTCAGCAAGGTGGCGCGGCTCAAGGTGGACGAAGGGGCGCGCGTGCTGGCGAGCTTCAGCGACGGCCTGCCGGCCCTGGTGGAGTCTGAAGGCGTGATACTCTTTGCCAGCTCGAGCGATACGAGGTGGAACAACCTGCCGAGCAGCGGGGCTTTTCTGCCGCTTCTGCATCAGATGGTCGCCTTCGCCGCCCGCGGCGAGCTCATGGCCAAGGTGGACAACCGGGTCGGCTCTTCCATAGAGAGACTCGTAAGCGCCGAGTGGGAGGGGGCGGAGGTGTTTCACCTGAACCCCGCGGGCGTGGTGAGCCCGGTGACTCCACGGAAAGTCGGAAGCAAGGTCTTGCTCCGCGTGGAAAACGTCGAGGACGTGGGAGTGCACATGTTCGTCTCCGGCGGCGACACGCTGGGCGTGTTCGCGGTGAATCCCGATCCGGCCGAGTCGGACCTCAGGCCGGCGACGGTGGAAGATCTGGAGAGCTTTATTCCCCCGGAACAGATGAAGTTGTTCGCCGGAGACGAGAGCCTGGAGAGGCAGGTGTCCGAGGCCCGGGTAGGCCGGGAGGTCTGGAGGCTGGGTATTTTCGCGGTCATCTTCCTGTTAGGCGCGGAGCTTTTCGTAGGGCGAGGGCGCAAGCTGGAGGGCTGAGGCGGAGAAGTTCCTGAGCCGGCGCTTGGCGAAGGCCGCCGCCGCGCCGGTGGCGAAGATCGCCCTCAAGCCGGAGGGCTGAGGTAAAGCTCAACACTGGAAAAATGGAAACGAGAAGCGATTATCGAAAGGCCCCTGCCGGTTTCAGTGGAATCGGCAGTTCTTATCTGCGGTACCTCGACTCCTCGCCCGCGGTCGGGCGCATAGTCTCTCTCCTGTCGGAAGGGGCGGTTGGCTTCCGCGATGGTGCAAAGGGATCCCCCGGCGGCCGTGACGGCTCCCCCGGCGGCGCGGCCGCCGGGGCGGCACGGGGGCGCGAGCCCGGTGACGCCGCAGAAGCGGCCCGGGGCTGCATGATCTCGGGGGCGCCCGGATCGCTGCGGCACATGCTCGCCGCTTATCTGCGCGCAAGGCTCGACAAGACGGTGGTCGTTCTTTGCCCGGATTTGCAGCAAGCCGAGGCCGCGCGCGACGACCTGGAGTTCTTCCTCGGAGGGGACAGGGTACTCTTTTTCCCCGAAGAAGATCACTCGCTCACAATCCATTCCTGGCCTTCCTCGCTTCGAAACGCCAGGCTTGCGTCCCTCGCCGCGCTTGCCGTGAACGGCGACGCGGCGGTCCTTGTGGCGCCGGCCCGCGCCCTTTTGCGGAAGGTCCCCTCGCCCAAGGTCATGAGAGAGGCCGTGGTGGAAGTCAAGGTGGGCCTTGAGCTGGACCCCGAGACTCTGGCCGGGCGGCTGGGATATCTCGGCTACAGCAGGGTGCCCGCCGTGGATGCCTACGGAGATTGGAGCAGAAGAGGCGGCATCATCGACGTCTTCACCTACGGCCGCGAGAACCCTTTGCGCATTGAGTTCGGCCCGGAGGCCGTCGAGTCGGTGAGGGAATTCGATCCCGTGTCGCAGCGATCCGTGCGGTCGCTGGACGAGGCCGTGATCCTGCCGACGCACGAGCTCGTTCTCGATCCCGGGCGAGTGGAGGCGGCGGCCGATTACCTCGAAGGGCTCGAGGAGGAGCCTATGTCGGCCCTGGCCGACACTGTAAGGCACAACGTCTACTTCGAAGGAGTCGAATGGCTGGCCGGCCTCTACGACCAGTCGTTGACCCATCCGCTTTCATACATACCGCATGACGCTGTGGTGGTCAGGGTAGATCCGCCGGGGATCGAGACCGCCTTAGAGGACAGGCACGGCGAGATAAACAAGTTCCTCGACAGGAGCTTCGAGCCGCCTTTTCCGCTTCCCTACCCCCCGCGGGAGCTCTTTTCGTCCGCCGGCGAGGTCGAAGAGCGCCTCCTTTCCCTGGGCGGGTTGGAGGTGCTCTCCCTGGTAACGTCTCAGGCCTTCTCCTTGCCGCGGTCCTCCGAAGAGCGATCCGTGCCGGAGCGTTCGCCGGAGCGTACTCGGGACCCGGCCGCTACACCGGCGGAGCGGCCGGGCGGGCGGCCGGCGGAGCCGTCTCAAAAGAAGGAGCCCCGGGGCCGGGGCCGGGAGCAGCCCGGCTCGGTCATCAGGCTGGGCGCCTCCGCGCAGGAGCCGGTGGCGAGAAGCATGGACTCGCTGAGGGGATACCTCGATCGGCTGCACGAGCAGGGCATGTCCACGCATGTGCTGTGCGACAACACTGGGCAAAAGGACAGGCTCGAGGAGATCCTCGGGCGGGTCCCGGCGACCTTCGAGGTGGGCGTGATAAGCCAGGGGTTCTCTTTCCCCGAGGCCGGATTCGCCTTGCTGACCGACCATCAGATCTTTGAGAGATTCCGCAGGCGCCGCCGCCGCCGCGCGGCCGCGCCCGGCGTGCCGGTCAAGCAGCTCATGTCGCTTCAGCCGGGAAACTACGTCGTCCACGTCGATCACGGGATAGGCGTCTACAGAGGGCTCAGAAGGATAGTCGTGGACGGGCACGAGACCGATTGCCTGCACATCGACTACGCGCTGGGCGACAGGCTCTTTCTGCCGGCGGACCAGCTTCATCTCATTCAGAAGTACGTGGCCGAGGAGGGCCGGGCCCCCAACATGAACCGGCTCGGCACGGCCGCCTGGTCGCGCACCAAGGCGCGGGTGAAGAAGGCGGTCAAGGACATGGCCGAGCAGCTCATAAGGGCCTACGCGGTTCGAAAGGCCCGTCCCGGGCACGCCTTTCCGCCGGACACTACATGGCAGTCGGAGCTGGAGAGCTCGTTCCAGTACGAGGAGACGCCCGACCAGGCCTGGGCGGCCGCGGAGATCAAGAAGGACATGGAGTCGGACAAGCCGATGGACAGACTCGTCTGCGGCGATGTGGGATACGGCAAGACGGAGCTTGCGGTCAGGGCGGCCTTCAAAGCGGTTACCGGAGGCAAGCAGGTCGCCGTGCTTGTGCCCACAACGGTGTTGGCGGAGCAGCATCTGTCCACCTTCAGGGAGCGCATGGAGCGGTTTCCCATTCGTATCGAGGTTCTGAGCAGGTTCAAGACGAGGGCCCGGCAGCGAAAGACTACAGAGGCGCTGAAGGCCGGACAGGTGGACATAGTGATAGGCACCCACCGCCTTCTACAGAAGGACGTCGAGTTCAAAGACCTCGGACTGGTGGTGATAGACGAGGAGCAGCGTTTCGGCGTCGCCCACAAGGAGAAGATAAGGGGCATGAAGGCCCTCGCGGATGTGCTGACCATGACCGCCACGCCCATTCCGCGCACACTGCACATGTCACTTATGAACGCCAGGGACATGTCGGTGATCAATACGCCGCCCAAGGGCCGCTTCCCGATTCACACGGAGATACTCGACTTCAACGAGGAGATAATAGCCGACGCGATACTGCGCGAGGTCGACCGCGGCGGCCAGTGCTTCTTCATCCATAACTGGGTCCGGTCCATAGACGCGATGGCGATCTTTCTGGCCAGGTTGGTCCCACAGGTGAGGATAGCGGTGGCGCACGGGCAGATGAGCGAGAGGGCGCTCGAGTCCGTCATGCTGGACTTCATGAACAGGACGTTCGACGTGCTCGTGTCCAGCATGATAGTCGAGTCCGGCCTGGACATGCCCAACGTCAACACGATTGTGATAAACAGGGCCGACAGGTTCGGCCTGGCTCAGCTCTACCAGCTGAGGGGAAGGGTTGGCCGCTCGCACGTGAAGGCCCACGCCTACCTGCTGGTGCCTCCCCGAAGGGCCATAAGCGAGGAAGCGACGAAGAGGCTGCGCGTGCTCGAGGAGTTCGAGGATCTGGGCTCCGGCTTCAAGATAGCCTTGAGGGATCTCGAGATAAGAGGAGCGGGGAACTTGCTCGGGCCCGAGCAGCACGGTTTTCTATGGAGCGTGGGCTTCGACATGTACTGCAAGCTCCTGGAGGAGGCCGTCAGGGAGATAAAGGGCGAGGAGGTGGAGATAGTCGCCATACCCAAGATGGTGACCGATCTCGACGCGTACCTGCCCGACGATTACGTGGCCGACGGCGGCGAGAAAGTGAACCTGTACAAGCGGCTCGCCGAGACAATTTCCATAGTGGAGGTGGATTCGCTGGAGGGGGAGCTGGCCGACCGCTTCGGCGAGCTTCCGAGCCAGGCAAGGGCCCTTCTCGATCTCAGGCGGGTGAGGATCCTGGCCGGCGAGGCGCGTATGGGATACCTCTCGGTCAGGAGGGGGATGGTCGAGGCGGAGGGCGCGAGGAAGTTCACCAGGAACGAGGTGGAGCTGCTTCTCTCGGACGTCTCGCTTCCGGTCGAGCTGTACGGAAAGAGGAAGTTCGGCCTGAGGCTTCGAACCGGCGAGATAGATCCCCTTCGCCCCGCGCTCACGCTCTTCTCCCAGATGTCCAAGGGCCTCAAGCGGGGCCCCCAGCCGCGCCTGCGGGGCTAGGCCGCCGGTGGTTTGCCCTTGAGGCGGTCCGGCGGCTCCTCTATTCTCATTCAAGAAAACGGATAAACGTCCAGTCCGCGGGCGCCGTGCCGCCAAGTGACATACATCGAGGAGAGTATGGATAAGGGCCGGGAAACTATGAAGTTCAAAGACAAAGTTGTTCTCGTGACGGGCGGCTCAAGGGGCATAGGAAGCGCGATAGCCCGGGCGTTCGCGGCCGAGGGGGCGGGCGTCGCCGCCCACTTCAACGTAAACAAGGCCGCGGCCGAGCAGACCTTGACGACGCTCCCCGGCGGCCCGCACGGGGCCTTCGGGGCCGATCTGACCGAGCCGGACAATTGCAGGTCTCTGGTGGATCTGGTGATCGAAAGGCTTGGGAAGGTAGACGTCCTGGTGAACAACGCCGGCATCTACGAGCCGCACGCGCCCATAGCGGAGATCGACTACGAGGACTGGCTCAAGAACTGGCGGGACACTATCGGTATAAACCTGCTGGGACCCGCGCATCTATCTTTCTGGGCGGCCAGACACATGATAGAAAGAGGCGGCGGGCGGATCGTCAATATCTCATCGCGGGGGGCGTTCCGCGGGGAGCCGGACACTCCGGCCTACGGCGCGAGCAAGGCCGGGCTGAATGCGCTCAGCCAGTCCCTGGCGCAGGCCCTCGCTCCTCACAAAGTGTACGTGACCGTGATCGCGCCCGGATACGTGGAGACGGATATGACGATGAACGCCCTGCGCGGGCCGGAGGGCGACGCGATCAGGGCCCAGAGCCCGTTGAACCGAGTCGCCACGCCGCAGGAGATAGCGCGCGCTGCGGTGTTCCTCGCCTCCGAGGGCTCGGAGTACATGACCGGCGCCATCCTGGACGCAAACGGCGCATCATATCTTAGAAGCTGAAGGAGAAACGCGCGGTGGCGGACATTACCGGATCGTTGAAGAATCTCGGCCAGGAAGCGGTCGTGCTGCTCGGGGTGCCCACCGACGTGCGATCGTCTTTCCAGCGCGGCGCCGCGGAGGCCCCGGCCCGGATCCGCCGGGTGATGCTCGGCGGATCCTCGAACATGTGCTCAGAGGACGGGACCGATCTCGACTCTCAGCCGCGCTTCCGCGACATCGGAGACCTGGAGCTGGGCGCAGTGGCAGAGATCGAAGAGCTAATCGAAACGACTATAGATGAGCTGCTTGGCAAAGGGGCCAGGGTCCTTTCTATCGGGGGAGATCACGCCATCACGCACCCCGTCCTCAGGGCCTACTCCAAAGCGCACCGGGGGCTGAGCGTGCTCCATCTCGACGCGCACCCCGACCTGTACGACGAGTACGAGGGGATCCGCAAGTCGCACGCATGCACCTTCGCAAGGATCATGGAGGAGAACCTCGTCCGGCGCCTTGTTCAGGTGGGGATCAGGGCAGGCAACCCGCACCAGCGCGAGCAGGCGGACCACTTCGGGGTGGAGACGATAACCGCAGATAAGATGGCGTCGGGCGCACCCGTAAAGATCGACGGGCCGGTGTACGTCTCACTGGATCTGGACGTGCTCGACCCGGGCTTCGCCCCGGGCGTGGCTCATCCAGAACCGGGCGGGCTCTCCACCCGTGACGTTATCCGCATTATTAAGGGAATTTCGGGGCCCATAGTGGGGGCGGACATAGTGGAGCTGAACCCGGGCCGCGACAGCTCGGACCTTGCGACCATGGCCGCTTTCAAGCTGCTGAAGGAGCTCGCCGCGGCGATGCTCAGGTGAGGGCTGGGCCCCGCGCGCGTGAGTTACTCGGCGGCCGGCCGCCGGCCGGCTTGGGGTCGGGCGAGCGCCCGCCGATGGCTTGGGGGCTGGACAAACGCCGGATCCCGCGCATCACTGCGTCACGAAGAACGTCCGGAAATCGTCGGGCTCCGTGAGCTTTCCCTCACGCCAGTCGCGCAGGAACTGCTGCGCCTCCACCGACCACGGATAGTGCCGGCGCAGCTCCCTCACCAGGATGAAAGCCATCTCAGGCTCTCCGCGCGCCCCCAGGACGCAGGCCCTTCCTATGAAGGCCCGGACCTGCCACCTTCGCCTGCTCAGGACCCGGTTGTACTGCACCTCGGCCTCGTCGAGCCTTCCGTGAGTGCGCAGCATGTCTCCCCAGAAAGCGCGTGCCTCCAGGTCCTCCGGGTCGGTTTCGACCGCCCGCTTGAAGGCGTCCACGATCAGCGAGTCGGGCGCCTGGACCTTGATCGCCGCTATCCCCGCGCCCAGAAGGGCCCGCACCTTGTTCGGGGCACCCTGGGCCACCGTATTGTAGTAATGGATCAGACCAAGGCGGGCGGCCTCCGCCATCATCCCCTCCTGCGAGTCGATCTCCAGGGTCCTGCGACGGGCCTGGCCCTCCCGCGAGGCAAGCCAATCGAACTGCTCGCCGATCTCGAGGACGGCGAGCATCTTGTACGCTTTTACCTGCGTGTGATGATCGCTGACCGAGCGCAACAAGTCCTCTCTCGCCTGGTCAAAGTCGCCGGCCTTCAGGGCCTCCCAGCCCAGGTAACGCCAAAGCTCCGCGCGTGGAGTGTCCGTGAAAAGATCCTCCTCCATGGCTATCCTTCTGAACCGGGACACATACGCGGAGGGCGATCTGTTGTTCGCGACGTATAGCCCCAGGTGCAGGCCGCCTATCACCACGACCGCTCCGCAAAGCCACAGAAGCCGCCGCTTGTCCAGTCTCCGCGCGGCGACCGTGGAGACGTAGAGGGTTATCGCCATGAAAGGAAACGCGAATATGTCCCAGTCGCGGGCCATCCCCAGAGCCGGGTTCGCCATGAAGCTGAAGATCGCGGCGCCCAGGGCCGCGAACAGCAGGAACTTCTCCTCAGCGTGCGGGCATAAGCCGGGCTCTTCGGCGGGCCGTATCGCGGGCCTGTGCCTGGTCTTCGACAACGGTCTCTCTTGCGGGTGCTCTCGCCCGGTCTCCCTGTCGGTCTTTGATACTTTGCCTCGACGTCCGATCGCCCACAAGGCGGCCACGGCCAGAAGCGGCAGGCAGGGGGAGGTCAGCAGAAGCTCGTTTGCGAACTCGCTCAAGTGATCGATGTCGAACAGCCCGTAAGCGTAGAAGTCGGGATCGTAGCTGAAAAGAGGCAGCACGTGCTTGCCTCCCGAGAGGATCGCGAAGAAGCTCTCCTCCGGGTAGTCGATTATCGCCGCGACCGTGACCAGCAACGCCGGCACCAGGAGCGCGGACGCGGCCGCCTGAATGCGCAACCTCAGCCTGAGGGCGCAATACAGAAGCCAGACGAAAGAGAGCAGCAGAAGCGCGTTCATGACATGGACGAAGAGCGCCACGACCAGCGCTAGTGTAGGTAGAAGAAGATTGCCCTTTCCTAGGATCCAGCGAAGCGAAAGGTAGATATAGAACATGCCCGATGCGGCCACCAGGCTGTAGTACTCCGCGTGACCGAAGAAGATCTGGAGGGACCCCAGGGCAACTAGCGATGCGAAGACAAGTGCCGCTCCCTGCGCCGACTTGGCCAGAAGCCTTGCCACCGCGAAAGCCAGAAGCAAGTAGACTGCGCCCGCCGCCACGCTCGCCACGACGAATGTAGTGTGGCTGTCGCCTAGGGCCGTCTTTCTCAAAGACCAGTGAAGCGCCGAGACCACGAGCGTGGCCCCGGCCTCCCTGCGGCCGGCCGACTCGATCTGGATGCCCTCGCTGAGGGCGTGAACGTAGAGAAGGCTGTCCCCGAGCAGGAAGTTGCGAGACCTGAAAAGAAGGAAAAGAGCCCCGAGGACTCCTGTGAACGCAAGAGCCACCACCCCGCCCGCTGCCGCGACCCTCGCGGCGGCCCTGCCTACGGCGCGCGTCGGCCCCCTGAGAAGCGGCAGGGCGAACGGAATCAGAAGCAGCGACCACAGCGGGTGTAGGTCCGCTAGAGAATCCAGCCCCCAGGCCCAGGTGGGCGCGGCGAAAGTGGCAATTCCTCTCAGGGCGAGCAGGAGGACTACCACGAGCATCCATATGGCGGGCACTCTGGAAGGGGAACTGTCCACACCTTCTCCTCGAAATACGAGCGCACGGTCATCGGGCGGCATATGGCGTGATTATAGCCGCTTCTTGACGGGGGGTGCATCCCATCTTAGCATAAGGCCCCGGAGAATCGCAGGTACCCCATATCCCGGAGGCAACGCCTTGAAGGCAATGATCCTCAGGTCCACCGCGCCCGTAAACGAAAGGTCCGTCGAGAAAGTCGAGATCGCGAGGCCCGAACCGGGACCGGGTGAGATATTGCTCAAGATCGGGGCATGTGGCCTTTGCCACACCGATCTACACACGGTCGAGGGCGAGCTGGACCTGCCCAAGCTACCCGTCGTGCCCGGCCATCAGATTGTCGCCCGGGTCGAAGCCTTGGGAGAGGGGGCAACGAGGTTCAAGACAGGCGACAGGGTGGGCGTGGCCTGGCTCAATCACACGTGCGGGGAGTGCGACTACTGCCGCAGGGGTCTCGAGAACCTCTGCGAGAACGCGAAGTTCACGGGCTACCACGTGGACGGGGGCTACGCCGAGTACGTGACTGTCTCCGAGGACTTCGCCTATCCCATACCCCCTAACTTCAGCGACGCGAAGGCCGCCCCACTCCTATGCGCCGGGATCATAGGCTACAGGGCGCTGAGGCTGTCCGAGGTGGAGCCCGGCGGCAAGCTCGGGCTCTTCGGGTTCGGGGCCTCGGCCCACATAGCGATCCAGATCGCCCGCCACTGGAACTGCGAGGTGTACGTCTACACCAGAAGTCGTGAGCACATGGAACTTGCCGAGCGCCTGGGCGCCGTATGGACGGGCACCGTAAAGGAGCTAAAACCCGGCGTGCTCACAAACGCCATCATGTTCGCGCCGGTGGGCGACCTCGTCCGCGATGCGCTGAAGGCGCTGGACAAGGGCGGGACGCTGGCCATCAACGCAATATTCATGTCGCCCATACCCGAGATGGAATACGGGCTGATATACGATGAGCGCACCGTGCGCAGCGTGACCGCCGGCACCCGAAAGGACGCCGAGGAGCTGTTGAAGCTGGCCGGCGAGGTCCCCGTAAAGACCGAGGTGCAGGAGTTTTCTCTGGAAGAGGTCAACAGCGCCCTTATTCTATTAAAGAAAAGCGAGATAAACGGCGCCGCGGTGTTGAAGGTGGGGTGAGGTGCCGTCCGTTCGGCGGCACATTGAGTGTGATCGGATCCCTGTGATGGCCGTGTTCTGGCGGGTTGACCCATCTCCTTTGTGCTCGTAGAAGCTTCCCCTTGGCGACCGGTAATCCGTTAGCCCAACGGCCATAGAGCCTCCAATAACACTTGCTACCGGCAGGGGCTGGTAGAGATTGACTTCACCTCTTTCCTCGCATATCATGGCGTCACATTCGCCTTGGACCGACATTTCAGCCGGAGAACGTACAAGTGGGACCCTCGACCTACCAGGCGACCACTTCCGCCACGATTTCAGCACGACTCCACCCAGTCGAAAAGCATGGGAATCCGGCGTTCCTATATCAAACTACAACAGATCTAGTTATGCGGCAGACTCATGCAGGATATCCCCGTTTGTCGGGAGATCGGCAGCCAGCTAACAGACACATAGACAGCGCGTTGAGCGGGATCTCGACCTGCCGAGGCCCTGCATATACAGCCGAGCCTCGCGGCATATGCTCTTTAACTAGCTCCGTATAATTTACGCTAGCCGGAAGGTCTGCGTAGGAGGATGACTTTGATTTCGAGGAAGCGCACAAGGAGATATTCGCCTGAATCACTGAGCAAGGTGCTCCGAGGGTCGGCAATCTCCGTTCTATCGGTGCTCGTCGTCTCGACGGGGCTTCTGGCGGCGGCGTGTGATAGTCGAGAAGCGGGCAGGGGGGATGCCGGCGAAAGCAGCGAGACCGTCGCACCTCCGGCTCTTTCTGCCGAATTACAAGCTGAACTTGAGACCTGGCTTGAGCAGCACGGCCAGGCGCCGATCGACTATGTTCTTGGGTTGTTTCGAGACCACGACATTGTACTCTTGGGAGAGCAACACCGCATCCGGCACGATGTAGAACTGGTCCAGGCCTTGGTGCCCCGCCTGCAAGAGGTCGGCGTTCACGTCCTGGCCATCGAGTTCGCCAGACGTTCGGATCAGGCGATCATCGACTCCGTCGTCACTGATTCCGAATGGAACGAGGAACTGGCCCGCGAGGTGTTTTTCCGGCAATTCATGCCGTGGGGTTATCGGGAATACGTGGATATACTCAAGGCCGTCTGGCACATGAACCTCAAGCGGCCTGTCGGCTCGTCCGCCCTTCGAGTCGTAGGCCTGAACAACAGCGCCGACTACAGTCACTACAAGAGCGAGGCCGATTGGGATAACCCTGAGGTTCTGCAGCGGGTCTTCGGCCTTCAGACCGAAGCCGATTGGGCCGAACCGGTCTTGGCGGAGGTTCGGCGCGGTGGCAAGGTCCTCGCGTACTGTGGCATCCATCATGCCTTTACTGGATATCGGCAGCCGATCGTGCAAGAGGGTCGGTTCATAGGGTTTGGAGGGTTGCGCTTCGGGAACCACCTCCGTCAGGCGCTCGGTCCTCGGGTCGTCACGGTATACTTGCACGCGCCCTGGAACAATGCGAACGGCTACACGGATGAATTCACCCATCCCGCTGATGGCCGACTCGATGCGTTCATGCTGGCCAGACAACAGGGACCGTTCGCCGTCGGCTTTGATGTCGGAGAATCACCCCTGGCGGACCTGCCGATTTCCAATGCTGTCTATAAGCATGGTTATGAGCCCTTCACTTTGCAGAAATTTTGCGACGGATGGATCTACACGAAGCCGGTGAGCCAGTTCGAGCCCGTGACGTACATCGAGAATTGGATCACCAACCGCAATGTCGCGCAGGCCCGGTCAACCGCTATGAACCCGAGGTGGCGGACCTACACCGTTGAGCAGATCACCAACGGCTGCCGGAGCTACCTTGACGACTTCCGGAGGTTTTGGGGCCACCTGCAATAGCAGAGCCGGCAAGTTCTACCATCGCTCACCGGCTGCGCCTGGGAGTTCTATCCGGCTAACAACGCATACAGCTGACGACCGCTGCCGTCACGCCGCCTGCGGAGCACGCGGCGCGCCAGCCCGCCGGGACGGTGGACGCGGCCGCAGCTGATGCTCGACGTTATGGGTACAAGGGATTAGTCAGCTTCACTGGATGGGGTGGCTCGAAGGTGAATCAGCCAAGCGGGCTAATTCGCTCGGTTGTCGCACGTTCCGCCGGAGGTTACATCCAGCTGAGGATCCAGCTGAAGATAACGGTTGACGCTATTAGCGCGACACGTTAATATATGGTCATGATCCGGACATTTGCCGACCGCGAGACTGAGAGGATATTCAACCGGCTTCGCTCACGGAGGTACTCAGCGAGCGTGCAGCGCGCGGCACTGCGCAAGTTGCTGGTGCTGGATGCTGCCGAATCGTTGAGTGATCTGAGGTCGCACCCGGGCAATCGTCTGGAGAAGCTGTCCGGGAAGCGGGCTGGACATCACAGTATCCGGATCAATAACCAGTGGCGCATTTGCTTCCGCTGGGATCGAGGAAATGCCTACGAGGTGGAGATCACGGACTACCATTAGGAGGATCTGCATGAGTGGCAGGAAGTTACCCCCAGTTCATCCCGGCGAGATCCTGTTCGAGGAGTTCCTTAAGCCTTTGGGAATCAGCCAGTATCGTCTCGCCAAGGAGATAAGCGTGTCTCCTCGGCGGATAAATGAGATTGTGCACGGACAGCGCTCGATCACGGCGGACACTGCACTTAGACTATCCAGACACTTTGGGACGTCAGATAGGTTCTGGTTGAATCTCCAGACCCGTTACGATCTTGAGGTCGAGAAGGATCGCCTGAAGGACAGACTTGAGCGGGAAGTATCTGTCCTGAAGCTAGCTGGCTAGTTGATGAGCTCTAACACTGCGTGAACCTGGCAGGACTTGTCCGTCACGGCGTCTGCGGTGCACCCGCCGCGCCGGCCTGCGCCTGCAGCTTATTGCAACGTTGGCCGGACAACAAGGGGGTTCCCATACATAAGGGGCAGTGGTAGAATCTGGACGCAGCGAGTTCCGGGACATCCTTCGAGAGACTGAGAGGGAGAGCAATGCTGGGTTTTGATCGCATCACGTTTGACACGAACGTCATGGGAGGTAGGGCGTGCATCCGCGGCATGCGGATCACTGTGTCCCTAGTTGTCAACCTGGTGGCAAATGGTATGACGGTGGAGGATATTCTGGACGCCTACCCGGATCTCGAACCTGATGATGTCCGCGAATCACTGCAGTACGTGGCGTGGCTAGCAGAGGAGACCGTTTATCCTGCTAAGACTGCTTAGATATGCGATTTCTCTTGGACATGGGCATCTCCCCGGTGTCGGGCCAATTTCTCCGTGATCAGGGACAGGATGTGATACATCTCAGAGATCAGGGCCTAGAGCGGCTTCCTGACCCGGACATCCTTGCCAAAGCTCGGGAGGAGGAGCGCATCCTGATTACGCACGATCTCGAGTTCGGAGAGCTGCTTTCCTCTGCAGGGGCAAACCTCCCCAGCGTCATCACCTTCCGACTCCGCAACATGAGTCCGGACTCGGTCAATCATTACCTCCGTGAGATTCTAGAGCACCACAGAGCAATTCTCGAGAAGGGTGCGATCATGAGCGTTTCCGAGGGGCAGATCCGCATCCGTACCCTTCCATTGAGATCTGCCGGATAGCAAGGAGGCCTGACCGGTCGGGGCCGTCCAACAATTCAATGAAGCTGACAAATGCT
Source organism: uncultured bacterium (assembly GCA_964531335.1). Taxonomy (GTDB): domain Bacteria; phylum Eisenbacteria; class RBG-16-71-46; order CAZHEV01; family CAZHEV01; genus CAZHEV01. Next base: position 85,357 of record CAZHEV010000006.1, on the reverse strand, counting down.
CTTGTCACTGAATCGGCAAAGCCAATTCCGCGCCAACCCGGCTGCCGCCGGCCGCACTCGCAGCTTGTTGCAACGTAGAACGCCTATTGAAGAAATCGCTTGACAGGCGTATATGGATACAATATACATAGTATATGGGCGACACACACGCGTTCAGAGATTGGATTGGGTTTGAGTGGGACGAGGGCAACCTCCTGAAGAACTGGGAGAAACATCGAGTCTCGGCGTCTGAATGTGAGCAAGTCTTCTTCAACCACCCTCTGGTGGCAGGGGCGGACGAGAAACACTCGAAGTCGGAAGTTCGGCAATATGCGCTCGGCGTAACTGATGCCGGGCGAAGGCTGTTTGTGGTATTCACGGTCTGTCAGAGGAGGATACGGGTCATCTCCGCCCGGGACATGAATCGTAGAGAACGGAAGGTGTTTGATGAGCTCTAGCAAGAAGAAGAGGATCCCGAAATACAAGTCTGAGGATCGGGAGCGCCGGTTCTGGGCTGACGCGGATTCGACTCAGTATGTTGACTGGTCCAGGGCAAGACGAGTTATCCTACCGAACCTGAAGCCGTCGCTCAAGACCATCTCTCTGCGCCTGCCAGAACTTATGCTTGCGGAATTGAAGCTTCTGGCTAACAAGCGGGATGTACCATACCAATCGCTGATAAAGATCTTCTTGGCTGAACGACTTGAGAGGGAGTTAGAAGCAGAAGGGGGATAGCGTTCTAACGTGAACCTGACGGTCTTGCCTGTCATGTTGGCTACGGTGCACCCGCCGCGCCGGCCTGCGCCCGCAGGTTACGCCGACGCTATGCCTATTTGGATTCACATCGAACTTGACAAAACATGTGGCAATATGTACAATTGTACGAGTGTGAGGCCCATATGAAGCTGGTCATTGATACATCAGTAATGATTGCTGCACTCACAAGCGAACCAGAGCGACGTACCCTCGTTAGGTTGACCCGTGGGGCGGATCTCTTGGCTCCGGCTTCTGTTCATTGGGAGGTTGGCAACGCCCTGGCAGCGATGTTCAAGCGCAATCGAATTGATGCCAAACAGATAGCTCGGGTCTTGCGGGCATATGATCGGATACCTGTGCGGTACATCGATATTGATCTGGCGGCCGCTCTCGACCTGGCCGTGGAGCATGGCATCTACGCCTACGACGCCTATGTGATTGCCTGCGCGCGCAAGCAGAGATGCAGCGTGATATCGCTTGATCAGACATTGCTGCGGGTTGCCAAGGGAGCCGGCGTACGAGTGCTGGAGGTTGAAGGATGAAGATCTATACGTATTCGGAAGCACGCCAGCGACTGGCTGCATTGCTTGAAAAGGCTTGCCGTGAGGGCTCAGTCAGGATACGACGGCGGGACGGCCAGATCTTCGAGGTTCGCCCACAGACCGCATCGGATTCGCCTTTGGATGTCGGTGGAGTTAATCTTGATCTCACGCGTCATGAGATCGTGGAGCTCGTTCGCAAGGGAAGGAGACGAACCTCGTGAAGCCGTGTCAGGCATAACATATCAATGAAGCTGACAAGTGCTCTTGTCACGGAATCGGCGAAACGCCAATTCCGCGCCAACCCGGCTGCCACCGGCCGCACTCGCAGCTTGTTGCAACGTTAGGCGGACGGACAGTCAGTCGTGACGAGCGGACCCGGCTCATGATACAATTTCTGCGGCGGCAGGCCCCGCGGCAGTCCGCGCCGCAGCTTATTGCAACGTTGGCTTCACAGATTGGCTTCACAGATTTCGCTTGACAGTATATGCATCAATGATGCAGACTTATACATATGCGAACGACACTCAACATAGATGATGCCCTTATCCAACGGGCGTCGAGGCTTACTGGCGTCAAGGAGAAGACTGCCCTCGTCAGGCTGGGTCTTGAGGCTTTAATTGCCAGGGAGAGTGCCCGTAGATTGGCAGATCTGGGTGGCACTGAGAAGAAGCTTCGTCGCGCGCGGAGAAGGCGTCCGGCCAGCGCGGCATGATACTCGTAGACACTTTGGTGTGGGTAGAGCACCTGCGTAAGGGTAACGAACGCCTCAAGGGCTTGCTCTACGAGGAGCAAGTAGTCTGCCACCCCTTGGTGGTGGGCGAGTTGGCGTGTGGCAATCTTGTCAATCGTGGCGAGATTCTCGCGCTACTCTCCGCCCTGCCGCAAGCCCATGTGGCACATCATTTGGAGGCAATGCACTTGCTGGAATCGAAGCAACTGTATGGCCGGGGGTTAGGTTGGGTGGATGTTCATCTGCTTGCATCCGCTATGCTCAGTCAATGCACATTGTGGACACTGGACAAGGCGTTGGTCAAAGCAGCGAAGGCCTTGCGGATCTCCGCATAAGAATACACTGGAAGCCAACATAACGTGAACCTGACGGTCTTGCCTGTCATGTTGGCTGCGGTGCACCCGCCGCGCCGGCCTTGGCCTACAAGTTGCGCAGACGTTGAGTCTGTAAATAAAGCTAACCGTGATAAAGGGGACATTCTAGACCGGCGTGGTGAGCGACACTAAGAATTCCCGGAGGAAAAAATACTTGTCGTCGGTCAGAAGTGCGCCCTGCCCGGCCGGCGTGCATCAAAGGCCGCCGCTGACGCCGGGCGTTATGCCGACTCAGAGTTGGATCGCGGAAGGGGGTTGCGCAACGTACCTTTAATGAGTATAATAAGCGTATTATAGGAGGTACGGTTATGGCTAGGATTCCCAAGATAGTGCCCATCACTGAGCTTAGACAGGATGCGGCCTCTGTTTTGCGACGATTGCGTTCCCTGAAGCAGCCATTGGTAGTTACGCAGAGAGGGCGTGCTGCGGCTGTGATGTTGAGTGTGGAGGCATACGAGCGGTCTGAGCATGAGAGACAACTGCTGCTCATGATTGCCAGGGGCGAGCGAGAGATAGCTGCCGGCGAGGGGCATGATCTGGCGACGGTCTTGAGCGAAGCTGATCGGCTGCTTGAGGGAGAAGCAGGTTGAAGGTTAGGTTCACGCCCACGGCTCGTGACCAGTTTCTGTCGGCTGTGGCCTACATTCATCGTGACAGACCTTCTGCCGCGTTGAGGTTTCGCAAGCTTGCGGAGAGGCCACTGCGCCGGCTTGAGAGGTTTCCGGGTTCCGGGAGAGCTGTGCCGGAATTCCCAGAATTGCCTTACAGGGAGGTGATCATCCCGCCGTATCGGTTCTTCTACCGAGTGAAGGGGAAGATCGTCTGGATTGTCGCTGTATGGCACAGCCCCAACTCCCCAAAGACACTTAGAATGCGGCGGCATAACGCTGCGTGAACCTGACAATCTTGTCTGTCCCGGACCCTGCGGTGGCGGGCCCCGCGCCAGGCTGCACTTGCAGGTTACGCATGCGTTGAATTGACATGAACGAGTCCGAAGTGCCGGCCAAATTGAATAAGAAGCTCCGAAAGAAGACGAGCATTCTCACTGATGAAGAGATCCGCATCGTCGCAGGAGAGGTGCGGCGCCTTCTTGGCCGGGATATGGTCGCGCTTGCTCGAGGATATGGCGTGCGGCTTGAAGACGGATTGAGGTGGCAATCACTGGGCGCCAAGTGCGAGCAAGAGCGCAACAATCGCGGGCTGACGATTAGGGACGTAGCGTCACAGATCCGCAGGCCACAATACAGGATTCGGGCCGTTGAGCGAGGTGGTCTCCGCGAGTTGCGTCCTGAGATCGCCCACGAATATTTCCGGTTTCTCGGTATTGTGCCATGGGTGAAGCGCTGGGCGCGAGCAAATCAAGAGTTGGCCGAACGTGCGGGGATCCTCCCGTTCCCGACCCGTCCCAGAACGAGGGATGGCATCAGAAGGTAGTGCGATCCGGCGCCGGAGCCGTCTGTGGGTGTGAATCCGCTAAGTTGTCTCATCGACTGCGTCGGAGTGGCATACTAATCTGAGAATGGAGGAATGGCTTGATCCGGGATCGAATCCGACGTGCAGCAGCGAAGAGGCTTCTCTTCCTCCCGCGCGCACTGCGGCAGGTGGCTGGACCAGAGAGAATGACCACTCAAGCCGGGGTGCGAGCAGTTGTTGAGGCAGGCCAGGTAATAGAGGAGTATCCCGACGATCCACGGGATTGAGTGGCCTCGTACTCGGAGAGGGCCATCGTGGCCGCCCATTTCACGTGGACCGTAGCGGGTATCACTTGCTTCTCGATGCCGTACCTGCCTGAGTGTGCCTACGGTGCGGCGAGGCCTATTTTGATGAGAAAGCTGTCGAGTCGATCCAAGACGCGATCCGTGGCCTCGATGACCAAGCCGATGGGCCGGCTCGATCGGCCTGATTTCTTGTACTCGACCACCGAGGTGGTTCTTCAATTGCTTCCGGCAATTTAACTATGCGTAACCTTACAGCGCCGGCCGGCGCTGTCAGGTTACGCATACGTCAGGCGCGTCTTGTGAAATAGACATAGGGCGGCGATTTCCCTCGTGACATAATTGTACTATGTGGGTACAATGTAATTACGTTAGGAGGTGTTGGCATCATGAAAGCCCGCATAGTGAAGATTGGCAATTCCCGCGGGATTCGCATCCCCAAACCTCTAATGGATCAAACTGGTCTGGGCGACGAGGTCGAGATAGTGGTTGATGAGAACCGGCTTGTCATAGCTCCACTCGATGCTATCCGCTCCGGTTGGGCGGAGGCCTTTAAGAAGATGTCAGATCGAGGAGACGATGAGCCGCTCGACGCTGACAAGCTTCCGCCGACGCGGTGGGAGGAAGAAGAGTGGGAATGGTAATCAACCGCTTTGAGGTCTACCTGGTCAGCCTCGATCCGACGGTGGGGGGGGAGATCAAGAAAACCCGCCCGTGTTTGATAGTATCGCCGGATGAGATGAATCATCACATTCGAACGGTAATTGTAGCACCCATGACGACGAAGGGCCGTGCATATCCGACGCGTGTGGCCTGCCGGTTCAAAGGGAAGACCGGCCAAGTTGTTTTGGACCAGCTGAGGACTGTCGACAGGGCTCGCCTCGTGAGGAGGCTGGGAAAGATAAGCCCTAAGGCCGCGGACAGAGTGTTGGCGTTGCTGCAGGAGATGTTTGCTTCGTAGTAGGAGTGCCTAACTCCGCGTGAACCTGTCGGCACTCTCCCGCCCCGGACCCCGCGGTGGCGGGCCCCGCGGGGTCCGGGCGCTGCAGGTTACGCATGCGTTGAACTAAACTACCCCAGTCCTGAAATCCTTGCCTTATGCCCCACCGTGCGGTTAGAATCCCCATAGGGAAGTCACACGCGGTTAAGTCCAATAGATTGTATCCGTAAATGCTTACCAACATCACTCGATCGGACATGTGGCCTTACTCACCTGAGCATTGCGGATTCGATCCTATACGTTGGGCGGACACGCTGTATCGGTACTGAAGTGACAGGCGACCTCATGGACTGCGAACAAAGGAGTCACAAGTGGAATACGTAGGTAATTCCGGTTATCCGGCCGATTCGCCCGTATCCCTCCCTGCATCTGGAACTCGGGCCCTGTCCGTACAAGCGCTCTTACTGGTGACAGCGAGCGTGCTTCTGCCCGCCGCGGCGCATCTGACCGGACTGCCGGTACGAGTTCTGCTTCCCATGCACTGGCCGGTCCTTCTGGTCGGGTTGGCTTACGGTTGGCGGTCAGGTGCGATCGTCGGGCTGGCGGCGCCCGGTCTGAGCTACCTAATCTCGGGGATGCCGTATCCCGTGGTCCTGCCCGCGATGACCGTGGAATTGGCCGCGTACGGTCTGCTTGCGGGCACCTTCCGCGAGACGCTGCGCTGGAACCCGTTCCTGGCCATCGGGCTAGCTGTCGTTGGAGGCCGCCTCGTGTTCCTGCTCGTCGTCGTCGCAACCGGGGCGAGCGGGCCGTCCGCCTTCGAGTATGCTCGCGCCGCGCTTGCCCCCGGATTCCCCGCCGCGCTGGCGCAGGTGCTGATGTTGCCGCTCGTCGCGAAATGGTGGGTACGGCGAGGTTCCCGCGCATGACCCGCCCCCTGCTGGTTCCGATCAGTCTTTCAGCCACCGAGTACGCACCGCTGCTCGGAGGGCCGCCGGCCACCGTGTCGATGCGGTCGGGCAGCGTCGTCCTCAGGCCCGGTCAATCCGTCGGCAAACACACTACGGGACGCTACGAGGAGGCTCTCGTCGTGCTGGCCGGACTGGGCGAGATGCGCTCGGGTGACGGCTCGGTCCTCGACCTCGCCGCGCCTTGCCTGGCCTACTGCCCGCCAGGGACCGAGCACGACGTCACCAACACCGGGGACTCCGATCTACGCTACGTGTATCTTGTGGCGTTGGCGACGCACGACCGAGAATAAGGGCGCAAGGCCGCCCGCTTGAGATGAACGTTGCCGATCTTTTTGCCCGAGGTGCCGCAGCCCTTGCCGGCGGATTCTTTGACGCACTTGACGAGCCGGGCGTAGGAGACGAAGTCTTGAACCCGCGGGGATCTGCGGATATCGTGGATCTCGCGGTGAGCCCGCCGGCGCCTGCCTATCACCGTGCCGGGACGCAAGCGCTGCGCCTGCCCCATGCCGTATGCTACACTGACTCTTGAGAAACCAGCCGGATCAAGCAAATCCCAGAGAAGGAGACGGAGCGATGAAGGACGACGATCGTAGGCCAACTACTACGGATGCCGGTATTCCCGTTTCCAGCGATGAATTCTCGCTCACGGTCGGTCCCGACGGGCCCATCCTGCTTCAGGATCACTATCTCATCGAGCAGATGGCGAACTTCAACCGGGAGCGGATTTCGGAGCGCCAGCCCCACGCCCGGCTGTTCTCCTACGCCGACGCGCACCGCGCCCGCCTGGGGGTCAATTACAAGCAGATCCCGGTCAACCGGCCGAAATGCCCCGTGCACAGCTACAGCAAGGACGGGGTCATGCGTGTAGAGAACGTGACCGACCCGGTGCTCGAGCGCGCGCTGGAATACTGGCGCAACATCGACAAGGAGATCGGCGACCGGATCGCGAAGGGCGTGACAGGCGGCTGATCCCGCCGGCGTCTCGAGCGACGCCTCGGCAACCAGTGTCGGAGATGTGGGATTAGACGGCCGTCCCCTAAGGAACCGTCATGACGCACGAAGGACCGCTGTGGACACCTTCGGTGGAACGAATCGCCGCGGCAAATGTCACGGGCTTTCGAGCCGCCGCCGAAAAGCGATGGGGCGTGGCGCTTCCCGACTACGACGCCCTTTACGAGTGGTCGGTTGCGCGGCCGGATCAATTCTGGGTCAGCGTCTGGGAGGGAGACGGCTCGGGGATCGGGGTCATCGGCACTCGCGGTGAAAGGGCACTGGTCCACGGCCGGAGCATGCTCGATGCCCGGTGGTTCCCCGACGCGACCCTCAACTTCGCCCGGAACCTGCTGCGATCGCGTGACACATCGGACGCGGTCGTTTTCTGGGGCGAGGACAGGGTCAAACGCCGGTTGACGCGCGCGGAGCTCTTCGCCGCCGTCGCGCGCCTTGCGGCCGCCTTGCGCGCGGAAGGCGTTGCACCGGGCGACAGGGTGGCCGCCTACATGCCGAACATGCCGGAGACGGTCGTTGCCATGCTGGCGGCGGCCGTCGCCGGCGCCACCTTCACCTCGGCCTCGCCGGACTTCGGCGTGCAGGGCGTCGTCGATCGCTTCGGACAGACGGAGCCGAAGGTGCTGATTGCCTGCGACGGGTACTATTACGGCGGCAAGACAGTGGCCGTGCTCGAAAGGCTGGGCGAGATCGCAAGCCGGCTGCCGTCGGTGAAGCGCGTCGTCGTCGTGCCCTACGTGCTGGACGACCACGACCTCGCGGGCGTGCGGGATGCGCTCATGTACGGCGATTTCATCGCTCCTTTCCGTGACAGCGGCGAGATCGACTTCGAGGCTCTGCCTTTCAGCCACCCTCTCTACATCATGTACTCCTCCGGCACGACGGGCATGCCGAAGTGCATCGTGCACGGCGCCGGCGGAACGCTGCTCCAGCACATGAAGGAGCACCGCCTGCACTGCGACATGAAGGCCGGCGACCGCGTGTTCTACTACACGACCTGCGGCTGGATGATGTGGAACTGGCTGGCCTCCGCGCTGGCCTCAGGCGCCACGTTGCTGCTCTACGACGGATCGCCCTTCGCCGCGCACAATCGTATCCTGTTCGACTACGCCGACGCCGAGGGGATGACCCATTTCGGCGCCTCGGCCAGGTTCATCGACGCGGCGGCGAAGTTCGGTCTCAAGCCGCGTAAGACGCATAGCCTGACGAGCCTGCACGTCATGCTGAGCACCGGAAGCCCTCTGGCGCCCGAGTCCTTCGACTACGTCTACCGCGACATAAAGGGCGACCTGCAGCTCTCATCCATATCGGGCGGCACGGACATCGTATCCTGCTTCGTGCTCGGCAACCCTGTCATGCCGGTGTGGCGGGGCGAGATCCAGTGCCGCGGCCTGGGCATGGCGGTCGAAGTGTGGGACGACGACGGCAAGCCTTTGCGGTGGGAGAAGGGCGAGCTCGTGTGCACCAAGCCCTTCCCTGCTATGCCGATCGGTTTCTGGAACGACCCCGATGGGAGCAAGTACCAGGCCGCCTACTTCGATCGCTTCCCCGGCGTATGGTGCCACGGCGACTTCTGCGAGATCACCGACCACGGCGGCGTGATAATCTACGGCCGCTCGGATGCGACGCTGAATCCCGGGGGCGTCAGGATCGGCACGGCTGAGATCTACCGCCAGGTCGAAAAGCTGCCCGAGGTGGTGGAGTCGCTCGTGATCGGTCAGGATTGGCCGCCCAGGAGCCCGGCCGACGTGCGGGTGATCCTTTTCGTCAGGCTTCGCGAGGGTCTCGATCTCGACGAGATGCTCACAGGCCGTATCAAGCAGGTCATACGCGACAACACCACCGTCCGTCATGTTCCGGCCAAGGTGCTTCAGGTGCCGGACATCCCCCGGACCAAGAGCGGCAAGATCGTCGAGCTTGCGGCGAGGCAGGTCGTGCACGGCCGCCCGGTGAAGAACCTGGAAGCGCTCGCAAACCCGGAGGCGCTGGAGTACTTTCGTGACCGGCCGGAGCTGAGGGCGTGAACGCCGCCGCCGCCGCGGCCCATATACGTGGCCCTGGGGATTGCCATACCGGTCCTTGCGATCTATCCTTCAACCGGAGGGCATTCGAGGCGATGATGGCCGGAGAACGCGGTAACACCCTTCGCGCAGGCCCAGCCGAAAGGAGTAAACCATGAAGCGCGCGGTGCTAGGTGTGCTTATTGGATACCTTGTGTGGAGTGTGGTTTGGCTCGCCGGCAACGCCGTCTTTTTCGGCGCGGCCGCGGGGGTCGTGGAATCAGGCGAACCTTACACCGCGGCGGGACCACTGACCGGCGCGATCGTGCTCAGCCTCATATGCTCGGTTGCCGCGGGACTCACCGCGGCCATCATAGCCAGGGGTCGCGCACTTACAGCGGCGCTCATTATGGCGGTCCTTCTTCTTGTGACGGGAATCCTGGTCCAGGTCCGCGTTTGGACACTGATGCCGGTCTGGTACCACCTGACCTTCCTGGTGCTTATCGTGCCCGGGTGCGTGCTGGGAGGCATGATAGCGCGGCGGCCGCCTGATCGTGTAGCGCCGGGGCGGTCGGGAGCCCGCACCGAGGTCGATTGACTTTGAGCGATAAGCCCTGGCGAATCCACGTGGACACAGGCGGCACCTTCACCGATTGCGTCGCCATCGACCCGAAGGGCCGAGTGCGTACGGCGAAGGTGCTGAGCAGCAGCGCTCTTCGCGCTGTGGTCCTCTCCACGGACGGAACGGTCGTCCACCTCGAAGCCGCGTGGGACCTCCCGGACGGCTTCCTCGAAGGTTTCACCCTTCGCCTCATCGGAGTAGACAAGACGTGGCGCGTTGCGAGATCCACGCGCAGCCCGCGCTCGATAACGCTGGAGGACGACCCCGGCTTCCCCACGCCCGGGCCCGCCGGGCCCGATCACATCGAGCCCGACTCAAATGAGCTTGATGCCATTCGGCCCGCATCCGACGTCCCCGGCCCTATCAACCCGGACGCCGTCCAACCCGGCGCAACCGTCGAGCTTGTCTCGCCGGAGGAGGCGCCGGTCCTCGCGGCGCGCGCGGTCACCGACACGCCGCGGCACAGCCCGCTCCCCGGCCTGGAAATGCGCCTTGCGACGACACGGGGCACAAACGCGCTCCTCGAGCGTCGAGGGGCAAGGACCGCGCTTCTTGTAACTCGCGGCTTCGCCGATCTCCTTGCGATCGGCACCCAGCAAAGGCCCGAGCTCTTCGCCCGCGAGATCAGGCGGCCTACGCCTCTCGCCGAGACGGTCGTCGAGATAGACGAGCGCGTCGACGCCCGCGGCGAGGTCCTTGGCGCGCTGGAGGCGGCCGGGCTGAAGGACCGTCTGAGGGTGCTGCGAGAAGAGGGCCACGAGGCAGTGGCCATCGCGCTTCTGCACGCCTATCTCAATCCCGTCCACGAGATGGCCCTGGAAGAGATCGCGCGCGCGGCCGGGTTCGATCATGTCTCGCGCTCCAGCGAGGTGGCGCCGCTTCAAGGCGCGCTGTCACGCGCCGAGACCACCGTGGTCGACGCGACGCTCTCCCCTGTTTTGGGCAGGTACCTGCGCGATGTATGCGCCGTGCTCGACGGCCGCCGCGTGCGTGTCATGACCTCGGCGGGAGGCCTCGCCGGCGCGGGGGTGTTCCGCCCCCGCGACTCCCTTCTGAGCGGGCCTGCGGGTGGAGTGGTCGGCGTCGCCGCGATCGGCGAGGGGCTCGGCCTTCGCCCGCTTCTCTCATTCGACATGGGCGGGACCAGCACGGACGTTGCCCGCTGGGACGGGCACTTCGACTACGTGTTCGAGCTGGTTGTCGGGGACGCGCATCTCGCGGCGCCCGCCTTGGCCATAGAGACGGTGGCGGCGGGGGGAGGCTCGATCTGCCGCGCGACGCAGGGGCTTCTCACGGTCGGGCCCGACAGCGCCGGCGCTTTTCCGGGCTCGGCCTGCTACGGGGCGGGCGGGCCGCTGACACTCACCGACGTGAACTTGCTGCTGGGCCGCATAGTCGCGGAGCGCATGCCGATCCCCATCGACCGGGCCGCCGCGGAGGCCCGGCTCGAGGAGCTGCGCGCGGACCTGCGGGCGCAGACGGGCACGGCTCCGGCGGCAGAAGATATACTGCACGGGCTCCTCCGGATCGCCGATGAGCGGATGGCCGAGGCGATTCGCCGCGTCTCGCTGCGCAAGGGGCACGATCCAGCCGGCCACGCGCTGGTGGTGTTCGGTGGAGCGGGCGCCCAGCACGCCTGCGCCGTGGCCGAGGAGCTGGGGATCGACAGGGTCGTGGTGCCCGCGCGCGCGGGCCTTTTGAGCGCCTACGGCTTGGCCCACGCGGTCATGGAGCGCTTCGCGCACGAGCAGGTGCTCAGGCCGGCGGACGAGGACCCCGCCTCGGTGGAAGCCGCGATAGGTCGCCTCGCGGAGAAAGCGCGAGCCGGGCTGCGAGAGGACGGCATAGATCCAAGGGGCGCCCGCGTTACACGGCGCATCGCCGAGGTTCGCTACGAGGGACAGGACTCGACCTTGCTCATCGATATCGAGGACGTCGGAAACCTCCGCGCCGACTTCGAGCGCGAGTACGAGTCGCTTTTCGCCCACCGTCCGGTCCAGCGGACCGTCGAGCTTGTCTCCTTGCGGGTGGTCGTCGCCGCGCGTGGAGATGCTCACGCCATTCCGGGGCCGGAGTGCCCCGACGCCGGAAAGACGACGGAAGGGCCGGCGCTTATTCCGGACGAGGATACGGTGACCTATGTGGCAAAAGGATGGTCGGCGGAACGCCACCCCTCGGGACATCTGCTGCTGCGCCGCGACGCCGGCGGCGCCCCAGCCGCGGCTGAGGACCTCGCAATGCCGGGCAGGAAGATACGGAGCGGCATGGCGGATGATGCTCGTCTGACGTCACCCGGCCCGGTTGGTCACCCCGGCGAGCCTCCTCGCCCCGCCGCGGTGGAGCTCGAGCTGTTCCGCCATCGCTTCGAGAGCATGGCGCTCGAGATGGGCGAGCGGTTGCGCCAGACCTCTGTCTCCACGAACATAAAGGAGCGGCTCGATTTCTCGTGCGCGATACTGGATACCGAGGGGCGGCTGGTCGTGAACGCGCCGCACATTCCGGTGCATCTCGGGGCGCTCGGGCTATGCGTCAGGCGCCTGCGCGAATCCATGGAGATGGGCCCGGGCGACGTCGTCGTGACGAATCATCCCGCGTTCGGCGGCTCCCATCTTCCCGACGTGACCGTCGTAAGCGCCGTGTTCGATGAAGGCGGCGGGCACGTGGGCCACGTGGCCGCGCGCGCGCATCACGCGGAGATAGGCGGTATGAGCCCGGGCTCGATGCCGGCCGGCGCCACGCGCCTTATCCAGGAAGGGGTGGTTATACCGCCCATGTACATCGTGCGCGGCGGCGCGCCGGCCTGGGAGGAGATAGAGGGGTTGCTGCGCGACTCCCCCTATCCCACCCGCGCGATGGCCGACAACCTGGCCGACCTGCGCGCTATGGTCGCGGCCTGCCGCAGGGGAGCGGTCCAGCTCGCGGATCTGGCCCGGGGCGCCTCCACCGAGCGCGTGCGCGCGCAGATGGACGCTCTGCGCGCCCTCGCGACACGCCACGTCAGGGCGGCGCTCGCGAAGCTAGGAGCGGGCGAGTACAGCGCGCGCGAGGAGATGGACGACGGGTCTCCGGTCGCGGTCAAGCTCACCATCGCCGGGGACAGGGCCACGGTAGATTTCACCGGCAGCGCGCCGGTCCACCCCGGCAACCTGAACGCGACGGACGCCATAGTGCACAGCGCCGTGCTGTACGCGTTGAGACTGTTGGTTGACGAGCCGTTGCCTCTCAACGAGGGACTCCTCGAGGCCATCGATCTCGTGATAGAAAGGGGCATGTTGAACCCCGAGTTCTCGGAAAAGGCGGAGGAGTGCCCCGCGATAGTGGGCGGAAACGTGGAGACAAGCCAAAGGATAGTGGACGTGTTGCTAAAGGCGACTGGCATAGGGGCCGGCGGCCAGGGCACCATGAACAACCTGAGCTTCGGAGACGCGAGATTCGGCTTCTACGAGACCCTGGGCGGGGGCACGGGCGCGGGTCCGGGCTTTGACGGCGCCCACGCCGTGCACTCCCACATGACCAACACGCGGCTTACCGACGCAGAGGTTATAGAGCACCGCTATCCCGTGCGCGTGCGGCGCATCGAGATAAGGCGGGGCTCGGGCGGGCGCGGGCGGTGGACAGGCGGGAACGGGATGATAAGAGAGCTCGAATTCCTTGCGCCGGTCGAGCTATCTCTCATGACACAACGAAGGACGGTCGGCCCATACGGGCTCGAAGGCGGCGGGCGCGGAAAGGCCGGCCGCCAGTGGATCGTCCGGGCGGACGGGTCGCGGGTCCGGCTCGGCTCGACGGCCCGGGCGGATCTAGGGGCCGGCGATCGCATCGTGATCGAGACGCCGGGCGGAGGCGGATACGGCCGCGAGGGGAGGAGGTCATGAAGAGGCTGCTGGAGGTCATGTTCTGGGCGGTGCTGGCCGCGGCCTTCATCGGACCGGGGACCGTGACCACTGCGGCGGCTTCCGGCGCGACGTTCGGGGCGTCTCTTGCGTGGGCGCTTGTGTTCTCCACCATAACTTGCGTCATATTGCAGGAGGCGGCGGCGCGGCTCACCACGGCCTCCGGGCTCGATCTCGGCCAGTCGATAAGGGCCCGGGCGCGCGTCTCCGAGCGAAGGCCCTGGGTCCCGGCGTTCGTGGCGTCTGCGATAGTGATCGGCTGCGCCGCCTACGAGGCGGGCAACATCCTGGGCGGCGTCGCGGGCGCGCGTCTTGTCCTGGAGATCGACCCACGCGCTCTCACGCTTGTGAGCGCCGCCGCGGCCGCGGCCCTTCTGTGGACCGGCCGGACCGAGTGGATAGCGCGGGTGCTGGGGGGCATCGTCGCGGTGATGGCTGTGGCATTCGCCTGGACCGCGCTGCGCATCGGGGTCGATCCGGTCGAGTGGATAAAGGGAGCGCTGGTTCCGGCTCTTCCCGCCGGCTCGGCGGCTCTCGCCCTGGGGCTCGTCGGGACGACGGTCGTCCCTTACAACCTCTTTCTCGGGTCCGGCCTCGCGCGAGGGCGCGGCGATGCCCCTGTGCGCTTCGGGCTCATCATGGCCATCGGTCTGGGAGGGCTGGTATCGCTCGCGGTCATGGTCGTGGGAAGCGGCCTGGACGGCCCGTTCGGGTTCGAGGGCATGGCCGCTCTTCTTCGAAGCGAGCTGGGCGGGGCGGCCGAGGCTCTCTTTGCCGTCGGGCTCCTCGGTGCCGGCCTGTCTTCGGCCATAACCGCGCCCCTGGCCGCGGCCATCGCGACGCGCAGCCTGTTGGGAGACGCGGAAGACCCCCGGTGGAACGCCGCCGGCGCCCGCTTCCGCGCCGTGTGGATCGCCGTCCTGGTTACCGGATTCGCCTTCGGCGTCAGCGGCGTGCGGCCCGTGCCGGTCATAGTGCTGGCGCAGGCGCTGAACGGCGTAGTGCTACCCATAGTGGTTATCTTCCTTCTCATAGCCGTCAACGACCGCCGTGTCGTCGGGCCCGAGAGGATGAACGGCCCCCTGTTGAATGCCGTCTCGCTCGTTTGCGGCTTCGCGAGCGTGCTGCTCGGCGCGCGGGGTTTGCTGGGGGCGATCGGAAAGGTGGTCGCGACCGATCCCATCTCCCCGGGCACCCTGCTGATAATGTCGGTTGTGGTGTCCGTCGCGGTCGCGATCCCGGTCTGTAGGATAGCGTCCAGGGGACGGCGGGCTCACGGGCCCCGGGAGCGTTGACATTCCCGCCCGGCGGCCGCGGGAAGCACGGTACTGAAAGCCTCCGGGGCCACCCCGGCTGAGGGCCGCCTTTGAGCGCTGATAATCACTTCTCGCGGTGGCTACCACCGGCCCAGACCGCCACAACCGGTGAAGGGTCAATCAAAGAAGACTCCCCAAATTGATCGGAATCTCCCCCCTTGACTTGCCCTCTTAAGCTCTGTAGGGTGGGGCTACCCGATAGGTGGCTTTCACCGGCATAAGGCTTTTCAAAAAAGGTAGTTAGATGAAGGCTCTACTGATATATCCCGAGTATCCCGAGACTTTCTGGAGCTTCAAGCACGCCATGCGGTTCATTTCCAGGAAGGCCGCTTATCCCCCCCTGGGGCTTCTGACCGTGGCCTCTATGCTCCCTGCGAGCTGGGAAAAGAGGGTCGTGGACATGAACGTCGGCGCCCTGACGGACGATGACCTCGATTGGGCCGACGCGGTCTTGATCAGCGCAATGCTGGTGCAGAAGTCCTCGACCGAGCAGGTGATAGAACGCGCCAAGGCGAAGGGGCTGCCGGTCGTAGGCGGGGGCCCGCTTTTCAGCGTTCAGCCCGAGGCCTTTCCGACGGTGGACTACCTGGTCCTGGGAGAGGCGGAGTTGATCATGCCGGAGTTCATCGCCGATTTCGAGCAGGGCCGGGCGCGCCGGATCTACACCTGCAAGGACAAGCCGGACCTTTCGGCGACGCCGATCCCCGACTGGGATCTGGTGAACTTCAAGCACTACGCGACAATGTGCATACAATACTCGAGGGGCTGCCCGCACAACTGCGACTTCTGCGACATAATAGTCTTGAACGGCAGGATCCCACGGATGAAGCAGCCGGATCAGGTGATAGCGGAGCTCGACGCGCTTCACGGCCGCGGCTGGAAAGGCTCCGTCTTCGTGGTCGATGACAACTTCATAGGCAACAAGAAGAAGGTCAAAGCTATGTTGCCTAAAGTCATACAATGGATGAAAGAGCGCAAGCGCCCCTTCGATCTGATAACCGAGGCTTCCCTGGGGCTTGCCGACGACGACGATCTTATGGAGCTCATGGTGGAGGCGGGCTTCACCAAGGTCTTCCTCGGCATAGAGAGCCCTTCCGATGAGAGCCTCGAGGAGTGCAACAAGGTCCAGAACAGAAACAGGGACATGGTCGCCTCGGTAAAGAAGATCCAGAACATGGGCATGGAGGTAATGGGAGGGTTCATCATCGGGTTCGACAGCGATACGCCGTCGATATTCGAGAAGCAGCTCGCCTTCATACAGAGGTCCGGGGTCGCCACGGCCATGGTCGGCCTGCTGACCGCGGTGCCGGGGACCAGGCTTTACACGAAGCTCAAGGAGCAAGGCAGGCTGCTGAGGCTCAGCTCCGGTGACAACACCGACGGCAGCTTGAACTTCGTGCCGAAGATGGACAGGGACGTGCTCCTAAACGGCTACAAGAAGCTGCTCCGCACGATATACTCTCACCGCGAGTACTACGACCGGGTGCTGACCCTTCTCAAGGAGCATAAGCCCAGGACCAAGGCGCCCGTGGGCGCCAACGAGATCGGGGCGCTCTTCAAGTCGTTCTGGCAGATCGGGGTGGTCGAAAAGGGAAGGCTTCACTACTGGAGGTTCCTGGCGAAGGTGCTCTTCAGGATGCCCCGGGCCCTGCCTCGCGCCGTGACCCTGGCGATATACGGGTTTCATTTCAGGAAGGTGACCGAAGGCCTGGGGCCTCGTGGAACGGGCGGCAGCGTGCAACCGCTGCAGTGACACCTCCGATCCTCCCGTCGCGGGCCTCCTACACCTCAACTTTGAACACGCCCTTCAGGGCGAACCCGGCGGCGACGGACACCACGAAGAAGATCCAGAGCCAAGCCGGCAGGCCCAGCCAAGTACCTCCCATCGACGATGCGGGATAGGTTATGCCTATCGATCTCAGGGACGACTCCCCAGGAAGGGGTTCCTCTCTCGGGTACAGGAAGAAGTCCCAGCTCAGCGCCTTGGCCCTTACAGGCGCGAGCGGCATGAAGGAGCCGTCGACGACGGCCACCCGCTTTGTGGCCTGAAAACCCTCTCCCTTTACGGCTATGTCGTAAGTGCCCGGCTCCTTCGCCCTTATCCTCCAGTTGACCTCGCCCTCGTCCTCGATCCTCAAGGCGGGCGTAACGACCTCGAGCCCCCCGGGGACCACCAGCGAAAGCCCCGAAAGCGCCCCGCGGAAGTCACCGGCTACCTCGACGTGGACCACGGCCTCTTCGGAGGGATGAAGGGGCCGGTGCGAGTAGCGCAGCCCGAGCTGGACCATGATCAAGACGACCGGGACAAACACGAACACGAGTGCCACGAGGGAGTAGCGGAGATAGCTCAGGTTGTGCCTGAGCACCCGTAGCGAGGACGAGAACATGAGACCGGGCCGGTCCTTGAACAGCCAGATCTCCATGATATTCGCGACTATGGCCCTCTTGACTCTCCTCAGAGCCGACTGGTTCGTGGTCTTGCCGAAGATGATGAGCATGACCACGCCGGTTACCACCGAAACCGCGAGCAGGCCCGCGATCGGGTGCAGGCCCTTGAAAGGATAGAGCAAGATGTCGAAGATCCTGCCCAGTATATTCATGAAGGTCCATGCCATGAGTAAAGTCCGATGCGCCCTCGCGTCACTTCTCGATAGAACGTCGTTGGAACACAGTGGAAGGCCGGCGTTTTCGAGCGCCGCCGTCCGTGGGCGCTCGAGCGCGGCCGTCTATGAACGGGGGGCCCGCTGTGAGCCCGGCCGCCCGCGGGCAGCGGCCCGTGCCGGCCGGCCGTGGGCCCGCGCGATCTATGAGATATACCCTAGCCCCTCGAGCTTCTTCTTGATCTCCTCCTCGGAGTCGGATCCCTCGACCCCGGCTATGGCCTTCTCCAGGGCGTGCGCGACGAACTCGTCAACCGACGAGTAGCCGGCCATCTCGGAGTACTTCTTCACCTTTTCGTATAGCCCCTTGTCTACTTTCACTTTCGCCATGGATAGCCCCCTTACCTTCGCCCTATGTGAAAAACCTCCGCTCGAGCCGTGCTTGCGAAAGCTAGAATACCTTGTTGCCCACCATCCAGTCCTGCTTGGATATGCCGAAATGATCCAGGACGGTAGGCGTTAGGTCGTAAAGCGCGGGGTTCTCCATCCGGATCTTTCGGTTGGCCACCAGGACGCCCGGGATGTTGGTGTAGTCGCCGGCGTGGTCGCCGCTCCATCTCCTTAGATTGTCGACGATCAACTTCTTCGGCAGCTCGCCGAGGGCGCTCTCATCGGCGCCTCGGAACCCCCAGTCGTAGCCCATTATAAGGTCAGGGGCTTTGGAGGCGTGCTTGCCGGAATAGATATTTCTCGCGCCATAGACCTTCTTCAGCACCTTCTTGCCGCTCTGTGGGTCGGTGACCGACTCGAGCCGGGCGGTGAGCTCTTTCAGGAGCGCCTCCTTCTCCCTGCCCGGACCCACGGTCCCCGTGCTCTCGCGACCTATCTGATTGAGGTAGAGGCCATTGAAGCCCATCGCGTACGCGCGCGTCTTCCTCCAATCCACGCCGTGCAGGACCTGCACGTCCTCCGGCTCGACCCCGGGCTCCAGAACGAGATAGCCGTTCTCATAGAGCCAGGTGTTCAGTCTGAAGGCCCTGTACCAGGGACCGAAGCCGTGATCGGACATTACCACGACGGCGTCGTCCGGAGACATTCTGGACATGGCGACGCCGAGCATCTTGTCCATCTCCCGGTACAGATTGCGGTAACGGTCCATGTACGGAGCGTCGGCCACCGGGTCGTGCCCGGGGTGCTTCTCGTCCATCGCGGACCACATCATGTGCCCGCAGAGGTCAAGCGTTGAGAAGTAGAAGAACAGCAGGCCCTCGTCGAACTTGCTCATCTCGTAGTCCAGGAGCGCGAGCCGCTCGTCCAGCACCAGATCGCTCTGCTTCACGAAATCCGCGTTGTCGAAGAGCCTGTGATCGTAGGCTTTAGTCTCCTCCGGCATCCCCTGGGTATAGAAGTGGCCCACGTTCTCGTAGATCTCATTGGAGTACGAGTCGGGCGTGCAGATGGGGAGCGCCGGGTCCCGCGGGCTTATGTTCAAAGGCGCCGCGTACAGCGAGAAGGTCGGTCTGGTCGACTTGAGATAGAACCTGGTTATGCCGCTCACGCCGGACAGATGCGGCAGCATGTCGAACCTGAGCTCCACCCAGTCGCTGAACTCGCCCTCCTTGAGGAGGATCTTCTGCCCCTGGATGTCGATCCTGGCCACGGGATTCGACCGGTCCACGTGCACCGTGAACTCCACGGACGAGCGTTTCTCCTTGGACCTCAATCGCCGGCCCATCTTCCGCTCGAGCTCCTCGAGATCGAGAAAGTCGTTGTTGGGCCCGTAGATCCTGGCCTTGAACTTTCCGCCGTCTATGACGACCGGGTATACCTCGCCGCCCGATATGTCCTCGTAATCCTCGGGCGGGTTGTTCGTGTAATAAGAGAATGTCCCGTAGGTCCCGAGCAGATCGGGCGTGCCCATGCCCGAGATGGTGTTCGAGTCGCAATCGACCGGCGGGAAATTGGAGGGCATCTTGAAGACGGAGTTCTTGACGCCCCTGTCGCATAGGACCTCCCAGAACGCCGTGCCCTGCCTCATCAGCGTGGTCTTGCCGCCGGATAGCGGGATCATGTAGTTGGAGAAGGGGATGTCCAGGCGGTTGGGACATGAGATGCCCGCTATCTTCATCGTCTTCGGCGGAGGCTCCACCTTCGCCATGGAGAACTCCGGCATGTGGGTGTTCGGGTCCCTGTGAATAAAATCGAAGATGGCGTGGCCGCCGGCGTTCATTCCGGTGATGAAGTTGGACCAGGCCACGGGGCTGAGCGGAGGCATGGAGCTCCAAAGCGGCGAGAAGCCGCCCTTTGCCGCCAGCGCCTTGAAGTTGGGCATTATGCCCTCGAGCAGGAATCTGCCCAACAGCTTGTGGTCCATCCCGTCGATCCCCAGGATCAGCATCCTGGGAAAACGGGCCCTGGCCGCGACGCGGCTCGAAAGAAGACTTCCCCCCATGGGAGCCGCGGCGAGAATCGTGCCCGCGGTCTTGAGGAAGTCCCTTCTGGTGGTCTTCTTCAATGCTATCGCCCCCTCGTCAATCCTCGACCGGGAAAAGCGCTCTCCCCTTCATGTAAGGCGGGGTCTTAACGCCGAACAGGCCGAGCGTCGAAGTCGAAATGTCCATGAGCGAAGGATCGGAGTAAGATATCTTCTTGTTCGAGAAGAAGACGCCGGGCACTAGCTCAGGGTCTATGCAATGATCCCCGCCCCAGCTCTTTTCGTTGTCCTCGAAAACGGTGCCGTTGCCCTTTCCCACGGCGCCCTCCCACGAGGCCCTGTAACCTACATTATATCCTATTATGAGATCGGGGCCGTTGTCCACGTATGGGCCGCTGTAAAGCTCCGTGGTGTCGTAAACCCTCTTTATCGCGACATCACCGGCCTCCTCGTCCATCAGGCCCTCCAGCTTCTCCTTCAGCTCGGCCTTCAGTGCGGCGACCTCGCCCCTCTCCACTATGCCCTTTCCGTCGCGGCCCTTCTTGTTTATGTAGATTCCCGAAAGGCCGAAAGTGTAAGCCTTGGTCTTCGACCAATCGACGCCCTGCAAGTGCTCTCCCACCTCGCGGCCGTCCTTGGTCGCCATGTACCCGTTCGCTATGAGCCAACTGTTCAGGTTGACGCCGCGCTTGAACACCTTGAACCCGTGATCGGAGATCACCATGAGCACGGTGCGACGTCCTATCGCCTTCATTGTCCTGCCCACGAGATCGTCGGCCCTGACGTAGATCTCCTCTATGGCCGCCTTGTGCTTGCGGGCCGGCGGGTCGTCTTCGTCGGTCGAGTCGAAGTGGCGCAGGAACATGTGCTGGATCCTGTCCGTGGCGTCGAACACGCACGCGGTGAGTCCCCCCTTGTTCTTCTTCAGGGAGTTGAAGAACATCCGCTCCCTCTCGTCGTGGTACGCGTACGCCTGCTCAAGAAAGGCGTCCTCGTCGAGCACCCTCTCGTTCAGGGCCCAGGTGTCCTCGGCCAGGCCCAAGGTGGCGTAACTGCCCAGTAGCTTGGAAAGGTACGTGGAGAACACCCCAGGCGCGGAGATCGGCATGGCCGGTTTCTCCGGGTCGATGTTTATGGGCGTCATGTACAGGCCGAAGTGCTCTCCCTTCTCGAGAAGCACAAACCTGCAGATGCCCTTTACCTTCACCCCGAGGGCCGCCTTGAAGGTGAGCTTGATCCAGGGCGTGTACTCTCCGACCTCGAGCGGCGTCCTCTCGCCGTCTATCTCGAGCACGGCCCGGCCTTCCCTTGCGGGATCGCCGGCCGTCGCGGGCTCCGCGCCCTTTCGGTCTCCGGCGCCCCCGGCGGAGCCCTCCCTCGCCGAGCCGCCGGCCGCCCCTCGCCCCTTCGAGCCTCCGCCGGGCCCGAGCTTCACCGCGAACGGTATGGAAAGCTCGCCGCCGCCGGGACGCATGGGGTCGGGCGGTCCCGGGATGCGCCCTCGCACCGCGCTTCCCTCGGCCACCACGCTCTCGACCCGGCCTCCGGTGGGCCGCTCCTCCTTGGGCCTTGTGGTGAAGTAGGTGAAGGAGCCCTGCGTCCCTCTCAGATCGGGAACGCACATGGCCGAGAGCACGACGCCGTTGTTGCACTTCTCGGGCGGGAAGGTGATGGGCACCCTTATTACGTGGCAGCTGACGTAGCAATCGCCGAGCACGTTCCAGAAGGGGCGGCTCTTTCTCAGCAGCCTAACGCTGGGCTTGCTCAAAGGTATGACATAGGGGCCCAACTTCAGCCGCCTGGAAGGCCCCGTTATCTCCGTCGATGAGAGCACGGGTATGTAGGTCGCCATGTCCCTGTTCAGGAAATCGAAGATATTGTGCCTTGAAGGATCGACGCCGGTCGCGAATGTTGACCAGGCCACGGGGGACATGGCCGGGCAGGTGGTCGCGAGCTTGTGGAAGCAGCCCTCCTGCGCGAGCCTCTCGAGGTTGGGGAGCTTTCCCTGGTCCATGAACCGCTGCGCCAGCTCCGGGTCAAGGCCGTCCAGGCCGAGGATTACCACTCCCTTGACGCCGGTCGGCTTGCGTACCTTCCTGGCCCTGAAGAACCTGATCGCCGCCCTGAAGGGGTAGGTGGCGAGCGCGAAGAGCGCGAGAACGAAGGTGACCAGCACGACCCCCAGCGAGCCCACGACCGCGAAGCCCGCGCCGGGGCCTATGTAGGCGTGCGCGGAGGCAGGCAGGCAGGCCGAAACGAGGACGGCGGCCGCGATCAGCGTTGCGTTATATCTGAGTACTGCGCGCATAATCAACCGTTATGTCTGCGGGGGGACCGCCGGTCTTTAGGGTACGGGGCGCCGGGGTGAAAGAGCGGAGCGCTCCGTCACCGCAACGCCTTCGCTATCATGCCGGCCACGGACTCTATGTGGACGTCTGCCAGCTCGGGCCCCGCCCACCACAGGAAAGCGTCGTCCCAGGTGTGCATGCCCTTGAGGTCGCTCGTCCTGAACACCTCTCCCGGCTTGACCGAGCCTTTCAGGTCGAACCCATATTGCGACAGGACCAGCAGGTCCGCCGCCTCGGCCACATAAGGGCCTTCGTAGACGTCTTCCCTGGTGAAGACCTCCTTGACGGCCGGGCTGCCTTCCAACTCCAGGTCCTTCAATTTCGCCGCGATCTCGTGCCTGAGCTCGATCACCTGCTCGCTGGGGACGCAACCGCTCGGGAAGCGATCCGCGGCGTTTATGAATATCCTTCCCGGATCCAGCGCGAAGGCCCTGGATCCGTTACGCATCCCTTCGAGGCCTTTGCCGTCCTCCGAGAAGGAGAGATATCCCTCCCGGGCCAGCCAGGCGTTCAGGTGGACCTCTCTGTTTAGCCCGGTGAAGCCGTGGTCGGACAGTAGGAAGAACCCCTCTCCCTCGCCTCCGCTCGATACCTCGCCGAACATCTCGTATATCCTGCCGACCAGCTCGTCCACCTTCCTATAGTAATCCAGGAAAGCAGACCGGTACTTGTGATTTTCATCCTCCAGCGCGTCCCACAGGTAGTGCTGGAGCCTGTCCGTGCCCGTGAAAACGACCTGGAAGTAGTCCCAGTCCTGCTTCCAGCACTTCTCAATCGCCATCCAGCGGCTCTTCAACGTCCTGTCCAGGTCCTCTATGAGAAAGTCGTGGTCGCGGCGGGCGCGCGCGGTGTCCACGTCGATCTGGTATCCGCCGCTTTGAAGCTCGCTGGCCATCTCCGGAGGGAAGACCGCCTTCCTCAGGTCGATCGCCACGAAGCCCGATATCAGCACCCCCGGGACGGGCCTGGCCGGGTACGTCGAGGGCTGATTGATTATTATGCAGCGCTTTCTCTGCTCGCCCAGCAGGTCCCAGAAGGTCGGCATTCTCAGGTCGCGGAACGACGGGAAGCCGAGCTTGTAACCCCCCGGCTTCAGGTCGATGAAGCCGAAGATGCCGTGGCGGCCGGGGTTGGTCCCGGTCATGAAGGAGGTCCAGCTCACCGATGAGATCTCGGGGATCGACACCGTCATCCGGTTGAGGCTGCCGCGGGAGGTGATCCGGCCGATCGACCGCATGGTGCCGTCCTCGGTCAGGCGCTTGACGAGGGAATGGGGCGTACCGTCAAGCCCGACCACGCAGCACTTTTTCTTCTTCTTGACTCTGTTAAAAAATCGCATACGCGGTGAATCGGCTCCTTTGGGCGACTGAGTGGCGCAGTCGCTATATGTAGCCCAGGTCCTTCAACCTGGCCTTTATCGCTTCCTCTTCGTCCTCGCTGTAGTCCGAAGTCTCATCGACCGGTATGTATCCTGTGATCTCCAGCGTCTTGATGATCTTGGCCGCGCTCTCCTGCACGGCCTCCTTATCGGTCTCCGCGATGACCTCCGCGTCCATGGGCTCCTCGTACGGGTCCGAGACGCCGGTGAAGTTCTGTATCTCGCCCTTCAGCGCCCTGGCGTAAAGGCCCTTGACGTCGCGCTTGATCAGCTCCTCCATCGGGCACTTGCAGTACACCTCGACATAGTTGCCGATGAGTTCCCGGTTCTCCTTCCTTATCTTGTCGTAAGGAGCGATGGCGGCGGCAACGGCGACGACGCCGTTTCGCGTGAGCAGATTGCATACGAAACCGATGCGTCTTACGTTGGTGTCCCTGTCCTCTTTAGAGTAGCCGAGCCCCTTGCTCAGATTCGTGCGAATTATGTCGCCGTCGAGCACCTCGACTTTCACGCCCCTCTCCAAGAGGACCTCTTCCACCTTGCGAGCCAAAGTCGATTTTCCGGAGCCGGACAGGCCGGTGAACCACAAAGTGAAGCCCTTCATCAAGACTCTCCCTCCTACTTGAGCAAAGGCTTGCCGATCATCTCCCCGGGCACATCCAGGCCGAAGAACTTCAGCACCGTTGGGGCGATATCGTAGATCGAAGCCACCTCCGGCACGTCCGTCCCGCCGGGTTCCCTGTCCCAGATGAAAATCCCCTCCTGGGCGTGGTTGGCGTCGTCGGGCCCGGTGTCGTTCTCGAAGAGGTGGATCGCGCCGGTTCCGACGGACCCGGCCGACCTCCAATCCAGGTCGCCCAGATGGACGACCAGATCGGGCGGTATATTCCGCACCTCCCTGTATATATCTTCGGGTCTATAGGCCTTGGTGTTAATACAGTTACCTTTTTCGTCCTCTATGGCCTCGAGCTTGGCGATAAGCCCGCTCCTGAAGCTCTCGTAGTCCTCCTTGGGGATCTGCCCCTTGGGCTCGCGCCCCTGGACGTTGAGGAAGACCCTGGAGTAGTAACCTCCCTCCCCCCAAGCCTTTGTGCGCTCCCAGTCGATCATGTCCGGCTTGAGCCGGGTGGGGGCGGAGGGCTTTTCCTTGAGGGTGAGATACCCCTGCCGCTGGAACCACTCGTTTATGCAGATTGCCCCCACCATGGTCTTCGCGCCGTGGTCGGAGACGACCATCACCGATGTGTCCTTGAGCCCGTCCAGAGTGCGACCTATCTCCGCGTCGACTAGCTTGTAATAATCGTACACCGTGCTCTCGTATTTGTTTCCGGGCTCATAGAGCCTGTGGCTCTTGTCGAAGAACCGCCAGAAGGCGTGGTGGATCCTGTCCACCCCCATCTCCACGACCATGGCGAAGCTGAAGTCGTCCTTGTTCAGGAAGTGCCTGAAGGCCTTGAACCTGGCCTCGGTCATCTTGACTATGTCCCGGTAGAGCTCGTCCTTGTGCTCGGTCCGGAAGTTCTTGACGTCTATTATGTAGTCCCCGCCGGCCGCGGCGTCCAACTCGGCCCTTATCTCGTCCGGGTAGGTGAACTGGACGTCCTTGCCGGGGGTTAGAAAGCTCGAGACCATCATCCCGTTGAGCGGCCGGGGCGGGTAGGTCTGCGGCACGCCGAAGACGAGGGAGCTCATCCTGTTCCGGGACAGGTGGTTCCATACCGTCTTGGCCTTCACGTACTTGGCGTTGGCCGTGTAGAGGTCCTCGTAGCCGTAGCTCTTCCTGTTCCGAAAGCCGTATAGGCCGAGCTGGCCCGGGTCCTGGGAGGTCATCATGGCCGTCCAGGCGGGCACCGTTATGGGCGGGATGGTCGAGGTCAAAGGGGCATAAACCCCTTTTTCCATGAGCGCCTTGAGGTTAGGCAGATCGTTCTTCCACTGGTCGAAGACCAGCTGCGGCGTCGCGCAATCCAGGCCTATTATCAGGAGCTTTTCCATGTGTGTCCTCGTTCCTCCTCGCCGGGGCCTCCTGGGCTCCGGGCCTCCCGGGGGTGTGCAGGCGCGACCCGATCGGCTCGAGTGCTTGATCAGGCAACCGCCGGCCTGCCCGGCAGGCTCTTAGGACGCTCCCCGTAGTCTCCAAGGGGCCGCCTTGCCCATCGCCGAAACCTGCCCATCGGGGGGCGGTGCGGGCTCTAAGACAGCCGCTGGCTTGACTAGCTCGGCTTCCTTGCTGCAGTTGTAGGCTTAAGGGGGCTTGCCGGTTCTCAAGCTGCAGAAACGCGGGCCGCACTTCAACAGGATGAGGCCCCCGACCTAAGCCTTCGGCATTTGGGGGCCGTTTCTTGCCATCGAGGTTGCAGGACGTTCCAACACCATAGTCTATCACAGGCGCCGCCGGTGGGCGAGAACAACCGGGCACGTCCATAGAGCCGCTCTGTCCAAGGGGAAATAATCCCTTCATGGTTGCCAGGTCAGGCGACTCGAGTATTTTCCACCCGCCCCCAAGGGCCACCCCGGGAGAGGGCGCAAACTAGCACCCTAGCGGCTTCCCCGCCGCCGCTCTGCCATCCAGCGGTCCTGGCGCCGGCGGGAGCCCCGGGGGCTCGGGAAGACGCCAGTCGGACATCGTGGATTGGCCTTGCGCGGTTTCCCCCACCGTGCTAGGTTGCGGCATTAGGATTCACTGGTTGGGATAGGTTGGAAGGCTCGAAGACCGCCCGCCACAGGCCTTTCCCTGAATCGACATCAAGAAGGTGCGCGATATGGAAAAGATCGGGATACCTCGTGAGATAGTCCCCGGCGAGACCCGCGTGGCCATTGTCCCGTCCATGGTGAAGGATCTCTCGAATCTGGGCGCCAAGGTGGTCGTCGAAAGCGGCGCGGGCGAAGGCGCTCACTTCGGCGACGAGGAGTACAAGAAGGCCGAAGCGGAGATCCTCCCCGACGCGAAGTCCCTGTACGGCGAGGCGGACCTCGTTGTGAAGGTCCGGCCGCCGATTCAGAGCGAGGCCGCCGGCGCGCATGAGATAGATCTCATGAAAGAGGGCGCCACCCTCTTCGGCCTGCTTTCGCCCATGGGCAACAAGGAGCTCGTGGACAAGCTCGTCGCCAAGAAGGTCATGGCCTTCTCGCTCGAGCTGCTCCCGCGCATCACCAGGGCCCAGAGCATGGACGCGCTGAGCTCCATGAGCACCGTGGCCGGCTACAAGGCCGTCTTGATGGCCACGGAGCATTTCGGCAAGTTCTTCCCGCTTCTCATGACCGCGGCGGGCACCGTCCCCCCGGCAAACGCGCTCATCATAGGGGCCGGTGTGGCGGGGCTACAGGCCATCGCCACGGCAAAGCGGCTCGGCGCCAAGGTCGAGGCCTTCGACACCAGGATTGCGGTCAAGGAGCAGATCGAGAGCCTGGGCGCCCGGTTCGTGGAGATGGAGCTTCCGGAGGACGCTGAGACCAAGGGCGGGTACGCGAAGGAGATGTCGGAGGAATTCATAAAGAAGGAGATGGAGGCGATAGGCTCCAGGCTGCCCAGGACGGACGTGCTCATCTCGACCGCGCAGGTCTTCGGCAAGAAGGCCCCTGTTCTGGTGACGGCCGATATGGTCAAGACCATGCGAAGCGGGGCCGTGATCGTCGATCTGGCGGCCGAGCAGGGCGGAAACTGCGAGCTAACCCGCGCGGGCGAGGTGGTGCGCGAGCACGGCGTCACGATAATCGGGCCGATCAACCTGCCTGCCGGCATGCCTGTCCACGCGAGCCAGATGTACTCGAAGAACCTGACGAACCTTCTCAAACATGTCTATCAGGCCGAGGACAGAAAGCCTGACTTCGAGGACGAGATCACAAAGGACTGCTGCGTGACCAGGGACGGCGAGCTGGTCAGCGAGATGGTAAAGGGCAGCTTCAAGTAGAGCGAAGCCGCGGTCGGCCGCCGTCGTTGGCGGAGCGGGCGGCGCGACTTTCGCCGTAGAGTCCACGGAGATTCCCGACGGTCAATGGACGGAGCCTCTCCCGGAGGTGGGTTTAGATGGAAGATCCTCTAGTTCTGTTGTTCATATTCGTGCTGGCGATGTTCGTGGGCTTCGAGGTTATCACCAAGGTGCCCCCGCTTCTGCACACGCCGCTGATGTCGGGCTCGAACGCGATCTCGGGCATCACCATAGTGGGCGCCGTGTTGAGCGCGGGCGTGGGCCACGGCGGGCTCGGCGCCGTGCTGGGGCTGGTAGCCGTGGTATTCGCTACGATAAACGTGGTCGGCGGGTTCATGGTCACCGACCGCATGCTGGAGATGTTCAAGAAAGACAAGAAAGAGGGATGACGGCCGGATGCAGAACATTACATATCTAGCATATCTTGTATCGGCCGTGTTCTTCATCTTCGGCCTGAAGAACCTGAGTTCACCTAAGACGGCACGGCGCGGAAATCGCCTCGCGGCGATGGGCATGCTCCTGGCGATAGTGGTCACCCTCCTCGATAGACAGATCGTGGACTTCACTTTCATTATCGCCGGAGTGATCGTTGGCGGGGCGATTGGCGCCGTGTCCGCCAAGAAGGTGCAGATGACGGCCATGCCGCAGATGGTCGCCATCTTCAACGGCTTCGGAGGAGGCGCCTCCGCCCTCGTGGCGATGGCCGACTACTATCTCAAGCTGGGTCACGGGGGAGAGGTCCATCTCGTGACCAACGAAAGCGTCACGCTCGTTCTCAGTCTCCTCATAGGCACGCTCACCTTCACCGGAAGTCTCGTAGCCTTCGGCAAGCTCCAGGGCATCGTCAGGAGCTCGCCGGTCGTCTATCCGTTCCAGACGCCCCTCAACCTGTTCCTCCTGGTGGGCACTGTGGCGGTCGGGGCACTCTTCGTGATCGGCGTCGGAGGCGCGAACCCGCTCTTCGTGGTGACCGCCGCGGCCGCTTTGCTGGGCGTGCTTCTCGTGATCCCCATAGGCGGGGCCGACATGCCCGTGGTCATATCGCTCTTGAACTCTTACTCGGGCTTGGCGGCCGCCATGACGGGATTCGTCCTCAGCAACAACGTGCTCATCGTAAGCGGCGCCCTGGTGGGGGCCTCGGGGATAATACTCACCAACATAATGTGCAAGGCCATGAACCGCAGCCTCACCAACGTGCTCTTCGGCAAGGTCGGCGTCGAGCTGGGCACCGACGTCGGCGCAGGCGAGCGCAAGCAGGTCACGCGGTACACCGCCGAGGACGCGGCGATGATGCTCCAGAGCGCGAGCTCGGTCATCATAGTGCCCGGCTACGGGCTGGCCGTGGCGCAGGCGCAGCACATCCTCCAGGAGATGGCCACGCTGGTCGCCAAGGAGGGCGTGAACGTCAGGTACGCCATTCACCCGGTGGCGGGCCGCATGCCGGGCCACATGAACGTGCTGCTCGCGGAGGCGAACGTGCCTTACGACCAGCTCTTCGAGATGGACGCCATAAACGACGACTTCCAGAACACCGACGTCGCCCTGGTCATAGGCGCTAACGACGTGATAAACCCGGCGGCCAGGTACAAGAAAGACTGCGCCCTGTACGGGATGCCCATCCTCAACGTGGACCAGGCCAAGACCGTGATGATCGTCAAGCGCAGCCTGAGCGCGGGCTTCGCGGGCGTGGACAACGAGCTTTTCTACGGGGACAAGACGATGATGCTCTTCGGCGACGCCAAGAAGATGGTCACCGACATCGTGGGAGTCCTCAAACAGCCGTAGGCGAGTCCGGCCCCGTAGAATACGGGGCGACCGGCAAGGCCCTTTCGCGTGATGGGCCCGAAGGCCGGCGACCTCGTTCAGCCCGGCACACGTGGCGAACGGCCGGGCCCGCGCCTTGAAGCGATCCAGCCGAAAAGGGAAAGCCCTCTCCGCCGCCCACGGCCGCGCCGCGCGCGGCACCCGCCCTACTCGCGATCCGCTTTCTTGAAGACCACCATGCCCAGCGGGGGCAGGGTCACGGTCAGAGAGTGGTACTGCTCGTGGAAGGCCACCGGCGCCGACTCCACGCCGCCCACGTTGCCCCGGCCGCTTCCGCCGTATATCGCCGCGTCGCCGTTCAGCAGCTCCTTCCAGTAGCCGCTCACCGGAACCCCCACGCGATAGTTGTGGCGGGGCACCGGCGTGAAGTTGCAGCACACCAGGACCAAGTCCTTGGGTGACCTGCCTTTTCTGATATAGCTTATCACGCTCTGGGCCGGGTCCTTGTAGTCCATCCACGCGAAGCCGTCGCCCTCGAAATCGACCTCGTACAGGGCGGGCTCGCTGCGGTAGAAGGCGTTCAAGTCCCTCACCCATTTCAGGAGCCCCTGGTGAGGCCCGTACTGGAGCAGGTGCCAGTCCAGGCTGGTGTCGTGGGCCCACTCGCTCCACTGCCCGATCTCGCCGCCCATGAAGAGCAGCTTCTTGCCGGGATGGGTGTACATGTAGCCGAGGAGCAGCCTCATGTTGGCGAACTTCTGCCAGTCGTCCCCCGGCATCTTCCCAAGGAGGGACCCTTTGCCGTGGACCACCTCGTCGTGGGACAGAGGCAGCATGTAGTTCTCGGTGAACGCGTACCAGATGCTGAAGGTGATTTTGTCGTGGTGGTACTTGCGGTGCACGGGGTCCTCGGAGAAGTAGTCCAGCGAGTCGTGCATCCACCCCATCTTCCACTTCAGCCCGAAACCCAGGCCTCCCGAGTAGACGGGCCTTGTCACCATGGGCCAGGCGGTGGACTCCTCGGCGATGGTCTGCACGTCGGGGTGCTCGCCGTAGACCGCCTCGTTGAGCTCGCGCAGGAACGAGATCGCCTCCAGGTTCTCCCTGCCGCCGTGCTCGTTCGGTATCCACTCGCCCTCTTTCCTTCCGTAATCGAGATAGAGCATGGAGGCGACGGCGTCTACGCGAAGGCCGTCCACGTGGTACTCGTTCAGCCAGAACAGGGCGCTGGAGATCAAGAAGGCCCTCACCTCGTTTCGGCCGTAGTTGAAGATGTAGCTCTTCCAGTCGGGGTGGAAGCCCTTCTGCGGGTCGGCGTGCTCGTAGAGATGGGTGCCGTCGAAGTAGACCGGACCGTGCTCGTCGCCGGGGAAATGGGAGGGCACCCAGTCGAGTATCACCCCGATCCCGTTCTGATGAAGATGGTCCACCAGGTACATGAAGTCCTGTGGCGTCCCGTACCTGCTGGTGGGAGCGTAGAACCCGGTCACCTGGTAGCCCCAGGAGCCGTAGAAGGGATGCTCCATGACGGGCATCAGCTCGACGTGGGTGAACCCGTTCTCCTTGACGTACTCGGCGAGCTGATGGGCCAGCTCCCGGTAGTTGAGAGGCCGGTTGCCGTCTTCGGGCACCCTGCGCCAGGAGCCGGGGTGGACCTCGTAGACGGAGATGGGGGAGTCGAGGCTGTTTCTCTTCGCGCGGTCGCTCATCCACTCGGAGTCGTTCCATTCGTAGTCGAGGTCCCAGACCACGGATGCGGTCCTCGGGGGTTGCTCGGAGGCGAAGGCGAGAGGATCGGCCTTGTCCACCTTGTAGTTGTTGTGTCTCGACTCGATATGGTACTTGTAGACCGTTCCCTTTTCGGCCCCGGGCACGAAGGCCTCCCAGACCCCGGACTCGTCCTCCCTGGGCCTCATCGGGTCGGCCCCCGGCTTCCACTCGTTGAACGGGCCTATAATGGAGACCCTCTCCGCGTTCGGCGCCCACACCGAGAAGCGGGCGCCCTCGACCCCGTCCCGCCCGGTCAAATGCGAGCCCAGCTTTTCGTACAGGCGCCGGTGGCTGCCCTTCTTGAAAAGGTAGATATCGTAGTCGGAGGTCGCGCCGCGATCCTCCGTCGTGGCTTCCGCTTTGCTCTCCTTGCTAGCCGGCATGCAGAATCACTCCTTCTTCAGCGCTGGCCTTACGACTCGTCCAGAACGTCCCTTATCCCCTGCAAGGGGATCGCGGCCCAGTCCGGGCGGTTGTTGAGCTCGTACCCCAGCTCGTAGACGGCTTTCTCCAGTAGGAACGCCTTCAGCAGGCGGTCGATATCCTCCGGGTCCTCGGGAACGAAGGGAGCGGCGCCGGCGGTGTCCAGGTAGGACTTCACGAAGGCGGCGCACACGTAGCTCAGCCACACCTCCATCCACGGCTCCAGGATCTCGGCGTCCTCGGCGCGCATGTCCGAGTGCTCCATGAGCGCGCTCCGGCCCGCGTAGGCGAACGATCTGATCATGCCCGCCACGTCGGTCAGCGGCGAGCGCTTCCTTCTACGCTCGGTAAGCGTCCTCGCCGGCTCTCCCTCGAAGTCGATGATCACGAAGTCCTTCCCCGTGTGCAGGACCTGCCCCAGGTGATAGTCGCCGTGGCACCGGGTTATGGTCGTGGACACCCTGCGTTCCTTGAATATTCTGAAGCGCTCCAGCACCTCGGACTGACGCCCCATGATCTCCCGCGCCGCGGGCAGCACGTCTTCCGGGAACCGCTTCATGTGCTTGCGGAGTAGCTGAAAGGTGTTGACCGTAAGGTTGCGCATCGACTGGTACATGGCTCTCTGAGAGAGCGCGGACAGTCTCTCGGGCGAGAAGGTGGGATCGTCCTCGTCCGAGGACAGGGCCAGGTGCAGCTCCGCGGTGCGCTTGCCCAGGACCCGCACGGACTCCCAGTAAGGTCCCACCATCTCGGATACCACCCTCGGTATGTCCTCCTCCTCGAGCCCGGTCAGCGGGACAACGGGAGGAGGGGCGTCCCGCGCCTCCCGCTCGAGGGTCAGCACGTTTTCGATATAGCCTCTCAGGAAATCGAGGGTGTAGCTCCAGGCGTCGCCCTCGTTGGGCACGTATTCGTGGAGAATGGCTATAGTAGCCGGCTCGCCCTTGCGGGCCCTGTACACGATGCGGCCGCAGACCTTGGGGATATGCTGGAACTTTTTCCGCGTCAAGAAGCTGCCGATCTCCAGATCGGGGTTTACGCCGGGATCCGGCTTCCTGAAGGCCTTCAGGATGAAAGTCTCTCCGTAGGCCACCGAGGTGTTGGTCTGCTCCGCGCTTATCATTCTGGGGGCCAGCGAGACGTCCTCCCGCGCTATCAGCTGCCGGGCGTTCTTCGTGGCGGTCGCCTGGAGGGTGCCCGCGCCGCCCTTCATCCGACGGCTGCGGGCCATCATGTCCAGAAGCCCGCGGCTGAAGCCCTCATCCGCGAAAGCGTCATAGAGCAGCCCCTGCTCATCCTTGTCCTTTATCTTCAGCCTGGCCGCCGCGGCGCGCGCGGAGTCCTCCGCGGCCTCCGCGCCCTCCTCCCCGCGGGTGTAAGTGAAGGGGAGTAGGTACATCTCATCGTTCTCATCCGTGTACGTTATCTGTACGAGCGCGAGGACGGCCTTACCGGAGTCGAACGAGGCCGGTATCATGTCGGTGAAGGCGAGCGACTTTATCGCCCTGGCCTTGCCGCGGAACCAGCGCCGCGTCTTAAGGTGCTGGGGGAGAATCCGTTCCAGCCCGCCCGCGCCCCTGCCCTTGAACACGGACTCCCATCTATCCGCGACCCTGATAAGCGGAAGCTCGGTGACCGGGGTTTCAACCTCCACGCTCCCGTTCTCTCCCTTGACCGGCTCGAGCGTGAACCAGAAGAAACAATGAGGAGCGAGCGTCAGGAAATACGGATCCTGTCCGATCGCGGGGAAGCTCGTCCTGCCGAAGACCTCGACCGGAACGAGGTTCTTGTACTCCGAAAGGTCGAGGTTCACGTACTGGATGAACCGCGAGAGATTGGCGATCACCAGTATCCGCTGCTCTTCGTGAGTGCGTATGAACGACAGCACCTTGTTGTTGTCGGAGGACAGAAACTCCAGGGACCCATAGCCGAAAGCGTCCAGACGCTTCCTTACCGCGATCATGCGTTTCATCCACCATAGCAGCGAGTGCGGGTTGTTCTGCTGCGCCTCCACGTTGTAGGTCTCGTAGTGGTATTCGGGGTCGTTGATCGGCGGCAGGTACAGGCGCTGCGGATTGGCGGAGGAGAAGCCCGCGTTCTTGCCGGGGCCCCACTGCATGGGCGTGCGGACGCCGTTTCTATCGCCGAGGTAGATATTGTCTCCCATGCCCAGCTCGTCCCCGTAGTAGACGATCGGGGTCCCCGGCATGGAAAACAGCAGGCTGTTCATCAGCTCTATCCTGCGCCGGTGGTTGCCGGCCAGAGGGGCGAGGCGCCTGCGAATGCCCAGGTTCAGGCGCATCTGGGGGTCCTGGGCGTAGGTCTTGTACATGTAGTCCCGCTCCTCGTCCGTCACCATCTCCAGGGTCAGCTCGTCGTGGTTTCGCAGGAATATGGCCCACTGGCAGACTTCGGGCACGCTGGGGGTCTGGTCCAGGATGTCGACTATGGGGTAGCGGTCCTCCATCTTCAGCGCCATGAACAGGCGCGGCATGAGCGGGAAGTGGAAGGACATGTGGCACTCGTCTCCCTCCCCGAAGTAGGCCACCGCGTCTTCCGGCCACTGGTTGGCCTCGGCCAGCAGCATCCTGCCCTCGTACTTGGCGTCCACGTGCGCGCGCAGCTTCTTGAGAAAGTCGTGGCTCTCCGGCAGGTTCTCGCAGTTGGTGCCTTCGCGCTCGAAGAGGTACGGGACCGCGTCCAGCCGCAGACCGTCCACCCCCATGTCGAGCCAGAACTCGAGCACCTTGAATACCTCCCTCCGGACCTTGGGGTTGTCGAAGTTGAGATCCGGCTGGTGAGAGAAGAACCGGTGCCAGTAATAGGCCTTCGCCACGGGATCCCAGGCCCAGTTCGATGTCTCGAAGTCCTGGAAGATTATGCGCGTGTCCTTGTACCGGGTCGGCGTGTCGCTCCATACGTAGAAATCGCGCCACTGGCTGCCGGGCTTGGCCCGCCGGGCCCGCCGGAACCAGCGGTGCTGGTCGGAGGTGTGGTTTATCACAAGCTCGGTGATCACACGCAAACCGCGCCGGTGGGCTTCACGTAGAAACGCCTTGAACGCCCCCATTGTGCCGTAGGCGGGATGTATGGCCCTGTAATCGGAGATGTCATAACCGTCGTCCTTGAAAGGCGACGGGTAGAATGGGAGAAGCCAGATGGCCGTTACCCCCAGGTCTTGAAGATAGCCGAGCTTCTGGGTAAGTCCCTTGAAGTCGCCCACGCCGTCGCCGTCGCTGTCGCAGAAGGCCTTGACGTGGATCTGGTAGATGATCGCGTTCTTGTACCAGAGAGGATCGTCGTCGAGGCCGACGATCTCCTTTTCAACCTTTACCGCCATGCAAAAAGAGCTCCTCGCATCGTGATGTCCCGCCCTACGGGCCCGACACCGGATCAAAGGTAGTAGTCGAAGTCCCTCTCCGTCCTCATCTTGCGCCGGATGCGGAAGATATGAGCGGGAACCGCCTGGGGGTCGAGCTCAACGTAGTTCCTGGGACCTTGCCACAGGTAGCGGGCCTCGCTCAGCATGTCGTGCACCTGGTACGGGTTCTGGTCGTCCAGGCCGAGGTCCGCCATGGGAAGGTCCACCCAGCCCGAGTGCCTGTGATGAGGATCGAGGTTGACGACCACCAATATGACGTCCTCCAAGTCCTCCGTATGCTTGCTGTAACAGATCATCTGATCGTTGTCTATGGGGCAAAACCTTAGATTCCAATCCTCCTGCAAGGCGGGGTTTTCTCCGCGGATGCGGTTCATCCTGGCGATGAAGTCCTTGAGCGAGTGAGGCGCGTCCAGGTCCCAGTGCCTGATCTCGTATTTCTCCGAGTTGAGGTATTCCTCGCTCCCCGGCCTAAGGGGCGTGTTCTCGCAGAGCTCGAAGGGCGGCCCGTAGATCCCGTAGCTTGCGCCCATCGTCGCCGCGAGCACCAGGCGTATCATGAAGGCGGGCCGGCCGCCTGTCTGGAGGTACTCGCCGAGGATGTCCGGTGTGTTCGGCCAGAGGTTCGGCCGCAGGTACTCGCGGCCCTCGCCCTGGGTGAGCTCGTGGAAGTACTCCGTGAGTTCCCACTTGGTGTTTCTCCAGGTGAAGTACGTGTAGGACTGGGTGAATCCCAGCTTGGCCAGGTAGTGCATGACCCTCGGCCTGGTGAAAGCCTCGGAGAGGAAGATGGTCTCCGGGTGATCCCTCTTGATCTCGCCTATCACCCACTCCCAGAAGCGGAACGGCTTGGTGTGTGGGTTGTCCACGCGGAAGATCCGCACGCCCTTGTCTATCCAGAAGAGAAAGACGCTCTTGAGCTCCTCCCACAGCTCCCGGCGGCTGTCCGTGTCGAAGTTCAGAGGGTATATGTCCTCGTACTTCTTGGGCGGGTTCTCGGCGTACTGCACCGTGCCGTCGGGTCTCATGAGGAACCACTCCGGGTGCTCCCGGACGTACGGGTGATCCGGGGAGCACTGAAAGGCGATGTCTATGGACACCTCGATCCCGTGATCGCGGGCCTTCGACACGAGCCGCTCGAAGTCATCCATGGTGCCGAGGTCGGGGTGCACCGACTTGTGCCCTCCGTCCTTTGACCCTATCGCCCAGGGGCTGCCCACATCCTCGGGGGAGGCGCCGACGGTGTTGTTCTTGCCCTTTCGATGGGTGTGGCCTATCGGATGGATCGGAGGGAAATACACCACGTCGAAGCCCATCCGCGCTATGCGCTCGAGGCGCGCCTCGCAGTCCTTGAAGGTGCCGTGCGCGCCGGACCCCCCGGCGGTGGAACGCGGGAACATCTCATACCAGGAGCTGAAGCGGGCCCGCTCCCTGTCAACCACCACCTCGAGCTCCCGCGCGTACACGGTGGGATGGCGCCTCTCCGAGAGCTTGTCCATCAGCGCCGCCAGGGCCCCGTCCAGGGCCGCGGCCACTTTCTTCTGTTGCCCGCCCTTGGAGCGAAGCAGGTCGAGGTACTTCTTCAGGGCCGCGGAGTCCGCGGCCGGCGCCGACTGCATCGTCCGCTCGACGAGCTCCGCGCCCGCCATCAGATCCACGGACACGTCCTGGCCCGCATCAGCCTTCTTTTCCAGGTCCCTGCGCCAGGACAAGAACCTGTCCACCCAGGCCAGCACCGTGTAGCTGTATCCGCCCATCTCCCCGACCCTGAACAGTCCCCGCCGGCGATCGTTCGGCAGAGGCACCATCGGGGCCTCGGACCAGGCATCCTCCCCCGCCTTGCGATAGAGCACGGCGCAGGACAGGACATCGTGCCCGTCGGCGAACACGTCGGCCTCCACTATCACGCCCTCGCCGGCCACGCGCTTTATGGGAAAGCGGCCCGCGTCTATCTCGGGCCGGACGTTCTCTATGATGACCCTTCTTCTTTCCTCATCCATGGTGTGGTTTCCCCTCGGAACCGGCCCTGAAAAAAAGAACAAGTCGAGGCAACGACTCGCATGCCAACAGAGCGTTTGCCCTATAGGATACAATACTACAAAAAGCTTGCAACAGCTTTGCAGTCCGGCGAGTCGCCGCGCCGAAGAGGCCCGCGCCGCGGCCTTCGCCGCCCCTATCGCGCCCGTTTCGTTTCTCCAAAGCGACGGACCGCCGATGGGCGCATAGCCGCCCGCGCTTCTTGCGGTATATTACATGACTTTGGCTCCGGCCCGGGTTTTTGATACTATGGATTAGGAAGGAGTGATTGTATGAAGCATCTCAGGCCGATTTTGATTTCAGCGGCGGCGGCGCTGCTACTTGCATGGAGCCCACCCCTGTCCGCCGGCGCCGTAGAGGCTGACGGCGACGGCTCGACGGAGCTGGACGCGTGTCGCTTTCTGACCGAGGAGGAAGCCGCGGAAATACTGGGCGGGCCGGTGGATAAGGTGGAGAGCCACCCGGAGAACCGCCAGTGCATCTACGTGGGCATATACGACCCCGACTCAGGCCTCGACATCATGAAAGGGCTGCCTCAGATCGCATTGACGGTCAACACCGACTCCACTATCGCCGCCGCGTACAAGAAGGTCTATCAGCTCGAGGGCGCTCCGGTGCCTGACGCGGGCATGCTCTTCAACAATTGGATAACGACCTACAGGGACAGCCTGTACAGGCGCGAGAGCGATAGGCGCTACTGGACCAGGATCACCTCGAGTTTCAGCAGGATGGAAGGCCGCGTGACGGAGATCCCCGGCTTGGGCGACGGCGCCATCTTGGTGGAGACCGACGGCGCGCGGCCGGTGCT
Source organism: uncultured bacterium (assembly GCA_964531335.1). Taxonomy (GTDB): domain Bacteria; phylum Eisenbacteria; class RBG-16-71-46; order CAZHEV01; family CAZHEV01; genus CAZHEV01. The sequence continues at coordinate 47,641 of CAZHEV010000006.1, read as the reverse complement.
CACTTTCCTCGACGGCGATGCCATGTTCTCGATAACCATAAACGTCCCGAAGCTGGACGCGGAGGCACACGTGGCCAAGGCCGAGGAGGCGGCCGGGTTGATAATGGAAAAGCGCCGGTAGCCGGCGCCCGGATCCACCCCGGCCTCGAAGGGGCCGCCGGAGCCTGTCCGCCGCCCCTATCCCGATTGGGCCCGCCCGCGTGAATGCCTCGTGGAGAGCTGAACGAAGAGTCAGCGCACCAGTATCAGTTTGCCCTTTTCGTCGAGAGGGCCCGCGACGATCCTGTAGTAGTAGACGCCCGGGGGAGCTCTGCGCCCGCTGGACGTGCTCCCGTCCCATGTCAGCCGTCGCGGCCCCGGGCCCGCCGTCCCTTCGGCAAGGCGCCGGATCAACCTTCCGGAGGCGTCGTAAATCCGGGCTGAGAGAGTCAGCTTCGTCGCCAGAGTGAGATCGAACCTGAAGCTCTTCGATCCGACTGTGCGAGGCGCCGAGAGGGACACGGGGTCTCCGGGGCCGACTTGCGATGCGAGAGTGCCGCGCTCGATGATCTCCTCGACCACGGCGCTATCCTCCGACTCTATGTTCTTAGAGGGATCGTAAACACAACCTTCGGCGACGATGTCCTGCACCACGAACGCGAACACGTCGCCCGGCTCGGCGGGCACGCAGGGGGAAGGCAGATAAGCCAAGCCGTCATCCGAAGCCGTGGCCGAGACCTGAGAGAGGGGCCGGCCGTTGAGGAACCACTCCCCGGTCACCGTGGCGCCCCCGGCGGAGCCGCCCTCCGCTTCCATAGCGACCGATGCGCCGGCCTTCCAGCACCCGTCCCTGTTCCGGACCTTTACATCGATATCTTTCACGAAGAGCACGGTGACGGAAGGCGCGGTGGGAGTGACGGATAGCTCGACGCAGTTGCCGTCCTCGTTGCCGGCGGAGTCCTTGGCGCGCACCACGAAGTAATAGGCGGTGCCGTCCTCGAGGCCGGTGATCGTGGCGCAGGTGTTCCCTGTGCTGCAATCGGGCAGGCCGTAGTCATGTCCGCCCGGGGCCGTCGCCTGATAGACATTGTAGGTGATAGGCTCGGACCCTTCCAGGTCCACCGCGTCGCTCCAGAACAGATCGACCTCGCCACCGGCCCCGGTGTCCACCGCGCCGACGAGCCCCGCGAACAAGGGCGGGCTCGCGTCGCCGGAGATGCCCCCTCTGAGGACGAGCCTGTCCACGTAGATAACGTTTTTGTTTCTCTGGCCCTCGGAGCGGCCCGTATCCTCCAACCTTATATAGACCGTCCCCGAGAGTCCGGCCGGGAGGGGCGCAGTCTGGGCCTGGCCGTCATCCTCTGTCTTGGTGACCGTCAGGAGGGCGCCGTACTCGACGCCGTCTTCCGAGAACGAGAAGATGAAGTCCTCGTAGTCGGAGTTCTCGCTATGGTGCGCCTCCACGGAGAACAGCAGATCTGAATAACCTCCCGGCACAGTGAACTCCCACGTGTGTATGAGCTCGTCGTGGCGACGCGACGGCTTGCCGATCTTGATCTCTTGCTCTTCGAGGATCAGGTAAGCGTCGTCTGACTCCTCCAGGTCGGATAGGGCGCCCGAGATCACGACGCCCGCCTCCGTATGCTGATCTTGCGCGAAGAAGAAGTACGCCCCCGTCGCGCTGTGGGGGCTGTTGGACAGGCCGGACATGTTGGAGAAGTCATCCACCGCCCTCACCGCGAAATAGTAGCCCGCCCCCGGTGTCAGGCCCGCGATTCTCATCGCTTGGATCGATCCCCCCTCGGCCGGAGCCGGCTCGCCGGAGGCCTCCTCAGCCGACTCCCAGGCGGCCTGGCTGTCGATCGGGCCGGCGTCCTCCGCGGCGTAGCGCACGTCGTAGTAGAGAGCGGCGCCGTCCGTCCCGTCGTCGCCGGGAGCCGTCCAGTGCAGCGTCACCTCGTCCGGACCGGGTCCCGGCGTGGCGGCCAGGTCCGTTATGGCTTCCGGCGCGACGAGGTCGGCCTGCCGGATGGCCGAAACGGACTCGTATGCGTCCAACATTCCGTGGCCGGCCATCTCCGGGCTCTCGCTCAGAGGTATCGCGTGGTCCAGCATGTACTGTTTTATGACCTCCGGCTTCGCCGTGGGGGCGCTCTCCACCATAAGCGCCGCCGCCCCGGCTACGTAGGGCGTCGCGGTGGACGTACCGGACCAGTAGTCGCCGCTGTATCCGCCGCCCAAGACCGTCGAGTTGACCTTCGCCCCCGGCGCGCAAAGGTCCGGCTTCGGGAAGCCGGGAGGATAGGGGTGATCGTAGTAAGGGGACTCGTACTGCCAGGTCACGGGGCCTCTGCTCGAGAACAGGGCCACCTCGCCCGACTCTCTCACCGCCCCCGCCGTTATCACTCCCGGGACGTCCCCCGGGGTGCGGATATTGTAGGGTGGGGCGCAGTAGTAGGCCTCGCCCATCGCGTTGCCCTCGTTTCCGGCCGCCGCGCACACGACCACGCCGGCCTCCATGGCGTTCTCCAGTACGCTGCGCCACATGCCGCGTGAAGGATTGTGGACGCACTGGATCCACCCTATGCTGAGATTGATGACGTCGGCCCCGTGCTCCACCGCGTACTGCACGGCCTCCCATGACGAGGACTCGATCCCCATGCCGTTTGTCAGCACCTTGCAGGCCATGATCGACGCGCCGGGCGCGACGCCGGTGCAGGTGCCGCCGGTGCCGTCGCCGGCGGCTATGCCCGCTGTGATGGTGCCGTGCCCGTCGTCATCCATCGGGTCTCCGTCCGCGTCCGCGAAGTCGTATCCCAGGCTGTCGTCTATGTAGCCGTTGCCGTCGTCGTCTATCCCGTTCGCCGGGATCTCCCCCTGGTTGCTCCACATGCGCCCCTGGAGGTCGGAGTGAGTGTAGTCTACGCCGGTATCGAGCATCGCTATTAGGACGCCCGAGCCCCTGACCCCCAGCTCGCTCCAGACCCTGTCCGCACCTATCGCGCTGACTCCCCAGGCGACCTCGTCGAGGGTGGGTCCGATCTCGCCCCCCGGTCCCAGCACGTGCCTGGGCACATCCGGGGAGACGCCGACGACCTCTTCCAGCCGGGATATCGCGGAGATCGCCTCCGCGGAGGCCGAAAGCGAGATGATGTTGGCTATCCAGAGCGCCCTGACGTCACGGGCATGGCCGCGGGCCTTCAGCCCCTCGATCAGGGCCAGGGCCCTGGACTGGCTGTCGCGGTGGAATCGCTTGAGCTCGGAGAGATACGCCTTGCGCGCGCTCCTTCGTTCTCCGGGAGCGGAAGGCAGGTGCGGCGGCCGGTGCCCGTGACGAGCCTCCAGCGCCACGTTTACGCGGACGAAGCCGGCCTCTTCGGCGGCCTTGTAGACCTCGGGGGCTACTTTCCTTCCCTGAGCCTGTGCTTGAAGTGCGCCCGGGAGGAGCACCAGCACCAGCACCGGCAATAGCGGCGCCAAGGCGGGCAAGGGGGAGCTCTTCCGGATCATCTCTACTCCAACAACCGCGCCCCTGTATTGTCGAGACGCGCCTGATTACCCGACCAGCGCGATAATTATACCTCGGAAACGCGCGCTTGTCAAGGCTGAAGGCCGGGATCGCCAATATCCATGAGGGTTTTCGCCTTGCGCGGCATTGTTGTATAGCACATAGCGGACCAAAGCGCCCAGCCTCGGCTGCGACTGTGCGATGCGCCCGCCGCTCAGCGCGAGCGCGACGGCCGCGATAGAGTAGCTGTCGGCATCCTCATTGTCTCTCTGTCCTCCGGGGGCTCGATCCCGTCTCGACGGCCGGATCGCGTATCTATGGACGGCTCTTCACCGGGAAGCTGCGGATACAGCCGCTTCCCGGATAGCATGTTCTCGCGAGCCCGGCGAACGATTTGACGGTGGGGCGCCTGGAGAAGTGAAAGAGGTGGGATGGGCACCGGCAGTCCGAGGCGCCGAACCCGGCGGCGGGCATCGCGGCGCCCTGCATTTGGTACAGAAGAAGCGCCCAGCTGTGCTCGCGGCGGGCCCATTCGCCGCTCGTCCAGACTTCGACGGGCTCGGCCGCCCGGCGAAGACAGTCTATGTGCCAGTGTGGGTTCTTGGGATGGGACAGATGATGCCTCAGCCTCGCCGCCAGTCCGCCCGGGCCGTGGGCGCTCCCCACGTAGAGATAGAATCCTTTGGGAAAGTCGAAGGTCCCCAGCTTGCCGACGGTGATTTCGGTGCTCCGGGACAGGCGCAAGACCAGTACGTATGTGCCATACTCAGGCCGCTCAGTGGGCATGGATAGATCCCAGGGTCCGGATCAGCGGGCGTGCGCCGGGTGAAGCCGTCCGCTATTCCGCACGCCGGTGCGGCCGCCTTCTCCGCATCCCGCGGCCTACCAGCGATGGTAGGCCGGATGTCCCTCTTTGACGGCTACGAAGACGCCTTCACACGTCGCGCAGACCTTGCCGTCGTCAGCGAGGAGCTTGGCCTTTATTACCGCGCGGTCGCCTTTCACCTCGACGAGGTCGGCCGCCAGGCTGACCGGGCCGCGCGACGGCGCGGGCCTCAACAACTTGATGGCGTAGCTCGCGGTGACGGTACATGGGGGATGATCCACGCCCATGTGGTTCATGAGGTGCCAGGCTGCCGCCCAATTGGAGTGGCAATCGAGCAAGGTCCCGATAATGCCGCCGTTCAGCACGCCCTCGAAAGCCTCGTGATGAGACTCCGGCGTCCACTCGGCGACCACCTCGTCGCCCCGCACGTAGCTGCGGATTTGCAGCCCGTTGGCGTTGGCCGGCCCGCAACCGAAACACGCGCTTTCGGGCGCATATCTCTCCTGCAAACTCTTTTCCGTATCGTTCATCGCCTACACCCTCTCCGCTCATCCCTCGGACGGTGCCGCACGCAGGCGGCCCAGCGCACCGGCCGCACAGGCGCCGTCGATTCGGGGCGAAAGAAGGTCCACCCGGATTCTATCCGGCTTTCGACGCCGGTCCAAGCCCTAAAAGGGGCGCCCCCTTGGCAAGGGCGCCCCTCGGGGCCATCTAGTCGAAATCGACCATGAACTGCCAGTAGAACCACACCCCGGTCTCAGGGTCGTCTCCGGATCCGGGGGTGAAAGTCTCCGCGAAAGAGTCCTCGGGCATGAAGAAAGACACTCCACCCATCATGTGCGCCCCTTCTATGCTGCTTGTCTTGACCGTCAAGTCGATCTCGACGCCCACGTCGCTGGTCGTCGCGCCCTCGTCGCCCAGCGGATCGCCGTACTCCTCGGCGGTCCTGAACCAGTGGACGTCTCCCATCAGCCACCAGTGCCGTGCCGGCTCGAAGCGCCCCAGCTTCAGGCCCAGTCCCTCCTTTTCTCAGTCCCAAGGACCGTGACAGTATCCACAGAAGCCGGCGTCGCCGGCCTGGCTCCTGACGTGACATATGTAGCAGACCGCTCCGGGGTCGTTGTGCCATCTGCCCTCGCCCGACGCCCCGGCGAACCCGACTTCGTGAGTGCTGGGGTCGTTTCCCCTGCCGGGGAGAGCGTCCCGGTGGCACTCGAGGCATCTCGGATCGGCGCCGCCTATGCCGACCTCATGGCAGGCCGCGCAGAGCTCCATATCCCTGCGGGCCATCTCCGCGTGCCTTCCGCCTCCGCTTCCGACGGCCCCGGCCACAGCGCCCCAGCCGGGCCCACCGTGCCACAGCGGCCTGAACTTCTCCGGGTCGTCCTCGGGAGCGTGACATTCCGTACAGAATGACTCATACCGGTGGCATGTGAAGCAATCGCTCTCCTTTCCGGCCGCGTCCAAAGGATGCGTATACCTGTAATCGATTTCGTGAGCTCTCTCGACCCCCAGCCCTTCGGCCGCCACCTGCGGCCCATAAGGCAGGAATAGCTCTCCGGCACCCGACGTCGCCGCAAGGGGGACGGCGCTCTCGTGGCATTCCTGGCAGTGGTCCCTGTTGTGGCACGAGACGCACGCCTGCTCGTCCACTCGCGCCTGGACGCCGTGGCCTTCGGGCCAGTCGAGCTCATGGTCGGCAGGGGGAAGCACCCGCGTATCTGAGTGACAGATCGCGCAATCCTGAACGCCGCGGCGGCCCTCGTGACATCTGAAGCACTCATCCATGCCCAACGTCCGGGGCGCTGCCGGACCCCCCTCGTCCTCGCGGTGGCAGTAGTCGCACCCGTCCTCTCTCTCCGCGTGTCTATCGTGGGAGAAGATCAGACCGGAGAGTATGCGCTCGGCCCTCGCTTGGGCCGCTGCGCTGATGAGGGAGTCGGCGCCCGCGCCGGCAGCTCCCCGCGGCGCGCCGGGTGGCGGCGCCGCGACCGAGAAGATCGCGACCAGAGTGCAGCAAAGGAGCGCCGCGAAGGCGCGACCGCGACTAGGTTCTGACATCGATCCACCACGTGACCTTTGCGAACAATCGCAGGTCATAGTCGTAAGTCTTGTTATCCAACACCTGGCCTTCGATGCTCGCGGCAAGCTTACCCTCACTTGTGTAGTCCAAGGCCAGGGTTCCCGCAAGCGAATTGTCCCTGTCCCGCTGCGCCTCCGAGAACCTGTAGGCGGAGTAGCTCAGGCTTCCCCTCAGCGATATGCCGGAGGTGAGCCCGCGCCGGCTTCCTATGCTGACGGCGTCTCTGTCTCCCCCGTACCCCGAGCGCCGGTAGTAGGAGACGGTCGAGTAGCCGCGGGCGGCCCCCAGCCTGATTCTCTGCGTCTCATCGCCGTCGAAGAAGACTGTCGAGTACGAGCCCGTCAGGCGGTATCCGGAGCTGAGAAGGTAGTCCGCGGAGCCCTCGACCTCGGTGTTGGCCTTTGACGCGAACACGCTCAGGAAGGAGTTGTCTGAAAGGACCGGCCTTCTGTAATCCACTTCCCCCGTGAAAGTCAATCTCGACGACGCCCGCCGCCGGCCCCTGAACCGCGCCCGGGTGGGCTCCCCTTCGATCGCGTCCATCTCGAGCCCCGCGTAGAGATCCGTTCCCGGCAGACGCGTTGATCTGACCTCCCAGCCGACGGGACGTCCGGCGAGCGTCGCGAGCTCGATCTCGTTACCTTCGGGGCCCGTCGGCCCTGCGGCTTCGACCCGCCTCGACTCGTTCGCCGCGCTGAAGGAGAAGGTAGTCTTCCATCTTCTGACCGAGAAGCGCAGTCCGTACATGTTCCCTTCGCTCCAACTTCCCAAGGCCGTGGACCGGTCGTCGGGCGCCCCGGCACCCGCGTACGCGAGCAGCTTTATCGATCCGGGCAGCGAAAGGACGGCCCGGCCTCCGTCGATGGTCCCCCTTCCGACGCCGGCCAGTATCCTCTGCCTTCCGAGCCGGAGGTCCAGCCTGCGGCCTATTCCCCTCCAGTCGGCGTAGGTGCTGTATATGGCGAGCCTTCGCCTGACGTCTGAGCCCTCCGCGTAGAGAAAGCCCCTGCCGTAGGCGTGCAGCGAGATGCCATCCACTCCCAGATCCGCGAGTCTGAGGGAGATAAGTTGGTGGACTGTATTGTGGGCGACGGATGTGTCGTCGGCCTCCCTGCGCTCCCAGGAGTGAAGGGAGGCCGTCAGCCTCGCGCTCACGTTGAGCGCCGAGGCAAAGTCGGGGAGTAGAAGAAGAAGAACCGCAAGCAGGATTCTCATCCAGTCTCCATGCCCCTCGGTGGTCCAAGCGCGAGTTTTGCCATGCCCCGGTCGCGAGGTCAAGCGCTTTTCCCGCCGCGCCGGGATTCGCTTAACTTTAATAAGGGTTTGCGACTAGACGGGTGGCCGGGAAGGGGGGCCGCCGCCTATTGGACCAGATCGTCAGAGTTGTTGACAAATCGTCAAAACTGAGATAGCATTGGGAAGTGACTGAGCTGAAAGCGGACATGGGCCGCGTCGCAACCTACGCCGGAAAGGCGGCAGCCGTGGACGGTCACAATCGCTTTGAGGCGTTGGTTGTATTTGGCGGAATATACTATACTAGTAGTAGACAATGAGCGGCCGGGAAGGGGCGCGTCCCCTTGGCCGCTCTTTGTTTAACCGGACCTTGCGACGGTCCGGGCAGTGAGCGTCGGTACCCCTGCAGGGAGGGGGCCGAAACCATCCACCCAATTTTCCTCAAAAAGGAGGCGAGGAAGATGCGTGCGTATTCGTGTGCTCAGATCGGCATGGTGATCGCGGTGTTCGTGGCCGTGTGCGCCATGGGGGCCCTGTTGCAGCCGGACGATGCTTTGGCTGCACAACGGCCGATCAAGATGGTCAGCTCGTCCGACGGCGGCGGCACAAGCGGCGGCGGCGAGTGGAAAACCGAGCCGGAAGGCAGTTACGAGCTGCCGCTGGGTGAGAAGGATTCGGGGGGAGGCGGAACGAGATATCACACACCGTCCGCCACCGAAGAAGCAATGTGGGCCGAGAAGGTCCAAGGCATAGTCATCCGTACGGTGCGCTTCGTGGGCGCGACCTTCTCGCAGTTGTTCTAAGAGGCAAGGGGTGTCAGAGATGAAAGATGAGAATCTTAGCAGGGAGCCCGAGCGGCTTATGGAGTCCCTGATGGAAAACGGGGACCGCCTCAGCCGGCTCAGAGCGCTTCAGGCTCTGACGGACCTCTACCTCGACGCGGACAGCTACGAGGCGGCGAGGGAATGCATAGAGGAGGTCCTGGCCCAGAGCGCTCAATTGAAACTCAACCAGGAAGAACGTGGAGTATTACTTTACAAACTCGGCCGTGCCTTGCGCGCGACGGCAAGGCTCTCCGACGCGGAGAAGAGGGCCGACGAGGCAAGAGATGCTTTCCGTGCCTTTGGGAGCATGGAGTACCTCGGCAAGGTGGAGCTTCTCTCGGCGGAGATAGCGATGGCGTCGGGCGATTACGACGCCAGTCTCAGGCGTTGCATGGTGGCGTTGCCGCTGATCGAGAGCTTCGGACAGGAAAAGGACAAGGGAAAGGCTCTGAGAATAGCGGGGCTGGCCCACTTCCGTCTAGGCAACCTCATAGAGAGCAGGCGCGATCTCGATGAGTCACTCGAGATCTGCCGGCGCTGCGGTGACGTCGACGGAACCGGGAAGAGCTACAGCAACCTGGGCCTTCTGTTCACCTGCAGGGGCGAGTGGTCGAGGGCGCGCGAGTGTTTGGCGCAGGCCCTGGAGATAGCCGTGTCCTCGAGCAACACCGTGCAGATAGCGATCAGAAGCTACAGCATGGGCTGCCTCGAGAGAAGAAGCGGCCGATGGGGCATGGCGGCGGAGTACTTGAACAAGTCGCTCGACCTGTTCAGGAGCGTCGAGCACCCCGCGGGTGTGAGCTGGGCTCTCAGTGAGCTCGGAATCCTCTACGGCCAGAGGGGTGACTTCGAGAACGCGAAGGACTATCTCGTAGGCGCTCGCGACTACGTCAGGGGTCACGGGCTGCACAGGGAGGAGTATTTCGCGATAGTGGCTCTGGCGAGGATGCTGGTCGATGCGGGGAGATGGCAGGAGGCGTTGGCCTCCATCGAGGAGGCAGTTTCCGTAACCGATTGCCATGCTCCCGCGGGCGACCTCGCATGTGAGGCAAGAACCGTCTACGCGGAGTGTCTGGCCGCCGCCGGAAGAGGCGACGAGGCGCGTGGGCAGGCGCAGGCCGCCGCGAGGCTGGCCATGGACCACGCCGGCCGCTACGAGGAAGGCGCGGCTCAGAGGGCGCTCGGGATCGTGAGCGACGGCGATGCCGCGACGGAGGCGTTCGAGAGATCTCTGAAGACACTGAGGGACCTGGGCGACGATTATGAGATCGCGCTGACGCTGGCCCGGTACGGCGACCACTTGGCCGAGAGAGCCGTGACCGCCGAGAGCTCGCGTAGGGCAAGGAGCTTCATGCTCGAGGCGCACGCGGTCCTTTACAGATTGGGCGCGAGGAGTCTCGCCGAGTCCCTCGAAGGAAAGCTGGCGGCCCTCGAGGGAAGCGAGGGCTTGTTCCTCCGGCGCGATAAGAAGGGCGAGAGCCCGGCCTGCGAGCCCGGTCTCGAGGGCATACGCAAGGAGCTGGAGTCGATGGGCTTCGTCACGCGTGACGGGCACATCTTGGCGCAAATGGCCCGCTGGGGCCGTACCAACGCTCGAGTTCTGATCCACGGCGAGACGGGAACGGGCAAGGAGCTCATAGCGAGAATCATCCATGAGATGGGCGCTAGAAAGAGCAAGCCCTACGTCGTCGTGGACTGCGCCAGTCTGTCCGAGGGGCTCGCGGAGAGCGAGCTTTTCGGGCACGTCAAGGGCGCCTACACGAACGCCATCTCTGACAGGGCGGGCCTCTTCGAAGAAGCCGACGGGGGCACCGTTTTCCTGGATGAGGTGGGCGAGCTTTCTCCCGCGATCCAGGCCAAGCTGTTGAGGGTGCTGCAGGAGGGCGAGGTGCGGCGCGTGGGTAGCAGCCGCGCCCGCAAGGTGGACATCCGGGTGATCGCGGCTACAAACCGCGACCTGGAAGTGGCCGTTGAGAGCGGCAAGTTCCGCCGCGATCTCTACTTCAGATTGAAGGGCGCCACTATAGACCTTCCTCCGTTGAGAGAGAGGACCGAGGATATCCCGGTGCTCGTCGAGCACTTCGTTGGGTCGGCGCAGGAGGATTCAGGTGACACCTACCTGATCTCCGACGACGCGATCGATGTGCTGAGCGCCTGTCCATGGGAAGGAAATGTACGCGAGCTCAAGACCGAAGTTGAGCTGTTGCTGGAATCGACACCCGAGTGCGTTATCGGGGTAGAGCATCTTCCGGATGTCCTGCGCGGGCGGACCGAAAACGCTCCGGCGGAGCGGACCCGTGCCCCCGGCGCCGAGACGGGATCTACACTCGTCGATGAGGCGCTGTGGGCCATGCGCAGGCACAACGGCAACAAGACGCTGGCCGCAAAAGAGCTTGGCATCACCCGCCAGGCTCTACATAAGAGGCTCAAGAAACTTGGCGGGGTCGCAACCGCCAAGCTTCAGGCGTAGTGCCTCGCGGCGTTTCAACCCTGCAAGAGACGCCGTCCTACCCAGGCACGCGCGGGGAGCTGGGCAAGCTCAGTTCCCGACTTGTCGCCTCCTAATTGGGTGGATGTAGGGGGGCGCCCGAATCCGGGCGCTCCCCTCTTCCTTGTACGCCCGGCATGGGCACAGACTTGGAGGTGCAAGTCCTTCCAGGACCAGGCCACAGGGACTGAAGGGAAGCGCAAGGGCGACCGACCGTCTGAAGGAAGCGTGGAACGAAGCCGCCCTCGCCAACGACTGCCGTCGCTCTCCGGGCGGCGCCCCCGGCCCTGTCCGGGACAAATCTACAATAACTTCATGTTTTCTTAACAATACCTTTAAGTTGCCCGGCTAAGCTAAAAGGGGGATATTATAAGACAGTTCCGCCGGGAAGCTCGGCGGACGAGACCGTGCGAGCAGCCCGGAGCGTCGATGTAGGCGGGGGGCCGCCGCCGCGGCGGGAGGACATCTGAGCACACACAGGAGGGCGAAGGAGATAGGTTACAGGTCGATTGCCGTTCTGGCGGCCGGTGTTGCATTCCTGGCTTCGGCCGGACCGGTCTTTTCCGCGGAAAAGAAGGTTGATCTTCCCAAGGGGATCAGCCGGCTCGAGATCGGAGCGCTGTGGTATATCTCCTACCAGAACGGCGAAAGCGAGAGGAGCGACTACAACCTCTTCAGGGTGAAGAGGGGCTATATCAACGTAAAGAAGAAGATGACGCCCTGGCTGGAGGCCAGGATCACGCCTGACGTCCACCAGGACTCGTCGGGCGACATGAAGGTGAGGCTGAAGTACGCTTACGCCAAGTTCATATCCGGCCGTAAGGGCCTTGTCCACGAGCCCTGGTTGGAGTTCGGCCTGGCCCACATGCCGTGGCTCGACTTCGAGGAGCACATAAACTACTACCGGCTACAGGACACCATGTTCGCCGAGAGGAACGGCAATTTCAACTCCGCCGACTTCGGCTTCACCTTCGGGGCGTTGATCGGAGGGGAGATCGACGAGGAGTACCAGGAGACCGTCAACAAGAAGTACCCGGGGCTCTACGGCAGCTTCGCGGTCGGCGTTTACAACGGCGGGGGCTATCACGCGGTCGAGAGGAACGAGAACAAGGTCCTGGAGGGCAGGCTTACGGTAAGGCCCGTCCCCGAGGCGCTGCCGGGGCTTCAGATCAGCTACTTCGGCCTCTACGGAGAGGGCAACGTGGCGGCCACCGAGCTTCTCGATCCGCCCGACTGGCGCTTCAACCTCGGTCAGATAAGTTACGAGCACGAGTACGTCACACTTACGGGAACCTACGCCGCCGCCGCCGGCAACCAGAAGGGCACCTTCGTCGGCGACGACGGCGACCCGTTCGACCACGGGGGCTACTCGCTCTTCGGCGAGATCAAGATTCCCGGAAGGAGCAGCAGCGTCATCGCCAGATGGGACCACTATGACCCCAACGACGACATCGACTCCGACGAAAACGATCGTTTGATTCTCGGCTATGCCTATCACATGCCCATGCACAGCATGTTCCTGGTCGACGTCGAGCATGTCGCTTATGAGGCCCATGACAGGGACGATGACTGGCGGCTGCAGACGACGGTGCAGATTCACTATCCCTGATCGAAGGATCGGAGGAGCTCCGACGAGCGTCCTTCGCCGTATGGATTCCCGTCGTATCGAGACGCACCTTGGGAGCCCTGGGGCACTGTTCGCCGATGTGGCGAAAGAGACCATCCCCGGGGCGGGCGCGGGGCAGGGGCTTTGCCGGTGAAGCGTGGGCGGCCCCTTGAACCGGCGCGTCTCCGGCGGGCGGTCCTTGTGCGAAAGCGAAAGGGCCTGTAGTATCGTGGCCGCGGGGAGCTCGAGCCGCGGGGCGGGGCTCTGCGCCGCGGGCTCCGCGCAAGCCACGGCTCAAGCGCGTTCCTTGCGCCCCTTGGGGAGGGAGAACCATGAAGCGCGGGAAGATCGTCCTCATCGAGGATGAGCCGGACATCCTGGAAGTGCTCGAATACAACCTGGCCAGGGAAGGATACGGCCTGGTCTCCTGCCGGGACGGCGAGGAGGGGTTGCGCACCGTGCGCAAGGAAGCCCCTTCGCTGGTGCTTCTCGATCTAATGCTTCCGGGCCTGGACGGCATCGAGGTCTGCCGCGCTATACGCAACGACCCCGTCACCGCGCATATTCCAATAATCATGGTGACGGCCAAGGGAGAGGAAAGCGAGATCGTGCTCGGGCTCGGGGTCGGGGCCGACGACTACATGGTCAAACCTTTCAAGCCCAAGGAGCTCGTGGCGAGGGTCAAGGCCGTCCTGCGCAGAGGGACGATGCGCGAGGAATCGAGTCCCTCCGGCCCGATCGTCCATGGCGCCCTGTCCGTTGACGCGAATCGCCACGAGGTCAGGGTCGATGAAAAGCCTGTTGTCTTTACCGCCACCGAGTTCCGGTTGCTCCATTTCCTGGCTTCCCATCCGGGCCGCGTCTTTACGCGCGACCAGCTACTCAGCAGAGCCATAGGCGACGATGCCGTGGTGATAGACAGGAACATCGACGTCCATGTGTTGTCCATCCGCAAGAAGCTCGGCCGCTGCCAGCACCTGATCGAGACGATCCGAGGAGTCGGCTACCGATTCAAAGACGCCCGGGGATAGACTATGTTCCGCTCCCGCTTCTTGTTCAAGTTGTACGCCGGATACGCATTCATGGTGCTGCTCACCACGGGGATGGTCGCCGTCCTCGCCGGGCGCAGCATAGAGAGAAGCTCGCTCCAGGAGATCGAGCGCCGACTCACGTCCAACGCGCCGCTTCTCGCTGAGATCGCGGCCCCTGTGCTGCGCGGAGGGCTCGGACGAGACCTCAACGATCGCGTGGGGCTTTTGGGAGACACAATAGGCGCCAGGCTCACGGTGATCGCGGCCGATGGGACGGTCGTGGCGGACTCGGAGGAATCACCGGCCCTCATGGATGATCACGGAACCCGCCCGGAGGTTCTGGAGGCAAAGGCGCGGGGCACGGGAAAGGCTATCAGGTTCAGCAATACGCTCGGCAAGAAGATGATGTATCTGGCCCGCGCCGTCCGCCGGGGAGACGATCTGATCGGTTACGCGCGCGTGTCCCTTCCTCTGACCCTGGTCGACGAACGGGTCACCCACTTTCGGGAGATCGTCGCTCTCGAGGCCGCCATGGCGCTGGCGATAGGGTTCCTCGTCGGGTTCTTCTTCGTGCGCAGGATGACCAAGCCTCTCACGGAGATGGCGTCAGTCGCCCACGGCATCGCATCCGGAGAATACACGCGGAGAGTAAGAATCGGCGGCGAGGATGAGGTGGCCGGGCTTGCCGACTCCTTCAACAGGATGGCGGACGAGCTGGAAAAGCGCATCAAGACGATCACCTTCGATCGAAACAAGCTCCTCGCCATTCTCCGCGGAATGGGCGAAGGGGTCATCGCCGTTGACCGGCAGGAGCGGGTTCTCCACATAAACTCGGTCGCTGCGAAGATGCTGGGTGCCGATCCGGAGGCGAGCCTGGGAAGGCCCGTCTGGGAGGTCACCAGGCTACCCGAGATTACGCAGGCGCTGGGGGAAGCCATGCGCCGGGTGACGTCGGTCAATGAACAGGTGCACATGCCGGCCCGCATCCGGGACAGGGTCATAGAGCTTCAGGCATCGCCGCTCCAGGAGGCCACGGGGGAGATCTCCGGCGCGGTCGCGATCCTGAACGACGTCACCGAGATGCACAGACTGGAGGAGGTCCGAAGGGACTTCGTGGCGAATGTCTCTCACGAGCTGAAGACTCCCCTTACCGCGCTGCAAGGACTCGTCGAGACGATCTTGGGAGACAAATCCATGGACGGCGAGACACAGAGGCGTTTCTTGACCAAGGTAAGAGGTCAGACGGCCCGCCTATCGGCCCTGGTCAAGGACCTGCTCACGCTCTCCCGCGTGGAGTCCCAGAAGCCCGAACTGGGCAGGGAGCTGCTTGATCTCAGGGAGGTGGTGGAGCAGTCGGTGAGCTCCCAGTTGGTGGAGGGCAGCGCCAAAGGCCTGCGGGTCGAGGTCTCCGTACCGGATGACCAGGTGATAGTGGCGGGGGACGGCGAAGCCCTGAGGGGAGTCATGGATAACCTGCTCAACAATGCCATCAGATATACACCGGCCGAGGGAAGCGTCTGGGTCCGCCTCAAACTGGATGGGAACAGGGCCCTGATCGAAGTAGAGGATACCGGGATCGGCATCGAGCCCAAGGACCAGGCGCGCATATTCGAGCGCTTCTACCGCGTGGACAAGGCCCGCTCGCGGGAGCTGGGAGGGACCGGACTGGGGCTTTCCATAGTCAGAAACGTGGTAAAGGCCCACGAGGGAGAGGTCAGTGTCGAGAGCGCCCCGGGACGGGGCAGCATCTTCAGAGTGTGGATTCCGCCTGCGCCGGCCTCGCCGTGAGCGCCGCGGCGCGGGCAAGGGACAGGGCCTCAACCGCGCGCTGATGATCGCGGACGAGAGGTCGGATGCGCACGCGGGCTTCACAGGATCTTTACCATGCCTTAACCGCCGCATGGCCGTTTTTGTGCGAGTCTGAGTGGATTCTCACCGGGAGGGCAGGACAGTGCACGTTGACAAGGAGGAGAGAATGATCACCAAGGTCTTTCACAAGGCATCGATCGCTTTCAGGATGCTGGTCATGGTGTCTCTGGTTGTGTCGGGTTGCGGTGGCGGCGGGCAGGAGGACGCGCGCCTGTCGGGAACCGTAACCATCGACGGCTCCAGCACGGTCTTCCCCGTCACCGAAGCGGTGGCGGAGGAGTTCCAGAGGGAGTATCCCGGAGTTCGGGTCCTGGTGGCGATTTCCGGAACCGGCGGCGGTTTCAAGAAGTTCATCGCCGGTGAGACGGACATAAACGACGCGTCCCGTCCCGTCAAGCAGTCGGAGATCGAGAAGCTCGCGGCAAAGGGCGTCGAGTTCATAGAACTGCCCGTCGCGTTCGACGGCATCGCGGTCATGGTCAACCCCGCCAACGACTTCGTTGATTATCTCACGCCGGAGGAGCTGAAGAAGATCTGGCAACCCGGAAGCACGGTGCAGAAATGGAGCGACGTGAGACCGCAATGGCCGGACCTTCCGATCAAGCTCTACGGCCCTGGGACGGACTCCGGCACTTTTGACTACTTCACGGAAGCGATCGTCGGGAAGGCGCAGGCCTGCAGGCCGGACTTCACCGCCAGCGAGGACGACAACGTCCTGGTGCAAGGGATCGCCGGAGACGAGAACGCCTTGGGCTTTTTCGGCTTCGCCTACTATGACGAGAATAGAGACCGCTTGAAGATCGTGCCCATCGACTCCGGAGACGGTCCGGTTCGCCCTTCGCAACGGACCATCAACAACGGGACATACAGCCCGCTTTCGCGCCCTCTGTTCATCTACGCGAGGGACGCCTCCGCCGAGAGGCCGGAGGTCCGGGAGTTCGTGAAATTCTATTTGAACAACGCCCCGGCCCTGGCCGCGGAAGTGGGCTATGTCGCGCTGCCGCCCGGGGTCTACAGCGCCGGTCTGGAGCGCTTCGAAAAGGGCGTGACCGGCTCGGTTCTGTCGGGGGTCGGCGCGCCGGGCGTTGACCTGGAAGAGATGTATCGTGTCCAAAGATAAGTTCATGGGACAGGATCCCTTCGAGGGATCGGGATCGCCCGAAGGGGCTCAAGACATGGCCGAGGCGGCGGCTCTGAGGCGCCGCCGCCTCAGGCATTTGAAGGAACAAGGCATCAGGGGGCTGCTGTTCGTCTGCGCGGTCCTGTCCGTGTTGACGACGATCGCGATCATATTCGTGCTCGCCAAGGAGGCGTTTTCCTTTTTCTGGCGCGTGCCGGTCTTCTCTTTTCTCCTGGGCACCGAGTGGACGCCTCTTCTCGAGCCTCGCTCTTTCGGCGTTCTTCCCCTCGTCTGTGGGACTTTCCTGATAGTAGTGGGGGCGGCCGTCATCTCCATTCCGGTCGGGCTGGCCAGCGCGATCTACCTTGCGGAGTATGCTTCCGAGAGGGTTCGCTCCATCATAAAGCCCGTGCTGGAGGTTCTCGCCGGGGTTCCCACCGTCGTCTACGGGTACTTCGCCCTGACTTTCGTGACGCCCGTGCTGGCCAAGGTGTTTCCGCAGACAGAGGTGTTCAACGCCGCCAGCGGCGCCATCGTCGTGGGGATCATGATACTGCCGATGATCGCCTCTCTGTGCGACGACGCCATGAGGGCCGTGCCCGGCTCGCTCCGTGACGGCGCCTACGCCCTCGGGGCGACCCACATGGAGGTGACGACCCGGGTCGTCGTGCCATCGGCGCTGTCCGGCGTGGTGGCGTCCTTCGTCCTCGCGATCTCGCGGGCGATCGGTGAGACGATGGCGGTCACCCTGGCGGCCGGGGCCACCCCCAAGCTGACGCTCAATCCGCTCGAGAGCATCCAGACCATGACCGCCTATATCGTCCAGGTCAGCCTCGGTGACACCCCCGCGGGCACCGTCGAGTACCAGACCATATTCGCCGTCGGCGCCCTACTGTTTGTAATCACTCTGAGCATGAACGTCATCGCCCACCGTTTCCTCAGGCGCTTCCGGGAGGTTTACGAATAATGGCCCTCAGCGGAATGAAAAATCCTTCGGGCGTTGCCGGGGGGAAAGATGAGACGGGGCGGGACGTCACGGACGCGCGCTTTCTCACTACCGGCGGCGCATCGGCGGGAAACCTGCAGAGGCGCCACTTGCAGGCGAAGCTCTTCCGGGGCATGTGTGGAATCATCACCGGTGCCGGGGTGGTCCTGCTGGTCATACTGCTGGTCCACGTGACGAGGCAGGGGATCGGCTGGCTGGACCTCCAGTTCCTGACCGAGTTCCCCTCCCGGTTTCCCGAGAAGGCGGGAATAAAATCGGCTCTCTGGGGATCGGTATGGCTGATAGGGCTGACCGCGTGCATCTCTATACCTGTGGGCGTAGCCGCGGCGATATATCTCGAAGAGTACGCCGCTCAGGGCAGGCTCAGCCGGTTCATCGAGGTCAATATCGCCAACCTGGCCGGCGTTCCCTCCATCGTCTACGGCATCCTGGGCCTGGCCGTCTTCGTGCGCTGGATGGCCCTCGGCCGGAGCGTCCTGGCCGGCAGCCTCACCATGAGCCTGCTGATACTCCCTGTGATAATCATAGCCTCCCGCGAGGCCATACGCGCGGTGCCCCCGTCCGTGCGCCACGCGGCTTACGCAGTGGGCGCAACGAGGTGGCAGACGGTCCGCGATCACGTGCTCCCGGGCGCCCTTCCCGGGATCCTCACGGGGGTGATCCTGTCCCTGTCCAGGGCGATCGGGGAGAGCGCGCCGATGATCATGATCGGGGCCCTCGCGTACGTCGCCTTCGTTCCGTCCGGACCTATGGACCCTTTCATGCCGCTGCCGATCCAGATCTTCAACTGGGCGGCCAGGCCGCAACCCGAGTTCCATAAGCTCGCCGCGGCCGGTATCATAGTATTGCTCGCGACTTTGCTTCTGATGAACGCGGCGGCGGTTTACATCCGTTATCGCTCGCAGGGTTCCACGAAGGGATAACGATGCGCGAAGTACAATTGGCCAACATAAGGGCTCCCGGGCGCGAGCGCGGCTCGCTCTCTCCCTATACGACGGGGACCATCGTAGAGGCGCGGGGGGTCACCATAAAGTACGCGCGGAAGCCGGCCATCATCGACGTGTCCCTGGCGGTGAAGGCGCAAAGGATCACAGCCATAATCGGCCCCTCCGGATGCGGGAAGAGCACTATTTTGCGCGCCTTCAACAGGATGAACGACTTCGTTCCGCAGGCCGGCTTGGAAGGAAACATACTTTTTCGGGGCGTCGACATATACGCAAAGGAGATCGACCCCGTCGAGCTGCGCCGGCGCATAGGAATGGTTTTCCAGAAGCCCAACCCGTTCCCCAAGTCCGTCTTCAAGAACGTCGCATGGGGGCCTTCGGTCAACGGCTATCCCGGCGATCTCGGGGAGCTGGTGGAACGATCGCTGCGCCGGGCCGCGCTCTGGGAGGAGGTCAAGGACCGTCTGAACGAGCCCGCGCTCAACCTCTCCGGAGGGCAGCAGCAGAGGCTTTGTATAGCCAGGGCTCTGGCGATGGAGCCCGAGATAATACTGATGGACGAGCCGGCTTCGGCGCTCGACCCCGTTTCGACCACCCGGATAGAGGACCTCCTTTTCGAGCTCAAGAAGAAGTACACGATAATCATCGTCACCCACAACATGCAGCAGGCGGCCAGGGTCTCGGACTTCACCGCGTTTCTGGAGAACGGCAAGCTCATCGAGTTCGGAGTGACTCAGGAGTTGTTCACGCGGCCCAAGCACAAGAGAACGGAAGAGTACGTGACCGGCAGGTTCGGATAGGAGGTATAGACCGTGAGCCAGCACCTGTGCCATGACCTGGACAAGCTTAAAAGAAGCCTTCTGATCATCGGATCGATGGTCGAGGACGCCATCAACAGGGCGATCCTGGCGCTCACGAGCCGCCGGCCCGAGCTCGCCGAAGAGGTCATCCGCGGGGACGAAGAGATCGACACGAAGGAGGTCGAGCTCGAGGAGGACTGCCTGAAGATCCTGGCTCTCTATCAGCCCGTGGCCACGGATCTGAGGTTCATCATCGCGGCGCTCAAGGTGAACAACGACCTGGAGCGGATGGGCGACCTGGCGGTCAACATCGCGGAGAGGGCCACCTATCTCTCCGGCCGGGACGCCATCGAGGTGCCCCTGACGATAGAGCACATGGCGGGAAGGGTGCAGGAGATGGTAGAGAACAGCCTCGAATCGCTGGTCGACATGAACACGAAGCTGGCCAGAGAGGTGCTCGAAAGCGACGACGAAGTGGATTCGATGAACAGGAAGATGTTCGACGCCCTCGAGCAGGTCATACGTCATGACCCCGGCTCAACCAAGCGGGCCACGCATCTCCTCTCGGTCTCGAGAAACCTCGAGCGAATCGCGGACCTCGCGACCAACATCGCGGAGGACGTGGTCTTCATGGTTGAAGGCGAGCTGATCCGCCACTGCCACGGAGGAGGCGAGAAGGGAAGAGCGGAGTAGAAGGTGGAGAGTTCACCCCCGGAGCAGCACGCGGCGTGACGCGCGCCGGCCCGTCATTCCAGTTTCATCACCTTCAGGAGAGCCTTGTAACGCGGATCCTCTCGCACAGGGTCGAGAAAGGGATATGTCTTTATAGGCATGGCCAGCGGATCGCGGCCCTCGATGGCTTTCTCCAGCCAATCGAGAACGTCATCCCACCTCTTCAGCCCAGCGTATCCAAGCATGAACACGGACGGCGGGACATAACCGTCCGCTGCCGGACCAGAGGCGAGTCAGGATTGAGCTCGAGAGCCCTTCCGCATTCTCGATCGACTTCGGGCCAGTTGTAGTCCAACTCCATCCTTCCTACCAGAAACGATGACGTTCTGGCTATGACCCGCAGCCCGGGCACGAGCGTCAGCGCGCTGATGATCTCCTCCGCCAAGCCCTCGCAGAGATAATCATCCTCCTTGGCGCCGCTCATGTTGGCGAAAGGAAAGACGGCTACCGAAGGCTCCGCCTGACGCTTTTCTCCGGCGAGACAACTACTAAGGGCGCCTTCCAACTGCTTCGCGCCTCGATATCGCCTCTCCGGATCTTTCTCCAGGCACCTGTCTTTTCGGTGACGATCACGTTGGCCGGCTTGATGTCGCGGTGCACGATCCCGTCCTCGTGAGCCTCCGCAAGGCCGGCGGCGATCTGGGAGACGAGGTCGACGGCCTCTTCCGGCGTTATCGGCCCTTTCGCGATTCTCTCTTGGAGCGTCTCTCCACTGTAGTAGTCCGTGGACATGAACATGTGCCCATCCTCCGTCTCATCGATCTCGTGGATGGTGCAGATGTTGTTGTGCTGCAATGCGGATGCGGTTCGGGCTTCGCGAATGAAGCGGGCCTTGTCGTCGAGGTTGCCGGCCAGGTCGCGGGGCAGGAACTTGAGCGCGACAGTGCGCAGGAGCCTGGTGTCCTCGGCCTTGTAGACGACTCCCATGCCGCCTTCGCCCAGCTTCTCGAGCAGTCTGTAATGATTGACGGTCTTTCCTATCATATGAAGCTATCCACGCGGCCGCTGTGAGAAGTTTGGAATGTCCGATGGTGGGGGGTGCTTCTGCCGATCAATGGCGTCTCCTTTGCTGCGGGGCGGCTAGAGGATGCCCGCCCGCTTCAGCAGCGCGTCGATCTCCGGGCCTTCTGCCGCGATCTGCGGTGGCCACATGTTTTCCGTTGCGAGAAAGAGGTCGCGCTCCGCTACAGCACGCTCGATAAGGTCCAATGTGGCGGCTTTGTCTCCGCGCACGATCGAGAAGCACGCCAGAAGGCGCGGGGCCACGAACTCCGTCCTCGAACGCTCGGCCAGACGGCCGGCTAACTCGTCCGCCTCCTCTTTCTTCCCCAAAAGGAAATAGGTCGCCCCCAGGACGGCCAGGGCGACGGAAGCGCCTCCCGAGAGACGTACCGCCTTCTCGAGGGCGACCGCCGCGTCCGCCTCACGCGAGGCGTGCAGATGGGCGAAGCCGAGAAAGAGATGCGCCTGCCAGTGCTCCTGGTCTATCGCGATGGCCCTCTCTATCGTATCGATGGACTCATCTATCTCCTTCGCCCCCAGCATCGCCGATGCCACCCACGCCGCCAGCAGCCCGTCGAGGGGATCGAGCTTCAACGCGAGCCTTCCCTGTGCCATGGTCTCTTCTTTTCTCTTGCGGCTGCCAAGGAATATGGCATAGGCCATCCGAGTCCATGCCGAAGTGGGATCGAGCTCCATCGCTCTTTGGAACTCCTTCTCGGCCGCCTCGAAGTCCCAATCGAACCCGAACAGGGTTACGGCAAATGAAGAATGAGCGAAAGCCAGGCTGTCATCGAGCTCGATGGCCTTCTGAGCGTAGGCCCGGGACTTCGGCAACACGTCGTTGGGCCGGAGATTGCCCCACCAGGCCAGGCTCTGGTAGTAGTCCGAAAGCCAGGCGTGAGGCAGGGCGAACGACGGGTCGAGCTGTATCGACTTCTGAAAAAGCTCGTGACTCTTCGCCCATCCCTCGGGGGTGAGGCTGTGCAAATGATATCGTCCCTGTAGGAAGGCCGTATATGCCTCCAGGTTCTCAGTGCCGACCGGTACAAGCTGGCGGTCCGCGGGGCGGACGAGCTTGACCCTGAGCTGATCTACTATCCCGCGGGCGATCTCGTCCTGGATATCGAAAACGTCCCGCATCTCGCTGTCGAAGCGCTTCGACCACAGGTGGTAGCCGTCGGCGATATTGATTAGCTGGGCGGTGACCCGCAGGCGGTTGCCGGCCTTGCGCACGCTTCCCTCGAGGACGGCGCTGACTTTGAGCTTTCTGCCGACCTCCCCCAGGTCGATCTCCTCTCCGCGGAACCGAAACGCAGACGTCCTGGCCGCAACGCGAAGGCCCTCGATCTGGGCCAGAGCGTTTATCAGCTCCTCGGCAAGGCCGTCCCCGAAGTACTGGTTCTCCGGGTCGGGGCTCATGTTGACGAAAGGAAGGACCGCGATCGAAGGGATATTCTCCCGGCCCTCGGGTTCGACCCGGGCCTGCTCGGTCTCCAGGCTCTCCTTTAGCGAACTCAGCGCCTTTGTAAGCTCTTCCGAGGACCTATGCCTCTCATTGGGGTCTTTGCGGATCGCCTTTCCCACGATCTCTTCCAGATCCCCGGGGACCTCCGGGCGCAGAGCCGCAACCGGCTTCGGCTCCTCATGCATGATCGAGTATGCGATCGCCGGCTCGTAGTCGCCCCTGAACGGCTTCTCCCCCGTCAGCATCTCGTACATCACGACGCCCAGGGCCCAGATGTCCGAGCGGCCGTCGACCTCCCCACCTCCTAGCTGCTCCGGAGACATATAGGCCGCCGTGCCGGGGCTCACACCCGTCCTGGTGAGCTTTGTGCCGCCTGCGAGCTTTGCGATTCCGAAGTCCAGGATCTTGGCCAGCCCGCCGGTGGTAAGGAAAATGTTCTCGGGCTTGATGTCGCGGTGCACGATCCCGCGTTCGTGGGCCTTGGAAAGGCCCGAGGCGATCTGGATCGCCACTGAGATCGCCTCTTCGATCTTCATCGGTCCGCGGTCTATCCGGTCCCTGAGTGACTCACCCTCGTAGCAGGGCATCACGATGAACATCCGGCCGTCGGGAGTCTGGTCGATCTCGTGGATGGAGCAGATATTCGGGTGATCCAGAGAGGAGGCCGTCTGGGCTTCGCGCAGGAATCTACCGCTCGTTTCGGGGTCGGCGGCCGACGGCGGCAGGAACTTGAGCGCGACAGTGCGCAGGAGCCTGGTGTCCTCGGCCTTGTAGACGACTCCCATGCCGCCTTCGCCGAGCTTCTCGAGGATCTTATAGTGGGAGATGGTCTGACCCAGCATCTGGGGATACCGCCGTAATGAGGACCGGGTGACCGCCACCCGAAGTCTCTCGAAATTAACGGAATCAGCGCTGAATGCCAGTGAGCACGCCCAAGTATGTACCGGCCCTCACTGTCAGGTCAAGTACGACCGGCGGCGGATAGTGTGCGGGGCGTGTTTCTTGACTGCCGTTGGGCCGGACTCGCGCGTGGCATACGGCCGGCGGTCCACATGCGATTAGATGAGGGAGGCGAGTTGGAGAGTGCGATATTTGTCCAGATACTCTATAGATAATAGGTTGACAATAAGTTGCGGGGTTGAGACGCTTGCCCCTGGACATCAAATAAAGTATTGACAGATTGCCCCGGTTGGGCAATTCTGGATTCGAGTGGTTTTCCGAGGACGCAGCCCGCTACTTGTTGGAAACCCGCAATCGCCTGAGTTCGAGGTTCGGGAGGAAAGACCACCAGCCTATTCCAATCCGCACCCTGGGTTTGCTAGATCCAAATCCCGCTGACTAGAACACCTTCCTTTCCAAGGCCGGATGTCCTGAGGGTACTCGTGGAGCTGAAAAAAGGATCGGATTCCAGCGCCGTTTTGGACGGAGACTCAATGAGGATGCACTCGGGTCGTTCGCACGTTACGAGGGAAACGCAAGGTGTGCGGCAAGGCGTTTCCCGGCAGAAAGGTGTTGGGATATGTCCAGCAATCTGTACGTCGGCAATCTTCCGTTCGAGGCAGGGGAGCAAGAGCTGGAGGAGCTCTTCTCCACCTACGGGGAGATCGTCTCCGCGCACGTTATCACCGACCGCCAGACCGGCAGGCCGCGTGGTTTCGGTTTCGTGGAGATGGCGCGTGAGGAAGATGCCCAGAAGGCTATTGAAGCCCTTGACGGCAAGGAATTCAAAGGCCGCAATCTGACGGTCAACGTCGCCAAGCCGCGCAACGATAAGCCGCGGGGCGGTGGTGGTGGCGGCCGTCGCGGCTCACGCTGGTAGTCAAGGCCGGGGGGGGAGGCCCGAACGCTTGGGCCTCCCTCAATTCATTGCTCGATCTTCCGTGCCGGTGCCCTGTGAGATCGTCAGGGCCCCCGGCGGAGGGGTGGTCCTATCCCCGGCCGTCCCCTGGTTCGAATATTCCCCAATTAGGCCCTAGAGAGAGGACATGAGCGATATCGGGTCATTTGTGACTCAAGCGTTGACCCGCCACAGATGATCTGTCACCGTGGAAAGAGAGCATCGACTGCGCAAATCTCGTCGCCGGAGATGCCGACGCAAGGATGCTGTGAGGTCAGAATGCTCAAGAAGGGAGTGACGACAATTGGAACAGGCGAAGAACGGAGACACTGTCAAGATTCACTACACCGGTAAGCTGGAGGACGGCACTACCTTCGACAGCTCGATCGACCGCGATCCCCTGGAGTTTACAGTGGGTAAGGGGGAGATAATCCCGGGATTCGAGCAGGCCGTCGTCGGAATGAAGCCCGGCGAATCGAAATCCGTCGAGATCTCGGCGGACAAGGCATACGGACAGCACCATGACGAGCTGGTGACGCAAGTGGAGCGGGAGAAGATCCCTTCGGACATCGATATGAAAGCCGGAGAGCAATTGCAGCTCCAGTCGCCGGACGGTAGAAAGACGCTGGTTACCGTTACAGAGGTGACCGATTCCAGTGTGACTCTCGATGCGAACCATCCATTGGCTGGGAAGGACCTGAGCTTCGATATCAAGCTAATGGAGATCGCTTAGCATACTATGGGCTTGGCCGGCCGCCCGGCCTACGACGAGCCGGAGCCGTTCGGCCGGATGCCCTGTTGGACGATTTAGAGCGAGTTTCGCAGGCCGGGTTCACTTGGGACCCGGCCTCTTGCTATCTTGCGCTTCGGCGGACGGCGATCTTTGCGCGCCCGCGGATGATACCCGATGGACGCGTCGAGTTTACGCCGGCGGGGCGGGGAAGGGTTTACGGCTTAACTTGTCTTTAGATAGTAAGTTAGCGCCCAAGCCCGTGGAGGCGTAAACCTTGGGGTTTACGGTTCGTCGGATCCGCGTCGGCAGCGCCTCTGCTCCCCGGCTTGGGCGGCGTCCATAATCCATGGTGTTACAGTGGGTTATGCGGTCGACGTCCGGTCGAAGAAATTCTCTGCGATTGGCATGCCTGCTGCACTGTCACTCTTTCGCAAGGTCAGAGCCCGGTTCCTGAGAGCGAACAGGGACTCGGAGCACGTCCAACTCGCGAGGTGGGGCCTCCTCGATGACCTCGACCGGCTCTCGCCGGTGGGTTCGGGGAAGATAGACTGGCATCAGAATTGTCCACACCGGCTCTGATGCGTCCTTACCTCCGTCGTCGCAGGCAAATCTTCCTGCATGTACTGCGGGGAGGTCCCTACTGAGCGAGTAAGACCTTGAAAGGGAGCGGAAACAACAGCCAAGGAAGCCTCCGTCACATTTGTGTCGGCCTTGGTGGTGAGGGCAAGGGACAAGGAGGAGGGGCAAAAAGTCCAGAGGTGTAGACGTTAGTGGCTCCGACGTCGTTATGCCCATGATGGACAGGGGCGGATCCTTCCTCCCTGTGACGGAGGCAAAAACATAGACCGGACGCCCGCCAGAGGGGGATCAGCCCAGGCTGTCGAGAGGCAGCCTGGGCGGCTAACGCAGCCCACTGGACCACCAATGCCCGGTGGAAGTAGACAGTCACCCTCCCCTGCTGTCTGCTATACGCAAGGGGTGCGGCGAGACATCGTCGCACCCCTGGGCTGTTTCGGGGCCTCGGGACGGAACGACGCGAGGGGCCGATGGGCAGTTGCCGTCGCGAGCCGGCTGCGCGCAAAGGGCCGCCGCTGCTCCGGCGCGCGGCCGGCCAGTGACACCGCCGCCTCCTAATCGACCCGCACCAAGATGGTGAATGCAGCACCGGCAAGCGATGCAAAGCGCACAAAGAGCTCTTACGGGGCCGGGCGGCCCCAGTCAACAAGGTCCACCTCCGTCCGGCAATCGCGGAGAGGCGCATTCGCTGCGGTGGATCTATCTTCCACGATGGTATATCCTTGTAAGGGTTCGGGAAACGGGACGCAAGGCACGGCTGGTAATAACTTCTTCTTCGGAGTCTCGTAGATATGGTGAAGTCACGCTCTAAGATAAACGGCAGAAAAGAGATCGCCGGCGTTGTGGGCGCCGTCGCCGCCTCGGCGATCTTCGCGATCGTCCTCTGCGCCGCCTTTGCCTTGAGCGCCCGGGACGCCGGCGCGCATGGTGCCGCAGGGGAGGCGACCGTCCGGCAGAGCTCTCAAGCATCGCCTCGCGCCGCAGACCAACCGGTGGTGACCCCCGCGGATACCGCGGCGGCCGCGGGTAGAGGGATGGTTCCGCCCGGCGGCGAAGAGCGGGTGTGGCGGCTGGACGAGGTGGCGGCGATAGTCAACAAGGACGTCATTCTGAAGAGCGAGGTCCAGGAACAGACGTTTTTCTACGCGAGCCAGGAGGGCATCTCACTCGCCGACTCCGCTTCGTTCGCGAGCGCGAGCAGGGAGGTCCTGGACAGGCTCGTGGAGGAGAAGGTCATAATCGCCGAGGCGCGAAAGAGGGCCATGACGGTAAGCGACCAGGACGTGGAGAGGGCCGTGGACGGGGTCATCCAGGACATGATAAGGGGCACCGGATCGCAGGAGGCCTTCAGGGAACAGCTCGAGAGAGAAGGGCTGACCGAAGAAGAGCTGAGGCAAATATACCGCCCCCGGCTGGAGGCCCAGATCCTCGCCTCCCGCCTTGTCAGGCGTGAGGTCAACACGGGCGTGCAGGTAACGGATTCCGAAGTAGAAACGTACTACTACGAGAACGAGGAGGAGTTCCCCGAGAGACCGGAGTCGGTCCGGCTCTCCCATATCTACGTCAGCGTCTTGCCGGACAGCGCCGCCTTCGCCCAGGCCCGGGCCGCGGCGGAGAGGATTCGAGAGCGTATCGTTCAGGGCGAGGACTTCTCGACCTTGGCTGAGGAGCTGTCGGCGGACCCGAGCGGCAGAAGGGGAGGGGATCTGGGCTACTTCGAGAGAGGGGAGCTCGACCCGCGCTTCGAGGAGGCGGTCTTCTCGACGGAGACAGGCGAGCTTGCCCCCGTGGTCCAGACCCGCCTGGGATTCCACGTGATAAAGGTCACCGATCGCAGGGGAGACGAGGCGCGCGCGAGCCATATCCTGGTGCCGGTATCCCCCAGCCGCACGTCCATCGAGCGGGCGCAGGCGAAGATAGAGAGCCTCGAAGCGGAGTTGGACGCGGGCGCCGATTTCGCCGAGCTTGCGGCCGCGGCCAGCGAGGACACCGAGACCCGCGAGTACGGCGGCGGCCTGGGCTACTTCGCGGTGGAGGATCTGACCCCCGACGTCAGGCAGGTGGTGATGGATCTCCGGCCCGGCGAGGTCTCCCAGATAACCCAGGCGCCGGACGGCTTTCACATATTCAAAATGACGGAGTACAAGCCCAAAGGCAGATTCACTCTGGAGGAGACGGAGGACGACATCCGCGAGATGTTGCGGCGCGACAAGCTGGAAGAGGCCTACTCCGAGTGGATCGAAGAGTTGAAGAAAGACGCGTATATCGAAATAAAAGGGGATTGAGCCTTGCGCCTGGATCTTTTCCTGAAGTGTGTGTGTCTCGCGAAGAGCAGGTCCATGGCCTCCAAGAGCATCGACGAAGGAAAGGTGCTCGCAGGCGGCGCCAAGGTGAAAGCGAGCCGTGAGGTCAAGCCCGGCGACGTTCTGGAGATCGTATCGCGGGATCTGGTGAGAAAGATCAAAGTGCTCGATGTTCCCCAAGGGCAGACGTCCAAAGCCGAGTCCAAGGACTTCTACGCGGTCCTGGATGAAAGCCGGATCTCGGACGCCCCGTGGTGATACGCGGCCGTCTAAGGTGAAAAGGGGGTAGGTGGTGAAGAAGGTCATAATCGGCGTCATAGTAGGCTTGGTGGTCGTCATATTCATAGTGGCCAACCTGCTTGGCGGTAGGGAGAAGTCGGAAGACGTCGAGACCGAGCTCGTGGTCGAAAGGAGCCTCGAAGCGATCGTCACCGCCTCGGGCCAGATCCAACCCAAGAAATCCGTCAACGTAAGCGCCAACACCATGGGCAAGATAGTCGAGCTGGCGGTCGCCGAGGGGGACCACGTGGAGAAGGGCCGGCTTCTGGTGCGCATAGATCCGAGAGGGCCGGAGAGCACAAGGGCCCAGGCCACGGCGGGGCTCAGGGCCGCGCAGGCGAACCTGGAGCTCTACGGGGCGAACCTGGAAGAGGCTGAAGCGGACCTGCAGCGGATCGAGAGGTTGCACGAGAGGGGGCTGGCCTCCGACCAGCAGCTCATAAACGCGAGGACCAAGCATGAAGTCGCGGTAGCGAACGTCACCGCCGCGAAGGGAGAGGTGGCGAGGCAGCGGGCCCTTCTTTCCAACGCGGAATACGAGCTGAGCAAAGTGACGATCCACGCCGAGATGGACGGCATAGTCACGCGCCTGAACGTCGAAGAGGGCGAGAACGTGATAATGGGCACGATGAACAACCCCGGGACGGTTCTGATGACCATCTCGGATCTCTCCCGGATGGAGGCGGAGGTGCTCGTGGACGAGACCGACGTCGTCAACGTCCGCAAGGGGCAGGAGGCGAAGATAACCATAGACGCCTTTCCCGACACAATTTTCCAGGGCACGGTGACCGAGGTGGGACACAGCGCCATAGTATCCGCGGGATCCTTCGGACGCGAGGAGTCGGCGGACTTCGAGGTCAAGATCGCGCTGCTCGAGCCCGTGGTCAACGCAAGGCCCGGGCTGACGGCCTCGGCCGACATCGTGACGGCCAGGCGGGACAGCGTTCCGACGGTGCCAATCCAGGCGCTGACCATTAGGTCGGTTTCAGAGATAAAGGACAGGTCCTCGGGTTCCGGCGAAGGAGGGCAGGACGACGGAGCAGACCCGGAGGGCGGGGCGGCCGAATCCGGTGAGAGTGAAGAGGGCCCTGCGGAAAGGGGCAAATACGGAGGGGAGAAGGAGCTCGAAGGAGTGTTCGTCGTCAAGGACGGCAGGGCCGTATTCATGCCGATCGAGGTGGGAATCGCCGGGGAGAGGCACTTCGAGGTCATATCGGGGCTCGACGTGGGAGAAGAGGTCATCAGGGGACCGTTTAAGATCCTTCGCAGGCTCAAGGACGGGGCCAAGGTGGATGCCGACAGGGTGGAGGAGGGCGAGGAGTAGGAGCCTGTAGTGAACATAACCGAAGGTATATGGATAGCCTTGGGCGCCCTGAGGGCGAACAAGCTCCGCACGTTTCTCACACTGTTGGGCAATATAGTAGGGGTGACTTCCGTGATCGCCGTCGTCTCCATCGTCGACGGGATGAACAAGTACGTCCGCGAGGAATTGGCCCAGGAGGGAAGCAACGTAATAAGGATCAAGCGCATCGACGAGTTCCAAGTCCTCACCTCGCTGGAGAAATTCCTCGACTCTCTGCACAATCCCCGCCTTACGACCTCCGACGTCGAGTACTTGAGAGAGGAAGGGCGGATGCCTTCCGCGGAGTTCATCGGCGCCTCCGGCGGCACCTCCGCCAAGGTCACGTACGGCAAGAAGTACGTCGATGACGCCTCGGTCAGCGGGCGAAGCCCGTTGTACCACCTCATATCGGACTACGAGCTGGCCGCCGGGAGGCACTTCACCGAGCTGGAGAATTACAAGAGCAGGCCGGTGGCCATAATAGGGTGGGACCTCAAGGAGAAGTTGTTCGGGCATGAACACCCCGTGGGCAGGAGGATAAAGCTGTCCGGCAAGCATCTCACGGTCCTCGGGGTGGCAAAGGAGAAGCCGGGGGTGCTCGGGGGAAACCCCAATCTGTTCGTTCTGGTTCCCTTAAGCACGTTCCACAAGCTCTTCGGCACGAGGCGCTCGATATCGATTCCCATAAAGGTGGCGACGCTGGACCGGGTCCCCGACGCTATCGATGAAGCCACGGCGGCCATGCGATTGAGGCACAAGCTGAAGCCTTCCGAAAAGGACGATTTCGTCGTGACCACCTCCGAGAGGATCCTCGACCTGTGGGAGAACGTCAGCAAGTCCATCTTCATGGGATTGATCTTCATCGCTTCGATCGCCCTCGTCGTCGCAGGGGTCGTCATCATGAACATGATGCTGGTCTCCGTCACCGAGAGGACCAGGGAGGTGGGCATTCGCAAGGCGCTCGGAGCGAGAAGGGCGGACATCATCTGGCAGTTCCTTGTGGAGGCCGTCACCCTCTCCACCGTGGGAGGGGTCATCGGCATAGGGATCGGTTTCGCGCTCGCGTCGATCATATCCGTAATAACTCCGCTTCCCTACGCCATAGAGATATGGTCCGTGGTGGCGGGCTTTCTGGTAACCGTCGCGGTCGGAGTCTTCTTCGGCCTTTATCCGGCCTACAAGGCCGCGAGCCTGCACCCGGTCGAGGCGTTGAGATATGAATGATAGGAACGGAACATCGCATCCGCGGCGCCCGGCCGCCGGCCGCGGCGAGAGCCCCCTCCCGGCCGGCGCCTTTCAAGACGGGCTGCTCCAGGCGCTCGACGTCATCCGCGGCCACAAGCTGAGATCGGGCCTGGTCATTCTGGGCGTGGCCATAGGCGTGGCCACCCTCATGGGGATGGTTGGCATACTCGCGGGCCTGGGGGAGAAGATCAAGCGGGACGTGGCGAGCTCCGACCAGGTCGTGCTGACCCTCAGCAAGTTCGACTACCTCGTGGGAGGCGTTGACGAGAAGGTGCTGAGCAGGCCGGACTTCACTCCCGAGGACGCCGCCGCCATCGAGGAGAGCTGCCCCTCGATAGACAAGGTCGATTTCTACATAGACGCCAGCCGTTTCACGATACTTCACTACGGCGGAGAGAAGACCAGGCTCGTCAGCGTGGCGGGATCGGGAGTGAATTTCCCCAACGTTTACAGCATCCAGTTCGACGAGGGGCGTTACTTCACGAACGAGGAGGTGCAGCACTCCAGGAACGTGGTGGTCCTCGGACACGGGCCCACCGAGGACCTCTTCCCCCACGTCGACCCCATAGGGAAGGAAATAAGGCTGGGGCGCATGGAGTACAAGGTCGTCGGGACCTTCGCCGAGAGAAAGACCATCTTCGGCAGCCTCGGCGAGAACTACGCCGTGATTCCGCACACAACCTACATGAAGGACTGGGCGCACGACTACGAGTTCAAATACATCAACATGACGGTGAAAGAGGGCCGGTCGGTGGATGATGCCGTCGACGAGGTGACGGAGATAATGCGAATCCGGAGGAAGGTCAAGCCTCATGAGGAGCAGAACTTCGTCATAATGACCTCGGACGCGGTGCAGGAGTTCGTCAGCCGGATCACCGGACCGATAGCTTTGGCGCTGATCGTGCTCTCTTCGATCGGGTTGATGGTGGGCGGAATAGGCGTGATGAACATCATGCTGGTCTCGGTCACCGAAAGAACCTCGGAGGTGGGCCTGAGAAAGGCCCTGGGCGCCACAAGAGGCGACGTGCAGCTTCAGTTCCTGCTCGAGGCCGGCACTCTCACAGGCGTGGGGGGCCTTATCGGGGTGGCCGCCGGCTACGCGCTGGCCGGGGGGATATCGAAGCTGATACAGATTCCGATGGTGCTATCGCCTGTATATGTGATCGTGGCGGTTGTATTCTCCATAGCCATCGGGGTCTTCTTCGGCTTTCATCCGGCCAACAGAGCCGCTAAGATGGATCCTGTGGCGGCGCTCAGGTGGGAGTGACCTCCACGGTACGCCGATATTGCGATCTCCTTTCAGGGAATTGACATTTGGCGAGCGGAAGGCGCCGGCCGGCGCCTTCCATCAGGCGACGTTCGATCAGAATGCAGGAGGTGACCCCATGTCCGCATTGACAGACGCCTTCAACGTCGAGGAAGTGGTCCGGTGGTTGACCATTCACGGTGTCCGCATACTGGTGATCCTGATAGGCGCGTGGATAACCACCAGGCTTGTGGGATATGTCACTAATCGGATAGAGAAAGCCGTCGAGGATGAAGACCCGACGATGCAGAGCGAGCGTGAGAAGAGGGCCGCTACTCTGGGGAAGATCATCAGGCACACCTGGTTCGTGCTCGTTAGCATCATCGCGCTCATGATGATATTGGGAGAGGCGGGTCTCGATATCGGACCGATACTGGCCGGCGTCGGGGTGGTCGGGCTGGCGATAGGCTTCGGCGCTCAGACCCTGGTGAAGGACGTCCTGAACGGCTTCTTCATCCTATTGGAGAACAACTTCCGCGTCGGAGACGTGGTGAAGCTGGCCGGTGTCGCGGGCCTTGTCGAGTCCATGAACCTTCGCGTTACGGTCCTCAGGGATCTCGAGGGTAAGGTCCACGTCATTCCCAACGGGAGCATCGACGTCGCCACAAATATGACGAAGGAGTTCTCGAGAGTTGTGCTGGACGTCGGCGTCGCCTACAAGGAGAACGTGGACGAGGTGATGGAGGTGCTCAAGGAGATAGGCCAGGAGCTGTACGACGATCCGGCTTTCAAGCCGCTCATAATCAGCCCGCTCGAGATTCTCGGCGTGGACAACTTCGGCGATTCCTCGGTGGACATAAAGGTGATGATGGGGACGAGGCCCCTGAAGCAGTGGACGGTAGGCAGGGAGTTCAGGCGGAGGATCAAGAACACCTTCGACGCAAAGGGCATAGAGATACCGTTCCCGCACCGGACTCTGTATATGGGAGAGGGCGAGAACACCGGCAAGCTGGCCGTCGAGTCGAAGCCGGCGGAGGCGGCCTCCGCTTAGCGCGGGCGCCCCGGCGAGCGGCCGGCCCTGGCGCCGCGCCGTGACGGTGAAGCCCATACCTCGCATGCGCGAACCTGCATACATACGTCTGAGCGAAAGCGGCGCCCCGGCCGGGCGTGCCGGGGAGCTGGCCGCGAAGCTCTCCGACTGCGGGCTCTGCCCGCGGTCCTGCATGGTGGATAGGACGGCCGGCGAGCTGGGGGAGTGCCGGACCGGCGAGGTGGCGGAAGTGGCCTGCCACGGGCCTCATTTCGGCGAGGAGGCCCCGCTCGTGGGGACAAAGGGCTCGGGCACGATCTTCTTCGCCCGCTGCAACCTCGCCTGCCGGTTCTGCCAGAACTACGACATAAGCCAGGTGGGACGGGGCCGGGAGGCAGGGGCGGACGAGATAGCCTCCATGATGCTCGAGCTCCAGGAGATCGGCTGTCACAACATCAATTTCGTCTCCCCAACCCACGTGGCGGCACAGATAGTGGAGGCCGTCGCGATCGCGGCAAAGAGAGGGCTCCGGCTGCCGCTTGTGTACAACAGCGGCGGTTACGACTCCGTCGATACCCTGAGACTGCTTGAAGGGATCGTCGATATATACATGCCCGACATGAAGTACTCCGACGACCTGTCCGCCATGAGATATTCCGGAGTCGGGGACTACTGGGAGGTCAACAAGTCGGCGGTAGCGGAGATGCACCGCCAGGTCGGCGACCTGGAGACCGACGACCGCGGCGTGGCCCGCCGGGGGCTCTTGGTCCGCCACCTGGTGCTGCCCGAAGGGAGGGCCGGCTCCCGGGAGATACTGAGCTTTATCGCAAACGAGATATCCCGAGACACCTACTTGAACGTCATGGGGCAGTACAGGCCCTGCCACAACGCTCACAACTACCGGGAGCTTTCCAGGAGGCCGAGCGCCGACGAGATGGAGGAGGTGCTCCGATGGGCGCGTGAGGCAGGCCTGGGCCGGCTGGATTAGGCCGCCCGTTCTCCCAGGATCTCGCGGATGGCCTCCTCCAGCTCCCCGGGATCGACGGGCTTTGTGAACGCGCGCAGCGCGCCGAACTTTCTCGCGGTCTCCAGGTAGACGTCGGGGCCCCCTCTCGCGCCGCCGGATATGGCTATTATCTTGGCCTCGGGGAACTCGCTTTTCAGGTCCATGATCGTCCCTATGCCTTCCTTCTCCGGCATCACGATGTCGGTGATCACGAGGTCTGGTACCCGCTCGCGGTACATATCGCACGCGACGACTCCGTCCGGCGCTTCATCTACCTCGTGACCCATTTGCTCCAAGGTGATCCGCAACATCATGCGCACCTGGCGGTCGTCTTCGACAAGGAGGATTCTCGCCATCGGTCAAACCTCCGTAACACTGGAAGTCCTCAACAACCTCCGGATGGTTCCAGTCAGGCTTTCCGAGTCAACGGGCTTCCCTAGACAGGTACTGATATCGAGCTCCCGGAGGGTCCTGCGGTTCACCGAATCACTGCGGCCGGTGCAGAGCACGATCGGGATGTCCTTGCATATCGAACGTATCCTCTCGGCGAGCTCGATGCCCGTAAGTCGCGGCATCGTGACGTCGGCGAGCACGAGGTCGTATCTCGAGGGGTTCCTTCGAAACGCGTCCAGCGCCTGCTCGCCGTCGCGGTAAGCATCGACGCTGTAGCCGCGGTTTCTCAGGATGGTTTCGCACATATCCACTATTATGGGCTCGTCGTCGACGAATAGTATGGTCGCCGACGAAGGAGCCGGCTCCTCGTCGACGGACGGCTCCTCCTCTTCCGGGGCGGATCCCTCGCAGATCGGCAGGTACACCTCGAACGTTGTCCCGCGTCCGAGCTCGCTGCTCACGTGTATCGCCCCCTGATTGCTCTCGATGATACCGTGCGCCATCGCCAGCCCCAGCCCGGAGCCCTCGCCGGGCCTCTTGGTCGTGAAGTAGGGCTCGAAGATGCGCTTGACGACGGCCGGTTCCATTCCGTCGCCGTCGTCTATCACCGACAGCCTCGCGTACGCGCCCGGGCGCATTCCGTGGACTTTCGAGGCGAGGGCCTCGTCAACTAGAACCTCGTCCAGGCGCACCTCCAGCACTCCTTTCCGGTCCGGCATGGCCTGGTAGGCGTTGGTACAGAGGTTCATTATGACCTGATGAATCTGAGAGGAGTCGGCCAGCACCGGACCGCAATCGGGGGACACCCTTTGGCGCACTTCGACCGTGGCCGGCAGGGATCCTCTCAGCAAGGTGAGGGCCTCATCGGTGAGCTTTTGTAGGCTCAACGGCTGCGGTTTGTTGTCCGAGTGCCTTCCGGAGGCGAGAATCTGCTCCACCAGTCCCGCGGCCCTTTTTCCGGCCACCTCTATCTGCTCGATGTAGCCTCTCGAGGTCTGGTCGGAGGAGATTCTGCCCTTGGCCAGGTTCGCGTAGCCCAGTATCGCGTAGAGAATGTTGTTGAAGTCGTGCGCTATGCCGCCGGCGAGGGTTCCTATGGCCTCCATCTTCTGGGAGTGTCGGAGCTGGTCCTCCAGGTTGAGTTTCTCGGTGATGTCCTCGGCCATTTCGATCGCGGCGATCACTTCTCCGTCGGCGGTTCGAATCGGCGAGGAAACCACCCGGAAGGTTGCGCTGCGGTCCTCGAGTGAAACGGTGGTTGTTTCCTCGTGGACCTTGCCGTCTCGCAGGGTCCTGACGATCGGGCAGTCGTGCCGGTCGGGCGGCAGGCAGTGTGGCTCCTGGCAAAAAGGCAATCGGTCGTCCTGAAGCCCGGGAAACCACTCGCGCATCTTCTTGTTTCGCTCCAGGATGCGCAGGTCCGTGTCGATCAGGGCGATCCCTATCCCTATGTTCTCCAGTATGCTCCAGTACTTCTGCCGCGATTGGCGCAGCGCCTCCTCGGCCCGCTTGCGGTTCAGGGCGTTCGCCATCGTCTCGCCCAGCGTCCTCACCCGGGACACCGAGGCCTCCTCCCATTTGCGCTCCGAGCCGACCATCATGACACTGATCGAGCCGAGATGCGATCCGCCCACGGAAAGTGGCACTACGATGCCCGATTTTATCCCCAACTTGCCCAGGTGCCTCAGCTCGGGCTTCCACTCCCGTGGAAGATCCTCCGTCCTCTCAAAGACGATCTCCCGCCCTTCCATCAACCGCCTGACGAGGTTCGGGAAGGCGGCCTCGAAATCCTCCCGGACCATCGAGGTACGTGAAGAGTCCAGGCGCCGGGCGTAGACCTTGGCGGGGAGCCCGTCCTCTCCCTTCATCAGACGGATGACCACCCTGTCCGCGGCGAAGAACTCCCCGATCTCGCTGAGACCTTGTCCGATAACCTTGTCCACATCGCTCGCCGGCGGATTTATGAGCTCCGCGGATATGCCCGAAGCCACCGACTCGAAGCGCAGGCGGTCCTCGAGGGCCGCCTCGTACCGCTTGAGCTCGGTGATGTCCCTCACCGTGCACGCTATGAACCGCTTCCCCGTGGACGGCTCCGTAAACGCCGACTTCTTGGTGGATATCACTCTAGGCTCGTCCTGCCAGTCGGCGATGAACTCGCTCGTGATCACGCTGTTGCCGTTCGCGAACGCCTCATCGTCTTCCCTCCAATGCGCCTCCGCCTGTTGCCGGGGAAGGACGTCGTGGTCGGTCTTGCCGAGCAGCTCCTCGCGCGGTCTGCCCATCATCTCGCAGGCCCTGTCGTTGAGGACGACCCATCGATGTTCCCCGTCCTTTACGTAGACGGGATCGTCCAGGGCGTTGACTATGCTGTTCAGGAACTCTCTGGACCTGTTGACCTCGGCGCCGTGTCTTCTGATGCTCGTCGTGCGGATCCTGTGCAGCGCGAAGACCGCGAGCAGGAAGGCCGCCGCCGGCGCCGCCCTGAACCACCATGTCCGCCAGATGGGGGGAGCTATGTGCATGCGAAGCAGGGACACGGGCTCTCCCCATATCCCGTCGGAGTTGGCCGCCTTTGCGTAGAGGCTGTAGTCGCCGGGGCTGAGGTCCGTGAACGTGATGAAGCGTCGATGCCCTATGAGGTTCCAGTTCTCGTCCAGCCCCTCCAGCTTATAGGCGAAGCTGTTCTTCCGGGGATGGGTGAAGTCCAGGGCGGAAAGCTCGAACGATACGACCCTGTTCTCATGGGTGAGCTCTAATGTCTCGGTCTCGGCGGCGGGTCCGGGGAGCAGCCGGGTGGCCTTCTCCCCGCCTCGGTGCGGCGACGTCGTGCGCGACAGCAGGATCTCCGTGACGGCCACCCGCGGCGGGTGTGGGTTGTCCTTGGCCGTACGGGGCTCGATGACGTTGAACCCTTCCACGCCGCCGAAGTAGAGATTCCCTGAAGGGCCCCGGTGGTAGGCGCTTGCGTTGAACTCCAGACTCTGGAGTCCGTCCTCCAAGGTGAAGTTGCGGAATGTCTCCGAGACCGGATCCAGGTGAGAGATGCCGGCGTTGGTGCTGATCCAAAGGTGCCCCTGCCCGTCCTCCAGTATGCCATAGACGACGTTGTTCGGCAGGCCCTCTCCCTGCATGTAGTGCGTGAACGTTTCGCCTTCACGCAGGAACTTGTTCAATCCTCCGCCGTTGGTCCCTATCCAGACCGCGCCCTCCGAATCCTCGTGCACGCACAGCACGTAGTCGTCGCTCAGGCTGCCGCGGTCGCTCGGGTCGTGTCTGTAGAAAACGAACTCCTCCGCTCCATGATCCAGGCGGGCCAGTCCCTTCGTCGTCCCGACCCACATGGCGTTCCTGCCGTCTCGGCTTATAGCCCTGACCGATCCTCCCCTCGGGCGGCAATCGACGAGGTCGAACCGGCCCTCGCTCCGGTCGAACAGGTTCACGCCCTTGTCCGTGCCTATCCACAGCCGCCCTTCCGGCCCGGCGCAGAGCGCGTAGACGTTTCTGCCGTCCAGGCCCGACCTGTCTCCCGGACGCACCGGTAGCGAAGTAGAGGTCTGCTCGAGGATGTCATACTTGACGAGCCCACTCCCCTCCGTGCCGATCCACAGGAGCCGGTCCGGATGATCCGGGTCCCCCAGTATCGTGTATATGTTCCCGCTGGGTACGAGGCCCGCCTGAGAGAAGTCCTCGCTTTCGAGGTCCAGCCGATTGAGCCCTCCGCCGTAGCCGCCTATCCAGACGATGCCCGTGGGATCCTCGTATATCGCCCGCACGCTCTTGAAATTCAGGCCCTTCACTCGTTCGTCGCCCGGACCGTAGCGCTTGAACTTGCCCAGATAGGGGCTCCAGGCGTTCAGCCCGTAGCCGATTGTGCCG
The DNA here is from genome assembly GCA_964531335.1 of uncultured bacterium. Taxonomy (GTDB): domain Bacteria; phylum Eisenbacteria; class RBG-16-71-46; order CAZHEV01; family CAZHEV01; genus CAZHEV01. The sequence goes on along the minus strand of CAZHEV010000006.1, from coordinate 9,259 downwards.
GCCCACACCACCTCGCCCTCGTCTTGAAACAGGCAGGTGACGGTATCGTGACTTAGGCTCGATGGGTCGCCGGGGTCGTGCTTTAGCCTGGTCGCGGACGTGTCCCCCCGGGCAATCACGTAGAGGCCCGAGTAGGTGGCGGCCCACAGCCTGCCAGAAGAGTCCAGGAGGACGTCCGCCACGCTCGGGTGGCCGCGCCCGCCGGCGGCGCTTCCGTCGCGGCTGTCTCTCAAACGTATGCGCCGGACCGATCCTTGTCCTACGTCCAGCTCCAGGAGACCGGCGTGCGTCCCCACGAGGAGCTGCCCCGGCCCCTTCTCGGCCAGTGCCTTGGTTATGCGGACGTCCGGGTCCGGGAAGTGGCGCGCGAAGTCGAACCGCTCGAACCGTCCGGTCGAGTAGTCGAACCTGTTCAGCCCGTTTCGAGTGCCCACCCATATGTGCCCGCTCGTGTCCTCGAGCAGGCACCGGATATGATCGTCCGAAATGCTTCCCCGGTCCGACGGGTCGTGGCGAAAGTGGTCGAACCGCCGGGTCCGAACGTCCATCCTGTCCAGACCGGCGGGCGTGCCCACCCACAGGCCTCCGCGTCTGTCCCTGTGCAGGCAGTTGACCAAGTTGTGAGCCATGGTCCCGGGCTCCCCGTGCTCGTTGACGAACCGTCTAAACGCATGCGAGCCCGGAGACATAAGGTTCAACCCCTTCGCCGTGCCGACCCAGAGGTTCCCGTCGCGGTCGGCGTGCACGCTGGTGATCCTGTTACTCGTCAAGCTGGTGGAGTCGAAAGGATTGTGGTTGAAGATGGCGAAGTTGTACCCGTCGAAGCGGTTGAGGCCGTCCTGTGTGGCGATCCAAAGGAAGCCCGAACCGTCCTGCTCGATCGAGCGCACGGAGCCCTGGGAAAGCCCCTGCTCCTGCGAGTACCTGGTGAACCCGTAATCGGTCATGGTCGAGCCCGCATCGGAGCGACCTGCCGCGGTCAAGAGGATGATAATAGCCGTGAGAGTTCTTAGTGAGGCCACGAGTTCTTTCTCTCCTTTGGATCGATAGCAGGGGTCGCGGCCGCCCGCCGGCGAGCCGGGCGCGGTCCGGGCGGAATCCATCCATTCTGAAAAATCGGACGGCGGGGGGCCTATCTGGAGAGCAAACCGGTTGAGGGCGGCGGCCGGCGGGGGCGCCGTATGGCTTTGCCGGCTTTGCAGATACGCCTGGGGGGCGAGGCGGCCGCAGCCACGGCCGGGGGGTGGAGCGCCCGCCCGGAGGCCCCGGCGGTGCCCCTAGTTCCCGAGATAGGCGAGCATGAGAGGTATTGTGATGAAGCTCAAGGCCGTGGTCAGGAGCACCGTTGAAGCCACTATCTCAGGGTCGGCGTCGTACTTGTCGCTTATTATCACGTTGACCACGGCGGACGGCATTATGGAGTAGACCAGCACGATGTCGCGGTTCAGGCCTTGGATGTCGAGAAGCCAAACCGCCAGCATGCCCATAAGGAGACCGCCGCCGATGCGCAGGATGGAGCAGAGCAACGTCGCCTTGATGTGCTTGACTTTGACGGAATAGAGTGTGAACCCGAACAAGAAGAGGATGAGCGGTATCGCGGCCTGGCCGAGGAGGTCCACCACGCCCATCACCGCCTCGGGCGGCCTCACCGCTGCCAGGTTGAAGACGATGGCCAGAGCCACCGCGGGAAGCACGGGCACGCGAAGCAGCTCCTTCGCGTCCATCGATTTGGATACCATGTAGAGCCCCAACGAGAACAGAAATACGCTGGTGGCTATGTAGTAGAGCACCCCCCTGAAGAGACCCGCCTCCCCGTAGACGTCCTCCACCAGCGGAAAGGGAAGGTTCGCGGCGTTGAGAAACATGACCGGCAGGTATATGCCTCTTCCCCGGATGCGCAAGAGCCTGAACGCGCCCAGGGCCAGCAGGCCGGTGCCGAAAATGGCCAGCACCGAGGATCCGAACAAGGCCTCGAAGTCGGCAAGCTCTATCCGACGGGACATGATCGAGGAGAAGGCAAGACAGGGGACGAAGACCTGCATCGACACGTCGGTCAGCGGCTTGGCGTCCATCCTGGAGTATCTGCGAAAGAGCAGACCTATCGCCAGAACGCCGAAGATCTTGAATACAGGCTCGAAAACCGCCCAAGACAGATTGAGGGGCATAGATTCTCCGCCGGCACCCCACCCCAAGGCAAAGCCCCTTGACGCGGTTCGCTAAGGCCCCAGGTGGACGGGCCTGTCGGACCCGGGGAAGGTCTCCTCTTCGAACCAGTCCTTGTCTTTTCTGAGGGCCTCCAGCTCGCTCACCAGGATCCGCTCGTGCGTGCGCTCGAACTCGGAGAGGTACTCGAGCTGGCGTCTGCCGCTGTCCTCCTGGGCCGCGCGCGACGCCTCGATGTACCTCTTGGCCGCCGCCCGCTCCAGCTCTATGGCCTTTTCCAGGACCAGCTCGTGGCTCATGCCCTCGTTTATCAGCTCGCTTATGGGATAGAGGCTCTCCTTCGGAATCGGCGGATCGTCCTCTCCCGTCCATTGCTTGAGGAGGTTTTTGAGGATCCTCTCGTGACGGTGCTCCTCCGCGGCCAGCGTCAGGATTCTCTCTTTGACCAGGCGGTTCTTTATCCTCTTGGACATCTCGGTGTAGAACTCGTGGGCGTCCACCTCCGCCCTGGCCGCCACGCCGACTATTTCTATCGCAGTTAGGTTCTTATCCATGGACATTCCCCGTTCCTCCTATCCGCCGCCCTTGATGTAATCCTTGAGACGCCTGTTCTCGAACTCGATCTCTTTCAGCAGGGACTTGACGACGTCGCCTATGGAGACGATCCCCGCGAGGCTCTTGCCCGACACTATGGGAAGATGCCGGATCTTGTTCTGGGTGATCACGTTCATGACGTAATCGAGGTCGTCGTCCGGCAGCCCCACTATGACGTCCTCCGTCATGACCGCGCGCACCGGGGTCGACAAGTCGCACGCGTCGGACTTGAGAACGCGTTTGAGAACGTCCCGCTCCGACACGATTCCGACTACGCGTCCCGAATCCTCAACGACCACCAGGGCGCCTATCGCGTGCTTGGTAAGAAGATCGACCACCTCGCGCACGGGCGCCTCCGGCCTTATGGTCTTCACGCCCGAGCCCTTGATTCTAAGGATCTCTTTGACTTTCATTGCATCCTCCTTAGTATGGCGCGGAGCCGGGCTATCGCTGTACTGTGGAAGGGGCACCGGTAATTATGCACCAAGCGATTACATCGTACCAGGGGAAAACGCAACGGTCCGGAAATCGACGCGCGTGCCGGCTCGGCGTCGCGCCGGCGCCCTCCGGTGCGCCTCTTTCTTGACACTTCTCCGCCGATGTGCTCACATCGACGGAGAAAGACCGGCAAGTCCTTATTCAACAAAAGCACAAAGCTTTCTCAGAGGTCGATGCTCTCGCGAGAAAGGGGCTGCACGGACATGAAAACAGTTCTCCTTGTGATTCCGTTTCTTGTTTTCGGATTCGCGGCGGCAAGGGCCGGGGATCGCCTGACCGGCAAGATGTTCGCGACGCGCTCGGAGGTGATAGCCACGCACGGCATGGTGGCGACGAGCCAGCCGCTCGCCGTGATGGTGGGGCTGGACGTGTTGAAGAAAGGAGGCAGCGCGGTTGACGCCGCCATAGCGACCAACGCCATGTTGGGGCTGGTCGAGCCCGTCGGCGGCGGAATAGGTGGCGACCTGTTCGCCATAGTGTGGTCGGCCAAGGACCGGCGTCTCTATGGGCTCAACGCGAGCGGCCGCTGTCCGAAGCTGCTGGACCTCCGGTATTTCAAGGAAAACGACATAGAAGAGATTCCATACACGGGCATGCTGGCGGTCACGGTGCCCGGTTGCGTGGACGGCTGGTTCGAGCTGCACGAGAAGTTCGGGAACCTTCCCATGAAGGAAATACTGGCGCCGGCCATAAAGCACGCGCGCGAGGGGTTTCCCGTCAGCGAGCTGATCGCCTACTACTGGGAGCGGGGCAGTGAGAGACTCAAGGACCAGCCCAACTTCGCGGAGACCTTCCTGCCGGGAGGCGAAGCGCCGGACAAGGGCGAGATATTCAGGAACCTCGATCTCGCGCAAACTCTGCAGCGGATCTCCGACGGGGGCCGCGACGTGTTCTACAGGGGCGAGATCGCGCAGGAGATCAGCGCGTTCTCGGAGCGGGTCGGCGGGTTCATCCGGTACGACGACCTGGACGAGCACACGTCCACGTGGGCGGACCCGGTATCGACCGACTACCGCGGCTACGACGTCTGGGAGCTGCCGCCAAACGGCCAGGGAATCGCCGCGCTTCAGATGCTCAATATCTTAGAGGGCTTCGATCTCGGCAAGATGAAGCACAACGGCGCAGAGTACCTGCACCATCTCATAGAGGCGAAGAAGATAGTCTACGAGGACAGGGCGAAGTACTACGCCGACACGGAGTTCAACGACGTGCCCGTGGACTGGCTGATATCCAAGGAATACGCGGGGACGAGAAGGAAGATGATGGATCCGCGGCGCGCGTTGCGTTCGATAGAGGCCGGCTCGCCCCCCGAGGGAGGGGACACGGTATATCTCACCGTGGTGGACAACGACATGAACGCGGTCTCCCTCATTCAGAGCAACTACGCGGGCTTCGGGTCCGGCGTGGTCCCCGACGGGCTCGGCTTCAGCCTACAGGACAGGGGCGCCCTTTTCAGCCTGGAGAAGGGTCACATGAACGTGATAGAACCGGGCAAGAGGCCCTTTCACACGATCATCCCCGGGTTCGTCACCAAAGACGGGGAGCCCTACTTCTCCTTCGGAGTAATGGGCGGGGCCATGCAGCCTCAGGGCCACGTCCAGGTCCTGTGCAACATGATCGACTTCGGCATGAACGTCCAGGAGGCCGGCGACGCGCCCCGGTTCAGGCACATGGGCTCCTCCCAGCCGAGCGGCGGCGTGATGACCGACGGCGGGCAGGTCGCTCTCGAATCGGGCGTCACGGAGGAGGTGCGCCGCGAGCTGATAAAGATGGGGCACAGGGTGGTGAACGTGTTGGGCGGCTTCGGCGGCTACCAGGGGATCCTCATCGACGCGAAGAGCCATACCTATTACGGAGGCTCCGAGTCCCGCAAGGACGGCTGCGCGATGGGGTATTAGACGGGGAAGCCCGGGGCTCCGCAAGGCCGACACGATGGCCGAGACCGCGCAAGGGGAAGGACGGTGGTCGGCTTTACTTCCTGGCCGATCCGAGCGTTCCTTCCTCCCGGAATGCAGGGACTGCTCACGCGGACGAGCCAGGCAAAAATCGCGCAATCGCGCACAGGCGCCTGCGAGATCAAGGTGCTAGAGGGCTCTCCGCTGAGGGCAGTTTCGCGAGTCTAGTTGAGGAGTGGATCGGCGATCACTATCCTGATTACAAAGCGTGAGAAGACAACCCCGATGGCCTGGAAGGAGGACCGCGAACATGCCGCTTGATTGGATACCGAGAGACAACGAGCTGAAGGACCACGGACTCCTGGGGGCGGAGCACCTGGGCACCGAGCCGCCGTGCACCGTCTATGAGAAACGCCCCCTGCTAGACGACAAGGGCGCCGAGGTCCCTGGCCTTCACACGGCCTGGATAACGCTCAACAACCCGAAGCAGTACAACTCCTACACGACGGAGATGGTCAAGGGCGTCATCGCCGGCTTCACTTCGGCCTCGAGCGACCGCAGCGTGGTGGCGACGGTCTTCACCGGCGCCGGCGACAGGGCCTTCTGCACGGGCGGCAACACCGTCGAGTACTCCGAGTACTACTCCCGGCGTCCCGAGGAGTACGGAGAGTACATGGACCTCTTCAACGGGATGGTCGACTCCATTCTGAACTGCAAGAAGCCGGTCATCTGCCGGGTCAACGGGATGCGCGTGGCCGGGGGCCAGGAGATAGGGATGGCCTGCGACCTGGCCATAGCCTCGGACCTTGCGGTTTTCGGACAGGCCGGGCCCCGGCACGGATCGGCGCCCGTGGGCGGCTCCACCGATTTCCTGCCCTGGTTTCTGAGCATGGAAGACGCCATGTGGAACTGCATCTCCTGCGAGCTCTGGTCGGCTTACAAGATGATCCGCAAGGGTCTGATCTCCAAGGCCGTGCCCGTCCTGAAGAGCGAGGGAAAGATCATCCGCAACCCGCTGATCGAGACGGACAAGTACGTGGACGGGGGCGAGATAGTCTACGGCGAGTTCAAGAGCGGCGACGAGGCCGGCAAGGCCAAGGAGCTCCTGAAATCGTCCGAGGTCGATCTCGCTCCGCTTGACGACGTCGTGAACTCGATGGTCTGGCGCCTGGCGAACCTTTTCCCGGGCTGCCTGCAAGTTTCAATCGATCAGATCCGGACGAAGAAGAAGTTCTTCTGGGACCAGGCGAAGCAGGGCCACAGGCACTGGCTCGCGGCGAACATGATGGGCGAGGCCTTCCTCGGCTTCGGCGCCTTCTCCACGCGGAAGAAGACCGGGCAGGACGTCATAGACTTCATCAAGTACCGCCGGCTCGTGGCCGAAGGCGCGCAGATGGACGAGGCCTTTTTCGAGGCCGTGCTGCCCAAGCCCAAGTAGGCGCGACGGACGGCGCCCGGCGAGGCCGTCGAGAATGCGACGCCGTCGGCGCTTTCAGGCCGGTCTCAACGACTACCAGGGGGCTTGCGGCCCTGTTTTCCGGGGCGCCGGCCCCCTTTGTTCTTGACGAATTTCCAGGAGTGCCGATAGGATACGTAGACGGTTTTCTCAACCGGCCGGACTGGCCCCGGCCGGGTCGTGCCCCGAGGCGGTGTGGGCCCCCGCGCCGCCGTAAGAACCGTCTCCCTGTGGTCACCACGGAGGACCCCTGAAGGTCCGCCGTGATTCGGCTATAGCGGCCGTGCTTTTACAGCAGGCTGCGGCGCAGTCATGCGCTTCCCCCGGGGAGAAACGGATGATCCGGCTCTATCACGTCTACAAGTCGTACACGCCGAAGGTGTACGCCCTGAACGACATCAATCTGAAGGTCGATGACGGCGAGTTCGTCTTTGTCGTGGGTCCCAGCGGCGCCGGCAAGAGCACCCTTCTGCGCATGATCTACATGGAGGAGCTTCCGACGAAGGGCGAGGTGGTGGTGGGCAAGTTCAGCAGCTCCCACATGAACTCGAAGCGCGTGTCCTATCTGCGCAGGCAGATGGGCGTCATCTTCCAGGACTTCAAGCTCCTCAAGGACAGGAGCATCCTCGAGAACGTCGCCTTCGTGCTCAGGGTGACGGGACGCTGCGGCGAGAAGGAGATGAAGACCAAGTCGCTGGAGGTTCTGGACAAGGTGGGCCTCTACCATCGCAGGAACGCTCTGCCCACGGAGCTGTCGGGGGGCGAGCAGCAGAGGGTGGCCATAGCGCGCGGCCTGGTCAACGAGCCTTTCGTCCTCCTGGCGGACGAGCCGACGGGCAACCTCGACGCCGATAACACGGGACAGATCGTTGACCTCCTGAAGTACATCAACACCTCGGGCACATCCGTCATAATGGCCACGCACGACAGGGAGCTCGTTGAAAGGTACGGGGGCAGGATCCTCGAGATCGATCAGGGTGTAATGACCGAGCGCGTCGAGGTGCCGAGGGGGAGGGTGGCCGGTGTCTGGACGTAAGAAGGTAATGTACTTCTTGAGCGAGGCGTTCAGCGCGTTCTCGCGGCACAAGGCCATGTGCTTCGCGGCTCTGGTAACCATGGCCGCCGCGCTGGGGGTCTTCGCGCTGTTTCTGTTCGTTACCGTCAACGTGGACGAGGTCGTCCGGGACGTAGAGGAGCGCAAGCAGATAATCGCGTACCTGACGGACGACACCAGCGCGTCCGACACGGAGCTCTTGAAGAGCAGCCTCGAAGGGATGGCGGGCATATCGTCCGTGGAGTACATAAGCAAGCAGCGGGCTTGGGAGGAATTCCGTGCCGAGCTCAATGACGACGAGCTTCTCGCCGCGGTGGACTCCAACCCCCTGCCGGCCTCCTTCAGGATATCGCTTACGGAGGACGCGAAGGCCGCCGCGGACATGGAGACGCTCGTGGGCCAGGTCTCCAGGTTCCCGGGCGTCGAGGAGGTGCAATACGGGGAGGAGTGGGTGAGGCGCCTGGACGATCTCACCGTGACGCTCACCATGGCCAACCTGATGATCGGGCTCGTGGTGAGCCTGTGCGTGATCTTCGTCATCTCGAACACCATAAGGCTTACAGTGCTCGCCCGCCGCGATCTGATAGAGGTGATGAAGCTCGTGGGCGCGACGGAGGGGTTCATACGGACGCCGTTCCTCATCGAGGGCGTGACGCAGGGGCTCGGCGCCGGAGCGCTTGCGCTCCTCATAATTCTGGCGGGCGAGAAGGCGGCGGAGACCAGGCTCTCCGACCTCGTTTACTTGCGCGTTCCGCAGATACTGGGCTTTCTGCTGTTCTCCGCCTTCTTGGGATGGATAGGGAGCTTCCTGTCGCTGCGCTCTATTCTCAGGAGGATCGGAAGTGCGTGAGGCGATCGCTTCGAAGTGGCTCGGGCTTCTGTGCCTGGCGCTCTGTCTCGCGCTGCTCGGGCCCTCGTTCCCCGCTACGGCGAAGGACTCCAGCCAGGACGAGATAGACAGCAAGAAGAGCGAGCTCGAGCGTCTCAGGAAAGAGCTTCGGGAGAAGAGGGCGCGGGCAAAGGAGCTCGAGGGGAAGGAACGCAACGTCCAGGCCCAGATACGGGAGATCGACGGCAATCTCGATCTCACCGAGGAATACATAAGAAAGCTCGAACACCGAGAGGTCCGGATCCTGAGGGATCTATCGGAGGCCGAGGTCAGGCTGAGCGACGCCGCCGGCAGCCTCGAGGAGCGAGAGGCGCTGCTGGCCAAGCGTCTCAGGGCGATGTACAAGCGCGGCAGGTACAGGTCTCTCGCGGCCATAGTGTCCTCCTCGTCTTTCGCCGACGTCATGACCCACGTCCGCTTCCTCCATCTGGTGGCCAGGCGCGACAAGATGGTCATGGCGTCCATAAACAAGTTCCAGTCGAAGGTCCGATCGACCCGCGAGGAGCTCGAGAACAACAGGGCCGAGATCGAGCGCATTCAAAACGAGAAGGAGTCGGAGAAGAAGAACCTGGCCTCCTTGAAGAAAAAGAGGCAGTCCGCCATAGCCTCGATCAGATCGGAGAAGGAGGAGCACCTTGCGGCGGCGGAGGAGCTGGAGCAAGCGGCCCGCAGGATACAGTCCGTCATAGAGGCGCTCGAGGCCGCGCGCG
>CAZHEV010000005.1:188378-206736 GCA_964531335.1 uncultured bacterium | reverse complement strand
CACACGCCGCCTCAGTCGGTCCCCATAGAGAAACGAAAGTCAATAATTGTCAAGCTGCAATTGAAGCGTTCCAATTGGAATATTCGGCTTGGCACAGATACCGATGTGTCCCATAATTGGGTTTGCTCCGTGGGGCGTCCGATCCTAGGTCGTCACAGCGACCTCCACTCCGCTGGCTGCCGTGGCCTTCGCGGTCCTGCTCGAAGGCATCTGCTATGCGCAAGGGAGGGAGGTGAAGTCAACATGAAGAACGTGGTGATCGTAGGAGTGCTCGCATCTTTCCTGCTCTGGACTCTGCCGGTAGTTGATCATGTGGCCCAAACGGATACATGTACGGCGCAAGCCTTCACGGCCTGCGATGCGTTGCCCTACGCCGCCGGAACGGTCTTTTGGGGGGCGTTGAGCTACTTGTGCGTCAAGGCGTACGATCCGCCAGCCTACGAGCCTCCGCCGGCGCTGTGGGTCTAGCCTGACCAATTGCGGTGATCAACCATGGGCGACCGCGTCTTCTGAAGGGGCAGTCGCCCAACCACTTCTCCGGAGGGAAAAGATGAAACAAACCTTGATCGCTGTCATACTTCTTCTGTTTGTCCTGCCGCCGCCGGCCAGGGCTCAGTCATCGTTATCAGATGAGGTCCAGGTGCAATATCTTGGGCCCATGATTGTAGAGAGAGCGGAGAGGACTGTCCGGAAAGCCGATGCAATGGCTCGCAAGCTGATGACCAAGCATAAGCCGGAGCTAGCGGAACAGCTCAAGGAAGCCTACTACGTTGAGAGGTTGATCTTGGAAGGCACTTATCACTGGGCTGCCGTGGCCGTACGTCTTAAGGACAAAGCATTGAGGATACGCAAAGGCGCAAAGGCCAGAGTGTATGTGAATGGCCGCGTGGTTGAATCGGTTTGCGTCATGATCCCGTGCGACGTATATCGAACTAAGAGCATGACCGTAGACAGCCGCAAGAGAGACGTGATGCTGTCTAGGCGCACCGCTGTCATGTACGTCACGGACAAGGAGGGCTGGTGGCCGGACGAGAATGGTGAGGTGCTGGGAATTGATCTGCCGTTCGAGGAGCCGATAGAAGGCGCGGAGTGGGTGGGATTCGAAGGAGTGGAATTGGTAGGGAAGTAACGTAGCAGAAACTTATCTCGGCGGCCGTCCAACTCATCCGTAAGGAAGGGTGCCCCTGGCTTAACCGGCTGTGTGCAGTCGAGATGTACACCGAGGCCTACAACGATCTTGCGGATTACGTTGATGCGAAGGGGCATACGTGGTAGCGGGCCTGCATAGCATGCTCTCCTCAATAAAAGTCAATATTTGTCAAATAGCAATCCAATAGTTCCGATCGGCATTTTGCGCTTGACATGTAGGCATGCGAGTCCCATAATTGGTACTGTCCCGCTGGGGCTTCACCTTCCAGGGACGTGAGATCGACCCCCGCTCGGCCGACGGCCCTAGCGTTGGCTGCGCTGGCAGCTTCTCGGGCATGGAAAGGAGATAACCATGTTCCGGGCAGTGGCTTGTATCGTGCTGGTTGTGGCTCTACTTTTCCCGAGCGTTGTTCTGTGCAGTCAGCCCGCACCCACGCAGGTTGAGCACAAGCTGCCGACCGCGAGCACGACGGTGGTAGGTGCTCAAGACCACTGGTGGTATCAAGTGGTCAAGGTCGTAATGTACTGGATAGGCGGTGAGTGCTTTGTTCAAGTGGTCAAGTACTGGGTCTGGCGGGGAAAGGATCAGCCGGAAGAGTACGTCCAAGACAATCCCAATTGGTGGGAGTGGGAGAAGAATGACGGCAGATATGACGACCTCGGTCCGCCGAAGTAGGGCGGAGAATAGCGCATGAGATGGTGGCATCAAGCGGCGCTTTGGGGAGGTGGCTTCACCGGCTGGATGACGGGACCGGACCTGGGCCTGGAGTTGTGGCTGGACCTGACCATCGCCGCATGTGCCGGGACGCTACTGGTTTTATGCTGCCGGGCGCTCATGCTCTTCATACACGATCGGCGCGGTAACGTGACTGATTAGAACATTTCCGGGGTGGCCGTTCAGAAAATCAAGGTACGCGTAGCGACATTGTTTCGTGAAGCGCCGAGCGAATGAGCCGCCGGACTGGCCCCGATGCTTGATTATCAGCCGGCAGTGTGGGCGTGGAACATGTTCCTTCCAGCTTCGCCTTGGCGGCGCCGCAGGTGGGAAGGTCAGTCGCGGGCTAATTCTCGTATCGTTTCCCGAATCTTGCCGGGAGCTTCCTGGGCTTCTTCTTTCTCTTCCTGTAGCTCTTGGCGAGCTCCATGAAGATGCCGATGTCCCTGTCCATGTCGCTGAGGGTCCCGTCGAAGTAGAAGTTGCGTATGGGGACGGAGTCGTGGTCGGATGTCACCTGTGGGTATACGGCCTCGCACACGATGCCGTTCATGCAGCTGAAGGGGCTTATGTCGACAACGCCGTCCGCGCCTTTCTCGTAAAGATAGATGGCCTTTCCCACGCTCAGCACCATCTCCCCGAGCGCGCCGTGGTAGGGAAGGTAAGGGTAGGACAGCTTCAGTATCTCCATGACGTCGTGGGGCTCCTCGTAGCCCTCGAAGTAGTCCTTGACCGGCTCTAGCAAAGCCTCCTCGTCCTTTCGCTGGAAGTGGGTTTTCAACCAGGAGCCCGTCTTAGGTCCCAGGCCCCACTTGCCCTCGATCTTCAAGTTCTTGCGCTGCTCCGCGTTCGTGTACCATATCCACTCCGCGACGTCGGAGAGCCAGCCCTCGCCTCCTTGCTCCTCTATCCTGCGGATGAGGTCGTCGTTGCTGAAGGTGCTCAGCCTGCAGAATATCTCTCCCACCACGCCGATGAGAGGGCGCACCTCCGAGTAGTCGGTATGGATGGCCTCGAACTTCTTTCGGGTTCTCTCTATGGCCCGCACCATCAGGGCGAGCTTGTCTTTGTTGCTGAGCCCTCTTCTGGCTATCACCGAACAGAGGTCTTGGAGACATTGCTCGTGCGCCGCGTCGGTCTCGCCCTTATCGACCTCGTACGGTCTGGTGGTAAGGAGCAGCTTCCTCAATATGTCACCGACAACCAGGGCGCGCCACGCTATGCGGGTCAGCTCGTCCGCGTGCTCTCCTATGGCCGCGTAGCCGTCGGCGCTGGTCGGGGACACCACCAGCACCTCCTCGAGCCCCTTGTCCCTGAGCACCTTCCTCAGAAAGGGCGAGTACTGGCCGAAACGACACGGCCCTCCCGCTGTCGGCATGAAGAAGGCGCTCGCGGAGGGGTCGAAGCCCGGCCGCTCGGCTATCCTCAGAAAGTCCCCTATGGTGACTTTCTCGGGATAGCACTCGTCACCGGATGTGGCTTCCGCACCGAGCTCGAGCGTACGCATGTCCGAAGGCGGCGTTACGTGGGCGTTTACGCCTATGCTCTGGAAGGCTGCGGCGAACGCTCTCGCTCCGTCGTCCGACATTCTGGGGATGTAGAGGACCCGTTCTTGGAGGGGTCTTGTTCGGGCGCTTCGCCCGGTCTTGACCACCATCTGAGGACTCCCTTGCTGTCCAGATACGCCTCGCATCTGGTTATCATGCCGGCGTCGTTGCCGTGGCCGTCGAACTGCAACGAGAGGTAAGGCTTGACGGCGGCGTCGTCGGTGAAATGCTTGATATAAGAATCCGGACCGCACTTGAAGTTGGTAATGTATATCGCAAGCAGGTTGTCATTGCGGCCCACGAAACGAGCCGCCTGCAATATCCGCCTGCCGTAGTTCCAGTACATGTTGGGGTTGACGTCGGAGATGTCTATTCCCTCCGACGGAGTCATATCCAGCGGAAGGACGTTCGCCCCGTAGTAATCCCTCAGCTTGGCGGCGACGTTGAGGTTCACGCCGGAATCGTTGACGTTGTAGGGTCTGCCCAGCAGCACGATGCCCATCTTGCCCGATCTCTCGATAGTGTCTATGGCAAGGCGCCCGCGCAGGCGGATGTCCGAGAAGAAATCCTCCTGGGTCCGCCAGGCCGCCCGCACGGCCCGCTCGTGCGCCTTCCTCGAGGCGCCCAGCCTCTTCGACACGGGCCAGAGCTCGTTGGTTACTACTTCGGGGCCGAGCCTCAGGTGGACCGTCGGCGTCAAGAACCTCTCCCTGTGTCTCACGAGCGCCGGGGAGCTCCTGGCCACGAAGGGCAGCGTCTGCAACCACGGGCAAAGGTGGGAGTTGACTTCGTCGAAAGGCGTCTCCGCATTGACGGTGTTCGGAAGGAAGACGAAATCCACCTCCTTCTCGAACAGATCGGCTATATGCCCGTGGGCCACCCTCACGGGGAAACAGGGCTCGGCCACGGTGGCGTCCAGGCCCAGGTTGAGGATCCTGGCGTTTGTCTCGTCGGACAAGACGACATTGCAGCCGATCCCCTTGAGATAGGTGTTCCAGAAAGGGAACCTCTCGTGGAAGTGCATCGCCTGCGCTACGCCGACGCGCGGCCCCGGCAGGTCCGGCGTGTAGCCGTCCATCAGCAGAGCCCTTCTGACGGCCATCATGTCCTCTATGACGGGCTTCGTGGGGACCTTCGCGGCCTTCCTGTACTTCTCGGAGCACTTGTCGCCCCAGTAGGTCTTTTCGCCGTCCACGCGGACCAGAAGCATGTCGCACGCGTTGCTACAGCCGTTGCAGACGAACTCCTTTATCGTATAGTCGACGGCTTCCAGATCGTATCCCTTGAATCTCGTGCCCTCGCGGGTGGCCAGAGTCTTCTCCTTGGCCAGCAGGGCCGCGCCCAGCGCTCCAACGACGCCGTTGTGAGGCGGGACTATGATCTCCTTTTTCAGGATCTGACTGAACGCGGCGGCCACGGAGTCGTTGTACGCCGTTCCGCCCTGGAAGAAGATCACATCGCCGATGGACCGTCCTCTGACCACGCGATTGAGGTAGTTGAAGGCCACGGAGTAGGCCAGCCCGGCCAGGATGTCCTCCTTGGCCGCGCCTCTTTGCTGGTAGGAGTTGACGTCCATCTCCATGAACACCGTGCAACGCTCGCCCAGCTTCAAGGGGCTATTGGCGGAGAGGGCGCTTTCCGCGAACTCGCCCTTTATGGCGACTCCGAGCTTCTCCGCCTGCTCCTCGAGGAAGGAGCCCGTGCCGGCGGCGCACGCCTCGTTCATGGTGAAGTCGACCACTATTCCGTCCCGGATCTTTATGTACTTCGAGTCCTGTCCGCCTATCTCGAAGATGGTATCCACGGGCTTGTCGATGAACCGGCTTCCTATGAAGCCGGCGCCGGTCTTGTGGGCGGTTATCTCGTCGTTGATGGTGTCCGCGCCGACAAGCTGACCGATAAGCTCCCTGCCCGAGCCCGTCGTGCCGACCCCCCGGATATCCAGTCTCTCCCCAATCTCCCGCTCTATCTCCGCCAGGCCCTCGTTTACGACCTCTATGGGGCGGCCTCGCGTGGGGACGTAGATCTCCTTTACGACCTCTCCGGCATCGTCGATGACGACCAGGTTCGTGCTCACGGACCCTATGTCTATGCCCAGGTACGCCGGTATGCGGGCCCCGTCCTCGGCGAACTTGTAGGGCCGGACGCGGTCTCTCAGCAATGTGACGGAGCTCATGCTCAGTGGGTCCATCCTGGAGAATGACGCCCTGGCGGTGGAGTAATAGCTATCCAGAGCTTCGAGCGCCAGGCCGGCGGGCGCGGAGTTTTCCGCGTGCGGGCCGCGGGCTTCGCGGTCCTCGACCGCCGCGCTTAGCGCCGCGCCTATGGCGGCCATCCATGCGAACTGGGGCGGGACGTAGAGCTTTCCCGGCTCCATCTCGAAAGCGCGTTCCAGGGCCTGGACCACTCCCTTGTTGGCCGCCACGCCCCCTATGAACGCGGCGCGCCCTCGGATCTCCTTGCCCTTGGCGATGGTGGCCTTGAAGTTTCTGGCGACGGCGTCGCAGAGCCCTTTGAGGACCTGGGTGGGCGCAGCGCCCTTCTGCTGCGCGTGGATCATGTCGGACTTCGCGAAGACGGAGCACCTGCCGGCGATGCGGGCAGCTTTGGATTCGTCCGAGGTGACGAGATCGCCGACCTCCTCTATCTCGAAGTTGAGGCGGTTCGCCTGCTGGTCCATGAACGAGCCCGTCCCCGCGGCGCAGTCTCCATTTGTGCCGTAGTCGTGTATCCCCGCGGAGCCGTTCTCCCTGTCGAACTCGAGCAGCATGAATTTCGAGTTCTCGCCGCCCATCTCGAAGATGGTCTCAACCCCCGGGCAGACGGCGCCGAAGGCGGACGCGACCGCCTTGAACTCGTTTACAGGCCTTAGACCCAGAAGATCGGCCACGAGCTTGCCGCCCGATCCGGTGATGCCGATGCCCGCGGGCGCCCCCTCGGGCAGCACGGCCGCGGCGCAACGGATAAGCCGGGCCACGGCCTCCACGGGACGGCCCCTGACCCGCTCGTAGCGTGAAAGTAGTATCGGGGGCGCGTCCGCGTCGGTTCCGCCCTCCGGCGGGAACAAGAGCCCCTCCGACCTCAGGGCCGCGGCCTCCAGCACCTCGCTGTCGGAAGGCTCGCCGAGCAATGCGATCTTCACACTCACCGAGCCCACGTCTAGGCCAAGATATATGGACATAAGCGATCCTCTAACCCGTTACGGTCATATCCACGGTATATTAGATGGAGTCTACAGTACGTATGTGCAGGGGGCAAGCCTCAAGGTCAGCAGTCCTGAATCGCCAATGCTACATGCGGTCGGCGACTTGTCAAGGCCCTATGTGCGCGGGCAAGGCCGTGGGGCCGCCGCGTTTCTGGACACCTGCGCGCCGGTCTGCTAACATCTTCCGGGCGCGATCCGCAGCGCCGGCGGCGAAGAGGCGGGGTGGTTGAGATCTCTGAAAAGGAGGCCAGGATGATTCGCATTAAATCCAGAGTTGCGACAAGCGGGCTCGCGGGGGCGGGGGCGTTGTTGTGGATCGCCGCGCTGGGCATTCTGTGCGCGGGCATCCCGGCGCAGGCGGGCGAGATCCCGGATCCGCCGCCCACCCGCGTCGAGGTGGTGCGCGACACACTGCACGGTGTGGTAATAGAGGACCCCTACCGGTGGCTCGAGGACCAGCAGGCGCCGGAGACCCGCGAATGGATCGAGGCACAGAACGAGTACACCAAGTCGCTTCTTGAAGATGTGGAAGGCCGCGCCGCTATCATGGAGCGGCTGACTGAGCTTATGAAGATAGACGTCATCAGCCCGCCCGTCGCAAGGAACGGACGCTATTTTCTCTCCAAGAGAATGAAGGATCAGGATCTCTTCGTGATCTACATGCGTGAGGGGCTCCACGGTGATGACCATGTGCTCATAGATCCTCACGGCATGAGCGAGGACCACACCACAAGCGTCAACATGCTGGACGTATCCGAAGAGGGCACGGTGCTGGCCTACGGCGTCCGCCGGGGAGGGGCCGATGAGGTCGAGGTCCGGTTCCTGGACGTGGACGCGAGGAAGGACCTGCCCGACGCGCTTCCCACGTCCCGGTACTTCGGCGTGTCGCTGACTCCGGATGCCAAGGGGCTCTATTACACCGAGTTCACAATGCAGGGCCAGAGCGTCCGCTATCACGAAATGGGAACCGATATTTCCGAGGACGTGTACATCTTCGGAGAAGGGTTCGGCCCCGATAAGATCATAGCCTCGGGACTTTCGGAAGATGGACGTTACCTCGGCATAATGGTCTTTCACGGTTCGGCCGGCAAGCAGGTGGAACTCTACTACAAGGACGTGACGAAGGACGAGCCCGTTCAGGCCTTTGTCAATGACATCGAGGCCCGGTTCTACCCGGAGTTCGTCGGGGACCAAATACTGCTTCAGACGGACTGGAACGCCCCGAACGGCCGGGTGCTCAAGGCCTCCCTGGAGAACCCGGAGCCGGAGAACTGGGTGGAGATAATCCCCGAAAGCGAGGACGCGGTCATCGAGGGAATCTCTGGCGCCGGCGGCAAGATCTTCGTCAATTACCTCGAGGACGTAAACTCGCGCCTTGCCATATTCGACATCGACGGCAACAGGCTCGGCGAGATCTCGTTCCCCTCGCTCGGGAGCGTCGGCGCAATGAGGGGCCGCTGGAGCGAGAACGAGGCTTTCTTCGCGTTCTCTTCGTTCCACATTCCCACTACCATCTACCGCTACGACGTGGCGTCGGGAGAGAAGTCGGTTTGGTCGGAGCTCGACGTGCCGGTGAACACGGACCAGATAGAGCTGAAGCAGGTCTGGTATGAATCGAAGGACGGAACCGAGGTGCCGATGTTCCTCCTGTACAAGAAAGGCCTCGAGCTCGACGGAGACAACCCGGTTCTTCTCGCCGGCTACGGCGGTTTCTCGGTCAGCCTGACGCCCTCGTTCTCGCAACGGGGAATAGTCTGGCTGGAAAACGGCGGCGTCTACGCTATACCGAACATCCGCGGCGGCGGAGAGTTCGGCGAGGAATGGCACGAGGCGGCCATGTTCGAGAACAAGCAGAACAGCTTCGATGACTTTATCGCGGCGGCGGAGTGGCTGATAGACAACAACTACACGAACAAGGACAAGCTGGCCTGTCGCGGCGGGAGCAACGGGGGTCTCCTGGTCGGGGCCATGCTTACTCAGAGGCCGGACCTGTTCAGCGCGATCATCTGCACCTACCCGCTTCTCGACATGGTGCGTTTCCAGCAGTTTCTTGTGGCCCGCTTCTGGGTCTCGGAGTACGGGTCGGCCGAGGACCCGGATCAGTTCGAGTACATATACGAGTACTCGCCGTACCACAACGTCGAGAAGGGGGTCGAATACCCCGCCGTCCTCTTCATAACGGGCGATTCCGACACCAGGGTCGCTCCGCTTCACGCGAGGAAGATGGCGGCTTTGGTCCAGGCCGAGACCGGATCCGACGACCCCGTCCTTCTGAAGTACGACACGGAGACGGGTCATTCCGGCGGGATGCCCGTCGACAAGCAGATAGAGGATATGACGGATGCCTTCAGCTTCCTCCTGTGGCAGCTTGACATGAACTAGGAGGGGGCGCCTCTGCAGAGTCCGAGGCGGATGCCTCAGTTGAATCAAGGGAGCCGGCGTCCCTCCACGGGCGCCGGCTCTTTGCTCGAGGGCGGTCCCTGCGAGTGGACGAATCGTTGACCGGGGCTGCATTCGGTGTTGAAATATAGTTGTCCGCCCGGGGCTGCCGGTGGCTTTCTTTTCTAGGCAATGAAGACGCCAGCGAGGACGACGAACCGTGAAGCTAGCCAGCTTAGAAGCTGTTCTCTCCGCATTGAACCAGCACGACGTGCGCTATCTCATCGTAGGCGGCCTCGCGGTGGCCGCGCACGGATACGGACGGGTAACCTTCGATCTCGATCTCGTAATTCAACTTGATGAGAAGAACGTCGAACGAGCGATGCGCGCCCTACAAACGCTGGACTATAGGCCGGCTGCTCCCGTCGCTCCGAAGGAATTCAAGGACCCCGCGAATCGAGAGAAGTGGACCAGGGAGAAGGAAATGGCAGTCTTCACGATGCGTAGCGACCAGCACCGAGAGACTCCGGTCGACATATTTGTGTCCGAGCCTTTTGATTTCGACCTCGAGTATGGCCGCGCCATGGTCGGCGAGATCCTGCCCGGAGTCAGTGCCCGGTTCGTGTGCCTGGATACACTGATCCGAATGAAGACGGCGGCGGGTCGGGAAATGGACCGCGAGGACGTGCGCCGGCTCAAGCTGTTGTCGGAGATGCCGGACGAAGAAACGTGATGGCCCCGGATGGATGCATGGGAGAAACATAGCCTCGATCAGTTGCTCTACTTTCGCTCTTTGAGCCTGCGCGAGAAGATGAAAGCCGTGGAGGGCATGGCCGACGTGGTACGGCACTTCAGGAGGATGCGGGCCGAGGGTAGATTCCACGCCGTTTCCGCTCGTAAGGGGAGGGGGAAGCCGGATAAAAAAGGAAAATCCAGGCAGAAAAAAGGCGACCAATAGGCCAATCGCTCGAACTCCGTTGCTTTGAAGACGGGGTGCGTTGGGACTCCTTACAACCTGCACTACGTTCCAGACGCAGTGCCCCCGGCATTTGGGTGCCTGGGCTACGAGCGAGCTTTAAGGCGCCACCCGGGGAGACATCCCGGCTCCTTTCCTGACACAAGCACTGATAGATCATCCGGTTGGGAGCGAATTGACATCCGGCGCAAGATGATGCTATGATCCGATCTGCGCCCGAGAGGATATGAGTTTTTGCGTGAAGCGGGCGCTGTCATCCCCGGAGGCTCGAATCTCCTCCAGGGCTCATTATGTTCGGGCCAATCGAGATCTGCCCCCCGGAGGGGTTATCACGAGCACAGCCGAGTCGCTAGACTCTGAATGCCAGTCTCCGCAGGCATGGGCACCGAGCTGGGCGAAAGTGCCTTGCGGTCGCCGTCCCGGCACGTGGTTGTTCTGTGCTTGCGCGGCATTTGGAAGGAGGAAGTTATGGCTGGAATAGTAGGTTATGGGGCGTATGTGCCCTTGCATCGCATAAAGGTAGAGGAGATCGCGAAGGTCTGGGGGGCCGATGCCGAGAGTTACAAGAAGGGATTGATGCTTCGGGAGAAGTCCGTGCCCACCCCGGACCAGGACACCATAACGATCTCGGTGGAGGCCGCGAGGAACGCGGTCAAGCGCTCCGGGATCGACCCCTTCCTAATAGAGGCCGTGTACGTCGGCTCCGAGTCACACCCCTACGCCGTGAAGCCGAGCGGAACCGCCGTCTCGGAGGCCATCGGGACCACCCGTAACATTCACTGTGCGGATTTCGAGTTCGCGTGCAAGGCCGGAAGCGAGGCGATGTTCGTTTGCATTGGGCTCGTGGACGCCGGGAGCGTCAAGTACGGCCTGGCGATCGGAGCCGACACCTCACAGGGAGCGCCGGGCGACGCGCTCGAGTACTCCGCGGCCGCGGGTGGGGCCGCGTTTGTTTTCGGCAAAGAAGACGGGGTCGCCAAGGTGATCGCCACACATACTTTCATGACCGACACGGCCGATTTCTGGCGAAGGGAATACATGTACTACCCGCGACACGGCGGCCGCTTCACGGGCGACCAGGCTTATTTCAAGCACGTTACGACCGCCGCGAGCCAGATAATGGAGAAGGTGAGCATGAAGCCCCAGGACTTCGCCTACGCCGTCTTCCATCAGCCCAACGGCAAGTTTCCCATGAGAGTTGGAAAGATGCTCGGCTTCAAGAAGGAGCAGCTCGAGGACGGTTGGCTGTGTCCCACTCTGGGCAACACCTACTCGGGCTCCTCTCCCATGGGCCTGACGGCGATTCTGGACGTGGCAAAGCCGGGAGACCGGATCCTAATGACGTCCTTCGGCTCGGGAGCCGGAAGCGATGGTTTCGTCTTCGAGGTGACGGAGGGCGTCGAGAAGGCGCGGGACCTTGCCCCCAAGACCCGGGAGCAGCTCGAAAAGGCGTCCTACATCGAATACGGCGAGTACGCCAAGTTCAGGCGAAAAATACGCAAGGCGGAATAGTAGCGATAGCGTGGAGGTTGTTATGCGTGACGTAGCGGTTATAGGCGTGGGAATGAGTGAATGCGGGGAGCTGTGGAAGAAGTCCCTGAGACAGATCTTCGTTGACGCAGCTTCGGACGCGATTGCTGATTCCGGCGTTGACAAGATCGACTCGATGTACGTCGGGTGCATGAGCGGCGGGCTCTTCGTGGGGCAGGAGCATCTTGCCTCGATGCTTGCGGACTACCTGGGAGTGGCTTCCATACCCGCGTGCCGGGTGGAGTCGGCCTGCGCGTCGGGCGGAGTGGCTTTCAGGCAGGGGCTCATGGACGTGGCCTCGGGGATGAACGACATAGTCCTGGTGGGCGGCGTGGAGAAGATGACCGACGTGGACGGAGGAGAGGCGACCTACGCTCTGGCGACGGCCGCCGACCAGGAGTACGAGGTCTATCACGGGGTTACCTTCCCCGGGCTCTATGCGATGGTGGCGAGGGCTTACATGCACCAGTTCGGGGGCACCAGGGAGCAGATGGCACATGTCTCCGTAAAGAACCACAGGCATGGCGCGATGAACCCCAAGGCCCAGTACTCGTTCGAGATAACGCTGGAGGCGGTTCTCGAGTCCACCCGGGTGGCGGACCCACTTCGTATTCTGGATTGCTCGCCGATAACCGACGGGGCGGCGGCGGCCGTGCTGTGCCCGCTGGACATGGCGAAGAAGCTGACGCAGAAGCCGGTAGTCAAGGTGATCGGCAGCGGCCACTCGACGGACACCATCGCGCTCCACGATAGGGAGGACCTCACCGACTTCGCGGCCACCAAGAGAGCCGCCGAGGCCGCCTTCAAGATGGCGGGGGTCGGCCCTTCGGACATAGACCTCGCCGAGGTGCATGATTGTTTCTCGATCGCCGAGATCTGCGTGCTCGAAGCTCTGGGCTTCGCGGACAGAGGCAAGGGCGGAGACCTCGCCAAGAACGGGGAGACGGCGCTGGGAGGCCGTGTTCCCGTCAACACGAGCGGTGGCCTGAAGTCCAAGGGGCATCCGGTCGGGGCGACCGGCGTCGCTCAAATCGTTGAGGTGATCGAGCAGCTCAGGGGCGAATCGGGCAAGAGACAGGTGGAAGGCGCCAAGAGAGCGCTCACGCAGAACATGGGTGGCAGCGGCGGCAGCGCCGTGGTTCACATACTGGAGGTGGTGTAATGTTTCCGTCGCGCTATTGGCGAGAGATTCCACAGAGATACCGCCTCGAGGCGGGCAAGTGCGCAGGCTGTGGAAAGATCAGCTTCCCGCCGAGGAGCAAGTGCCCCAAGTGCGGGAGCGCCGAGTCCGAAACGGTAAAACTGTCCGACCAGGGAGTCGTTCGGACCTTCACAGTGATACATGTCGCTCCCCCTCAGTTCGGCGACCAGACCCCGTACGCCGTCGGGATAGTCGAGCTGGACGGGGGCGCGAAGATCACGGCGCAGATAGTCGACTGTCCTCTCGATGACATCGAGATAGGACAGAAGGTAAGGATAGAGTTCCGTCGGATCCAGGAGGACGGCCACTCCGGGGTGATATGTTACGGCTATAAGTGCGTTCCCTCGGCCTAGATGATTGGCGGGGGCTTTTGCCCCCTGAAGCCCTCCTGAGCCGTCAAAGGTGCATGAAACATGTACGAGATTGAATCGAAGGTCGATCCGAACAGCGAGGAGTTCCAGGAGAACAAGGCGCACATGGAGGGGCTGGTCGCCGAGCTCAAGCGCAGGCTCGAGCAGGTGAAAAAGGGCGGCCCTCCGAGCGCTCTGGAAAAGCACAAGGAAAGAGGCAAGCTCACGGCAAGGGAGAGGTTGGATCTCCTCTTCGACAAGAACTCGCCCTTTCTGGAATTCAGCACGCTGGCCGCTTACGACATGTACGACAACGAGGCCCCCTCGGCAGGCGTGGTGACGGGGGTCGGGGTGGTGCACGGCCGGGAGGTCCTGGTGGTCGCCAACGACGCGACCGTCAAGGGCGGCACCTACTTCCCGATGACCATAAAGAAGCACGTCAAGGCTCAGGAGATCGCCTACGACAACCGGCTGCCCTGCGTCTACCTCGTGGATTCGGGTGGCATCTTTCTCCCGCTGCAATCGGGGACCTTCGGCGACAAGTATCACTTCGGTCGCATCTTCAACAACCAGGCTGTCCTGTCCGCCATGGGCGTCCCCCAGATATCGGTGGTGCTCGGCTCCTGCACGGCCGGTGGCGCTTACGTGCCGGCAATGAGCGACGAGACCGTCATTGTGCGGCGCCAGGGGACGATCTTCATCGGAGGCCCTCCGCTCGTGAAGGCCGCCACCGGCGAGGACGTCACAGACGAGGAGCTCGGCGGGGCGGACGTGCACTGCAGGATATCGGGGGTGAGTGATCACTACGCCAACGATGACGATCACGCGATCGAGCTCGCCAGAAACATCCTGGAGAGCATCAATCAGCCCGAGAAGACCAGATTGGGCACCGAGGAGCCGGAGGACCCGATATACGACCCCGAGGAGATCTACGGGATCGTACCGAAGGATCTGAGAAGGCAGTTCGACATGCGGGAGGTAATCGCGCGAATTGTCGACGGAAGCAGGTTCCACGAGTTCAAGGAGCTCTACGGGACGACCCTGGTCTGCGGTTTCGCCAGGATAATGGGCTATCCCGTGGGGATACTCGCGAACAACGGTGTCCTGTTCTCCGAGAGCTCGCTCAAGGGAGCTCACTTCGTATCGATGTGCTCCGTCAGGAAGATCCCCATTATCTTCATGCAGAATATCACGGGCTTTATCGTGGGCAGGGAATACGAGCACGGCGGGATCGCCAAAGACGGCGCCAAGCTCGTCCACGCCGTGGCAAACGCCAACGTGCCGAAGTTCACGGTCGTCGTAGGGGCCTCCAATGGAGCCGGCAACTACGCCATGTGCGGCAGGGCCTACAACGCCAGGCTCCTGTGGTCGTGGCCCACGGCGAAGACATGCGTGATGGGAGGCGAGCAGGCCGCGAGCGTGCTCGTCCGGGTCAAGACCGATGCTCTCAAGAAGAAGGGCAAGGTGCTTTCGGAGGAGGAGCAGGAGCAGATGAAAAAGCCCATCCTCAAGAAGTACGAGGAGGAGGGCAGCGCCTATTTCACCTCCGCGAGGCTCTGGGACGACGGGATAATAGACCCCCTGGACACGCGGATGTGTCTTGCCCTGGGGATCTCCATGGCCTTGAACGCTCCGATACCGGAGCACAAGTTCGGCGTTTTCAGAATGTGACGGTTTGGACGGGGGTCCCACGGCATTCGGGCCGGCCGGGCCCGGCCGCGGAAGCCGCGCTTTGACAGCAGAGCGGGCCGATCCTTTCGGCCCCGGTGGGGTGGCGGTGTTCAGAAGCGACTACAAGACCATTCGTTGCGAGGCGGAGGGGCCGGTCGCCAGGATCGTCTTCAGCAGGCCCGAGGTACACAACGCCTTCAACAACGACATGATAGCCGAGATGCTGGACGTCCTTCGGACCCTGGAGCGGCCCTCGGACGTCCGTGTCGTGGTGCTCACCGGCGAGGGCAAGAGCTTCTGCGCCGGGGCCGACGTCAACTGGATGAAGAAGGTGATGGACTTCTCCTTCGAGGAGAACTACGGGGAGTCCCTGAAGCTCGCCGAGATGATGTACGCGCTGTACTCGCTCCATTTGCCCACCGTCGCGATGATAAACGGGGCCACCATAGGCGGCGGAATGGGCTTCGTTTCCACAACCGACATCGCGGTCGCCTCCACGAACGCAAGGTTCAGCCTTAGCGAGGTGAAGCTGGGGCTGGTGCCGGCGTGCATATCGCCCTACGTGATCAAGAAGGCGGGCGAGGCGGCTTGCAGGCGCCTGATGCTCACGGGCGAAAGGATAGACGCGCATGAGGCTTTCCGGGTCGGCCTGGTAAACGCCGTGGTGGAGCCCGAGGAGCTGGAGAGCGCGGTCGAGTCGCTGGTCGACAGGCTCATCTCCAGCGGGCCGGGCGCGATCGCCGTATGCAAGAAGCTGCTCAGAGAAGTCCCGGCCATGAGCCTCGAGGAGGCGAAGACGTTCACGGCCGACGAGCTGGCCCGTCTCAGGATGAGCGAGGAGGGGCAGGAGGGAATGAAGGCGTTTCTTGAAAAGCGCAAACCCTCCTGGGCGGCGAAGAAGTGAGACGCTCGAGGTTCAAGCGGGGCGCTGAGCGTTGGACTAGAGATCGATTCAATCCCAGTGTCGAGAGGACAATGAAAAAGATCCTTGTGGCAAATAGGGGCGAGATAGCTCTGAGGGTGATGAAGGCCTGCCGCGAGATGGGCATTCCCACGGTCGCCGTTTATTCCACCTGCGACAAGGAGAGCCTCCACGTGCGCTTCGCTGACGAGGCCCTTTGCATCGGTCCCCCGCCTCCGCTCGAGAGCTACTTGAATATAGACAAGATCATGGCGGGCGCCGAGGAGAAGGGCGCGGACGCGATACACCCCGGCTACGGCTTCCTCGCCGAGAATCCCGAGTTGGCCGGACGTTGCGGAGAGAAGGGCATCACCTTCATCGGGCCCGGCCCC
The DNA here is from genome assembly GCA_964531335.1 of uncultured bacterium. Taxonomy (GTDB): domain Bacteria; phylum Eisenbacteria; class RBG-16-71-46; order CAZHEV01; family CAZHEV01; genus CAZHEV01. Next base: position 190,720 of record CAZHEV010000005.1, on the reverse strand, counting down.
GAGGCGATGGCGCTTCTCGGGAACAAGGTCCAGTCGAGGAAGACGATGATCAAGGCGGGCGTGCCGGTGATCCCCGGTATGACCGGCGGCAGCACCGATGTGGCAGTTTTGGCGAAGGAGGCCGGGTTGATGGGCCTTCCCGTCCTGGTGAAGGCCGCCGCCGGCGGAGGCGGCAAAGGGATGAGGATAATACGCGACGCCGCGGAGCTGAAGGACTCACTCGACGCCTGCATGCGTGAGGCGAAGGCGGCTTTCGGTGACGACACCATCTACCTGGAGAAATACATAGAGCGCCCGCGCCACATAGAGTTTCAAGTGCTGGCTGATTCGCACGGAAACGTCGTGCATCTATTCGAGAGAGAATGCTCGATACAGCGCAGGTATCAGAAGATAGTGGAAGAGACTCCTTCGGTCGCCCTCGATTCCGAGCTGCGCCGGATGATGGGAGAGGTCGCGGTCAAGGTCGCGCAGACCGTGGGCTACACGAACGCGGGGACTGTGGAGTTCTTGCTGGACGCGAGCGGGGAGTTCTATTTCCTGGAAGTCAACGCGAGGGTCCAGGTCGAGCATCCTATCACCGAGGCCGTGGTCGGCGTGGACCTGGTCAAGCAGCAGATAAGGGTGGCGTCGGGCGAAAAGCTCTCCTTCAAACAAAACGATCTGAGGCAGCGTGGCCACGCGATAGAGTGCCGTATCTACGCCGAGGACCCCGAGAACAACTTCCTGCCCAGCGCCGGCAAGATCCTCTTTGTCAGAGAGCCGGACGGCCCGGGCATCCGTTGCGACACGGGGATCTGGAGCGGCTGCGAAGTGCCGGTACACTACGATCCCATACTGTCGAAGCTCGTGGTCTGGGACGAGACTAGAGAAGAGGCCCGAAGTAGAATGATCGCCGCACTGGGCGATTACGCCATTATCGGTGTAAAGACCAACACGCAGTTCCTGATCGACGTTCTGGAGCATCCGGCCTTTCGCGAAGGGGCCACGCATACCGACTTCATTCCCGAGAACCTTCCCGGCTGGAAGCCGTCCGAGGCCGACGGGGATGAGTTGAAGGCCGCGCTACTGGCCGCGGCCGCGCTCGAAAAGAGGGCCCCGGCCTCGAGACCGGGAGCTGGAAAAGTAGAGACGTTTTCCCCGTGGAAGAGCGGCACCAGATGGAGGATAGGGGGAGGGGACTAGGGGCGCTGGATGGAATTCGAATTCCTGGTTGGAGACAAGACAGAAAAGCTCAGCGTCGAGGAGAAGGACGGCGTCTGGCAGGCGACCTTTGGTGAAGACCGGATAAGCGCCGAAGTCGTAGCCGTAGAGCCCAACGTGTTCTGGATAACCACTCCCGGTGGTTCCTTCCTGGTATATGCGGCCAAGGACGAAGCAGCGAGCTACACCTTCATCAGGGGCCGCCAGTATCGTCTGGGGAAGCCGGAGAAGGAGTCCCGCCGCAGATCCGCCGGTGGCAGCCTCAAGGCCGGAGCGGTCGTCGCGGCGACGATGCCGGGAGTCATAGTGAAAGTCCCGGTGGAAGAAGGCGATGTCGTGGAGTCCGGCCAGGTGGTGGTCGTCGTCGAGTCCATGAAGATGGAAAACGGCGTACAGGCCTCCGGTCGCGCCCGCGTCAAGAAAATCCACGTCAAAGCCGGGGACTCCGTGGTCTTCGGCGCCCCGCTAATCGATCTCGAGCCGGTAGGGGACGAGTAGCCGGTCCCTTGCTCGCCGGCCAGTTGCCGCAGAGGACTGCCGCTGCCAATAGAATCGTGATGAGGAGACTCATAGGGGGATGCGTGGCGATCTCAGTGGTGTAGCGGGCAGGCCTGTGTGGCATGTCAGGATTGATCCCCCGTGGCGCGCATCCCCCCGCCTACTGCTTCGCGGCGATCACGATGCCATTGAACCAAACGCGATCGACGTCATCGACGGGCCGATCAAACACCACGTAGAGCCGCAGCCAGCCGTCGCGCAATCCAACCGAACGCGACGACAACGCGAAGCTGTCGTAGCGCGTCGACTTGATGGTCGTGCGCGGCCCGAAACCCTGGGCGGCCAACACCTCGATTGACTCGACGCGGCGCGACGCGATATCCACCATGATCGTTGCACCCTTGCGGCAGATCACCGCGAGGCTGTCCCCCACGGCCACATCGACGGCGCACCACCACTGGCCGGCGTCCGGCTCGTACTTCATGCCGCCGAGTTCGCGCACCCATTGACGCCACGTCTCAAATTGTGCGCCTTCGGGTGGCGCCCCAAGCCATTTGATCGTCGCGCCCTGGGGCGCCGTGAAGATGCGCGCTTCGAGGGATCCGTTTTTTCCTGCCGCACCGGCATCGTTCACGGCTCCCAGG
>CAZHEV010000005.1:0-188278 GCA_964531335.1 uncultured bacterium | reverse complement strand
TTGCCCCGTCGATGTAATCCGGCTGATCCCCCATCGCGTACCAGATCTCGATCCAGCAGAGGCTCCGGAGAATCTCGCTCGCCGCTCCGCGGTCGTGACCCACCCAGTGGAGGATCTCGCAGGCGGACATATCGGCGGACAGGTCCCCTGCAGCCCCTGAAAGGGCCGTGACCAGTAGAAGGATCGTGACTAGGGCTTTCATAGTTGGCCTCCCTTCGACAGCCAGCGGGTGCCGCCCCCAGCACTACCACTTTGGCGGAGACGGCCCACAATGTCAAGCTGAAATTGCCGCCTTGTTGACTTATGTTGACAATCGGCAAATGGCCTGTGCAGCCAAGAGGGCGGGGGGTACCGGACCCTGGTTACTGCGATCTGGGGCAGGGGGGCCCGCAGGCGGCCGTGTACGGGCACGGGGCTTCCAGGAGTCTGGGCGCTTTGCAGGGCCTTGGGCGGCGGGGCGGTCTCCTCGGCTGGAACCGCCCCGCCTGGGTGCGCCGGCTGGTGGGGAGTGGGCTACCTCTCGACCTGGTAGAACTCGGCCAGCGCCGCTTCCTCCTCGAGGGAGAGCATGGGCAGGATCCTCCTCAAGCTGGCCTGCGCCTTCTCGTGCCCAGGCGAAGCGTCAACGGCCGCCGCGTACTGGCGCGCGGCCTCCGCCGTCCTGCCGAGGTTCTCGTAGACTATGCCCAGGTTGTTGCGAATGAAGGCTGTTCCCGGCGCCGCTTCCACGGCCTGCTCGAGGGGAATCAGCGCCTCCTCGAACCTCTCCTCGTATATGTAGGTGAGGGCAAGGTTGTTGAGCGCGTAGGCGTTCCGTCCATTCGCGGCTATTGCGTTCTTGAAGCTCTCTATTGCTTTATCTCTGTCCCCGGTGTCGAGGTACGCTAGCCCCCTCACGTTCCAGGCGTCGTCGTTGGCCTTGTCGACCTCGATGGCTTTGTCGCAGAGCGCGATAGCCTCCTGGGGGTTGTCCAGCTCGCGCCTGACTCTTGCCAGGTTGACCCAGCCTTTTACGAAGGCGGGGTTGCGCTCGATCGATCGGTTCAACTGATCGGCCGCCCTCTCGTGGCGCCCGTTCTTCCACTGCGAGAGCCCGAGCATATAGTGCAGGTAGAAGTTGTCCTTGTTCTCGGCGACGGCCTTCTCGAAAGCTTCGCAGGCCTCTCCGTAATCGCCTTTCGAGTACAGAGCCTGCCCTTTCCTGAAGTGGTCGAGCCATGTCGCAGGCTTCGCGGGCGCTTCGGGTCCGCCAGCGGTGGCGCTCGCATCTTCCACGGAGCTCCCTTCGGTCGATGCAAGGTCCTCGGAACTTGAGCTGCTCGCATCGGCCGAAGAACCGGATGATCGGGCAGGCTGGGTGGGCCTCGGCCCTTGCGCGACCGGCTGCTCGACCGCCTCCGAAGTGGGCTCCTCGACGGCCTGCTCGTCAAAGGACGAAGTCAGCGCCGCCGGCTTGAACGCGAAGAAAACCAGCGCGAACCCGGCGAACAGGGCCAGTGTGATTGCAGCGATCTTCTTCATTGTCAACGCCTCCTTTCGGGTCCGCGACGCCCCGCTGTCGGTGCGTCAGGGATGTCGCGAGCCTTTTTGTTGAAGGCGGGGGGTTAAGGCCTGACTTGTCTACCTCTACGGATGTCATCAGCGGCCTTGGGCTCACCGGGCTTTCCCCCGCCTCGTCCACGTATCATCGCAACACACGTGCCGGGCTACGTGAAGGTGGCGCAGCAAGCTTAAACTGGTTGTCGTTGAAAGAGTTGGCGCTTAGTGGCAGGTGGATGAGGGCGCGTGTGCCGCGCGCTTCACTCGAGAAACGTGTCAGCGATTACTCATGATCGTGTTCACGCGGCACGGCGGGGTCGAGGCGCTTTTGGGTGCTCTTGCTGAAAAGGACCAGGTCCGCTCGGTCGAAGTCTATGGAGACCGCGTCTTCCTCGGAGAAGGAGCCCTCAGACGGGCACTTCGCAAGTACCTCCTGATCGCCGACCTTCACGTAGAAGAGCTTCTCGACGCCCGTCGAGCCTATGAGCGATATGGTCCCCTCGAGAAGGCCCGGCTCACCGGCGGGACGGACCTTCACCTTCTCGGGGCGGACGCCGAGGAATACATCATCCATCGTCACGGACTCGGGCAGGCGGTCGGCCATGTCCCTGCGCGCGAACGCCTTTCCGTCTAGTACGTTCATAGGAGGGGTACCCACGAACCTCGCCGTGAACAAGGTCTGGGGGCTCTCATAGACCTCGTCGGGCGTGCCTATCTGCTCGATCCGCCCCTCGTTTATGAGCGCCATCCTGTCTCCCAGGGTCATGGCCTCGACCTGGTCGTGAGTGACGTAGATGGTCGTCAGCTTCATTCTTCTCTGGAGCTCTTTCAGCTCGCGGCGCATCGTCACACGCAGTTGAGCGTCGAGGTTCGAGAGCGGCTCATCGAGAAGCAGTACGTCCGGCTCTCTTACGATGGCCCTTCCTATGGCCACCCTCTGCCTCTGGCCGCCGCTCAGCTCGGCGGGCTTCGCTCGCAGAAGATGTTCGATCTCCAACGTTCGGGCGGCCCCCTCCACCGCCTCTTTGATCCGGTCCTTGCCCATCTTGGCGATCTTCAAGGGAAAGGCGATGTTGTCGAAGACCGTCATGTGCGGATAAAGGGCGTAGCTTTGAAACACCATGGCCACGTTGCGTGAGCGCGGCGGTACGAACTTCCTCTCGGCGGGCGATGCGACCAGCCTCTCGCCAATCCGGACCTCGCCGAGGGTGGGGGTCTCGATGCCGGCTATTATGTTCAGGAGCGTCGTCTTTCCGCAGCCGCTCGGACCGAGCAACACGTAGAAGGAGCCCGCATCGACCTCGAGACTTATCTGGTCGAGGGCAACGGTGCGGCCCCTCAATGAGAAGAATTCCTTCGATAGACCCTTTACGGAGAGAGATTTCATCCTCTGACCGACCCCTGGCTCAGACCTCGGATTATCCGCCTCTGGAACAGGGCGGCTATCAGGACCATCGGCGCGCAGGCCAGCACGGCGGCGGCCATTATCGAGCCCCAGGGCGTCTGGCCGTGAAGCCCCTCGAAGAGCGCTATCCCCACCGGCACGGTGCGCGCTTGATGATCGACGGTAAGCATAAGCGCGAACAGGAACTCGTTGAACGAGAAAATGAACACCAGCACCACCGCGGACACGACCGCCGGCATGGAGACCGGAACGACCACCCTGAACAGCACCTGAAACCGTGTGGCCCCGTCTACGAATGCGGCCTTGTCCAGGTCCTCCGGAACCCCCTTGAAATGGCTGATCATGATCCACAGGGCCAGCGGCAGGCCGAGGGCCGTGTACGGCAGGACCAGGCCCTGGTACGTGTTTATCCATCCGAGGTCGGTCATCAGGTTGAATATATAGCCGACCAGGCTAATCTGCGGCAGCATGGACAGGGCCAGGACCCCCGCGGGGATGATCGCCCTTCCCGGAAACCTCATCCTCACGATGGCGTACGCGGCCAGAGCGGCCGTGAGCGTCGTCAGCACCGCGACCACCGACGACACTATGACGCTGTTTCTCAGGAAGCTCCCGAATCGGAGCGACTCGCCCGCGATCACCCCGGCGTAGTTGGAAAAGGTGAATTTGAACCGCACTCCTTCGGAGAGAAAGGCCGGAGACTCGGAGAACGAGACCAAGACCATCCAGGCGAACGGGAAAAGCGAGAAGACCATGACCGCGACGGCCGCCGCATAGTACACGCGTCTCGATCGCATACGCTCACCCCCTGACCATCTTGGTGAAGCCGCCCAGGCGGACGTAGAAGAGGGAGAAGCAGAGGGCTATCGCGAAGACGATCATGGAAACGGCCGAGCCGTAACCGAAGTCACCGGTCAGGAAATTCTTGAAAGCGTACAGGGAAAGCGACGTGGTCGCCCCGCCGGGTCCTCCTCCGGTCAGCACGTACACCATGTCGAATATCCTTATGGCGTCTATGGTCCTGAATATGAGAGCGACGGCGAGCACTGGTTTCAGCAGGGGGAGAGTTATCCTGAAGAATTTCTGGACAGGCGTCGCGCCGTCTACGGCCGCCTGGCTGTAAAGGTCCCTCGGTATTCCCGAAAGCCCGGCCAAGAGTATGATCGCGATGAAGGGCGTTGTCTTCCAGACGTCGCTGAGCACCAGCGCCCAGAAGGCCCCGGCCGAGCCGCCCAGCCAGTTGACCGGTTCGGAGACTATCCCGGCGCGGAGGGCGAGGTGGTTGAGAATACCGTACTCGTAGTTGTAGATGAGCTCCCAGACCCTCGCGGCCACCGCGATGGGGATCGCCCACGGTATGAGCACGGCGATCCGGAGAGCCCCCCGGAACCTGAGCCGCTCGTTTATGATCAGCGCGAAGAGCATTCCGAGCACCATCTCGATGGAAACGGAGACGACGGTGAAGCCGACGGTGAACCTCGCGGCCTGCCGGAACTGCGGATCGGCGAGGATGGCCTTGTAGTTGCCCGCTCCTACGAACTTCTCCGGCAAGAAGGTGACCGCCTGATGGAGGCTGGTTATCAGAGCGCCTATCACGGGAAGGACGATGAAGGCGCCTATGAAAAACAGGAGCGGCGCGCTGAAGAGGTATCCCTCTTTTACGTCACGAAGACCCCGGCCGCCGGCGCGCCTCATCCCGGGCCGCCCTTCCGCCCGGATCCGAGCGCGCCGTAGCGCTCCCGCAATGCCGAGATCTCCCCCCTGATTGCCCGAAACGCCTCCTCGCGGCCCTCGCTTCCGGACAGGACGGCGTTTACGTGGCGCTGAAGCACATCCGAGACCTGGGAGTAGTAGGGGACCCTGGGCCTGGGGACGGCGTTCATGAATATCCCCTCGAGAAGGGCTATGTGCGGGATCCTTTCGATCACCAGTGAGTCTTCGTAAACGTCGGTCCTCGAGGGATTCCAGCCAAGGTTAAGGGCGAGGTTCTTTTGCGTCTCGAAGGAGGTGACAAACTTCATGAGCTCCCAGGCGGAATCCTTCCTGTCCGAGCTGCGCGAGATCGCCGCGTGCCAGCCGCCCAAGGTCGATACGCTTCTGCCGCCGGGAAAGTGCGGCAGCCGGGCGATCCCGACCTTGCCCCTGACCGGGGAGCCCTCCGACTCGTGCAGCGCCCAAGCATAGGGCCAGTTTCTCTCGAAAAGCGCGTTTCCGTTCTGGAAGAAGATCCTGGTCTCCTCTTCCTTCATCTCCGTGTAGACATTCGGCGGGGAGACACCATGGGCGTGTATCAAATCGTGCATAAAGCGCAGGGCTTCCTCGGTGCCTGGGCCGGCGGGCACGTACCCTCTCAGCGAGTCGGCACGCCAACCCTTGGCCGACGCGGCCACCTCGATGAAATTGCAGACGAGTCCCTCGTACTGGGCCCCCTGCCATACGTACCCGTAGAATCCTGGGTTGGACTCGCGCTCCTTCTCCTGGATCTCCAGCGAGAAACGGACGAGATCTTCCCATGTCCGGGGAGGCCCTTCGAATCCGTACTTGCCCAGAAGGTCGGTTCGATAGTACAGCAGCCCGCCGTCAACGTAGACCGGAAGCGCTACGAGCTCGCCCCCGTACCTGTCGGTCAGCTCGACAACGCCCGGGAAGAAGGAGTCGAGGCGCAGACCGCTCTCGCGGGCGTAGGGGCCGAGCGGCTCGAGCCAATCGGAGGCCGCAAGCTGCGCCACCCAAACGACATCCATGAGAAAGACGTCGGGATCGGGCCGGGCGGATCGAAGGGGCACCACGAGCTCCTGCCGGCGCTGATCCGAGTCGGCGGGCTGTACCATCAGGCGCACCTCGAGGCCCGACTCGCTCTCGAACTCCGACAAGAGAGTCTCCCAATAGGCGACTTCGCTGGGCTCTCCCCCCGTCATGAAGGTGAGGGCGCCGTCTTCGCCGCCGCACCCGGCGACGGCCGTGCAGAGAGACACGGAGAGCGCAATGAGAAGACGCGCCCACCGCCGAGCGCTCGTGTCGCTACGAGCGCGGGCCGCGCCGCCTGCGCTTGCTGTTGTCGGATTCGCAGAAGACCCCATAGCCCCGATCCTAGCCCTACCGTGGTTGCGCCTCAAGAGGCTCGTCCCGCGCAAGGTGATTACCACACGTGTAGGCGTTTGTCGTCCGGAAAGCGCCGGATGGCCCGCAGCGCCCCGTCCGCAGGAGCGCGGCGGCACCTGGGCACGGCGCCGCGTGGACGCGCGCTAAGCCCCTTCCACAGGAGGGAGCGGAGATCCGGCGGCGAAGCCGGCTAGCTCCGCGACCGGGTGGGGGGCTCGAGCGTGTCCACCGGGGAGCTGGCTGGGGCTCGAGCGGATCCCGCGGCTCAAGCCGGTGCGGGTAGGGGGCGCGGGCCGTCCAAACCCCTTGACACTGCCTCGATTCCAATGGTAGCGTAAACTGTTGCGGCTATAGCGTGATCGGTCGGGTGGGGTGGCGCCTTTCCAAGGCCCCGGCGTTCTTCCGCCCTCAGGGGCCTCTGGCCGTCCGCAACGCCGACGGCTGTTCAGACTGGCGCTCCCTGTTTCTCCTAGCTTTCTTGCAAGAGCGGAGGCTCCCCTCGGCTTATGGCGAGGGACCTTGCGAGTCCGTGAAAGAGACCCGCAGCAGGCCTTCGTGTCTGTGGTGACTATGAAACGTACCAAGGCCGCGGAGACCGTGGACGAGCTGCTGGTCAGGTTCCGCAAGCGCGACAAGGGCGCGCTTGCGAGGGTCATCTCGCTGGTCGAAGACGGCACTCCGGAAGGCATAGCCCTCTTGGAGGCATTGTATCCCAGCACCGGACGCGCGCTCAGGATTGGGGTCACCGGCCCCCCGGGAGTGGGCAAGAGCACACTTGTGGGCGCGCTCGCCGGGCAGCTACGCAAGCACGGGCCCACCGTGGGCGTGGTGGCGGTCGATCCGACCAGCAGCTTCAGCGGCGGCGCGTTGCTCGGCGATCGCGTCCGGATGGGCGATATCGGGGCGACCGACGGGGTCTTCGTCAGAAGCATGGCCACCAGGGGGAGCCTGGGCGGGCTGAGCGCGGCCACGCACGAAGTCGCCGGAGTGATGGACGCGTTCGGCTTCGAGTGGATCTTCATAGAGACCGTCGGAGTCGGGCAGCTGGAGCTCGAGATCTCCGACAGCGCGGACATAACGCTCGTCGTGCTGATGCCCGGATCCGGGGACGCCGTCCAGGCCATGAAGGCCGGGCTCATGGAGATAGGCGACATCTTCGTCGTGAACAAGGCGGATCGGCAAGGGGCCGAGCTGATAATGGACGACATCTCGATGATATTCGAGCTGACGGTGAGCGACGAAGGCAGTCGCCCGCCCGTTGTAAAGACCGTGGCCACCACCGGGGAGGGCATCGGCTATATGCTGGGCAAGATAAGGCGGATGGCCGACGAGCTCCGCGCGAGTGGGACGCTGGCCGCACGGCGCAAGGCGAGGATCGCGAATCAGGTCTCATCGATCGTCGAGCGGGAGATGCTCAAGGACGTGTGGCGGAACAGCGGCCTCGAGAGCAGGGTCAAGCACGTTACCGAAGAGATATTCGAGAGGCGCGCGACGCCTTACGCAGCGGCGAGGAGGATTCTATCGGATATCAAGCAGACGCCGCGCGCGAGCATGTAGACTGCATTCATTCTGAAGTACCGGGGTGAGATAAGATGAGCAAAGGCGATTCGAAGGACAGGAAGCCGGAGCCCTCCAAAGGCGGCAAGGGACTCAAGGAGAAGTACGAGGAGTGGGAGCGCTTCGCGCGCCTGTACTCGAAGCAGCGCGACATCAGCTTCGATACCATGTCCGGGATCCCTGTCAAGCCCATGTACACCCCCCTGGACACCGAGGACATCGACTACCGGCGCGACGTCGGTTTCCCGGGCGAGTATCCGTACGTGAGGGGCATACGACCCAATATGTACAGGGGGCGCCTCTGGACGATGAGACAGTTCTCCGGCTTCGGCACGGCCCGGGACACGAACCTCCGCTACCACTTCCTGCTTAAAGGAGGCCAGACCGGCCTGAGCGTGGCGTTCGATCTGCCCACTCTGATGGGACGCGACTCGGACGATCCCCATTCCCTGGGAGAGGTCGGAAGGTGCGGCGTGGCGATTGACTCGCTGGAGGACATGGAGATCCTCTTCGACGGGATAAACCTCGGCGATGTGAGCACCTCGATGACCATTAACTCGCCGGCCGCGATGCTGCTCGCCTTCTACATAGCGGTGGCGGAGAAGCAGGGAGTCGCCCCGGAGAGGCTGAGGGGCACCATCCAGAACGACATCCTGAAGGAGTACATCGCCCAGAAGGAGTTCATCTTCCCGCCGGTCCCCTCGGTCAAGATCATAACCGACACCATCGAGTTCTGCACCGAGCACGTGCCCAAGTGGAACACCATAAGCATTAGCGGATACCATATAAGGGAGGCGGGGGCGACCGCGGCCCAGGAGCTGGCCTTCACGCTGGCCGACGGCTTCGCCTACGTCGAGGCGGCCGTAAACGCGGGGATGAAAGTAGATGACTTCGCGCCGAGGCTCTCCTTCTTCTTCGACTCCCATCTCGATTTCTTCGAGGAGATCGCCAAGTTCAGGGCGGCCCGGTTCATCTGGGCCAATACCATGAAGGAGAAGTACGGAGCCAAGAAGTTGGAGTCGCTCCTGCTCAGGTTCCACACGCAGACGGCGGGGGTGTCGCTTACCGCCCAGCAGCCCGATAACAACATCACCCGTACGGCCCTGGAAGCGCTCGCCGGGGTCCTCGGGGGCACTCAGTCCCTGCACACCAACTCGATGGACGAGACCTACGCGCTGCCGACTGAGAAGGCGGTCAAGATCGCGCTGCGCACGCAGCAGCTCATCGCTTTCGAGTCCGGTGTTGTGAATACCATAGATCCACTCGGAGGGTCGTATTTCGTCGAGAGCCTGACCCGGAAAATGATAGAGGAGGCCGAGGAGTACTTCCGGAAGATAGAGGAGTTCGGAGGGGTGATCGCCGCCATAGAGGAGGGGTTCTTCCAGAGAGAGATCGCCCGGGCGGCGTATCGCTATCAGAGGGAGATCGAGACGAAGCGCCGCATCATAGTCGGAATCAACGACTACGTGGACGAAGGCGAGGAGCTCGAGATCCCGATCCTGGAAATCCTGCCCGAGGTGGAGATCGGCCAGGCCAAGCGGGTCAAGGAGCTCAAGGATCGCCGGGACAACGATCTGGTAAAGAGAATGCTGAGGGATCTGACCGAGACCGCCCGCAAGGAGAGAAACATCATGCCTGCCGTTCTCGAGGCGGCGCGGGCCTATTGCACGATTGGAGAGATGGTGGGCGCGCTGGAGGTTGTCTACGGCAGGTATCGCGAGACTCCGGTGCTGTAGGTCAGGAGGCGGCAAAATGTCCGAGAAGATCAGGGTGCTAGTGAGCAAGGTGGGGCTGGACGGCCACGATCGTGGCGCCAAGGTGGTGGCCAGCGCCCTGAGGGACGCGGGGATGGAGGTCATATACGGCGGCCTGCATCAGACGCCCGAGATGCTGGTGGAGATGGCGATCCAGGAGGACGTCGAAGTGCTCGCGGTGAGCATTCACTCGGGAGCACACATGACGCTCTTTCCGAGGATCGTCGAGCTGCTCAAGGAGAAAGGAGCCGGCGACGTCCTGCTCACCGGCGGCGGCATCATCCCCAAGAAGGACATGGATACTCTGGCGAAGCAGGGAGTCGGGCGGCTTTTCGGTCCCGGCACTCACACCCAGGACATAGTCAAGTACCTCGAAGAGTGGCACGCGGCGAATAAGAGTTAGAGGAGACGATAGGAGCAGCAGATGGAGTTGAGCGAAGAGCAGAAGCTCATTCGAAGGACGGTGCGCAAGTTCGCGGAGGAGGTCCTCGAGCCCAGAGCGGCCGAGATCGACGAGAAGGCGGAGTTTCCACTGGACTCCGTGAAGAAAATGGCCGAAGAGGGCTTCCTCGGTCTCATCTTCCCCGAGGAATACGGGGGGTCCGGCCTGGACACCCTCTGCTACACCATAGCGACCGAGGAGATATCACGGGTATGCGGCTCGACGGGCTTGACCTTCGCGGCGCACATATCGCTGGGATGCCATCCGATCTACAAGTTCGGAACGGAGGAGCAGAAGAAGAAGTTCCTGACCCCTCTGGCGAAGGGGGAGAAGATCGGCGCGTTCGGTCTGACCGAGCCCGAGGCGGGCTCCGACGCCGGAGGCACCCAGACCCGCGCCGTCCGCAAGGGGGACAAGTACGTAGTCAACGGCACCAAGATCTATATCACCAATGCGTCATACGCCGACATCTTCACATTCGCGGCCGTGACCGATCCCGACAAGGGGAACAAGGGGAACAAGGGGATAAGCGCGATCATAGCGGAGAAGGGAACGCCGGGCTTGAGCATAGGCGCCAAGGAGAAGAAATTGGGGTGCCGCGGCTCCGACACCTCCGAGCTGATTTTCGAGGACTGCTCGATCCCGGTTGAGAATCTGTTGGGCGAGGAAAACCGCGGTTTTCCGGTCTTCATGAACACGCTCGACGGCGGGCGCATAAGCATCGCGGCGATGGCGCTGGGGATCGCTCAGGGCGCCTTCGAGAAGGCGCTGGCCTATTCGAAGGAGAGGGTTCAGTTCGGACGTCCGATAAGCGACTTCCAACTGGTCAAGGCGATACTCGCCGAAATGGCCACTGAGATCGAGGCGGCCCGCCATCTGGCGTACACCGCGTCGCTGTTGAAGGACCAGGGCGCGCCGTTCACCAAGGAGGCGGCCATGGCCAAGCTGTTCGCGTCCGAGGTCGCCATGAAGACGACGACGAAGGCCGTTCAAATCCTGGGCGGGGCGGGCTACATGAAGGATTATCCGGTCGAGAGATATTTCAGGGACGCAAAGCTGACCGAGATCGGAGAAGGCACCTCGGAAATCCAGAAGCTCGTCATCGCCAGAGAGGTGCTCAAAGGCACGGGAGTGGTTCCACTTTGACCCAAGGCCTCCTCAACGCGGAGCTTCGGAGGGTTCCACAATGAGCTACGACTACACCGAAGAGCAGAAGGAGTGGCGCGAGAAGGCGAGGGAGTTCGCCGAGAAGGAGATAGCCCCCGTGGCGGGCGTCATGGACCGGGAGGCCAAATTCCCCGAGGAGCTCTATCGCAAGATGTGCGACGAGGACTTTCTCAGGATGACCATTCCGACGGAGTACGGGGGGCTCGACATAAGCACCCTGGCCTACGTCACGGTCGCCGAGGAGATATCGCGCTTCTGCGGGTCGACGGGAGTGATAATGGCCGCGACCACCTCGCTCGTGGATTACCCTATCGTGACCTTCGGCAACGAGGAGCAAAAGCGCAAGTACCTTCCGAAGCTGGGGAAGGGTGAGATGAAGGGCTCCTTCGCCCTCACCGAGGAGACGGCTGGATCGGACGCGGCGAACCAGGCGACCGAGGCCGTGCCGGACGGGGATGATTACATAGTCAACGGCGAGAAGATCTATATCACTAACGGCGATGTGGCCTCGGTGATAGTCCTCATCTGCAAGGTCCTCGACAAGCCGGGCGGCAAGGGCAGGGTCAGCGCGCTCCTGGTCGATGCGCCGGCGGAGGGGCTCACGGCCAGGAAGTACACGTCGAAGATGGGCATAAGGGCGTCGAGCACGGCCGCCTTGACTTTCAAGGACGTCAGGGTGCCGAGGCGGAACCTGCTGGGCGAGCCGGGCAAGGGCTTCAGGATAGCGATGAAGACCCTGGACGGCGGCCGCATAGGCGTCGCCGGGCAGGCGCTGGGTATCGCCATAGGGGCTTTCGACGCGGCGCTGGACTACGCCAAGAAAAGAGAGCAGTTCGGGAAGCCGATAGGCAGCTTCCAGGCGATCCAGTGGATGCTTGCGGACATGTCCACGCTTATCGAGGCCGCCAGGGGGCTCACCTACAGGGCCGCTATGGTCAAGGACAGCGGAGAGCCGTGCAGCGTGGAGTCGGCGCAGGCCAAGCTCTACGCGTCCGAGGTCGCGGGCAAAGTCACCGATATGGCCGTCCAGGTGCACGGGGGCAAAGGCTACATCGGGGAGCTGGCCCCGGTCGAGAGACTGTACAGGGACGCCAGGATCACCAGGATCTACGAAGGGACATCGGAGGTCCAGAGACTTGTCATAGCCGGCAGCCTGTTGAGATAGCCGCTTGGCTTTGAGCTATAGTTCAGTCAACTCGCAGAGCGAAACGTTTTTCGTTGCAAACGGCCGCCATCTTTCAAAGGGTGACGGCGGGGGGAAAGGGTAATGGCTAACGAGGCTTACGTCGTGAGCGCGACGAGAACCGCGATGGGGAGGTACCTGGGCGGTCTTTCCAAGACGCCGGCGCCGCAGCTCGGCGCCATATGCATCAAGGAAGCGCTGGACAGGGCGGGCGTGCGTCCGGAGCAGGTCGACGAGGTGATCATGGGAAACGTCCTGCAGGGCGGGGTCGGCCAGGCGCCCGCGAGACAGGCGGCTATCAAGTCGGGCGTTCCCGACACCGTGCCGTCATTCACCGTGAACAAGGTCTGCGGGTCGGGGCTCAAGTCGGTCATGCTCGCCGCGCAGGCCATAAAGTGCGGCGACGCGAACGTGATAGTCGCGGGAGGCATGGAGAACATGAGCTTGACGCCGTACTATCTGCCCAGGGCGCGCACCGGCTACAGGATGGGGCACGCCGAGCTGGTGGACGGCATGATCTACGACGGCCTCTGGTGCTCGTTCGGCGATTATCACATGGGTGTCGCGGCGGAGATAATAGCCGAGAAGTACGACGTCACTCGGGAGGCACAGGACGAGTACGCCGTGGGCAGTCACAGGAAAGCCGTGGACGCAATCAAGAGCGGGAGATTCAAGAAGGAGATCGTGCCGGTGGAGGTCCCTCAGAGAAAGGGAGACCCCATTGTGATCGACACCGATGAGTCCCCGCGCGCCGATACGTCCGTCGAGACGCTGGCCAAGCTGAGGCCCGTGTTCAAGAAAGACGGCACCGTCACGGCGGGCAACGCTCCGGGCATCAACGACGGCGCTTCGGCGCTCGTGGTCGCATCCGGCGAGGCCTGCGGGAAGCTGGGCCTCAAGCCGATGGCCAAGATCACCGGCTACACCGCCAGCGGCACCGCGCCCGAGATGCTCTTCTACGCGCCGGTCCTCGCCGTCAGGGATCTGGTGGAGAAGACGGGCGTGAAGCTGGACGACTACGACCTCATAGAGGCGAACGAGGCTTTCAGCGCCCAGGCCCTCGCGGACGGCGAGGAGCTCGGCTGGGACTGGGGGCGCGTGAACGTGAACGGTGGCGCCGTCGCGCTCGGTCACCCCATAGGGGCCAGCGGCGCGCGCGTGCTAACGACCCTTTTGTACGCGATGGAAGACAAGGACGCGAAGAGAGGAATGGCAACTCTCTGCCTCGGAGGCGGAAACGCCGTGGCATTGGCCGTTGAAAGGGCCTAGGCGGCGAGGTGGAAGTGAGGGGGGACAAAATGAGCGGATTCACTAAAGTCGGCGTTGTGGGTGGCGGAACGATGGGCAGCGGGATAGCACAAGTCTTCGCCCAGAACGGCAGGTCCGTTTCACTGGTCGACGTCAGCGACGAGGCTCTGAAGAAAGCCACGGCCGTGATGGACAAGAGCATGTCGAGACTGGTCAAGAAGGAGAAGATAACCGAGGACGACAAGAAGGCCGCTCTCGACAGAATATCCACCTCCACCGAGATGGACTCGCTGTCCGACTGCGGCCTGGTGGTGGAGGCCGTCTTCGAAGACCACGGGGTGAAGACGGATACCTTCAGGCGTCTCGACTCGGTGGTCGACGGGTCCGCCATCCTGGCGAGCAACACTTCGTCCATCTCCATAACCACTCTCGGCGCGGCAACCGGAAGGCCCGACAAGGTCGTGGGCATGCACTTCATGAATCCGGTGCCGATGATGCAGCTTGTGGAGATAGTGAGGGGACTGGACACCAGCGACGAGACGGCGCAAGCGGTGATCGAGGAGTCGAAGGCGCTCGGCAAGACGCCGGTCGAGGTAAACGACTTCCCCGGCTTCGTCTCGAACCGGGTGCTCATGCCCATGATAAACGAGGCGGCCTACGCGCTCATGGAGGGCGTAGGCGAAAAGGAAGCCATCGACACCGTCATGAAGCTGGGGATGAATCACCCCATGGGACCGCTGACGCTGGCGGACCTAATAGGTCTGGACGTGTGCGCGGACATACTCGACGTCCTGCACAGAGATCTCGGAGATCCCAAGTATCGTCCGTGCCCGCTTCTCAAGAAGCTCGTCGCGGCCGGGCATCTGGGTAGGAAGACGGGCAGGGGCTTCTACAGCTACGAGGAGTAATCTATGGACTTCGCGCTGAGCGAGGAGCAGAGACTCATACAGAAGACGGCAAAGGACTTCGCCGAAAGGAGCGTCGCGCCCAAGGCGGCCGAGACGGACGAGACCGGCGAGTTCCCCATGGAGACCGTCAAGGAGATGGCCGGCCTGGGGTTCATGGGAATGAACGTCCCGGAGGAGTACGGCGGCATCGACGCCGACGCGGTGAGCTACGTCATGGCCGTCGAGGAGATATCCAAGGCGTGCGCGGCCACGGGCATAATAATGGCCTCGCACAACTCGCTTGACTGCCATCCGGTTCTCACCTTCGGAAACGAAGAGCAGAAAAAGAAGTACCTCACGCCTCTTGCGACCGGCGAAAAGATAGGCAGCTTCTGCCTGACCGAGCCCAACGCGGGGACCGACGCCGGAAACCAGGAGACCACCGCGGTCAAAGACGGCGACAACTACATCCTGAACGGGGAGAAGATATTCACCACTAACGGGCTGGTCTCGGATATCCTGGTGGTCTTCGCCATGACGGACAGGGAGAAGAAGGCCAAGGGCATATCGGCCTTCATCGTCGAAGCCGGCTGGAAGGGCGTCGAGCGCGGCAAGAAAGAGCGCACGCTTGGGATCAGGGGTTCCAGCACCGCGGCCATCAGCTTCAACGACGTCGTCGTGCCCGCCGAGAACCTGCTCGGCTCCGAGGGCATGGGATTCAAGATAGCCATGAACACGCTCGACGGAGGGAGGATGAGCGTTGCCGCCCAGGCCGTGGGCATAGCCCAGGCCGCCCTGGACTACTCCGTCGCCTACGCGGGGGATCGTGTGCAGTTCGGCAGGCCCATCGCCGGCTTCCAGGCCATACAGTGGATGGTCGCGGACATGGCCACCGAGTTGGACGCCGCGAGGATGCTCACTTACAAGGCCGCTTGCGCGAAAGACTCCGGAGGGTCCTACAGCAAGGAGGCGGCGCAGGCGAAGCTCGTCGCGTCCGACGTGGCGGTGCGTTCGGCCTCCAAGGCCATACAGATCCACGGCGGCTACGGGTACACAATGGAGTACCCGGTGGAGCGCCTCTACAGGGACGCCAAGATCACCGAGATATACGAGGGCACGTCGGAGGTCCAGAGAATGGTCATCGCCGCAAGCGTGCTGAAGGGGCGATAAGAGGAAGGCGCGGCGCCGCTATGGATTTCGTACTCAACGATGAACAAAGGCTCATGGCCAAGTCGGTCCGCCAGTACATGGAGGCGGAGATAAAGCCGCTGGTCATGAAGCTCGACCACGAGCGCCGGTACGTGCATCCGCACATCGGCAAGGCCAAGGAGATGGGGCTCCTGGGACTGATGATCCCCGAGGAATACGGCGGCCTCGGCTGCGACGCGGTGACCTACTGCGCCGTCGTGGAGGAGGTCTCCCGGGTCTCCCCGGCGATGGGCATTCTCATATCAGTGCACAACTCCGTGGGCAACTATCCCATCTACCAGTTCGGGACGGAGGAGCAGAAGCGCAAGTACCTGCCCGAGCTGACCTCGGACAAGGTCGGAGCCATGTGCCTGACCGAGCCCAACGCGGGCTCGGACGCGGGCTCGCTCGCGACGACGGCGGCAAAGGTGGAGGGCGGCTACAAGCTAAACGGTTCCAAGGTCTTCGTCACCAACGGAGACGCGGCGTGGACCTACATAGTCGCCGCCAACGTCGATCCGTCCAAAGGGCACAAGGGGATAAGCTCCTTCATAGTGGAGAGGGACAACCCGGGCCTGATAATAAACAAGCACGAAGAGAAGATGGGTATCGTCTCCTCGGACACGGTATCTCTTACCCTCGACGACTGCTTCGTCCCGGACGAGAGCACCCTCGGGGCCGAGGGAGACGGCTTCAAGATAGCGATGATCTCACTGGACGCGGGACGAGTGGGCGTCGGTGCGCAATGCGTCGGCATTGCCCTGGGCGCATTCGAGCTGGCCGTGGCCTACGCTCAGCAGAGAGAGCAATTCGGAAGACCGATCGCGGCCTTCCAGGCGATTCAGTGGATGATCGCTGAGATGTCATGCCGTATCGACGCGGCCAGGGCGCTTACGCACAGGGCGGCATGGCTCAAGGACCAGGGGCGTCCGTACACGTCCGAGGCGGCCAAGGCCAAGCTCTACGCCTCGGAGGCGGCCTCCTTCGTTACCCATCGCGCGGTCCAGATCCACGGCGGCTACGGCTACATGAGGGAGTACGACGTAGAGAGGTACTTCAGAGACGCCAGGGTCACTGAGATATACGAGGGAACAAGCGAGATGCAACGGCTCATAATAGCCCGCAGCCTGCTCTCGTCGAAGAAATAGAAGAAGCGCACGGTCTGAAGATCAGCTCGCAGCCGCGCGAGGGCCGGCACGGTCTCGCGCGTTCCGGTCATCCAATCGACAGGAGGGGCGCCCATGACCAGAGCCCGGGACATAATGACAAGGAAGGTCATCTCGGTCTCGGAAGACACGAGCATAGAAGACCTGTGCGGGCTTCTGCACGAGGGCCGGATCACCGGCGCGCCGGTGGTTGACGCCGATGGCATTCTGGTCGGCATCGTGTCCAAGGATGACATCGTCGGGGCGTATTTCCGCCAGAGGGGCGGTGAGACCGTGGCGGGCATGCAGAGCCTGTTCGACTTGAGCAGGGAGGAGGATGAGGGCGAGCGGCCCGTGAAGGGCGCGAAGAGCGTCTCCGACATAATGACGCGTGAAGTGGTTACCGTTACCGAGGAGACCTCCGTGGGCGAGATCTGCGAGTTGATGGTCACGGAGGGAATACATCGCGTTCCCGTGGTGAGGGACGGGGGAGTGGTCGGCATAGTGAGCGCGATAAACGTCCTCGAGGCTCTTCTGGAGAAGAAGCTGTAGGCCCGGCCGGTCGAGGGCCCGGAGTCTTTTTCAATCCGAAACACCCCCTGGTTCCGAGTCCGTTTGTCCCCGTTTGAGAGGCTAAAGTGACAAGATCTACCGTTGCGGTTGTCAAGACCACCCCTGCCACAGTGGTCGAAGACGTGGGAAAGGCGATGGAGCTGGCCGGCTACCGCGAGACGTTGTCCGCGGAGCAGACCACCCACCTCAAGATCAACATATCCTGGCACGTATACTATCCCGCCTGCTCGACGACGCCCTGGCAGCTCGACGGCGTGATAAAGCGAATGCTGGAAGACGGATACGCCAAGGAGAAGCTCGTCGCCGCGCACAACAGCACCGTGGTTGTCGACTCTCACGTAGGCGAGGTCAACAACCATCTGTCCACGGTCATAGACAAGCACGGCCTCCAGAGGGTCTTTCTGGACGAGCCCCCCGTGGAGTGGGTGAGGTACATGCCCGGTAAGGATATGCTTGCCCTCGACAAGGTGTATCCCGAGGGGATAATGATACCCAAGCCTCTCATCGGGGAGAACGTGTTGCATCTTCCGACCATGAAGACTCACGTCTTCACGACGATCACCGGCTCCATGAAGAACGCGTTCGGGGGACTGCTGCACCGCAAGAGACACTGGACTCACAGCGTGATCCACGAAACCCTGGTCGATCTTCTCGAGATCCAGCGGGATATACATCCCGGCATATTCACCGTGATGGATGGAACCATAGCCGGGGACGGGCCCGGACCTCGTGCGATGAGGCCCCGCATAAAGAACTATCTGCTCGCCGCCGCGGACCCGGTTGCGATAGATTCGATCGCCGCGAAGATGATGGGCTTCGATCCTCTCTCGCTCGACTTCATCAGGCTCGCGCACGAAAAGGGCCTAGGGTGCGGAGACGTGAGAGAGATCGAGATCGCGGGCGAGGATATCTCTGCGGTGAACTTCAACTTCGAAGGACGCGAGGACACCTTCGCTTCGCGCGGGCAGAAGTTGATCTACCACGGCTGGCTCAAACCGCTGGAGCATCTGCTTCTGAGGAGCCCGTTGGTCCCCTGGTCCTACGCCGCCTCTCGTCTCTATCACGACGGCTTTTGGTATCCCTTCATAGGCAAGGGACGCGTTCGCCGCATCATGCGGAGCGAATGGGGCGAGTTGTTCAAGAGCTATGCTCCCGGCGAGCGCTCCGCTTGAGAAACTGCGATTGCCCTCTAAAGTCGCCCTTGACTTTACCTTCCCGGTGTAATAGACTGGCGTTTCAGTTGGACCACACGACCTGGTATGGGGCTGTGCTTCAGAGTATCCTGGACCTCTTGTCGCCGGTTCGCCGGAACGGGGTCCGCGGCGTAAGTGCTCATTAGGACGGGGGGTTCGTGATGAACGCAGCGGACAGGATAACGGAGCAAACTAACATCGGCGATGTTCTTCGAAGATGTCCGGAGAGCGAGGACGTTTTCATGAGGCACTTCGGAGAGGACTGCCTCGACGACCCGAAAGCGAGGCTGGAGACGGTTTCGTTCGGGGCGGCGATGTACGGACTGGAGCCTGGGCCCATCGTGGAAGAGCTCAATACGCTGCTCGAAGTAAGACTGTCGGGGAGAAGGCGTTAGGGCTCAGGTCTCTCGCATAGCTCGATGAGAGTACCGTGGCAGCTTCGCGGATGAAGGAAGGCGACCAAGCTCCCGCGCGCGCCGGTCCTGGGCTTTTCATCAATCACCGAGCCTCCGGCCTTCACGAAATCTTCAAGGGCCTTCTCTATCCCCTTTACTTTCAGGGCCAAGTGGTGAATGCCCTCGCCTCTCTTGTCAAGGAACTTCGCTACTCCCGAACCGGGCACGGTGGGCCGCACCAGCTCCACGTGGAGATCGCCGGCGGAGAGCACGGCGACCTCGACCCTCATGTGTTCGACGACCTCTCGACCCAATAGCTCGAAGCCCAGGACGTCGCGATAGAAGGCCGTGGCGGCGTCCAGATCTTTCACCGCTACGGCCACGTGGTCCAGCCCCTCGGTCTTCATGCGTGTTCTCCGTCTTCTTGGCGGCAAAGTGACCGCGGACGTCAGCTCGCGGGCTACCGCGAAGGATCGTAGGTCCCGAAAACTTTCCTCAACAAGTCCGAGGTCTCTCCCAGGGTCGCCCCGGCCTTGACGCAGTCCATCAACGGCGGCATCAGGTTTTCGTCGGCCCGCGCGGCTTCTTCCAGGCGTTCGAGGGAGACTCGCGCGGCCGATTCATCGCGATTCTCCTTGAAACGCCTCACGCGTTCCATCTGCTCCGCCTCGACCTCGGGCCGCAAGGCGAAGCCCGGCTCGGTCTCTTCGTTTGAGATGTGCTTGTTGACGCCGACCACCGCCCGGCGGCCGTCCTCGATCTCTTTCTGGTAAGCGTAGGCGCTCTTGTGGATCTCTCTCTGTATGTAGCCGGCCTCTATGGCCTCCAGCGCGCCGCCCATCCGGTCGATCTTCTCGATGTATCCCCTGACGCCGTCAACTATATCTCGGGTAAGGCTCTCTATGTAGTAGGAGCCCGCGAGCGGGTCTATGGTGGACGTCGCCCCGGTCTCCTCCGCGATTATCTGTTGCGTTCTCAGGGCCGCGGTGGCGGCGGTTTCCGACGGCAAGGAAAGGGCCTCGTCGTACGAGTTGGTATGAAGCGATTGCGTTCCGCCCAGGACTGAGGCCATCGCCTGGAGCGCTACCCTCACCAGGTTGTTCAACGGCTGCTGTGCGGTGAGCGTGGAGCCCGCGGTCTGCGTGTGGAATCTGAGCCGGGAGGCGGCGGGGTTCTTCGCGCCGAACCGCCCGGTGACAATGGAGTGCCACAGATAGCGGGCCGCCCTGTATTTCGCAACCTCTTCCAGAAAGTCGGAGTGGGCGTTGAAGAAGAAAGAAAGCCTCGGACCGAAGTCGTCGACCGAAAAGCCCCTTTCCGCCGCCGCCTCGACGTAGGCTATGGCGTTCGCGAAAGTGAAGGCGAGCTCCTGCACGGCCGTCGATCCGGCTTCGCGGATGTGATAGCCGCTTATGCTTATGGTGTTCCAGCCCGGGACCTCGTCCTTGCAGTAGGCCATTATGTCAACGGCAAGGCGCATCGAAGGCTTAGGTGGATATATGTAGTTGCCCCGCGCCACGTACTCTTTGAGGACGTCGTTTTGAACAGTGCCCGAGAGCTTCGACAACGGAACCCCCTGGCGCTCCGCGACGGCCAGGTACATCGCCAGGATCACGGCCGCCGTCGCGTTTATGGTCATGGAGGTGCTGACCTTTTCGAGAGGGATCCGATCGAGCAAGATCTCCATGTCCTCCAGCGAGCAAATGGAAACGCCCACGCACCCGACCTCGCCTCGCGCCTGCGGGCTGTCGGCGTCGTAACCCAGCTGCGTGGGCAGATCGAAGGCGACCGAAAGTCCCGTCTGACCCTGCTCCAGAAGATACCGGTAGCGCCGGTTGCTCTCGGCCGCGGTACCGAAGCCGGCGTACTGCCGCATGGTCCACAGCCTGCCGCGGTACATGGTCGGGTATATGCCTCGGGTGTAGGGGGGATCGCCGGGGAAGCCGCTGACGTCCGGGTATCTCTTCAGGTGTCCTTCGTCGGGCAGGTAGAGAGGCTCCACGGGTATGCCGGAGGCGGTCTCGGCGGGCCTTATGCGCTCGAGCTTGTCGCGGTGGGACCGGCGCCACCTCTCCGCGGCTTTCTTGACGCGCTCGATGCCGTTCTGGTCCGACACTTCTCACTCCGTCTTCAAGGTGACGAGCGCTTGGCCCGACGCGACGGCGTCGCCCTGCTTGACGTGCACCTCCGAGACGACGCCGGCGGCGAGTGCTGAAAGCTCGTTCTGCATCTTCATCGCCTCCACAACGGCCACGGCCTCTCCGGCCTCCACGCGGTCGCCCACGGAAACCTTCAAATCTACCACCAGGCCGGGCATGGGCGCGGATATGGATTGCAGCAGACCCGAGGCGTCCTCCGCCCGCTTCGACGTGATCCTGGCGGCGAGCTCGTCTTGCAGATCGACGTCGAAGGCGCTGCCGACGAGCGCGACGTGATAGTCTCCCTTTTTTCCGGCTATGTGCGTCTCGTATGAGCGCCCTTCTATAAGAAGCGAGATTATGGCGCTGGTGCCGACTCGCTTGGCGTCGACAAGGAAAGTATCGCCGTCGAGCTCCACGCGGTAGGTTCCGTCCCCGGCCGGCTCCATCTTCATCTTGTACGATCTCTTGCCGACTTGGGCCACCAGCTTCACTTTCCGATCCTCCCGCGCCCCACCGTCTTCCAACTGTTGAGCTTCACGCCCTGTCCGTCTCCGACCGGGAAGAGCTTCCTGCGCTCTTCGGCGGCGTCCACCGCGGCGGCGATGGCGGCGGCCCGGTGGACGTCCTCGCGCCGGTCCTCCGCGAGCTCGGGGCTGAAGTGCTTCTCTATGAACCGGGTGTCCAGGCGACCCTCGATGAACGGCTCGCACCCCACGAGCCAGCGATGAAACGGCATGTTGTGCCTGATGCCCTCGACTATGTACTCCTCCAGGGCCTGGGACATTCTGAGCCTCGCTTCCTCTCTGTCCGTGCCCCAGGTGATGAGCTTCCCCATGAGAGAGTCATAGAAAAGCGAAACTTCGGCGCCGGCGTATATGCCCACGTCGTTTCGCACGCCCGGGCCCTGCGGCATCCTGAGCCTGGTTATTATCCCCGAAGAAGGATAGAAGGAGTTGAAAGGGTCCTCCGCGCATATGCGGCACTCGATTGAGGCGCCCCTGGGCCGTACCTCGTCCTGAGCGAGGCTCAGGGAGCCGGAAGCCGCTATTATGATCTGTTCTTTGACGAGGTCGATCCCGGTCACCATCTCCGTGACGGGATGCTCGACCTGGAGTCGGGTGTTCATCTCGAGGAAGTAATGGTTGCCCTCGGAGTCCAGCATGAACTCGACCGTGCCCGCGCCGAGATAGCGGCCCTCCTTGACAAGGCGGACCGCGTCCGAGCAAATAGCCTGCCTCGACTCGGGGGTAAGGGCGACGCTGGGGGTCTCCTCCAACAGTTTCTGATGTCTTCGCTGGACGGAGCACTCCCTCTCCATGAGATGTATCGCGCCGCCCGCTCCGTCGCCCAGGATCTGCACCTCTATGTGCCTGGGCTCTTCGATGTATTTCTCCAAGTAGACCCTGCCGTCGCCGAAGGCGGCCTCGGCCTCGCCCATGGTGAGACCGAGCGATCTTTCGAGCTGATCGGCCTCCAGTATCACCCTCATGCCCTTGCCGCCTCCGCCCGCGGCGGCCTTCAGAAGAACGGGAAATCCGATCTCGCCCGCCGCCGCCTCCGCCTTGGCCGGTTCGCTTATAGGCTCTTTGGTCCCCGGCACGATCGGCACGCCCGCACTCTCGGCCAGGCGGCGAGCGGTCAGCTTGTCACCCATCTCTCTGATGTTCTCTTCGGTGGGGCCCACGAAGACTATCCCCGCCTCGCGGCATGCCTTCGGGAACTCCGGGTTTTCAGCGAGAAACCCGTAGCCGGGGTGTACAGCCTCCGCGCCGGAGGACACGGCTATCTCCATTATCTTGTCCAGGCGGAGATAGCTGTCCTTGGGCGATGGCGGGCCCAGCCGGTACGCCTCGTCCGCCCTGCGCACGTGCAGCGCGTCCCTGTCAGCGTCCGAGTAGAGGGCCACGGAGCCTATCTCCATCTCGTGAAGACCGCGGATCACGCGAAGCGCTATCTCACCTCTGTTAGCTACCAGTACCTTCTTGAACATCTTGCTCATCTTTTCGTCCGCTCTCGCTGATGGCCCCGTTGCCGCCGCCGGAGCCGGGGTTTGGCGCCCGGCCGGCCGGCCCTCCCGGTATCGCGGCTTCGGCAATACCGCCCGCCCGCCGCGGCGCCGATGCGCCGACCGCGTCCACCTTGTGCAACGCGGCCTCGAGCCGCGGCTCGACTTCAAAGAGGTATGTTGCCGTGCTTCCGGTAGGGAAGGGCTTGCCTCTTGTTCCTCAGGCTTTGCAATGCGCTTATGAGCCTGGGCCGCGTCTCGGCCGGAATGATCACGTCGTCCAGGTATCCGAGCTCCGCGGCTATGTAAGGGTTGGCGAACTTCTCGTTGTACTCGTCTACGAGCTTCTTCCTCGTGGCCTTCGGGTCCTCGGCCTTTGCGATCTCCCTCTTGAAGACAATATCCACCGCTCCCTCGGGCCCCATCACCGCGAGCTCGGCGGTGGGCCAGGCCACATTGTAGTCGCCGCGGATGTGCTTGCTCGACATGACGTCGTAGGCGCCGCCGTAGGCCTTTCGCGTTATAACCGTCAGCTTAGGTACCGTGGCCTCGCAGTAGGCGTAAAGCAGCTTCGCCCCGTTCTTGATGATCCCTCCCCATTCCTGCTCGGTGCCCGGCAGAAAGCCCGGCACGTCCTCGAAGGTGACCAGGGGTATATTGAATGAATCGCAGAACCTTATGAATCTCGCGCCCTTTATCGACGAGCGGATGTCCAGCACGCCGGCCAGCACGCTGGGTTGATTTCCTATTATCCCCACCGGGTATCCGTTCAGCCTCGCGAATCCCACGACTATGTTCAGGGCGTAGTCCTCGTGCACCTCGAGAAAGTCTCCGTCGTCCACCACGTGCCCGATGACCGTCTTTATGTCGTAGGGCTTGTTGGGGTGATCGGGGATCATCGAGTTCAGCGCCTCCTCGGACCTGTTGGGATCATCCGAGGGCTCGCGCCTGGGCGGCTCCTCCATGTTGTTCTGAGGCATGAAGCTCAGTAGCTCCTTGATGCGCGCCACGCAGTGCACGTCGTCTTCCGCCGCGAAGTGACAGACGCCGCTCTTCGTGCTGTGGCTCATCGCCCCGCCGAGGTCCTCGAAGGTGACCTCCTCGTTCGTGACTTGCTTAATCACCTTCGGCCCCGTCACGAACATGTGGCTCGTCTCCTTCACCATGATGATGAAGTCCGTGATGGCGGGGGAGTATACCGCGCCGCCGGCGCAGGGCCCGAAGACCGCGGATATCTGGGGCACCACCCCCGAGGTGATCGTGTTGCGCCAGAATATCTCGGCGTATCCGCCGAGGCTCGCCACGCCCTCCTGTATGCGAGCGCCGCCGGAGTCGTTGAGCCCGACTATGGGGGCCCCGTTTTGAAGCGCGAGGTCCATGACGTTGCAGATCTTGCCCGCGTTGGCCTCGCTCAGCGTGCCTCCGAAGACGGTGAAGTCCTGCGCGAAGACGTAGGTCAGCCGCCCGTCGACGGATCCGTAACCGGCGACGACGCCGTCGCCGGTTACCTTCTTGTCGAGCATTCCGAAGTCGGCGCAGCGATGGGTCACGAAGACCCCCAGCTCCTGAAACGTGCCGGGGTCAAGGAGAAGCTCTATCCTCTCCCTGGCGGTGAGCCTGCCACGATCGTGGATCTTCTTTACTTTTTCGGGGCCTCCGCCTTCGAGAGCCTTGGCTTTGCGGCGCTGAAGGTCCTCGAGCTTTTCCTTCGTGGTCAAGACGGGTGTACCTCCATGAGGTTGTGAGGCGCCAAAGGTAGGTGACATGCCGGCGCGGGCGCGCTCGCGCCGTGCGCTCAGAAGATGCTATCACGCGGGCGGTTCCCGGTCAAGACGGGCCCGTCCATCGCCCGGCGGGAACCGCCGGGCGAAAAGAGTATCTCTACCTTCTGAACCGCAGCGTTACACGGTTTTCGCGGATTACGCCGCGGGAATCGAGGTTGCCCATTTGGAGAACCCGGTGGCTGTCGAACAGGTCCCGCACCTGTCTGCGTGCGAGTAGCGCCGCCAGTTCATGGTGGTCCAGCACGGGAATCCCCGAGGCCCGCCAAGCACCTACGTGATGAGAGTTGAGCGTCGTAACCGGCCACAGCGGGAGACGGAACATGAAATTGATGTCCAGGTCCGTTCGAGGACTTCCCTCGGAACCACCAAGTTCCATTCCAACACGAGTCGACCGGATTTTCGTCTGGAACGGTCCAAGTAATGAGGTTGTCGGGGGCGCATATCGTGAAGCGCCTTGAGGTGACGGTCTTCCACCATCAACGGTTCGCGATGCTGTTCCAGGAAGAACCCCACCTTCGCTCCGGTGGTCGCATTTCCGAGCAGGAGCGCGTACTCCACGACCTTGTCGAGCTCGAAAAATTCGACGCATTCCAGCGACCGCCAGATCTCCTCCCAGCTTCCTGAGAGGTCAGGACGATCCAGCACATCGACCAAGGTCCGTTCCAGGGTCGCAACCCTTAATGACTGACCGGAGCGTTCAGCAGTCGAAACGGCGAAATGCACTTTTCCTGCGCGGAAGAGTGCGTGTGGAAACTTCGTCCCTCGGAAGACATGGGAGCGGAACGTCAGCGGTCGGAGGGGGCGGGATGCCGAATAGTCTTTACCGAGCGCCAAGTGAGTTCTCGACTCGGTGTAGTAGCGGAAATACTCCTTGAGAACCTGTATCTGATGCCGCAAGGGACCACCGGGGAAAAAGAGTATCTCTACTGTCTGAACCGCAGCGTTTGGGCTTTGTTGACCCTCCCGAATCCAAATGCTAGCATTGTCGCTCAGTATGGGCTCTCCCAGGGGGCTTCGCTTGCACTCGGGGGAGGGGCCGGACGATCGACCCCTCCTGGACTTGTCGTACATCCGCGGAGCGTGCTTACTTGAGCAAGGGCAAGAGACGAGCTGGACAGAATGGGCCGGGACGTTCCCGCGGGGGGGCCGGCCGTGAGGGCGGGTCCGGGAGGAGCTCCGATCGCCCCGGCGGAACGCCGGATGCGCCGGAAGCCCGAGCCGTAGGCGCCGGCCGGTCGGGTGCCGGGTCACCACCGGCATCGGCAAAGCCCGGCGGCGCAAAGTCCGGCAAGCGCCGGATGGTGCGGTTCCTGCTTCTTTTCGTCTTCTTCTGGATAGCTTTCTTCCTCATCGCGTGGATATTCACGGACAGGCTCAAGATACTGTGCCCCTGGACGGCGGTGCAGCTAAGCTGGGCGCTCAGGCTTCTCGGTTTCGATTCCACGGTCTCGGGCACTGTCTGCACCTTCGGACCGAGGTCCGTGACGATCGTCATGGAGTGCACCGCGCTTCAGGTGGCGATGATATACGCGGCGCTGGTCCTCGCTTATCCGTCCACCATAAAGGCGAAGCTGGTGGGACTGGGGCTGGGTCTTCCCATAATCGCCGTGGTGAACGTAATCCGTCTCGTGGTGATCTGTCTCGTGCTGTATTGGAAGCCGCAGTACTTCGAGATGACTCACATCTACATATGGCAGGTCGTGTTCATAGTGGTCGTGGTAGCGATGGCCGCTTTGTGGATTGAGAAGGTGGTACACCGTGAGAGACGTACTGCTGTTTCTGGCTAAGTTCCTGGCGCTCTCGGCCGTCCTTTTCGTGCTCTTCACCTGGGCTGAGGAGGGCTACAATATGGTGCTCGCCTACGCGACCGCGGTTACGGCCCCTTTGACAGGGGCGTCGGTCGGGGTCATCGGCGTGGAGGGCAACGTGATGAAGCTCAGGTACGCGGGCATGGAGATCACGGAGAGCTTGATCTTCGCCGCGTACAATCCGGTGATATTGATCGCGCTTCTCGTCGCGACTCCCAGGGCGCGCTGGAGGATCCTCAGCGTGGGTGTGGGCGGGCTGGTGCTGTTGCTGCCGGCGCAGGTGGTCACCTTGAGATTGATGCTTGCGATCGACGCCAGGGGCTACCGGGGAACACCGGGGCTGGAGCTCCTGGAGGTAGCGGCGCTGGTTTCGATATGCGTTAACTGGATCCTTCCCATTATAATATGGGTTGTATGGGTGCCGACGGGTTTCCTGGCTCAGGCGCTGAAGCTCGGCCCGCCGGCCAAGTAAGCTATAGTTTAAGGAGACGCAAGTGACGGATACACCTACGGACGACGACATAAAGCGCACGGATAGTCGCACAAGCGAGCCGGCTCCCCTGGGACCGGAAAGGCGAGAATATACGGCCCCCCGCGAGCGGGGCTCGGACCGGCGGGCGGTCGTATTGACCTCCGGCCTGGCCGCGGCGGTGGCCGTCCTGCACGCCGTCGCCTATCTCGCGGCCCCCGGCTGGTTGTGGGGCGCCAATACCCTCTATCCCCTGCTCGCTTCCTCGGTGGTCGGGCTGGTGTTCCTGACCCTCCTGTTCCTGGTCCCGCCTCTCGGCGAAATAGTCATGGCCCCGTTGGGCGCCGCGGCGGGCAACCGCCACCTGCGGGTCCTCGGCGACAAGGCTGTCGCGGTCGTCCTGGCCGGCGGATCGGCCGTGGCCGTAATATGGTGGGCGGGCGTGCCGGAGATCGCGGCGGGAGGGTGGATCTTCCACTATCCTTATACGTCCGCGGAGTCCGGGGCTTCGGGCGCCGCCGCCATACCTATGATCCTGGAGCCGCCGGCTGATTGGCTTTCGGGCCCGGCCGGTGACGACGTGCACATGATAGGTCGAATCCTTTGCACCGCGTTCGGTGCCGCCATGGTGTGTCTTTTAGTTTTGCTTCCGCCGCGCAACCGCTCATCGGGAAGATCCGGGGCCGCCCTTCTGGTGGTTCTATCCGGGGCGGCCCTGGTGTTCATGAGCGCCAGGGCGGACCTGGCCCTGGCCCTCGCCGCAACGGCGGCTTTCATCGCGTTGGGAACGGCGGCTCTCGAGTATCGCGCCTCCCACGCATGGGCCGGGCCGGCCGCCATCGTCGCGGCGATGGCGCACCCTGTGGGGCTCGCTCTCCTGCCCGCATGGGCTTATCTGGCCGGGCTCAAGGCGGGGCCCGACAGGCGGCGGCTGTTCTGGATCTCTCTGGTCGGTTCAGGGGCCGTCTTTCTCGTCCTCCTTGCGGCCATGGAGCTTGCCGGGCGATCGGCTTTCTCTGAGTACGTCACGAACGTGAAGGCCGTTTGGGCGACCGGATCGGGCGCGCGCTCGGGCGTTGTGGCCGGGTCCGCCGGCGAGGGCGGCGCGCTTAAATCTCTTCTGATGGTCGCGGGCTGGCTCCTGGAGAGAATCTGGGGAACATTCAACGGCCTTCTCCTTGCGGCCCCGGCGGGCCTTGCGCTGGCCGCCGCCGCGTTGCTTTCCCTCAGACGCCTGACCGGAGGCGGCAGGGGGCCCGTGTTCTCGTTCCTGGGCTTTACGACCTTGGCCACGGTCGTCCTCGCGTTCTTGTCCTCGCACTACGCCGGGCCGCCTCGATCGTGGGGCATTTACGGTCCGGCCGGACTTTGCATGACCGCCTTCGGGGCTTGGTGGATAATGGAGGCAATCCGCGACACGCTTCGTTATCGCGCCGCGGTGCTGGGCTGCGTTGCATTATCTCTTGTGCACCTTCTGCCGGTCCTTTCCATCCCCCCCGACCCTGAGCTGGCCGCCGAGAAGCTCACCGTCGAGGCCTCCGCCCCGAGCCCCTGGGATCTCAGGGGAAGAGCCAAGGCGTTCGAGGAGCTCGGCACCTTCCACATTTCGAGAGGCGACACACTGGCCGCCGCGGACGCGTTGTCCGAGGCCTGGAAGGTCCGCCCGAACCCTTTGTACCTGGGGACGGCGGGAACCTACTACGTAACCGCGAACCGGTACGATCTGGCCGAGGACCGATTCTCGCGGATCGTTGCCGAGCGGCCTTTCGACGTGGAGGCCAACCTGTCCCTGGGAATACTTCGCGCGGTGAAGGGCGATATGGAGGGGGCGAAGCGGCGCCTTCTCTTCGCGATGGGAGACACCACGCTCGCGCTTGCCGAGCCCGAGATGCACACCAGCGCGGACTGGGAGGAGGTGCCCAAGGGTCCCGCCCGCGAGGCGCTGATAAGGGAGCGCGCGGAAAAGAGAATGCAGGCCACGGAGGTGTTCATCCAAGGCGACGAGGCCGCCGCGAAGGGCCTTCTACAGGCCGCCGAGCGCCAGTACAAGCGCGCCCTGGCGATATACCCGGAGTGGGGGCGAATGCAGTTCGAGTCTCATTTGCATCTCGGCACCATCTACGCCATGCAGGGACGCTTCAGGGAGGCGGCCCACGAGATCCTCCTCGGTATAAACTCATACAGGGACTACAATCTCTGCTACTACATAGTCAACGCAGTGGGGTACGGCCCTTCACGGCCGCGAGCGGCGTCGGCGCACGCGCCTCCGTCCCCCTGACGGATCGAGCGGCCGCCGAACCTCCGGCAAGTTGACAGTAGGCCCTCCCGACCGTAGTATTCTACCAGCCTCATTCGAGGCGTCGGGGACTCACGACAACATTAGATTTGTAGGGAAGGGGGACTCATATGGCCAGGAGGGTGGGGATTGTCTCCGCGGTCAGAACGCCGGTGGGCAAATTCCTGGGTGCATTTACACACGTCACGGCGGTCGATCTCGGCATACACGCCACGGTGGCGGCGCTGAAGAAGGCCAACGTGGACGGCAAGGACGTCGACGAGTTCATCTACGGCAACGCGCGCCAGGCGGGAAGCGGCCCAAACCCGGCCAGGCAGATCTCGTTCAGGTCGGGCATGGGAGATGCCACGCCCGCCTATACGATCAATAAGGCTTGCGGCTCCAGCGTCAAGTCCGTCCAGCTGGGCGCCCAGGCCATCATGCTCGACGACGCCGAAATAGTGGTCGCGGGCGGTACTGAGAACATGACGCGAGTGCCGTTCATGCTTGAGGACTTTCGTTGGGGATATCGCATGGGACACTCGAAGGTTCTCGACGGCATGTACCGTGACGGGCTCTTCTGCCCGATCGCCGAGATGATAATGGGCGAGACCGTGGAGAAGCTGATAGGCATCTACAAGATACCCCGCGAGGAGCAGGACGAGTACGCGTTGATGAGCCAGCAGAGGACGGAGGCGGCGCTGAACGCCGGCGTCTTCAAGGACGAGATAGAACCGGTCGAGGTCAAGGACCGCAAGGGCAACGTCAAGGTAGTGGAGATCGACGAGCATCCGAGGTACGGCTGCAAGATGGAAGACCTCGCCAAGCTCCGGCCCGTGTTCAGGAAGGACGGGACCATCACCCCGGGCAACGCCAGCGGCATAACCGACGCCGCCGGCACGGTCGTGTTGATGTCGGAGGACGCCATGAAGGCGAGGGGGATCGAGCCGCTCGCCTACGTGGGACCGATTACGCAGGTCGGAGTCGATCCGACCTTGATGGGCATAAGCCCGGTGCCGGCCGTGAAGAAGCTGTTCGAGAAGACCGGCTTCACCATGGACGACTTCGACGTGGTGGAGCTCAACGAGGCCTTCGCCGGGCAGGTGCTGGCGGTCGCCAAGGAGATCCCCATCGACTGGGAGAAGACCAACGTCAACGGAGGGTCGATAGCCCTGGGGCATCCCATCGGGATGACCGGAGTCAGACAGATAATAACCATATCGCATGAGATGAAGCGCAGAGGCGCGAAGAGGGGACTTGTGACTTTGTGCATCAGCGGAGGCCTGGGAATGGCCATGGTGTTGGAGAGATAGGGAGGCGGCCATGAATCTAGAGGGGAAGAAGGCGCTGGTGACGGGCGGAAGCATGGGCATCGGCAAGGCCACCGTGCTTACCTTGGCGAGATACGGCTCGGACGTGGCGTTCACCTTCAGAAAGCACGAGGCCGAGGCCAAGGCCATCGCCTCGGAGGTGGAGAAGCTCGGGCGAAAGTCGCTTGCGGTCAGAGCCGACGTGGGCTCTTTCGAGGACGCCCGCAAGACCGTGGAGAAGGTCGTGGAGGCGCTGGGCGGGCTCGACGTGCTGGTCAACAACGCCGGAGTCAACTGGGACGGCGTCCTGTGGAAGATGACAGAAGAGCAGTGGGACACCGTCCTTGAAGTAAACCTTAAGGGATACTTCAACTTCCTTCGCAGCGCGGCGCCTTTGTTCAGGGAGCGGAAGAGCGGGACGATAGTCAACGTGACCTCGATCAACGGCCTTAGGGGCAAGTTCGGCCAGTCCAACTACGCGGCTTCCAAGGCCGGAATAGTCGGGCTCACCAAGTCCGCGGCCAGGGAGCTCGGCAGGTACGGCATAAGGGTCAACGCCGTGGCGCCGGGACTGATAGAGACCGAGATGGTGTCCGCGATGCCGGAGGAGGCAAAGAACAAGTCGCTCGAGGAGATCGTTCTGGGCAAGTTGGGCCGGCCGGAGGACGTCGCGGAAGTCGTGGCCTTCCTGGTCTCGGACATGGCCGGTCACGTCACGGGAGAAGTGATAAAGGTCGATGGGGGGCAGTACATCTAGAGCGCCGGTTTCGGTTGGCCGCCGAGCCGCATTGAGCCGAGCCGTACGAGATCCGGTCAAGGAGGGGACGCGATGGGGGACGAGTTCAAGACCATAATCTATGACAAGAGCGACACGGTGACCTCTATCACTCTCAACAGGCCTCCGCTTAACATAATGAATATTCAGATGCTGGACGAGCTGGCGGTTGCTCTCAAGAGCGTCACCGAGGAGGAGCCGAAGATCCTCTTGCTGAAAGGCGAGGGCAAGGCCTTCTGCGCGGGCGTGGACGTGTTGGACCACACGCGAGAGAAGGCCGATCGCATGATCTCCTCCTTTCACAGGGTATTCCACATAATGTCGCGAATGATGACTCCCACCATAGCCGCGGTCAAAGGGGTGTGCCTGGGAGGAGGTTGCGAGCTGGCCACCTTCTGCGACTTGGTCATAGCTTCGGAGAACTCAAAGTTCGGGCAGCCGGAGATCAAGGTTGGGGTCATTGCTCCGGTGGCGGCCGCCTTCTTTCCCAAGATGATAGGATCGAGGCGCACGCTCGAGCTCCTTCTGACCGGAGAGACCATCGACGCCGTGGAGGCGTCCCGGATGGGGCTCATCAACAGGGCCGTTCCGGAGGACAGCTTCGATCGCGTGGTGGATGAGACCATCAAGACATTGACCGCCCTGAGCGGTCCGGTTCTCAGATTGAACAAGCGAGCGGTGCTCGACGGTCTGGAGCTGGACTTCGAGAGGGCCCTGGGCGGGGTCGAGGACATCTACCTGGACGAGCTGATGAAGACGGAGGATGCCCAGGAAGGCCTGTCCGCGTTTCTGGAGAAAAGGGCTCCCGTCTGGAAGGAGAAATAGCCGGGCACCTTGCCATGACGCCCGGCTGAGTAAGCCCGCGAATCTCCGCCCGGACCCTCGGAGGCCGGGCTGGACGCTCGCCGTGTCTTTCGCGCCTACTTGGAGAGCGCCTCCTTGAACTTCTCCGTGAGCAAGGGGACTATCTCGTGCGCGTCGCCGACCACGCCGAAGCTCGCGACCTTGAATATCGGGGCGTTGGGGTCCTTGTTGACGGCGACTATTATGTCCGACGTCCTCATGCCCGCTATGTGCTGGATGGCTCCCGATATTCCACAGGCGATGTACAGTCGCGGCTTGACCGTCTTGCCGGTCTGTCCCACCTGGTGCGGGTACTCTATCCAGCCGGCGTCAACCGCGGCCCTCGAGGCGCCTACGGCCCCACCGATAACGTCCGCCAGCTTCTGAAGTATCTCGAAGTTCTCAGGCGAGCCCATGCCGCGTCCGCCGGATACGATTATGTCGGCGTCGGCCAGGTTCACCGCGCCCTTTTCCTCCACGAAACCGGTGACCTTGGTGGGCACCTCGTCCTCGCTGAGGGAAACTTCGACCGTCACCTCCTTGGCCTGCCGCGAAGTGTCCGGCTCGGGAACCGGGAAGGCCTTCGGCCTCACCGTCGCCATCTGAGGCCTGGCCTCGGGGCACTCTATGGTCGCGAGGAGGCTGCCGCCGAAAGTGGGCCTTATGAACTGAAGCAGCCCGCTCTCTTCGTTGACCTTCAAGTCCACGCAGTCCGGGGCGAGCCCGGTCTCCAACTCGGCCGCGAGCGCGCCGGAGAGGTCCCTTCCCTGAATGTCGCCCGGGATCAAAATGGCGGCCGGCGAGTGCTCTCTCGCCAGCGCGGCTATGGCCTTCACGTACGGCGATGTCCTGTATTTCTCAAGCACGGGGCTCTCGACGACGTAGGCCGCGTCGGCGCCGTAGGAACCGACCTCCCCCACCAGCCCCTTGACCCCCGGACCGAGCAGCAAGGCGCCCACCTCGGCGCCGGAAGAGTCGGCAAGTTGCCGGGCCTTGCCCAGCAGCTCCAAGCCGGCTTTGGCCGGCTTTCCATCGGTCACCGGCGTCAGGACCCAGATTGCTCCACCGTTTGCTCCAGTCACTTTCCATCCTCCTGTTCTATCGGCAAGAAAACCCAACGGCGCCCGCCTACAGTATTTTGGTGTCGAGTATCTTCTGCACCAGCTTGTCGACGACCTCGGCCGGCTCACCTTCGATCACCTCTCCGCCCTTTCGAGCCTCAGGCCGGCTGCTGCCGGTGAGCTTCGTGGGGGAGCCGGCTTCGCCGACCTTGGAGGCGTCTAGGCCCAGGTCGCCGGCGGACCAGGTCGGGATCTCCGCCTTCGAGGCCTTTCTGACCTTCAACAAGGAGGCGAATCTGGGCTGGTTGATATCCTTGACGACGGTGATGACCGCGGGAAGCGTGCTCTCCACGACCTCTTTGCCGGTCTCGAGCATCCTGTGCACCGTTGCCTTCTTCGCGTCGAAGTCGATGCCTTCCACCTTCGCGACGTACGTCAGTTGGGGGATTCCCAGCAGCCTCGCTACCGCCGGCCCCACCAGGGCGGTCGCGGCGTCTATGGACTGCATGCCGCAAAGGACCACGTCGAAGTCGCCGACCTTCTTGGCCGCCGCCGCCAGGACACGGGCGGTGGCGAGACTGTCGCCTCCTTTGAAGGCCGGATCGTTCAACAGAACGGCCTTGTCCGCGCCCATGGCTATAGCCTCCCGGAGCGCCTCCAGCGCCTTCTCCGGGCCCACGGTCAGCACGGTGACGGAGCCGCCGTGGGCGTCCTTCATCCGCAACGCCTCTTCGAGCGCGTACAGGTCGAATGGATTGATTACGTGCGGTATTCCTTCGCTGGACAGTGAATAAGCGTGGCCTTCGAAACGAATATCCTTCGGGTCCGGGCTTTCAGGGACCTGTTTGATGCAGACAACGGCATTCATGATGCCTCCTCTGGAGTGAGCCGGGGGTGCCTTTGGCGCGATGGTTCAGCGACGCCTCCGTCCAAATTGAATCTACCTTGAATCGGCCTGTCAGATTACAGGAATACAGGCGGTAGGATCTGCAGGTGCGCGTGCAACGGCCGCCAGTGTACCAGGTATTGAACGGGCTGTCAACGAGGTGCGCCGCCTCGACGAGCCCCATTTTCGTTGACAGCATAAGTCTTGGCGCTTATCCTCGCAGGACAGCGCACGGGGACAGCCTTTTGCCCTGCATTCAGTTACGCAAGACCCAGACCTGCTCGAAAGGCATCACCAGGAAGCAAGATCCCCTGCCGGCCGCGATGAGACCGGCGGCCGGCACGGTCCCGATCTAGAGGCGCGTTACGGAGCAGAAACCCCTCGATGATCGGCTTGCGCGGGGGCTCGTCGCCCGGGCGCGACCCCGGAGCCGGAGGCGGGGGGTGTCTGTCCCCGGCCGCGAAGGCGTCGGATCCTGCTATGAAGCCCTATTGTGCTCTCCACTCGGTTCAGGAGGTGCGGGTGATATGAAAGCAGCGGTTTTCTACGGACCGAAACAACC
This sequence comes from uncultured bacterium, assembly GCA_964531335.1. Classification (GTDB taxonomy): domain Bacteria; phylum Eisenbacteria; class RBG-16-71-46; order CAZHEV01; family CAZHEV01; genus CAZHEV01. Next base: position 153,581 of record CAZHEV010000005.1, on the reverse strand, counting down.
TCTGAAGGTCGAAGAAGTCGAGACTCCGAAAGCCGGGCCTGGCGAGATCCTTGTCAAGGTGGCCGCCTGCGGGGTCTGCCACACGGACGTCGGTTACATCGATGAAGGCGTGCCCACTTTCAAGAAACCCCCGATGATACTCGGCCATGAGGCGTCCGGCACGGTGGCGGGAACCGGCGAGCGGGTCGAGGGCTTCGCCGAGGGCGACCGCGTTCTCATCCCGGCGGTTTTCACCTGCGGTGTTTGCGAGTACTGCCGCACGGGCAGGGAGAACATCTGCCGCAACATGCAGATGCTCGGAAACAACATCGACGGCGCCTACGCGGAGTACACCGTCGTGCCCGCGAAGGACTGTCTTCACATGCCGGAGGAGATTCCGCTGGAAGAGGGCTGCATTATAGCAGATGCGATATCCACTCCCTATCACGCGGTTAAGAACAGGGCCAAGGTCCGGCCCGGCGACATAGTGTGCATCTACGGATGCGGGGGCGTGGGCATGAACGTGGCGCAGGTCGCCGTGGCGGCCGGGGCGGTGGTCGTGGTGGTGGACATAGACGACGACAAGCTGCGCGCGGCGTCGAAGTTCGGGGCATGGAAGACGGTAAACGCCAAGGCCGTGGACCCGGCGAAGGAAGTGCGGAAGCTGACGGGCGGCGGCGCTGACATCGCTATCGAGGCCATCGGCAACCCCATGACCATAGAGCAGGCGTTCTCGTCCCTGAAGACCGGCGGCAGGCTCTGCATAGTCGGATACACGAACAAAGACGTGACCATCAGCGCGGCCAGGATAATGTTCAGAGAGATGGAGATCGTCGGCTCCCTCGGTTGCAGGCCGGTCGACTATAAGAGAATCGTGGACATGGCCCGGGGTGGCAAGATCAAGGTGAAGGAGATGGTCACCGCCCGCTTCGGATTGGACGAGATAAACGATGCCTTCGATTTGCTGAGAGGCGGTAAGTCGCTCAGATCCATAGTAGTGATGTAGGAGCGCGGGCGTGTCGTGCCACGACACGCGCTGATCGCGGACCTCGTTCGAGGCCTTGATCGACGGTCCGGGTGGGTTCCGGGTAGCACCCGGCGCGGGCGATCGCGGGATGCAGTTCCGATCCCGGCGACTTGGGGGGCGATGACATATGGAGCTCAGGAGTGTCGGTGTCGTCGGCTGCGGGCTCATGGGAAGCGGGATCACGCAGGTTGCGGCCCTGGCGGGCTACGGAGTGGTGGTTCGGGAGGCGGAGGGCCGATTCCTCGAGAGAGGAATGAACCGCATTGAGAAGTCCCTTACCGGCGCCGTCGAGAAAGGGAAGATAACGGAGACGGACAAAGGTGCGGCCCTCGACAGGATCACGGCCACGCTCGCCATGGACGACCTCGCCGGCTGCGATCTCATCGTGGAGGCCATCCCAGAGGAGCCGCGGCTCAAGACAGAGACGTTCGGGCTCCTGGATGACTTGTGCTCACCGCGCGCGATCTTCGCGAGCAACACCTCGGCTATCTCCATAACGGAGATGGCGGGATCTACGAGCAGGCCGGACAAGTTCCTGGGGCTGCACTTCTTCAACCCGGTTCCGGTCATGAAGCTGGTAGAGATCGTCAAGGGGATTGCGACCTCGGTCGAGACGATAGAGACCTGCGCCGAGTGGGTGAGATCGCTCGGCAAGCATCCGATCGTGGCCAAGGACAGCCCGGGCTTCGTGGTGAACCTGCTTCTTATCCCCTACCTGCTGGACGCGGTGAGGGCCCTGGAGCGAGGGGTGGCGTCAAGAGAGGACATCGACGAGGGCATGAGGCTGGGCTGCGGCTATCCCATGGGGCCGCTGGCGTTGATGGACTTCATCGGCTTGGACACCACCTATTATATAGCCAACGTCTTGTTCGACGAGTTCAAGGATGCGCGGTACGCGCCCCCCGCGATTCTCAAGCGGATGGTGACGGCCGGGCAGCACGGGAGAAAGACAGGGAAGGGCTTCTACGATTACACCAAGTAGGCGGGATTCGCCCGCGCGGCCGTATCCCGCGCTCGTTGGGTGAGGGATCCCGCGAGCCGGAACGGCCGGAACGGCCGGGGTGGAAGGGACGGCCGGCGAAGAGACGGCCGTCTTCCATGACATCCGGGCGCGCGAAGGAGGCAGTGATGGCGTATGAGAACGTGCTGTACGAGAAGAAGGGCAAGATAGCATACGTTACGGTGAATCGCCCGAAGGTGATGAACGCCCTGAACTCGCTTACGGTGGCCGAGCTCAAGTCCGCCTTCCTGGAGGCGAAGGCCGACGGCGAGGTAATGGGGGTGATAGTGACGGGCTCGGGGGACAAGGCCTTTGTCGCCGGAGCCGACATATCCGAGTTGGCGGATCTCTCGCCCATGGGCGCCAGGGAGTTCGCGCTTCACGGGCAGGATGCTTTCCGGACGATCGAGAACCTGGGCAAGCCCGTGGTGGCGGCCGTGAACGGCTTCGCTCTCGGGGGAGGCTGCGAGCTGGCGATGGCCTGCACGCTGAGGGTCGCCTCGTCCAACGCGAAGTTCGGCCAGCCCGAGGTGAACCTAGGGATCATCCCAGGGTTCGCGGGGACCCAGAGGCTCGCGAGGCTGATGGGAAAGGGGCTGGCGCTGGAGCTGGTGATGACCGGCGAGATGATAGACGCGCAGGAGGCCCATCGGATCGGACTGGTCAACAAGGTCGTGGAGCCCGGAGAGGCTCTGTCGCAGGCCGAGAAGATGATGGAGACCATCTTGTCAAAGGGGCCGATAGCCGTGCGGTTCGCGATGGAAGCCGTCCATAAGGGCTTGGAGATGTCCTTCGGAGAGGGCTGCGACTTGGAGGCGAACTTGTTCGGACTGGTATCGGCCACCGAGGACATGAAGGAAGGGCTCAAGGCGTTCCTGGACAAGAGGAAGGCGGAGTTCAAGAACAAGTAGCGGCTTCGCCCGGCGCCGGCGGGCGCCGGCGGGAACAAGTTGGAGAGACAGTGAACTTCGATTTTAGTGATGAAGAGCTGCTGATACAGAAAGCGGCGAAGGACTTCGCGGAAGCGGAGCTGGCTCCGCGCGCGGACGAGCTCGACAGAAACAAGGACTTCCCTCGGGACCTGGTGGACAAGATGTCGGAGCTTGGGCTCCTGGGCATCACTGTCCCCGAGGAATACGGAGGCGTAGGCGCCTCCTTCTTGGCCTATATCTTAGCGGTCATTGAGATCACCAAGAGAAGCGCCGCCGCGAGCATGACGTTCAATCTGCACAACTCTCTGCTCGCCCCGCCTCTTCTCAAGTACGGCACCGAGGACCAGAAGAGCCGGTATCTGAAAGGGGCGGCCGAGGGCTCGCTGCTGGGGGCGTTCGCTCTCACCGAGCCCGGCGCGGGCTCCGACGCGGGGGCGCAGAAAACAACGGCGGTCAAGGACGGAGCCGAGTACGTGATAAACGGCACAAAGACCTTCATCACGAACGGCTCCGTGGCCGACTTCGTGATTATCACCGCGATGACGGACCCCGAGGCCGGAACGCGCGGTATCTCGGCCTTTATGGTTGAAGCGACGACCCCCGGTTTCTCCGCGGGCAAGGACGAGGAGAAGATGGCGGTCGCCTCTTCGCCCACGTCCGAGTTGATCTTCGAGGACTGCCGGGTGCCCGAGGAGGCGCTGCTCGGGGAGGAAGGACAGGGTTTCAAGGTCTTTCTGTCAACTCTCGACAGCGGCCGCATAGGCGTCGCCGGACAGGCGGTTGGAGTGGCGCAGGGGGCGCTCGAGGAGGCGGTTTCCTACTCCAAGCAGAGAGAGCAGTTCGGACGGCCGCTGGCCAAACTACAGGCGATCCAGTCGATGATCGCGGAGATGTCGGTCAAGCTCGAGGCGGCGCGGCTGCTCACTTACCACGCGTCATGGCTGAAGGACAGCGGTCAATCCTACTCGGACGCGTCAGCGAAGTGCAAGCTGTACGCTTCCGAGGCGGCGACCTGGATAGCACACAAAGCGCTCCAAATCCACGGCGGCTACGGTTACACTAAGGAGTACAAGGTAGAGCGATACTATCGCGAATCGCGGGTCATGGAGATTTACGAAGGCACCTCCGAGATTCAGCGCCTGGTCATCGCTTCGAAGTTACTTTCCCCCCGCAAGGCTAAGACTTGATTATGACGACCAAGCAGACGACGGCACAGAAGATCCTCGCCCGGCATGCCGGGCTGGACGGCGTTGAGGTGGGTCAAATAGTCAGCGCGAAGGTGGACTGGGTCCTGGCGAACGAGCTGTCCGGCGTGCTGGCCATACGTGAGATGCGCAAGGCCGGCATCGAAAGGATCTTCGACAAGGACCGGTTGATCCTGGTCCCGGACCACTTCACGCCGAACAAGGACATACAGGCCGCGGAGCTGGCCAAGATCTTCCGGGAGTTCGCCCGCAGCCACAGGATATCCAACTACTTCGAGATAGGCAGGATGGGGATCGAGCACGTGCTTATCCCCGAGGAGGGGCTCATCGCGCCAGGGGAGCTCATAATAGGTGGCGACTCCCACACCTGCACCTATGGGGCTCTCGGGGCCTTCGCGACCGGCGTCGGCAGCACCGATGTCGCCGCGGCCTTCGCCACGGGCGAGGTATGGCTGCGGGCGCCGGCTTCGATAAAGGTGGTGCTGAGCGGGGCGCTGACAGGTTGGGCCTGCGCCAAAGACGTAGTGCTTACCGCAGTCGGGGTGCTGGGCGTGGACGGCGCCGTCTATAAGAGCCTCGAGTTCACCGGAGACGGCGTGGCCGGACTCAAGATGTCCGACCGGCTGACGATCGCCAACATGGCCATAGAAGCCGGCGCGAAGACCGGCGTATTCCCCGCGGACGAAGTTACCGAGGCATACCTCGAGGGCCGGGCGGACAGGGCCTGGGAGGCCGCCAATCCGGACCCGGACGCCGAGTACGAGCGAACGCTCGAGATAGATCTTTCGGAGATAGAGCCCGTGGTCGCCGAGCCCCCTCTTCCGGATAAGGTAAGGCCGGTGAGAGACCTGCCCGAGACGAGGATCGACCAGGCCCTCATCGGCGCTTGCACCAACGGCAGGCTCGAGGACCTGCGCGAGGCCGCGCGGGTGCTCGAAGGCAGGAAGGTATCGCCGCAGGTGCGCGCGATAGTACTGCCCGGCAGTCAGCGAGTGTACAAGGAAGCCCTGAAGGAGGGGATAATAAGCGCGCTCATCGAGGCTCAGTGCGCGGTGAGCACGCCGACGTGCGGCGCATGCGTCGGGGGACACATGGGGGTCCTCGCCGACGGCGAGGTGTGCGTGGCCACGACCAACAGGAACTTCGTGGGAAGGATGGGACACCCCGGGAGCCGGGTGTACCTGGCGGGGCCGGCGGTGGCGGCGGCCAGCGCGGTGCTCGGCAGAATCGCGACCCCCGACGAGCTGGGAGACCAGAGGTAGAGGGATGAAGATACAGGGCAAGGTCTGGCGCTACGGCAAGAACGTTGACACGGACGTGATAATCCCCGGCAGGTACTGCCATCTCTCCGAGCCCGAGGATATCGCTCCTCACGCTCTGGAGGACCTTGACAAGGGCTTCGCCTCGGCCGTGGAGCCGGGGGATATAATAGTGGCGGAGGACAACTTCGGCTGCGGCAGCTCGCGGGAGCTCGCCCCGCTTGCCATCAAGTCATGCGGGGTCGGCGCCGTGGTGGCCGTGTCTTTCGCCAGGATATTCTACCGTAACTCCATTAACGTCGGGCTTCCCATCTTCGAGTGCCCCGACGCGGTGGCGGGCGCCAAGGCGGTCGACAGGCTTGAGATCGATCCCGCCTCCGGGACGATAGTGAATCTGAGCAGCGGAAAGAGCTGCCAGGCCGGCGGCTTCCCTCCTTTCATTAGGGAGATAATAGACGCCGGAGGACTGATGAACTATGTCGTATCCAAGCTGAGGGACGACTGAGGGAGAAGGGATGAAAGAGGACAGGGTTTACGATATAGCGGTTCTCCGGGGGGACGGCATCGGGCACGAGGTGATCGAGGAGGCCCTGAAGGTCCTGGCGGTGGCGGCGGAGAAGCACGGCTTCAAGACCGAGCTCACGGAGTACCCGCACGGCTCGGAGCACTACCTGAAGACGGGGGAGTTGTTTCCGGATTCCGTCATAGACGATCTGAGAAAAAGGGACGCGATCCTACTGGGCGCAATAGGCGATCCGCGCGTAGAGACCGGCTTGGTTGAAAGAGCCGTCATAGCCGGGATAAGATTCAAGCTCGACCTTTATATCAACCTGAGACCGATCAAGCTCTACGCCGAACATCTTACCCCGCTGAAGAACATAAAGCCCGAAGACCTCGATATGGTTGTCGTCCGGGAGAACACCGAGGACGTGTACGCCGGGCTGGGGGGGATCCTGAAGAAAGGCACGCCGCACGAGGTCGCCGTTCAGGAGCTCATATACACCCGGGACGGCGTGGAGCGCTGCGTAAGGTACGCGTACGAGCTTTGCCGGAAGCGGGACGCCAAGAAGCGCCTGACGCTCGTGGACAAGGCTAACGCAATCAGGGCCCAGGATATCTGGACGAGGGTCTTCCAGGAGGTGGGCGAGGAGTACCCCGAGATAGAAAAAGATCATGCGTACGTGGACGCCGCCTGCATGTGGATGATAAAGAACCCCGATTGGTTCGACGTCATAGTCACGACGAATATGTTCGGGGATATCATAACCGACCTGGGCGCCATGCTTCAGGGCGGGATGGGCGTCGCCGCCTCGGGCAACATACATCCGGGTCAGGTGTCGATGTTCGAGCCCATACACGGCTCCGCCCCGAAGCACGCCGGCAAGGGCGTGGCGAACCCCATAGCCTCGATCGCGGCGGTGCAGATGATGCTGGACTTTCTCGGCGAGGCTGACGCCGCCCTCGCGGTCGAGGACGCGGTCGAGTACTGCCTGGTAAACGGAAAGGTCAGCTCGCTCACCACCAAGAGCGGCATGTCCACCTCGGAGATAGGAGACGCCGTCGCGGAGGAGCTCGCCTCGAAGGGCTGAGGTGCGCGCCTTGCCTGCGGTCCGGACGATCCCCTGCCATGGAATAAGGGATTCCCCTCTATAATGGCGGCCCGGGCGTTGCGAAGATGGCGGGAAGGCGAGCGGCGCAGGCGGGGGCTCCGCATCGTGTTGCGCTCGAGTCCACAGGCCCTCTCGGCGGCGGGCTCTTAAGTGGAAAGACTCATGTAAGACCGCCGGCATTGAGAAAGGGGACAGGAGATGCGAGTCTTTGCGGTTGTGCTTTCGATTGTTTTCCTTGGAGTTGCCCCGGCGGCGGCGCAGGACGACGTCGGGTATCGTGGCTGGGGACCGCGGTTGGGAGCCACCATAGACCCGGACCAGTTCCATTTCGGCGCCCATATGGATTTCGGACACTTTGCGAGGCACATTCGCTTTCAACCTAACGTCGAGTTGGGCATCGGTGATGATCTGACCCTTCTTGCCGTCAACCTCGAAGGCTCCTATCGCTTCAGAGAGAACTGGGACGTATGGACCCCTTACGCCGGAGGAGGTTTGGGGATCAACTTCCTGTCCTTCGACGGTAATGGACTGGGCGACGATACCGAGACGGAGCTCGGCCTCAACATCCTGGCCGGAATAGAGAAAGGCCTCTCCGGCGGGGACCGGTTCTTCCTCGAGGCCAAGGCCGGGCTAGCGGACTCCCCCGACTTCAAGTTCACCTTAGGGTGGACTTTCTTCTGATAACGTGCCCTGTTCTCATACCCGCTCCCGCGGGGGGTGAGGGGCCCCTCCGGCCTCCGCCCCCCTGCCTTCCTTGAAGGTATTAGTCCGCGCTGTTATACTTGCCTTGCAGGGCCTTAGGTACTACTCTGGCTGATCGTGTGTTCGCGGAAACCGGGCGGCGAGAGTGGCGGAACTGGCAGACGCGCTGGACTTAGGATCCAGTGAGGAAACTCATGGGGGTTCAAGTCCCCCCTCTCGCACCACCCGCCGACCGGGCCGTGCGCAGCGCCCTCGTTCCGGCCGGCGGGTCCGGCGTCGATTTGATGGGTTAGGGTCCGGGGACAGGTACGCCAGGGCGGAGCGGCCGCTCTCGGCCGGGCCGCGGGCCGGTCTCCGGTCTGAGATGGACTGATCAATAAAGGAAAACCAGACATGGTCAAGGTGGACGTCAAGGAAGAGGGGAAGTGGAAAAAGACCCTGGAGGTGGAACTTGCCCCCGAGCACGCGCGGCGGCAGCGCGAGGAGGTGGTTGCCGAGCTGCGCAAGAAGGTGTCCGTGCCGGGGTTCAGGAAGGGCAAGGCGCCCAGGGACCTTATAGAGCAGAAGTACGCCGATACCATAAAGGCGGAGTTCTATCAGAAGGCGGTGACCGACGCCTATCGTCAGGCCCTCCAGGAGACGGACTTGATGCCGGTCACGAGCGCCACCTTCGGGGACATAACCTATATCGAAGGGGGCCCCTTGAAGTTCAGGGCGACCGTCGAGGTGATGCCGACGATAGATGTGGACCTCTCGGATCTGGAGGGCCTGGAGATCGTGGGCGAGGTCTACGAGATCGGCGAGCCGGAGATCTCCGCCGAGCTCGACAAGATCAGAGAGTCGCAGGCGGACTTCCACAAGGTTGACAGGGAGGCACGCCTTGGGGACTATCTCGTGATCGACTACAGGAGCGTGGATCCCGAGACCGGGGAGGCGATCGGCGAGAAGCACAAGGACTTCGCGCTCGAGCTGGGTTCCTCCTCCTTGCTGCCGGAGTTCGCGGAGGCGCTGGAGGGCGTCCGTGAAGGCGACGTCAAGCGGGTGGACGTCAACTACCCCGCCCATTTCGCCAACGTGGAGCTCGCCGGGAAGTCGGTCTCTTATTCCGTTGACGTCAAGGAGATCAAGGAAAAGAGACTGCCCGATCTTGACGATAAGTTTGCCAGGCGGGTCAGCGACTACGCCACCTTGGAGCAGCTGGAGGCCCGGATCGCCGACAACATGAGAGCCGAGGAGGCCATGTCCAGCCGTAAGCGGTTGGAGGAGAAGCTGATAGACGAGCTCCTCTCCAGGCATCCCTTCGATGCTCCCGACAGCCTCGTCGAGTCGCTGGGCAGACAATTCGTCGAGGCGATGACGCAGGGGGCCGAGCTGAGCGAGAAGGAGAAAAAGGACCTCGAGGAGCGCTATAGACCTCAGGTCGTCCGCCGGGTCCGGAAGGACCTGCTGCTCGACGCGATCGCCGAGCGGGAGGGCGTCGAGGTCGGCGATCAGGAGGTCAGCGCCGAGATACGTAGAATGAAGGAGACCGGCCGGCTCAGGCCGGCCGTCGAGGAGAAGGAGATGGCCGAGCGGGTCAGAGACAGACTGAAGGCCAAGAAGGTCGTGGACATGTTGATGGACAAGGTTGACGCTAAACTCGAGTCCAAGCCCAGGCCGCAGCCTCAAGGGGGATAGACAATGACGCTGGTACCGTGGGTAGTCGAGCAAAGTCCGAGGGGGGAGCGGGCGCTTGATATCTATTCCAGGCTTCTGAAGGACAGGATAGTGTTCCTGGGCTCGGTGGTGGACGACACCGTCTCGAACGTGATAATAGCCCAGATGTTGTTTCTGGAGGCCGATGACCCCGACCGTGACATCAACCTGTACATAAACTCCCCGGGGGGGTCGGTCACCGCGGGTCTGGCCATATACGACACCATGCAGTTCATCAAACCCAGCGTGGCGACGATGTGCGTAGGCCAGGCGGCGTCGATGGGCGCGGTCCTTCTCGCGGCGGGAGAGAAAGGGAAGAGGTCCGCTCTGCCCCACTCGCGGGTGATGATCCACCAGCCGCTGGGCATCAGCCAGGGGCAGGCGAGCGACATCGAGATCTACGCGAGGGAGATCCTGGGGTTGAGGCACAGGATAGACGAGATACTTCACAAGCACACGGGGCAGCCCGTGGAAAAGATAAGCAGGGATTCGGATAGGAACTACTTCATGTCCGGCGACGAGGCCAAAGACTACGGACTGGTAGACGAGGTCATAATCAAGCGCAAATGATGAGTCCGCCGGAGCGGCGCGATCCGCCCAGTCGCCGTGACCGGTGGTGCCGGCCCATATAACGCAAAATCCGGAGGAGTTGGAAGTGAAGAGGAGGAGCGGATCGCCCCATCCCATAAGATGTTCTTTCTGCGGCAGGGGCCAGGAAGAGGTCGCCCGCCTGGTGTCGGGGCCCTCGGTGTACATCTGCAGCGAATGCGTGAAGCTGTGCAACGACATCCTCGAGGGCGAGACCGAGCACGAGTATCCGACCAGCAGGGAAAAGCTGTCGAAGCCCGCTGAGATAAAACGCATACTCGACGAGTACGTCATCGGTCAGGAGAGGGCGAAGAAGACCCTCTCCGTAGCGGTGTACAACCACTACCTGCGCATCTTCTCCAGCAGCCCGACGGATGACGTGGAGCTGGAAAAGAGCAACATACTGTTGATAGGTCCGACGGGGACCGGCAAAACGCTGCTGGCGAGAACGCTTGCGCGATTCCTCAAGGTGCCGTTCGCCATAGTTGATGCGACCGCGGTTACCGAGGCGGGCTATGTCGGCGAGGACGTCGAGAACATACTCGTGCGGCTGCTCCAAAACGCTGACTTCAATCTGGTCAACGCCGAGCGCGGAATAGTGTACATAGACGAGATCGACAAGATAGCGCGTAAGAGCGAGAACCCTTCGATCACGCGCGACGTCTCCGGTGAAGGCGTCCAGCAGGCCCTGCTGAAGATACTCGAGGGCACCGTGGCGAACGTCCCGCCTCAAGGGGGCAGGAAGCACCCGCAGCAGAAGTACATCGAGGTGAACACCAAGGACATATTGTTCATATGCGGGGGCGCGTTCCAGGGACTCGACAAGGTTATAGAGAGAAGGGTCAGCCAGAAGGTCATGGGTTTCGGGGCTTCGATCCGCAGCAGGCTGGAGCGGCAGATAGGCGAGGTACTCGCCCTCTGCGAGCCGGACGATCTGTTGAAGTACGGCCTTATCCCGGAGCTTATCGGGCGGTTGCCCGTCGTGGCGGCGCTCGACGCTTTGGACCAGAACGCCCTCGTCGAGATACTCACCCGCCCGAAGAACGCCATAGTGCGGCAGTTCAAGAGGTTCTTCGAGATGGAAGGGGTGAAGCTGGAATTCACCGAGGGGGCGCTGCAGGAGGTCGCCAAGCTGGCCATGAAGAGGGGCACCGGGGCCAGGGGCCTCAGAGCGGTCATAGAGGACGTGATGGTGGATATAATGTACGACCTGCCTTCGAGGATGGACGTTACCGGGTGCACGGTCACCAAGGAGGTCATATCTTCAAAGGCCGCGCCCATCCTCACTCACAGGGGAGAAAAGAAGAAGAAGGAGGCTTAGACAGCCATATGCTGATCGTTGTAAAGCGCGGGGAGGAGACCTTCGAAGTAGAGGACAATCTGGCGCTGCTTCCTCTGCGCGACGTGGTCCTGTATCCGTACGTGACCAGCTCGCTACTGGTGGGCAGGGCGGCCTCCGTCAGCGCGGTTGAGGAGGCGGTCTCGGGCGAACGCGTTGTCTTTGTAACCGCGCAAAAGCGGCCGGACATCGCCGAGCCGGGGGCGGAGGATCTCTACCGCATAGGCACGGTGGTCAGGATAGTGCAGCTTTTCCGCCATCCCGATGGAACGCTGAGGGTCCTCGTGGAAGGACTCGGCCGGGCCAGGGCGCGAAGCTTCGATTGGGCGGAAGATCACATGACCGTCGATATCGAGCCGGTGAACGAAAAACCCCCCGAGAGCAAGGAGATGGAGGCGCTGGCCCGGAGCATGCTCAACTCCTTCAACGAGTACGTGAGGCTGAGCCGGCGGATCCCCGATGAAGTGCTCCTCACCATAAACAATACTTCGGATCCGGCTAAGCTCTCTTACCTGGTCTCAGCGAATCTTCAGGTCCGAATCGGCACGAAGCAGCAGGTGCTCGCAGCCGTCGAGCTCGAGTCGAGGCTCAATCTGCTCGCCAAGATACTCGCGTCGGAGCTCGAGATCGTGAAGCTCGAGCGCAAGATCGAGGGCGAGGTGCGGAGCCAGGTCCACCGGAACCAGAAGGAGTTCTACCTGAACGAGCAGCTCAAGGCCATAAGGAAGGAGCTGGGGCAGCAGAACGACTACTCCGGGGAGCTGGAGGAGCTGGCTGAACAACTGAAGAAAGCGAAGATGCCCAAGGAGATCCACGAGAAGGCCGCCCGGGAGCTGGACAGGTTGAGCAAGATGTCGTTCATGTCCCCCGAGGCCACGGTCGTGCGCAACTATCTCGACTGGCTCGTCGCGCTGCCCTGGTCGAAGCGGAGCAAGGACAACCTCGACATGGAGGAGGTCGAGGCGATCCTGGACGAGGACCACTACGGCCTGCGCAAGGTCAAGGACAGGATCCTCGAGTACCTCGCCGTGTTGAAGCTCTCGGGAAAGATAAAGGGCCCGATACTCTGTTTCGTGGGACCGCCCGGGGTGGGAAAGACCTCGCTGGGCAGGTCCATTGCGCGCGCCCTGGACAGGGAGTTCGTCAGGGTCTCGCTTGGAGGGGTTCGTGACGAGGCCGAGATCAGGGGGCACAGGAGAACATACATAGGCAGTATGCCCGGAAGGATAATCCAATCGATCAGAAGGGCCGGAACCAGGAACCCGGTGTTTCTGCTCGACGAGGTGGACAAGCTCGGAGTGGACTATCGAGGCGACCCTTCGGCCGCGCTGCTCGAGGCCCTGGATCCCGAACAAAACAGCTCCTTCAGCGACCACTATCTGGAGGTGGACTTCGATCTGTCCGAGGTGATGTTTATCACAACCGCGAACGTGCTCCACACGATCCCCCCGGCGCTCAAGGATAGAATGGAGGTCATACGCCTTCCGGGATACCTTGATTTCGAGAAGGCGGCCATAGCGAGGCAGTTCCTCTTTCCAAAGCAGACGGAGGCCTCCGGGCTTAAGCCCGGCGACGTCAAGCTTTCGGAGTCGGCGCTCAACAAGATAATCACGTCCTACACGCGTGAGGCGGGGGTTAGGAATCTCGAGAGGGAGATATCCGCGGTCTGCCGGAAGGTCGCGAGGACAAAGGCCAAAGGCAAGGGCCGAAAGCGGCGGGCGACCGCGATCACCTGCGGCAACCTGCACAGATATCTCGGCGCCGCCAAGTTCACCGACAGGCCCGTTCCCTCCACCGACCGCATAGGCATGGCCACGGGTCTCGCCTGGACGGAGGCCGGGGGAGAGGTTCTGACGGTGGAGGTCTCCGTGGCCTCGGGCAGGGGCAAGCTGTTGCTGACCGGCAAGCTGGGCGACGTGATGCGCGAATCAGGGCAGGCGGCCATGAGCTATATCAGATCGAACGCGGAGGCGCTGGGTCTGCGTAAGGACTTCTACGACAAGATGGACGTGCACGTCCACATTCCCGAGGGATCGATTCCGAAGGACGGCCCGTCGGCGGGCGTGGCGATGGCCGTCGCGCTCATCTCCGCGCTCAAGGGCGTTCCCACGCGCAACGACGTCGCGATGACCGGCGAGATCACCCTTCGCGGCAAGGTGCTCGCCGTGGGCGGATTGAACGAGAAGACCGTCGCCGCCCTCAGGAACGGCATAGGCACCGTACTTGTCCCAAAGGCCAATGAAAAGGATCTGGGAGAGCTGCCGGAGGTCGTCAGGAAAAGCCTCGATGTCGTGGTGGTGGAGACCATGGATGAGGTCCTCCAGCGCGCCCTGATCCGCTGGGAACGGCCGACGGGCCGCCCCGAGGGCCCCGCTTCTACTGAAGAGAACGAAGCTGACGGGATATCCCCTTTCTGCTAGACTTCTGGTCGCCCGCGCCCGGCGAGCCCCGCTGTTAGCGCGAGGGCGATCTGTCTCCCGCATTCCGGCGGCCCCCGGGCCGCAGCGGATCTTTTTTTGACTGCCGGTTCATAGCGCGCGCCCGCGCGAAAGGATGATCCATTGCCTGTAAGGATTATCGTAGGCGCCCAATGGGGCGACGAGGGAAAAGGTAAGGTCGTGGACTACCTCAGCGAGAGGGCGGAACTCGTCGCCAGGTACGCCGGCGGCCCCAACGCGGGGCATACCGTCGTGGTGGACGGGAAGACTTACATACTCCACCTTCTTCCCTCCGGGGTTCTGCGGCAGGGGAAGATGTGCGTCGTGGGCAACGGCGTTGTCATCAATCCGGAGGCTTTCTTCGAAGAGGTCTCTATGCTGGAGAAGAACGGGATCTCCGTTCAAGGCAGGCTCTTTGTAAGCGAGCGGGCCCACATAATAACGCGGTACCATTTGGCGCTCGAGAGCATCGAGGAGGACACGGTCGAGGGCGGGAGGATCGGTACGACGAGGCGCGGCATCGGTCCCGCTTACAGGGACAAGGTGGCCAGAGTGGGTATCAGGGTGGGCGACCTCACCGCCGGCGAGGACGTGCGTGACAGGATAGAGTACATGGCCAACGCCATAAGGCTGGCTTCGGGTAGCCCGGGCGTGCTCGAGCCGCCGGTCGCCGGAGAGGAGATCGAGAGGCTCAGGGGATTCGGTGAGATGCTCAAGCCGCTGGCCGCCGACGTGTCGGTAGTCCTGCGGGACGCCATAAAGGATGGAAAGGAGATACTCGCCGAGGGCGCTCAGGGCACACTTCTGGACGTCGATCACGGAACCTACCCTTATGTTACCTCTTCCAATCCGGTAGCCGGCGGCGCCTGCGTGGGCCTGGGAATAGGTCCTACGGACGTCGAAGAGGTGGTCGGAGTGGCGAAGGCGTACACTACAAGAGTAGGACGCGGGCCCTTTCCGACTGAGCTTCCGCCCGACCAGGCCCAGGCCCTGCGGGAGGCGGGCGAAGAGTACGGCGCAACGACAGGAAGGCCGCGTCGATGCGGTTGGATCGATAGCGTAGCCTTGAGGCATTCCGCGAGGGTCAACGGTCTGAACAGCCTCATCGTTACGAAGCTGGACGTGCTGGACAATCTGAAAGAGCTGAAGATCTGCACAGGCTACGATATCGGCGGTCTGAGGGTGGAGACGATGCCCGCCTCGGCGGCGAGTCTGGATCGCTGCCGACCCTGCTATGAGAGCTTCCCGGGGTGGAAGGGGCCAACATCATCCTGCAGGGCGCCGAGTGACCTGCCCAGAGAGGCCGTGGGCTATCTGGGCCAGGTCTCAAGCGCCGTGGGCGTTCCGATCGCCATGGTATCGGTGGGATCGAGCAGGGAACAGATGATTACGTACGCCTAACTAAGAAGACAGTGACGAGCCGTTAGCTCAGTCGGTAGAGCACCTGCCTTTTAAGCAGGGGGCCGCTGGTTCGATCCCAGCACGGCTCACATCCCGTCTCGAGGCGCAGCCCTTTGGAAGTCGCTCTGGTCGGTCTCAAATACTCCGGGAAGAGCACGGTATTCGATCTGCTTGCGGGCGGGGAGGGGACCCAGCCCGCCGGAGGCACGGGACCAAGGAGGGCGGCGCTCAAAGTGCCCGATCTCCGCCTTGACGCTCTGGCGGAGCTTCTCAAGCCCAAGAAAAAGACCCATGTCGGCATATCGGTTGTCGATCTACCTCCAGGGACGGAGAGAAGGAGCGCGCGGGCCGGGAGCGCGGGGGACCCCTATACTGAGGCGCGAGCCGCGGACGGCCTCATTCTGGTTCTGAGGGCGTTCGAATCTCCTCAGGCGCCCCATCCCGAGGGGTCCATCGACCCGTCCAAAGACATGAAAGCGCTGATCTCCGAGCTGATTCTCGCCGACCTGGTCGTTCTGGAGGGCAGACTGGAGCGGATTGAGAAGATGCTCAAGGTGGGGCGAAAGCCGGAGAATCCCCTGGAAGTCCCGACCCTGGAGCGCTGCAAGGCCGCGCTGGAGAACGAAAATCCGTTGTCCGGGTTGGAGTTGAGCCGAGATGAGGTGAAGCTGCTCAGCGGCTTCGCTCCAATGACCCTGAAGCCCGCTCTGGCCGTGCTGAACGTAGGTGAGAAGGACCCCGGAGCAGCCGGAGCGATCGCCTCCAGAGATCAAATAACGACTGAATTCATCGAGAACTTTCCCGATACGAAAGCCATAGCTGTTTGCGCCCCTCTCGAGATGGAGCTTGGAGGGATGCCCTCCGAAGACGCCGCGGAGTTCATGGAGGCGGAGGGCATAGGAAAGCTGGGAGACGAGGTGATCCTGGAGTCCCTGCCGGATGTCTGCGGGAGGATCACCTTCTATACGGTCATTAGGGACGAGGCCAGGGCCTGGTCCGTTTCCAGGGGCTCTACGGCGGCCGAAGCGGCCGGCGCCGTACACACGGACATGCAGCGGGGCTTCATAAAGGCGGAGGTGATCGGCTGGCGGGAGCTGATCGAATGCGGTTCTATCGCCGCCGCTCGCGAAAAAGGCCTTCTTCAAATCGAAGGCCGCGACTATGAGGTCCGAGACGGCGACGTGATAACGGTGAAGTTCGCCGTTTAGAGCGCGCTCAGGCGCAAAACCGCGTTTATTCGAGAAAGTCCGAGCGCCTTTCCGCGGGTTCCGGATTTCCCGCCTTGGGCAACGAGAAAGGTCGCATTTGCTTCTCTTCAGTCTCAACAAAGGCGCCGTAATACATTGTGAACAATTGGCTTCGCCTATTCCTGATGCGGCTGTTTAGTGGGATTTTTTCCCTTGACAGTATGTAGGGCCATCTGTATATTGGCGCAAGCTTATGCCAGGGTTGAGGTTTTAGAGGCCCTGCGTAGTGCAAGACTTGGTGTGCA
Source organism: uncultured bacterium (assembly GCA_964531335.1). GTDB lineage: Bacteria > Eisenbacteria > RBG-16-71-46 > CAZHEV01 > CAZHEV01 > CAZHEV01. The sequence continues at coordinate 136,914 of CAZHEV010000005.1, read as the reverse complement.
GCGTTCCTAGAGGACGCTGTAAGAGTTAGCTGCACTTCCGCTTAGGAGGGGGGATTCGTTTACAGCGGCTTTGTTTCAATTGTGGCAAAGTTCATGTGGGAAGATGTAACCCGTGCCGCAGCCCGGAGGCGAGGGCGGTCGCGGGATATCATATCTTTTGTGCAGTTATGGGGAAAAATAGCGTCATAGCTGGGGATCTATCCAAGGAGGAGAGACTGTGGAGACAGTGAGGCGCTTTGGTTTCGCTGCAGGAGGTTTCGGTAGGAAGAAGGACAGTGGAGGAAACTCCCATTCCGCCAAGGAGGAAAGGAGAATGACTCGCAGAGGTAAGCCGCCGATCTTTGCACTGACGACATTTTCCCTCCTTGCCGTGGCAGCAAGCGTGGTGCTCGCGTTCATGGCATCGGAGGTCTACAACATTGGTGCCCCTGCTCAGGTAGTGGGGCCCAACCAAACCGACGTCCTAGCCATGGACATCTTCCTCGCGGACAACCCGGTCGAAGACGTCAAGGTGATGCCCGGAGAGCGAGCATCCGCCCTGGGCGACGCGATCGACTACTTCGACTTCACAAACGGGTTCGCCGGCTACGTGAACATGGCGCTGGTCCCGGGTGACCCGGGCGCTGAGTTCCCGGCCAACACCGTCTTCGCGGACAGGGGAAACCCCGGCGACAACGAGCTTACCGGCCAGGACGATCAGAACGTCGCGGACGAGCTCTGGGTCGACGCGGATACGGACGGCGAGTACGACGCCGGCGAGACCGACGTGTGGTGGGAAGTCGAACCCGTCGAGGGGACCAGAGGGTTCGGCCTCGAGGCGTGGGCTACCGCGGCCTTCGGTTTCAACCCGGCTAACGACGCCCTCTACTTCAAAGACGGTCCCAGCATGCATGTGAACACGCCGCTGTGGATCGACTTCAATGAGGACGGGGACGCCAGCGGACCTGCGGGAACCGGCTTCGAGCTCGAAGAAGTCATCTTTCCCGACGGTGGAGGCGGAAGCGGCGCCGATGGCACCCCCGCCGATCCGACCGGCCCCACTTTCGGCGACACTCCGGAGCAGGAAGTGTGGGGAGACATGAACGGGGACGAGACCTTCGATAACGTCAACGACGTTATCTGGGACGACGAGCGGGCCAATAACATGTACGACGCCGAGCCCGTGATCCTCGGCGCGGTGGTCAGCGGCGACGCCGGAACCGCGTTCCCCAACGACATCATGTTCGAGAACGAGGACCTGGACGACGTCTGGACCCCGGCCACGGGCGAGGACTTGTTCGAGGACACGAACGGCAACGGCCAGTGGGACGTCGGAGAGTTTAATTTCACCGGTGGAATTATTCTGGCGGGCGCTCCTGGGACGCCCGTCGCAGACGCGTTCCTCGATGCGTATCAGGTGGATGGCCAGCCGGCGCCGGAGTTCCTGTTCGTGGACAACGGCCCCGCGGGCTTCGATCTCCCCGGCGACTGGATCTTCATAGACACCAACGGAAGCGGAAATTATGAGCTCGAGCCAATGATACTGGGAGCGGCGCCTCTCAACGGAACGCCCGGCACGAGCTTCGAAGCCGGCTGGACGTTCGACGTCGGCTACGGCCTGATCTGGGTCGATGACGACGCCAACGACGAGTACGACTCAGACCTTGTCGTGTTCGGCGCTCCGCAGGCGCACCCCGGCGACCCGCTGCCACTGCAGCCTACACTCTATGACGGTGACGAGGAGATCTTCGTCGACAACATTCCGGCGGCTGTCGGCTTCACCGGTCTTCTCTCACTGGACCCCGATGATCCTCTGAACCAGGGCCAGGACGGAGTCAACGCGGCGCACGGAGCTCCTCTCACCTTCTTCCCGGACCCCGAGGCAGACGGCGTCGAGCGCTTCGCGGATCAGACGGCTCCCGCCGGCGAGTACAACGACGGCGACGAGATCTTCGAGGACCATGACCAATCAGAGACCTATACGGCGCGCGCGGACGGAGTGATAGGCGGAGACGATGGTCCCGCTCCGGTAGTCTGGAGCGAAGGCGATCCGCTTCTGGACCCGGCGCCGCCGCTCGCTTTCCTCGACCTCGATTTCGACGGCATTCTCTCCGACGATGAGCCCGTCGTATCCGAGAGCATGGAGGACAACTTGACTATGGACTTCGGCGAGTCCGCGATCCCGCAGTTCTCGGGACCTCTGACCTCGTTCGGGTCCGACGTCTTCATCATCGATCTCACCGCCGACGGGACTTACAACAACGGAGAGCCCATTTTCGGTAACACGGACGAGGACGATTTCGCCGAGCCCGGAGAGACGGCGCTTAGGACGAGCATATACGCGACCCTCATCCCGATGACGCCCTTTACGAACCTCGAGTTCTTCGTGGGCGGGCTCGCCGACTACAACGACGGCGACGACATAGTGGGCCACGTATTGGGCACAGGCCTGGGCACCATCGCCTCCTTCGACCGGATCTACAATTTCTACGGTCCCGACCAGACCCCCGGCGTGGGCGGCGACGACATAATCTGGTTCGACACGGACAACGACGGCATCTTCGAGGCGAACCAGGACGACGCCTTCATGGACAGGAACAACAACCGCCGGATCGACGGCGGAAGCGAGGTCCCGGGCGCCGTCCTTCCCGGCGCAAGCGACCTGGGCGATCCGATCGTCCCGTTCTCTCCGTTCAACTTCAGGTTCAACGACTTGAACGCGTCGACGGCCATAGCTGTAGGCGCCGAGCCCGCCTACTGGGACACCGACGCCAGCAACACGGTGACCCCCGGCGACAGGCGCATATTCTGGTATCAGCGCGGCGTGAACGTCGGGGCGTTCAATCCCAACGAGGAGGACATAGGTGCTCCCTCGGTCGGCTTCGCCAACGGCCCCGCCCCGGGACCGGCGCAGACCATCTATCTGGACCTCGACGGCAGCACGACTTACGACGCGGGCGAGCCGGTGTATTTCCATCCGACGGGCTTTACGGGTAACCCGAACCCGGCCTTGGTGAGCAGCGACGTGGCCGGCACAGAGATTGTTCGTCTCATCGAGACGGCGCTTCCCGGCCCGGGCATTGCGTACGTGTATCCGCCCCTTTCGCTGGTTCACGACGGCGACAGGGATCTTGTCGCTCCGGGAGCGCTCTTCGAGTACTTCCCGCCCAGCGCCACCCCCGGTGCGATAGTCTTCTACGACGGGAACTTGAACCTCGCGTTCAACCCGGGCGAGCTGGTCTACCAGGACTTCGACAACAACGGCCTCGACCCCGGCGACGAGCGCATCTACGTCTATCCGACCGGCTCGACGGTCGCGTTGAACGACGCGGACGTGGGAGTGGTTATAACCGCGGGCGTCATTACGCAGGATGAGGTCGCGGTCAGGGACGGCTGGGGCGGAACGCCCAACGTCTACGACCCGGGAGAGCAGGTCTACATCGGCGGGTTCTTCGGCAGGTTCAGCGGCTACACGCCCGGCAACGACGGCTTCGACGGGTTCAACGTCTCGGACGTCGCGGGCGACGCCCGTCTGACGCCGAGGCCCACGGAGTATAGAATTATCGACGGCGCGGGTATTGCCGCCGCGGGCTTCGCGGTCTCGCCCTTTACAGAGGACATCGTGCCCAATGGAGTCCTCGACGCCAATCTCAATGAGCTTGCTCTCGATGAGACCGTGCTGGGAGTGGACCTCAACCAGGACGGCGATACGAACGATACGGCCGAGGCGGTTGACCTAAACGGGAACAACGTCGCGGACGGCGTGCTCCACGAGGACCAGAACTACGACGGCGTGCTGACCGGCGTCAACGGGAACAACCTCTTCGTCCGCGCTCCGTTCGTATTCCCGCCCGGCGGGTTCGGTTACTTCGCGGGCAACGCCGGCGGTCCCTTCTACACGCCGAACGAGGACGTGGTGCGGATTCAGCGCGACGGACCCATCGCGAACATAGTCCCCGGCGACCCGACCTTCGGCGTGATAAAGGACATCGGCGGGCTGGTGAAGCACTTCGACGACGGCGGCCGCGGGCACGACCCGACGCTCCCGCCGCTCTACGACGGCCCGTTCAACTTCCGCTACGACGACGGCGAGGCCATAGTCTTCGACGCGGACGACGACCTTAGATGGGATCCCGGCGAGCAGATACTGACGGCCTCCGACATGCCCATAGATCCCGCCACCGGCGCGATCCTGGCGACGGCGGTCCCGGCCGTGCTGCAGATGAACTCGTTCACCGCTCCTTCGTTCATCTTCGCGGACGTCGAGGGAGGCGTGGCCAACGGCGCCTATGACGGCACAGAGGCCATCATCCAGGACCTGAACGACAACGGCCGCTGGGACAACGGCGAGCTCGTAGTCACGAACTCGGCGCATGGTCACCTCACCGACTGGACGATCGAGAAGAGAGTTCCGGTGGGCAACGACTTTGTCCTCGACTACGACACCGGCGGGACCTGGTCCGAGAGGGAGGACACCCCGCGCGACCTGGTCGACGCCGTGCTCGACGCGGCGGAGGCCGACCCGCTTACATCCTTCCCGGCTGATGTCGGATATCACAACGTTCTCGGCGTCGGCGAGTACGACGACTTCGAGAACGACGAGATCTTCCTGGATCTCGACGGCGACGGCTACGTGACGATCCTCTCCGATACCGAGATCTACCCGCAGGCCGGTCCGTTCAGCTCGGCCAACGGGGACGCTCTCAACCAGTTCGTGGCCGTGCCGCCCGCTCCCGCCGGCGCGAACAGGTACGTCGGCTGGGTCGACACCGGAAACGGCGTCTACGACGGCGACGCGCACGATGAAGAGGACATCTTCTACGACGTCGACGGCGACGGCGTGGTCGACGAGCTCGATGACGTCATGACGGACTTCGCTCTCATGAACCCGCTTAGCGCGAACGAGCCCACCGACATCGTGGCCTTGAACCTCTGGATGGAGGACGGAACGACCTCCGGCTTCCAGGCGGCAGAGGACATGCCTGTAGGCACCGGCGTCGTCGATCCCATGGACAGCAGGAGCTGGACGTGGACGGGGCTCTCGGTTCCTGTGCCCAGTGAGGACAGAAACGGCGACGGCGACGACGACGACGTGCTCGACGAGAGCGTTTGGAGCATCGACTTCAACGGCGACGGCGACCTGCTGGACGTGGTCACCGAAGCCCATCCGGACGGCCGCGGCGACACCGACAGCCAGACCCGGATGTACGCGACCATAGACATATCAGCGGACCCGCAGAACCTGCTCATCGGGAACCAGTTCGACGCCACTATCCCCATGATGGGCGTCGAGACTCTGGCCCTGAACAACGGTCCGACGGACATGGCGATCCAGAACAGCCTCGGCGTTATGGGCGGCGTTATCACGATCGACGACTATCCGCCCACGGTGACCAGGTTGGAGCAGCTCTGGCTCAACGACTTCGACGGCGACTCGGCCCCCGGCGTGCAGCCGCCTAACGTTATCGCCCCCGGCGACAACAGGTACGAGGTCTCCGGCGAGGTGGAGCTCGTCTTCCGCACGCCGAGCGACAGCGACGTTCGCAGGGTGAAGATGCTGTGGGCCACCGACGAGGGCGGACCGTGGATGCCGGTCGACACCGATCCCGACGGCTCTCTCGACGTAGGCTCTGACGGCGAGCCCGGACTGGCCGGCGTGGACGATGACGGCGACTGGGTGGCGGCGACGGACGACGTCGGCGCCGACGGCCTGCCTCTGACCGGCGACGCCGGCGAGGGCAACGGCGTGCCGGATTCCGGCGAGCCCGGAGTCGACCGGAACGATCCCGAGGTCGCGGCGGCGCTCCTGAACCACCTGAACGACGGCGTCGACAACAACGACGACGGCTACATCGACGACTTCGAGTTCGAGCCCGCCGGCATGGACGTCGACCGCGACGGGCTGGTCGGCGAGGGCTTCCCCGAAGCCGATCAGACAAACGGGATCGACGACGACGGCGACGGCATCATCGACGACGACGGCGTTGACGTCAACGGCAACGGCATATTCGGTGAGCCCGACCCGACGGTGGGTCCCGGCGGCGACAGCGACTACCTCACGATGTACATGTACGACAACGATGAGGACGGCGTCGCCGACATGGACAACACCGAGTTCATGGCGCAGTTGATAAACGACAACTTCTGGAACATACCGGACTCGACGACGGTGTCCTTCGGGGGCAGCCCGACGATGTGGAGCTTCACGCTCGACACCAGGCTGTTGCAGTACGTGGTCAACGAGACGGCGTCTCTGCCGGATAACAATGACATCTACGTCAAGGCCGTCGCCTACGACCTCTTCGGCAACGTGATGCCTCTGTACGCCGCCCCGGCGGCCCTGCGCCTGGACAACCTGGCGCCGGCCGTAACCGTGGCGATGACGGACATGCAGGGCAACCCCGTCAACGACGGAGACCAGGTTCTGGACAGCAATACATACCTGGTCGGAGTCACCAGCCCGGACGACGAGGTGATGAACATCGCCGTCAACTGGGCGGTCAACGACGACGCGACGTTCGGCAACAACCTGGGAGTCATCCAGGACGTCAACGAGCAGCTTCAGTGGTCGCCCGCCGCGGTGGGCAACACGCCTCCGGACGAGACGGACGACTACTACTTCGAGGCGTTGGCCTCCGACATACTGGCGTGGTGGAACGAGACCACGCAGCAGTGGCAGCCTTACGCGTTCGATCTCGACGGCAACCCCGCGACGGATCCCGAGTTCATAGGCAACGCGGAGATGTCGTCGCTTCCGGTCTGCCAGCCGGCCATAGTGCTGAACTGCCTGGTGCCCGCTGACGCCGGCGTCGCCGAGCTCCACGTCGAGGCGCTGAACGCCACGGCGCCGCTGTCCGCGATCACTCAGATCGAGGCTTCTCCGCCTGAGATCCGCGCGAGGGGCGACTTCGCGGACGGAGTCAGGGTGCCCGCCTACAACGCGGTTCTGCTCTTCGTGGACAACGAGGACATAAACGAGAACGGCGTGCTCGACGCGGCTCTCGATGAGAGCAACCTCGATGAGACCGCCGACGGCGTCGATTACAACAAGGACGGCGACATGCTCGACGTGGGCGTGGTCGCCGACCTGAACATGGACGGCGATACGATCGATGTCATCAATGAGGACGCCAACGGCAACGGCTTCCTCGATGACGGTATCGACGACGGCGACGGCCAGTGGTGGACCAGCGACATCGTGGGCTGCGTGTTCGAGCAGACTCCGGTCAACGAGAACAACTGGGTCCCGATCGAGACCGTCACCGGCGACACGGTCGGCGGCGTCGTTCAGGATCTTTCCTACCCGGTCGCGGTATCCTGGGACACCAGGGACCTTGCTGCCGGCGAAGCCGGCTACAATCTCAGGGTCCGCTCCTGGGACGTCGAGAACAACTGGCTCGACGAGGGCATTGAGATAGTCACGGTCACGGTCGACGCGGAGGGCCTGAACGCCTACTTCAACGAGGACCCCGCCGAGGTCGCGAACCCGACCATAGACGGAAGCACCGTCTTCGGGACGATCAACCTCTACGCGTTCAGCGTCGATCCCAACGTCACGCGCGCGCTCTTCAGGTACAGCGACGACGCTGGCGCGACCTGGAACGACATCGCGGTCGACGACAACCCGAACGCGGGATTCGGCGGCGACCCCACAAGCTTCAGGGATTGGGCGATACAGTTCGACACCTCGCTCTTCCCGGACGGCGACTACCTGTTCGACGTGGTCGGTCTGGACGAGTTCGGAAACTCGGACGAAGATCCGACGGACCTCGGCCAGCAGCTCGCCGTCACCTTCATGAACACGCCTCCGGTGCTGGCGATCACCTCGCCGGCCGCGGGTACGATAGTGTCGATGAACAACGGCAACGTCATGCTGGAGCTCGAGGCGGAGCTTACGACAGCCGCAAGCAGCATGAGCGGCGTGGCGCAGGCGTTCGGTCCCATCGAGGCGCAGTTCCAGGTCTCGCTGGACGGCGGGACGACCTGGCTCGACATCGACGGAATAAACAGCGAGGCTGCGAACTCCGACGTCAAGGCGGGCGACTACTTCGCGGACAACCCGCGCAAGGGTCTCAGGATGGGCGCATACAACCAGCACCCGCAGGCTCCTCCTGTCGACGGCTGGCTGCACGACGCGACCTATCAGAAGAGCGTCGACAATTCCGACCTCAATCAAGTTGAGGCCGGCGACTGGAGGACAGCCGGAGTTGCGTGGACTGACCCCATGTACGGCTTAGGTCAGGTCGAAGAGGGCGACCAGGACGTAGGAACGCCTTTGATCCCATTCGTCGGACCGTTTGACGCCGGCGACGCCATGGACCCGGCGCCCGAGCTCTTCGGCCCCTGGACGACCAGCTGGGTGAGCAATGCCCACATAGCGCACGTCCTGGGCGTTGAGATGGCCTCCGACGTGGTGGCGCTGATCCGTGTCGAGGCGACGGACGTGACCAGCGGCCTGACGGCCGTAGGCCCGACGACCGAGGTCACGGTTCGTGAGAACGCGGACCCAGTCGTCGACGTCATCGAGGTCACCGACAGCGACGGCGGTCTGGTCGCGGACAGCGACGGGTTCACCGATTTCGACATCACGAGCCCGGCGCAGTTCCCCGACGGATTCACCTTCGACGATCAGATAACGATCTTCTCCAGGGCGGCTGACAACACGCCGGCCTTCACGAACCAGCAGGGCACAGTCTCGCAGGTTCAGGTCTTCTATCGCCCGAGGCAGGTGGACTACAACTTCATGGAGACGATCGACTGGATAGCCGGTCCCGTCGACAGCACCTACCCGTTCATAATCGACGTGGACGTCTCGGGCCTGAACGGCCTCTATGAGTTCGGCCTCCAGGCCGTCGACGAGGGCGGAAACTACTCGGGCATCTACCCGCAGTTCTCGATCGTGGTCCAGAACATGGAGGCCGTGGCCACCGGTCTGCCGGCGACGATCAACGAGGGCGCCACCATCACAGTCGGCGCCGACGTGGTCAGCCCGCCGGTCCTGCCCGTGGACGGCGGCTTGCCTCCCACCTGCGAGTTCTGGGCTTCCCGAGTTGCGCTGGCCGAGGAGCTGACCCCCGAGTTCCAGACTTCGGGCAGTTATGCAGGGTACTTCACCTCGACGCTCGAGGAAGACATAACGAACGAGAGCATAGTCGACGGGATGGACCCGGGCACGGGCGCCATGGACGACTTCATGGCGAACGGCTCCGACGCGGTGGTTGACGTGGGCGGGTCGCCCGGCGTGTTCCATCCCATGGATGAGTTCCTGGCGCTGGTCTCGCCGACCGCTCTCGACTTCACGGTCGACTACGGGACGGACCAGATAATCTTCGGCGCCGACCCGGCGACGATGGGCGATGTGACCGTCGATTACCACTACGACGGCTGGGTGAGTATCGGCGAGGACGAGACACCGCCGTACACCATCGATTTCACCCCGGGCTTCGGCTTCGCGGGCGATTGGGACATCGTCGCCGCGCTCGAGGGCATGGCGGGCGGCCCCTCGCCGACGAGCGGCGTGTTCACGAGGCCGGTCGCGCTCAGCAGTGACCCCGGCACGAACCTCGAGGTTGCCCACGCGGAGTGGAACGTCCTTACCGTCACCGACGCGGACGCCCCTCTGTTCACGGTTGGTGGTCTCAGCAACTTCGACACGGACACCCCCGGCGAGTTCGCGCACGCCTGGACGACCGGCGTTACGGGCGCGGTCAACCTAGGCAACGCGATCAACACGATGGACGATGCGCTCGACGCCGAGCTGATAGTCAGCGGCGACGAACTCGACGTCGCGATCTACGAGACGGGCGAGGAGCTCGATCCGGCGACGGTCGAGTGGGCGCTCAGGAATAACGAGGGTGCCGTGCTGACGACCGGCTCGTTCACGGAAGTCAATTCGGTCAATCCGTACGAGCATCCGGTTACCTTCACTCTCTTCGAGCAGGACTTCGCGCAGGTCGTCATGGGTGACGACATAGAGAACGTGAGGGTCTGGATCGACTTCAACGACGACAACGACTACGACACCGACGTGGCCGAGTTCCAAGCCGAGGTCTTCGACCTTGCGGACATGGGGACATACTGGCAGACCACGGTGACCTTCGACAGCCAGACGAACGCGGAGTACATGTTCCTGGTGGATACGATCGGGAACGACCTCGACTTCAACCTGGACGGTACCGACGATCCTGTGGACGATCCGAGGAACCAGGATCCGACGGGTGCCGGCTATGAAATCGACCAGAACAACGGCGGCACCCCGGGCGATTCCAGGATCGACATGTTGGTGAGCGATGGCTTCTGGGCCAACGCCGACATAAGCGGCCTGGCCGACGGGGTCTACTTCCTCGACTTCACCGCCTCCGACATGGTCGGCAACAGCTCGACCTTCACGAAGCGCTTCGTCCTGGACAGGACCCCGTGGCCGCAGGACAACGTGGCCGTATCGACCGCGACCGAGAGATACGTCGGGGCGCCGGGCGAGGTCGACACGCTGTTTGCCAGGGTGTTCGATCCGGCAACGCCTGACGTGAACGAGAAAGATGCGGTCTCCGTCGCGTTCCAGTACTGGGACGGCGTGGATTGGCTGTGGTGCAACGGTGGCGCGACGAACAGTAGCGCCGGCGCCATAGACAGCGATCCCACGAACGGATGGAGCATCGGCTGGAAGGTTCCCGATCCGGCGACCGACGCGGTGGACAACGACGGCGACGGCTTCGTGGATGAGGAGGACGAGGGCGAGTTCACGGTCTCCGTGGCGGCCGTCGTCCGCGACCTCGGATACAACGTCACGGCGCAGGCCGGTGCGGTCGACTTCACGATCGACAGCATCGCGCCTGAGACCTCGGTTACTCTCGCGATGGTCGAGGGCGACGCCGCGCCTACGGCGGCCGAGGGCAGGGTCGTGACACTGGGAGACTGGGTTGAGCTCTACGCGCCCGAGCCGTCGAACCAGGCGGCAGAGGCTGTAGTCTTCCAGTTCTCGGTGGACGCCAACTCGCAGCTTACCGGCCTTGCGACATGGATCGACATAGACTGCACTCCGCTCGACCCGGACGACGACTACCTGACCGGCCTCGGCGTGAATCACGAGACGCCGGACTTCACGGCCGACACGGACGTCGGCGGGACGATGTACTACACCTGCCGCCTCGAGACCGAGCCTATCCGCGAGCTCCTGACCGGCTCCGGCGATCTCTTCGCCGAGGTCAGGGCCAACGCGATAGACGCGGTCGGAAACGAGGGCACGGACGCCGCGACGACGATCCTGGTCATCAACGACATGCTGGGACCGGCGACGGTGGTGTGGGGCTTCACGGTGCCGGGGGTCGGTATTCGCTATGCGAACGATCCGACGCTGGTCATAAGCGGCAACGTCACCGTGCACACGTCGGCCATCGGCTACAATCCGGGTGACGTGGCGACCACGACCTTGCAGTGGTCGACTACCGGCGGCGATGGCTGGTCCGACTGGACGACCATCGGCACGGCCGATCCCACGGTGAGCGGCGGCGACGCCAAGGCCACGTTCCCTGTCGACGTTTCCGAGCTCAGCGGCGCGGTCTGGTTCAGGGCCTTCTCTGCGGATGAGGACGGAAACATAGGGGGCGACGAGGACGGCAACGGCATAATCGACGCCGACGAGGCGGCGAACGTGCCCGTCGTTCTGGCCGAGGTCAACAACACGATGCCGGAGATGGCGCTCATGATCTTCGGCGCCGCCGGACACACGCTGGAAGGCGTGCTTTCGGACGGTGACAAGGTCATGCCGAACGCCCTGCCGCTGGAAACGCAGTTCATTCCGGTGCTGCCGCAGAACATCGCGGTTGCCGCGTGGAACAGCGTCGACGAGTCGCCGGACGTTTGGAGCGCGAATCTCCAGTTCTATAACGACGTGATCAACCCGCTGCAGCCTTCGTGGGTTACGATCGCCTCTATGACGTACCGCGACGATCCCGGCGACTTCTCGCTCGCGGGCGCGCCCGCGGACGGCATGTGGATCGCGGAGTTCGAGAGCATCGAGAGCCTTGTCGCCGCGATGGAAGCGGCGATGGGCGCAACGCCGGCGCCGAGCCGCGAGTACAGGTTCCGCGCTCAGGTCACAAGCTACTCGGGCATGGTCAACACCTCCGAGGAGGGGATCATGCTGCTGCTCGACCGCAACGATCCTCAGATCACCGACATCTTCGTCGGTGACGAGGAGTTCGAGGGCGGTGGCGGCGGAATCGGCCAGACGGGCGCGGCCGTCGCGGGCGGCGACCTCGTCCCGATCGGCACTTATGTAATCGACAGTTGGGATGAGTGGATACCGGGCTCCGGCGCCCCCGTGGATCAGGGCGACGCCTGGGAGTCCTCGGGTATCTACGGCGTGCGCGCGAGAGTCAAGACGGCCTCCGGCCAATGGGAGACGGTCGGAATGCTGGCGCTCGATCCGGACGCCAATCTCCCCGGCACGTACACAATCAACTGGGAGACGCCTTTTAACCCGGCCTGGGGCGACTCGGTGTTCAGCGTGGAGATCGCCGCCAGGGACAGCGTCGGCAATTGCTCGACCTTCGTCAGGGCCGACGCGATCACGGTGCAGGATGCCACGCCTCCGGCGGGAACGGAGATAGTGGGCATCGCCGCGGTGCCGGGCGCGGGCGCGACCTTCCCGGACACCACGACCGAGACGACGATACGCGAGGAAGGCACTTACGTGCGCGGCGAGGTGACCCTGACCGCGGCCACGGCGGCCGGCGACCAGTCGATCTCCGCGGGCGGATCCTCGGTATACTTCCAGGTCATGCCCGACGGCGGTGACTGGATCACCATCAACGCCGGAGCGGTCAACCCGTCGCTGCCCGAAGGCGTCGCAATGGAAGCCGACATGGCGCAGGGCGGCGGGGCCCACCTCGGCCTTCTCTGGGATGTCGCCTGGGATACGATGGTCGAGGACGGCCAGGGCAACGCGATCTTCCCGGACGGCCACTACGTAGGCCGTGCGTGGGCGATAGACGATTGGGGCAACCACGAGCTTCTCGACGGCGTGGCTGAGATAGACATCTGGGTCGACAACACGGCTCCGGTTGCGCAGATGGACGCTGATCCTAGCGATCCGGACGCCGACTTGACGGCCGCGGTCGAGAGAAACGACGTCTTCACGGCGTTCGCGCGCACCATCGACGATGTCACCGGCACCGAGGTGGTCGACGACGACGTGACGGTCGAATTCATGATTAAGCTAGCCACCGATATGAACGTCGAGTCCTCATGGACGACGCTTGGGCCGGGCTATGACGCGACGGACGTCAACCCCGACGCCACGAGGCCCTACAGCTTCGATTGGTGGATGAACCAGAACACGCCGCCTCTGGTGGTCGGCGCCGACTACCACATCGCGGCGTCCGCGACCGACCAGCTCGGCAATAACAACAGCGTGGTCGTTCACCAGGACGCCGGTGTGGGCATCACGATAACCATCGTCGATACCCAGGCGCCGGTCGCCACGATCACGAAGCTCGTCCGCTCGGTAGGCGACCCGACGGTCATCACCTGGCCGGATGAGGTTTGCATCGTTGGAATCGACAGCCTCGAGGCGACGATTCTGCGGGGCGACATGGACACCAAGTTCGTGAGGTTCTACTACAGGGCCGAGGGCGAGACCCAGTGGATCCTCGCCGACGGCGACGTAGAGCAGATGGGCGACCTGACCTGGGTCCTCTACAACTGGGATTCGAGCGGGCTGCCCGAGGGCAGGTACGAGTTCGCGGCGGTTGCCGAGGATGACGCCGGCAACAGCGCCGAGGGCCCCGCGATCACCTTGGTGGTCAACAGGACCGGCCCCGTGTTCGCGGCCGTATCGCCCGAGAGCGACGTGATGCCCGACTGGGAGCCTTCGCTTAGCGCGGCCACCGCGTCCTACGCGAACCCCGGCACGACGATCGCCATCGGTCCCGAGGGGCCGCAGCCCTTCGCCGACGGCCGCATGGCGCCGACCGGCTCGTACACCGGCACCGCGTCCAGAATGTACACGGTGACGATTGCGGGCGCCGGCAACACCGGCGCGGCCAGCTTCGATTGGTCGGGCAGCGGCGGAGCGGGCAGCGGCAGCGCCGTGACCGGCGGCATGGTCGAGCTCGAGGACGGCATATTCGTCTCCTTCTGTGACGGAACCGATACGCCTTCGTTCGAGATCGGCGACACGTTCACGTTCCATACGGAAGGTAAGACGGTCGACCTCATAGTTACCACCGACGTCGGGCTGGACGACATCGATCCCGACAGGGTGTTCTTCGAGTACAAGTTGAGCAGCGATCCCGACAGGGACGAGTACTGGATGCGCGACGCCGTAGCGCCGTGCGGAGTGCTGCACGACGACATGATGAACACCTGGTCTTCGAAGTGGGATATCAGCGGGCTGGAGAGCTGCCTGTACGACGTCAGGCTGACGATGTGGGATGTCTGCGGCAACTGGACCACGGACATGCTCGCGGAGAACGTGATAGTCGACAACGATTGTCCGCCTGTGGCGATCACCAACATCGAGAACGCCGACGAGGACGACACGACTCTCGAGCCCATCGACTTCGGCCAGATCACGGACGTCACGCGCGGCGTGCCCGTTACGATTTGGGCTACCGCGACCGATGACGAGCCTTGCCTGCCCGAGAGCCATGAGACCGCCATCACCCAGATGCAGTTCCAGTTGAGCGGTACTGCCGCGGCCGGAGGCGGTGGAATGGCCGACATCGTGTTCATACTCGACGGCTCGGGCAGCATGAGCGGGGAGATCGCCAACGCGCAGGCGGCGATGAGCGCCTTCGCGGGCGCCCTGACCGGCGTCAACGTGGACTTCGCGCTCGCGCTCGTAGACATGGGCGGTGACGTGAGCCCGGGCAAGGTGGCGATCAACTTCACGAGCGACGTCAACGCGTTCCAGAACGCGGTGAACACATTCTCGAGCAGCGGCGCGATGAACTCCTTTGACGCGACGACGGGAGCCCTGTCGAGCGCCTACGGCCTGAGCTGGCGTCCGGGCGCGACGAGGTTCGTGATACTGGTGACGGACACCTCGCCTGAGATGGGTTCGGGCAGCGGAGTCAACTTCTGCTCGAACCCGAGTCCTCCGGAGGAGGCGGCGTTCGTGTCGGCCGTCGGCAACCAGGCGATCGTGCACGCGATCGTCGAGACCCCCACGAACGACACCTCCGGTTGTCCGGAAGACCACAACTGCTATGACGGCGTCACCTCGGCGACGGGCGGGTCTCTGTGGGATCTGAACTCGACGGACTGGAGCGGCATGCTCTCGAGCATCGCCGGCCAGATCGCCGGCGCGGTGGCCGGAGGCTGGAAGGATCTGGGCCTCTATGAGGTCCCGGTCGACGCCGGTGACGATCCCGACGTGACGGCCTCGCAGCTCTGGGATACCAGCGGGCTGGACGAGGGTGTCTACTACCTCCGGGTGAGGGCCTACGACGAGGCGGATAACATCTGCACCTCGCAGATGGTCCAGGTCAACATCGTCGACAAGACCCCGCCGCTGGCGCGGATCGCCGGGTTCGACCCCGACGTGCTGCACGGCGACGACGAGAACACGCTGGAGCGCGTGTACGCGATGGCCTACTCGGACGACGAGATAGTGGACGTCCAGTTCCAGTACAACCTGGATCCGGCGACCGAGAGCTGGGTCACCTTCGGCGTCGGCACCAATGTTGACGGCGGCGAGTTCGATCCTCTGGAGCAGAACAACGTGCCCGAGGTCTGGGCGGCGGACTTCAACCTGAGCGACCGGATCGCTGATACCAACCTCGGCGTGGGCGATCAGTTCACGCTCCGCGCGGTCGCGAAGGACAGCGACGGCCACAGGATAGACGACTTCGGCAGCGACAGGAACTCGCCTGAGCTGCTGGTTACGATCGTGAGAAACCCGGCGGACGGCAGCCTCGCGCTCTGTCCTGGCACGCCCACGAGGATCACCGATATGAGCGTAGGCTCGCCTCAGGAGGACGAGGTGGTGGTCTCCGTGACCACGGACGCGGTGAACGAGGTCCCGAGGGTGCTCGCCATCTCCGAGGACCTGACGGGAGAGGATACGGCGCAGCTGGTGACCTTGGACCGCAGGGAAGAGATTCCCTCGAGTACCTTCCAGGGCAATGTCGGCTTCGCCGGTGTGATGGACGGTGGACAGGTAGCGATCTTCGCGACCGCGATCCGGCCCGACGGGACTCCGGCGGTCGATATGGCGATCAGGAATCTCGTCGTTCACCCGGTCACCGACGGCCTTGGTAGCAACGGGGTTGTCGGAGTTCCTCTGACGGGTTCCTGCGCCAGCGAGGACTTCTTCGACGCGTCCGTCGAGATTCCTCCTGGAAGCGGCCAGGAAGGTGGCCTGTACATCGGCCCGGCAGGGCTCGACGTGCCGAAGATGCCTCAGGAGCAGAGGCTCTACATCGACCGTGTCGGAGACGCGTACTACATCGACCTGTTCGGCGCGACCGGTGACTTCAACCGTGGTTACGAGGCCGGTATCGTGATCACCTATGAGGACGCCGATCTGCCGGAGGGCGCGGACGAGAATATGCTGGCTCCCAGATACTGGTCTGGCAGTGCTTGGTCCGCCGTGGGCATAACGAACGTAGAAGTCGACCCGATCGACAATGAGGTTAGCTTCGACGTCAACAATCTGGTCGACAACAACCTCTTCTCGCTCTTCATCGGGACAGGCGACGGCGCGCCCATCGAGGTGGTCGACATCAGTCCTTGGAGCAACGGGTACACGGATAGGCACCCGATGATCAGGGCTTTCCTGCGGGGGATCCCCGAGGGTGCGCTGGGCGAGGCGAATGACATCGATCAGGGCAGCATACAGATCTGGCGGACTGGGCCGGCCGGCGCGGATTCGAGCAGGAAGAAGGTCGCTGACACGGCACCCGCGGGATACTGGTGGCAAGGCAAGGCTTTCGGTTTCGGTGACCTGAGGCTCGTACCCTCCGGGATATCGGAGTACGAGTTGATCTACGAGCACTCGGAGCGGGAGATTGACGGCCTCGCGGCCGGAGAGTACATGCTGGAGATCCGATTCAGGGATGTTGCCGGGACTGAGTTCGTGCTCGATCCCGCTGCGCCGAGGGCGACCTTTGGGGTGGACGCCACTCCGGTCAGATACGAGTGGGATCCCGGCATAGCCAACTTCGTCCTCGGCCGCGACCCCGAGATCAGCGTTACTCTCAGGGACGGCGAGGCCGGAGTCCTGATCGAAGATCTGCTCGGAGACGAACAGGGACTCTCGGACGGCATCAAGATGGACGTATACAGGGTCCAGACGGGACAGGGCGAGCCTGACGGCCCTGAGGACACCCACTACTCGCGGAATCTCATACAGACCGCGACGACCGGCATGCTGGTCTTCGATCCGTCGATAGACGAGTACATGCCCGGGGATACCCTCAGGATCACCTATCCCGTGAGGCAGGTGAACCTTGACGCCTACAACGGTCAGGAGCTCGAGGTCGTGCTGTTCACGAATCGCAGTACGTATGACAACGGCACGCCCGAGTTCGAGGGAGACGACATCAATCGTTATCACAGGGCCGTTCAGGATAGGGTCGGCAACGTTGCGTCCTCGTTCGTGCAGCAGCGCTACCGCATCGACGTGTGCGGTCCGAGCGTGGAGTTCATCTCGCCCCAGTGCGGGGCGGAGCTCGAGCCCGATGACGATATCCTCGTGACGCTCGAGATCAGCGACGAGTGCAGCCTGTGCGAGGGCGATTGTAACGAGGACTTTACATTCGAGGGCGCGGGACTCGATCTGGAGTCGATCCGCTACGAGGTGATGACCCCGGCCGACACCGCGATGACGCTGAGAAACGCCAAGATCAACGGCACGAGAGTCACCTTCACCATGCCTTCGCCGCTCCAGCTCGGCGACCACACGCTGGTGGTCTGGGTGAGCGACGTCCTCGGCAACGAGACCAGGGCCGAGTGCTCGTTCACGGTGGAGAGCGCGGACGGTCTCCTGGCCGACGCGTACATCTACCCGAACCCGGTGGATCCCGGGAACGGCGGCGGCAAGTTCGTGGTCAACGCCGGGCAGGCGGGGGCCAAGGTCTCGATTGACGTGTTCGACTTCGCCGGGAACTTCGTGGCGACGGTCGCGCACGACAAGAAGATCGACGGCTGGGGCTTCGAGGTGCCGTGGGACGGCCGCGCCGAGGACGGCACGATGCTGGCCAGTGGTCCGTACATGGCGCGGGTCAAAGTCAGAAACGGCGATCAGGCGGTGTCCAGAACCGTCAAGGTCATGATCTGGCAGCTCAACAACTAGCAGGGGGCTTTAGTAGGCGGGGCCCCTCGGGGCCCCGCCGAAAGGATACGCGATGAGATCGGTCATGGGCCGCAGAAGGGAGAACCAAGGAGGAGCGAAAATGAGGTCAGTGAAGAGGACATTTCTTGCCGCCCTGCTGGGGATCGCGCTTGTGATGACCATGAGCCCCGCAGCAGCCTTGGCGGAGGACGACGGCAACAACTTCAGCAATCCGCAGCTCAGGATGGGCATCGGCGCCAGGGCCCTGGGCATGGGCGGAGCCTTTGTCGCCGTCACGGACGACCTGACGTCGGTCTACTGGAACCCGGCGGGCCTGGCTCACGTCGGCAGGCTTCAGTTCACGGCTTTCTACTCGGGATCGATGGACGAGGACAGGGACCTGAACTACTTCGGCTACGCGCAGCGCCTGACGCACGGCGACACGGATCTGGGTACTCTCGCGCTGGGCTGGCTTCACAGTGGTATGGACGGGTTCCGAGGCTTCGACCCGACCGGAACGTCCACGGGAACTTTCGACTTCAACAGGAACAACTTCTACCTCGGCTGGGGCCGTAAGTTCCACGACAGGCTGGGCCTCGGCATCACCGGCAAGTTCCTGCACGACAAGGTGTCGGATAGCGTGTTGAGCGACTCCGACGCGAACAACATGGGCGGAGGCTTCGACCTGGGCGGCTTCTTCGACCTTACCGAGGCGGTCCGGGTGGCCCTCGCCTGGCAGGACATCTATACGAGGATCGGCGCGAAGAACGCGGTCGAGGACACCGACGAGGTGCCCTGGAACGCCCGCGCCGGCGTTGCGCTGATGCCGGTCGAGAATCTTATCGCGGCGATCGACGTGGAGAAGACGCGCTCCGAGGACTTCGAGGTCCACATCGGCGGCGAGTATTACTTCGACCTCGGTGAGGACTACGGCGTCGCCGTGAGGCTGGGAGTCGACGACGGCGACTGGGCGGGCGGCTTCGGCGCGGACCTCAAGTGGTTCCAGTTCGACTACGCCTACGTGAACGAGCCCACCCAGGCCCGCACGGTCAACGACTTCCTGGGCAACAGCCACCGCGTGTCGGTGAGCGTGAAGATGCCCGGGCCGGAGCAGATCGATACGGACGGCGACGGCATCATGGACGAGTTCGACGAGTGCCCCCGCGAGCCCGAGGACTACGACGGCTTCCAAGACGGCGACGGATGCCCCGACGCCGATAACGACGGCGACGGCATCCTGGACATCGACGACGACTGCCCGCTCCAGGCCGAGGACATGGACGGCTGGGAGGACGAGGACGGATGTCCCGACCCCGATAACGACGGCGACGGAATCCTGGACGTGAACGACAAGTGCGCGAACAACGCCGAGACGTTCAACAACTTCGAGGATGACGACGGGTGCCCCGACGACGCGGCTCCCGAGATCCCGATTTTCGTCAACTTCATCTTTGAGTTCGGGACGGACCGGATAGTGGGCGCCGACCATGTGCCGATTCTCGACTACATCGCGCAGGTGATGAGGGAGAACCCGGACATGAGGCTGGAGATCACGGGGCACACCGACAACATCGGATCCGATGCCGCAAACATGGCGCTCTCCGAGAGAAGAGCGAGGGCGGTGCAGGAGCAGTTCGTGATGCTGGGTCTTGACGAGGGCCGCTTCGTGCTCGACTGGAAGGGCGAGAGCGAGCCCATCGACACTAACGACACCGAAGAGGGTCGTCAGAGGAACCGTAGAATCGAGTTTAGGGTTCTCGAATAGGGACGCGGCCGGCATCCCTTGTACTTGGCTTGACCGATCGATAGACTGACCTCAGCGGAGGGCGGAGCTTCGGCTCCGCCCTCCGTCTTCACTTGCGCCATTCGGCGGGCAGGGGGCGCCGGGGATGTCAGCCCCTTGCCTGCGTGCGGCGCCTGCGTGCGGCGCCATTGGCGTTGACGTGGATGCGGCGACATGGTAGCCTTGGGCTACAGAATACAGGACGCTTCTTCGGGGCGGGGTGAAAGTCCCCACCGGCGGTGAGAGCCCGCGACCCCCCGAGGCACCTTCGGGGGCTGATCCGGTGGAACTCCGGAGCCGACAGTGAAAGTCTGGATGGGAGAAGAGGCCGGCCGGCCGGCGTGTGCCGGCCCGGGGCGGGACCGCGTGTTCCGTGCCGGGGCTCCGCCGCGTGTCGTCCGATAGCGCTTTTACGCCCCGTGGGAATCGTTCCCATGGGGTTTTCTGCGTCGAGGGTGGCGGCTCGTATCCTGCGATGCGGGCTTTTGGAGGTTGACGCACGGCGATGACTTATGGTTTCGAGGGCGCAGTGAAAGGCGGCGGAGGCGTCGAGCGGTTCAGCCGCAGGGACAGGCTCTTCATGCGCCTTGCGCTCGCGGAGGCCGCCAAGGGGCTGGGGCTTACGAGCCCGAACCCCGCGGTGGGCGCGGTGCTGGCGGACGGGGACCGCATACTCGCCAAGGGGCACCATCGCAGGGCGGGCGGCGCACATGCGGAAAGGGCCGTCTTGGAGCCCATGAGGGGCGCCGATCTCAGGGATACGACTCTTTACGTCAACCTGGAGCCATGTTGCCACCACGGGGCCACGCCGCCCTGTACGGAGCTGATTCTCGACAGGGGGGTGGGCCGGGTGGTGGCCTCGATGAGCGACCCGAACCCCGTGGTCTCGGGAAGGGGCTTCGAGGCGCTCGCCCGGGCCGGGGTGTCCGTTGACGTAGGGCTAATGGAAGGGGAGGCGAGGCGGCTGAACGAGGCCTACCTCACGCGCATGGCCCGGGGCAGGCCGCTGGTGGCAGTCAAGATGGCCGTGACCATGGACGGCAGGATCGCCGACAGGTCGGGGGGGAGCAAGTGGATAACGGGCGTCAAGGCTAGGAGCTTCGTCCACCACCTGAGATCCAGATACGATGCGGTGGCAGTAGGCTCTAAGACCGTGGAGCTGGATGACCCGTCGCTGAATGTAAGGCTCGTGAAGGGGCGTGATCCGGTGAGGATGGTCCTGGACCCCCGCCTGGAGAGTTTGAGGGCGGGGAGAAGGCTGCTGGGCTCGCGGGGAGGCAAGGTGGTGTACATCTGCGGGCCGGACCGCCCTGAAGAAAGGGCGGCCCTGGCATCGAGGCTGGGCGTCGAGCTCTGGGAGGCGCCCACGGGCGAGGGCGGGCTGGACCTGGCCGGCTTCTTGAAGACGGCCGCCGGGAAAGGCTTGAGCAGCATACTGGTGGAAGGGGGGGCGGAGACGGTGACCGCCCTCATGAAGGCCGGTCTGGTCGACAGGATATACCTCTTTACGGCGCCCAGGCTGATGGGGGGCGGACTGCCCTGGCTGGGCGACATGGGTCTCGAGAGCCTGGCGGACGGGCCCACGCTGGAAGAGGTGACCGTGAAGAAGATCGGCGAAGACGTCCTCTACGCCGGATATCTCAAATGGAGAGAAAGCTGAGTTGTTTACGGGTCTTGTTCAGGAGGTAGGCAGGGTCGCGAAGGCCTGGAGGACGGGGGCGGGTAGGCGCTTCGTCGTCTCGGCGACTCCGGGTTTCGTATCGGGCTTCGAGCCCGGGGACAGCGTCATGGTCAACGGATGCTGCCAGACGGTCGAGGAGAGGACCGGCGCTCTGGTGGCCTTCACCGCCGTGCCGGAGACCCTGGCCGGGACGACGCTCGGGACACTGGCGCCGGGGCGAAGAGTGAACCTGGAGCGGGCCGTGACGCCCGATCAAGGTCTCGGCGGTCACATGGTCACGGGACACGTGGACGCCGTGGGCGAGATCCTGCGGGTCACTCGCTCGCGGGGCGGCGTGGAGCTGGAGATCTCATGCCCCTCGGATCACATGCGCTACATCGCCGCGAAGGGCAGCATAGCGGTCGACGGGATGAGCCTTACCGTGGTATCCCTTGCCGGGTCCGGGTTCACCGTGGCGCTCATCCCACATACTTTGAAGAGCTCGATAGCAAACCAGTACCGGCGCGGTGCTCGCGTGAACTTGGAGATAGACATAGTGGCGCGCTACGTGGGAAGGCTCTTGGACGCCGAGCGTCACGACTGGAAGGAGCGGTGATGCAGCTATGAGAAAAGGCTTTGCATCCGTTGAAGAAGCCTTGTCGGAGATCGAGGCCGGCCGGATGATCATTGTGGTGGACGACGAGGAGAGGGAGAACGAGGGAGACCTGGTCATGGCGGCCGAGGCCATAACTCCGGAAGCGGTCAACACGCTTACCAAGCTCGGCAGGGGGCTCATCTGCGTTCCCATGGAAGGCCGCCTCGTGGACAGGCTCCAACTGGATCCAATGGTGACCGAGAACACGGCCAGGCTGGGCACGGCGTTCACTGTGTCGGTCGACGCCGTCAAGGACACCACGACGGGTATATCGGCGTTCGACAGGGCCGTGACGATCAAGGCCCTGGCGGATCCGGCCACGGCCCCTCGGGACCTGGCCCGCCCGGGTCACATATTCCCGCTTCGGGCCGCCGAGGGGGGAGTCCTCAGGCGCGCGGGGCACACCGAGGCCGCGGTCGACCTGGCGAGATTGGCCGGATACAATCCGGTGGGAGTGTTGTGCGAGATAATGGACGACGACGGGTCCATGGCCAGGGCGCCGAGGCTCCTGGAAATGGCCGAGGAGCACGGCTACAAGGTCATGACGATAAAGGACCTGATCGAGTACCGCTACACGAAGGAGAAGCTCGTTCAGGAGCTGCTCCAGACGCGGCTTCCCACCCGGCACGGCGACTTCGTGCTGCACCTTTACGAGAGCATACCCGACGACGGGCATCACCTCGCCCTGGTGAAAGGCGACGTGGGGGACGGGCGGAACGTGTTGGTGAGGGTCCACTCGCAGTGTCTGACGGGCGACGTCTTCGGGTCCGAGCGGTGCGACTGCGGCCCGCAGATGGCAAAGGCGCTCGAGATGATAGAGCGCGAAGGGCGGGGCGTGTTCCTCTATATGAGACAGGAAGGACGCGGCATCGGGCTGGTGAACAAGCTGCGCGCCTATAAGTTGCAGGAGGGCGGCATGGACACGGTGGAGGCGAACATCCACCTGGGCTTCGCCGCCGACGAGCGTGACTATGGGGTGGGTGCCCAGATCCTGGCGGATCTCGGGCTGAAGAGCATAAAGCTCATGACGAACAACCCGCGCAAGCGGGTGGGCCTGGAGGCCTACGGTCTCCAGATCGTGGAGAGAGTGCCGATCGAGATCCCCCCGAACGAATGCAACCTGAGATATCTGCGAACCAAGAGGGACAAGCTGGGACATTGGCTCCTCGGCAACAAGATGGGCAACTGAGGGCGACGTCTCGCGGGCGAGAAAGGAGCAGGGATGGCTGCCAAAGAGCACAGGGTCGCGTTGGACGCGAAGGGAGTGCGCTTCGCGCTCGTGGCCAGCAGGTTCAACGAGGTCGTTTCCAGGCGGCTGGTCGACGGCGCCGTCGATTGCATAGTCAGGCACGGCGGCTCGGAGTCGGACGTCGAGGTCTTCTGGGTGCACGGGTCCTTCGAGATCCCGTTCATCGCCCGGAGCCTGGCGCGATCCGGGCGATGGGACGGTTTGATCTGCCTGGGGGCGGTGGTGAGAGGCGAGACCCCTCATTTCGAATACATAGCGGGCGAGGCCGCCAGAGGGATAGCGCGGGTGGGCATGGAAACCGGCGTGCCGACGGTGTTCGGGGTGCTCACCACGGACACCCTGGAGCAGGCGATGGACCGCGCCGGCGCGAAGGGTGGCAACAAAGGCTGGGACGCGGCGATGAGCGCGATCGAGACGGTCAATCTCAACAAGGTCGCGTCGTCGGCCGGCGGGAGGAAGCGTGGGGGCCAGAAGGCGCGCGCGTGAGCTCGCATTCAGGGTTGTCTTCGAGTGCGAGGCTTCCGGGGATCGCCGGCGGGAAACCGCCGAGAGAGTGCTGGAGGATGTGTCCCCCGAGCCGGAGACCGCGGAATACACCCGGAGGATCATAGATGCTTTCGATCGGAACGCCGTCGCGGTGGAGAGCGCGCTGCGCGCGTGCAGTTTACGCTGGAAGCTCGAGAGAATGGCGGCCACGGACCGCTGTGTTCTCAAAGTCGGCGCCGTCGAGATGATGTACTTCGCAGACGTGCCGGCCAAGGTGATAATAAACGAGGCGGTGGAAATCGCGCGGAAGTTCGGCTCGGAAGAATCCGGCGATTTCGTCAATGGAGTATTGGATAGATTGGCCAGGGAGAAGAGGCGGCGGGAGCTACCGGATAGTCTCCCATAGCTCCGGCTCTTCGCCCGCCGCTGAAACAAGACATGACGGCGCTCCGCCGGGGGCGAGGGGGCTGCAAGGTGAAGCACGCCGTAATTTCGGATGTACACGGGAATCTCGAGGCTCTGACGGCGGTTCTCGAGGACATAGACTCCCAGGGCGTTACTGATATAGTCTGTCTCGGCGATCTCGTCGGCTACGGCGCCGATCCCAACGAGTGCGTTTCGAAGATAAGGAGCAGGGCCCGGACCTCGGTCGCAGGAAACCACGATCACGCCGCGGTCGGAAAACTAGGCCTGGAGTTTTTCAACTCGGCGGCACGCAGAGCGGCCACGTGGACCGAGCGGGTCCTTACGGGGGAGAACAAGCGCTACCTCTCGGAGCTGCCTCTGACATTTGAGATGAAGGAGGGTGCGCTGCTGGTCCATTCTTCGCCGTCATCGCCGGGGCAATGGGCCTACATCTTCCATCCCGGCCAGGCCGCCGGCGAGTTTCATTCCTTCGCGCAGACCGTCTGTTTCTTCGGGCACACCCACCAACCGGCCGTCTATACGGACAACGCGGGCTTCCATTGCGGTGACGCGCTCGGAGAGTTCAGGATGGGGGCCGGAACGAGATATCTCGTCAATGTCGGGAGCGTGGGACAGCCCAGGGACGGCAACCCCAAGGCGGCTTACTGCATCTTCGACTCCGAGGACCTTGTCTTGAGCCTCAGAAGGGTCGAGTACGACGTCGAGCTCTCAGGGATGAAGATAGTGAGGAACGATCTGCCGCGCGCTCTGGCGGAGCGCCTGCCGCTCGGGCTGTAGGCGGCGCCAAGGGCCGAGCGGCGTCATGCCGTGGCGACTCGCTTGCTGAAGCCGAGGGAGAGCCGCCCGCGGGGCCGGTGAGCGGGACAAAGCGAGCGGCGTGGCGCACGGGATATCGGCTTGTCCGTGGAGCGCGGGCGTCGTTGACCCCCGGCGGCCGTATCTGCTATATTCTCAGGAGTTTTTATGGAAAAGGGTGGTGGAGACCAGGACAGGAGACGCTGGCAGCGCTACTGGGCGGAGCGCGAGGAGATAGAGGCGGTCTACTCCAACGAGGAACGCATTACCAAGCAGCTCCTCCCGCTCGTCCGCAAGGGCAACGTCACGGCTCTGGAGGTCGGCGCGGGGTCCGGCAGGGACAGCGTGACCCTGGCCAGGGCGGGCGCGAGGGTAGTGGTCCTCGACTACGTCCCTTCCTCGCTGCATACGGCCGGTCGGGTCGCCCGCGCCGAGGGATGCGACGTGCTCCTGGTTTGCGGGGACGCCGAGATGATGCCCTTTCGGGACGAGTGCATGGACCTGGTCTTTCATCAGGGCCTGATGGAGCATTTCAGGGACCCCAACCCGCTGCTCGAGGAGAACAGGAGGGTCCTGAAGGCGGACGGCTATCTTCTCGTCGACGTGCCGCAGAAGTACCACGTGTACACCGCCGTGAAGCACGTGTTGATAGCGATGGGCAAGTGGTTTGCCGGATGGGAGACGGAATACACGATAGGCGGCCTGGAGAGGCTGGTGAGGGCAAACGGGTTCAGGGTCGTCCGGTCCTACGGGGACTGGATGGTGCCGGGCTTCTTCTACAGATCGCTCAGGTTCATGCTGGCCCGAAGCGGCTTGGTCGTCCTTCCCAAGTATCCCGGGGGAATCGGGCCTCTCAACAAGATCGGAGAGGCGGCCCGTTCGTGGTTCAGAAAGCGCCGCCTTGCGTTCTACACCTATCACGTCATAGGCACCCTTGCGCGGAAGGCCTGAGCGAAGGGGCCCTGTGACGGCCCGTGTCCGGACGCGGGGGGGGAGTCGTGCCCGGCTTAAACGCCAGCGGGCGCCATGAAGTCATGTATTGTGGAGAAGGAGGCCTCACATCAGAGTCCTGGGGTTCAATTGGCGGGACATTAGGCATCCTGAGGCCGGAGGCGCCGAAGTCCATCTGCACGAGATAATGAAGGGGCTGGTTTCGCGAGGGCACGAGGTGACGCTCCTGTGCAGCTCGTTTCCCGGCGCCGCGCCGGCGGAGCGGATCGATGGGATCGAGACCGTCCGCGCCGGGGGCTGGTGGAACGCCAACTTCGTTCTCCCGCGGGTATACCTGTCAAAGCTGCGCGCGAGGGGCTACGACCTGATCGTGGAGGACATAAACAAGCTCCCCTTTTTCACCCCCTTGTACGCCAAGCCCCCTGTCGTGGCGGTGGTGCCACATCTTTTCGGCACGACCGTCTTTAGGGAGACGAATGCGCCTTTTGCGCTCTACGTCTGGTCGTACGAGTTCTTCATACCTTTCGTGTACGGCAGGACGCCGTTTATCGCCATCTCGGAGAGCACGAGGGACGATCTGGTGGAGAGGGGGATCCCGGCGGAGAACGTTCACCTGGTCCATTGCGGGATGGACCACGGGACCTATCATGGCGATTCCGGTGTGAGAATAAGCGAGACCCCTACGGTGGTCTTCCTCGGGAGACTGCGGAAATACAAAGGCGTGCAGTTCCTGCTTCGGGCCATGCCCATAGTGAGAGCGAAGGTGCCCGGCGCCAGGCTGGTCGTTGTCGGAGACGGTCCCTACAGGGGGCCGCTGGAGAGGCTTGCCGCCGGGCTGGGACTGGAAGGGGCCGTCACTTTCGCCGGCCACGTACCCCGGGAGGAAAAGGTGAGGCTCTTGAGGTCCGCCCACGTCGCCGCCAGCCCCTCGCCCAAGGAGGGATGGGGCCTCACGGTCGTCGAGGCCAACGCCTGCGGGACGCCCGTCGTGGCAAGCAGGAGCCCGGGTCTAAGGGACTCCGTGCGCGACGGCGAGACGGGGTTTCTCGTACGGCACGGCGACCATGTCGAGCTTGCGGGCAGGTTGGTGGAGATCTTGGAGGACTCGGAGCTCAGGGATAGGATGTCCGCGGCGGCCGTGGCATGGGCAGCGAGGTTCACCTGGGAGCGTTGCGCGGACGAGTGCGCCGTGATATTGGAGATAGCCGCCGGGTCGGGGCCGGGCCGGGGCGCCCGAGGCGATGTGACTGACGGCGAGATCGAGGGGCCGGCGGCGGGCTGATCCCGCAGGCCGGACCCCGAACGGGGAGTGAAGAGGTGCTCGAGAACAGAGTTCACACTGCGACTGCGTTGGGCGTCTTCGGATTCGCGCTTATCATGTACGCCTTGACGGTTCAAAACACGGTGCCCTTCTGGGACGCGGGGGAGTTCATAGCCACTTCCTACGTTCTCGGAATCCCGCATCCCCCCGGCACGCCCCTCTACGTGCTCATAGGGCGCCTTGCCACGCTCGTTCCGATCGAGAACGTGGCGACGCGCGTGAACTTCCTGTCAAGCCTGGCCTCGGCCTTCGCGGTCCTGCTTACTTATCTGATAGTCGTGAGGCTGATACTCGCGATGTGGAGGGAGCCTTCGCGGCAGGAGAGATTGGTCGCTTACGTGAGCGGCGCGGTGGCGGCGATTTTCATGGCCTTCTCCAGCAGCTTCTGGGACAGCGCCGTCGAGGCCGAGGTGTACAACATCTCGAGCGCCGGTATGTTGCTCTGCGTTTGGATGGGGCTGCGCTGGCGCGACAATCTGGAGTCCGAGCAGTCCGACGTGCCCCTGGTTTTCATAGCGTACGTGTGCTTCCTGGCCGTGGGCATACACCTGGGCACGCTGCTCGCGCTCCCTCCGCTCGTGCTCTTCGTCCTTCTGGTCAGGCCCCGCTCGCTCATCAACGTCCGGCTGCTCGCGATCGCGTCGGGGCTGGCTGTGGTCGCGTTGAGCGCGCACCTGTATTTGCTCATTCGCGCCTCGCTGGATCCGCCCATAAACGAGGCCGATCCCTCGACCTGGTCGGCGCTCTGGAAAGTGCTCACCAGGGACCAGTACAAGCCACCCAGCATCTTTGATAGGCGGACGGATTTCTCCTTCCAGCTCAACCACATGTTCATAAGGTATTTTCTCGACCAGTTCCGCACGGGCCTGCCCGGCGTCCTGAAGCATCTGCCGATCTTCATCGGCGTCCTGGGAGCGGTGGGGCAGGCGATCAAGGAGAAGAAGGGCTTCGTTCTCATGTTGACCATCTTCCTGATCACGAGCCTGGGGCTCGTCATCTACCTGAACTTCTCGGCGAACGAGGTCAGGGAGAGGGATTATTTCTTCATCGCCTCCTATCATCTGTTCTGCGTCTGGATAGGCATAGGCGCCGCCATGATAGTCAAGACCGCGGCTTTCAAGGCCGCGCCCGGCGGGGGAGGGCGCAAGGTGCCGTGGTATCGAGTCTGGGGCGGGAAGAGCGAGCTCGCGTCGCGGTCCGCGCTGGTCCTGGCCTCGGCCATCGTGGTGTTTCTGTCGCTTCTGCCGCTCATCAAGGGCAACCAGTTCTTCCTGCACAACAGGAAGGGCAACTTCGTGGCGCGCGACTACGCGTACAACATGCTGGCTCCCCTGGATCAAGACGCCATACTTTTCACGAACGGCGACAACGACACCTTCCCGCTGTGGTACCTCCAGGAGGTGGAGGGCGTGAGAAAGGACGTCAGGGTCGTCAATCTGAGCCTCCTCAATACCGACTGGTATATCAAGCAGCTCAGGGACCAGGAGCCCAAGGTCCCGATCAGCTTCACCGACGCCCAGATCGAAAGACTTCAGCCGGTCAGGGACGCGACCGGCAGGGTCGTGCTGATCAAGGACTTCGCCGTGCAGAACATCCTGGCGACCAACGACTGGGAGCGCCCTGTCTTTCTCGCGGTCACCGTGGCGGACCAGATGGACCTCGAGTCGCACCTCGTCATGGAAGGCCTGTCGTTCAGGGTAGTGCCAGAGGAGAGCCCGGGCGCGAGGGTGAACGCGGAAGAGACCCTCAAGAACCTTTACGAGGTCTTCCGGTACGAGGGGCTTCTCGACGAGTCCCGGTCTTTCAAAGAGAAGCCGTACAAGGACCCCAACACGCGCAATTTGATACAAAACTACTGCGCGGCTCACGTGTACGTGGCCCATTACTATATGAACCAGGACAGGCTGCCCGAGGCCGTGCGCGAGCTCGAGGCGGCGAAGGCGATATCCCCCTGGTACTCGGGCATCATAATCACTCTGGGGGACGTTTACGAGCAAATAGGGGCGATTGACAAGGCCGGGGAGCATTATCGCGATATGCTCGAGTATCACCCGGAGGACGCGCGCGTCCACTACAAGCTCGGGTCGTTGTTGAGCAAGCAGGGACGGCACCAGGAGGCCGAGGAGATATTCAGGGGCGCCATTGAGCGCATGCCCAACGTCTTCTACCTCCACGCCGGCCTCGCCGCCGACTATCACTCCCAGGGCATGGAAGGCAAGGCCAGGCAGATTCTCCAGGAGTGGCTGATGCGACACCCCGAGGACACGAGGGTGAGGGAGTACCTGGAGAGCGTTTCAGGGGACACGACGTAGCCGCGTTCCCCGCGGCCGAGGGCGGCCCGGCGGCCGGGCGGCCATTCGAGGAGAGAACATGGGAAAGGTTCTGGTGACGGGCGTGGCGGGCTTCATAGGGTCCTCCTTGGCCGAGGCGCTTCTGGCGAAGGGTCACGATGTCGTGGGACTGGATTGTCTCACCGACTTCTACAGCGGCGATCTGAAGCTCGCCAACCTGAAGAAGCTCACCCCGAATCCGTCCTTCGAGTTCTTGAAGGAGGACTTGAACAGCCCGGGGCTCGACCTGAGAGGCGCGGAAGTCGTCTTTCACCTGGCGGCTCAGCCGGGCGTGCGGGACAGCTGGGGGGACGGCTTTACGGTTTACCTTCGCAGCAATCTGCAGGCCACCCACAGGCTGCTGGAGACCTGTGCTCGACTGGAAGAGCGGCCGCGTATCGTCTTCGCGTCTTCTTCATCCGTCTATGGGGACGCGCCGTCATTGCCGGTGCGGGAGGACGACGCCAAATTGCCCGCCTCCCCCTACGGGGTCACGAAGC
Organism: uncultured bacterium; assembly: GCA_964531335.1. GTDB lineage: Bacteria > Eisenbacteria > RBG-16-71-46 > CAZHEV01 > CAZHEV01 > CAZHEV01. Next base: position 106,499 of record CAZHEV010000005.1, on the reverse strand, counting down.
TCACCGCGGAGATGCTCTGCAACGCGTACCTCCAGGCCCACGACCTCGACGTGACTACGATAAGGCCCTTCACCGTGTACGGCCCGCGGCAGAGGCCGGATATGGCCTTCTCCAAGTTCATAGCCGCCATGACGGAAGGCAGGCCGGTCGAAATATATGGAGACGGGTCCCAAACGCGCGATTTCACGTACGTCTCGGACGTGGTGGACGCGTTCGTTCAGGCGGCCGAGACGGGGGTGAAGGGCAGGGCTTACAACATAGGAGGGGGCGAGCGCGCCCCGCTCTCCCGGTGTTTGGACATAATCGCGGACGCGCTGGGAGTGAAGGTCGAGAGAAAGTGCGGCCCCAAGGCCAGGGGAGACGTTGCGGATACCCACGCCGATATCAGCCGCGCCAAGGAGGACCTCGATTACAAGCCCAGGGTGGGACTCGAGGAGGGCATAGTCGGCCAGGTCCGCTGGGCCCGGGGGGACTGAGATGGACCTTACGGTGCTGATACCGGTGTACAACGAAGCAGAGAGCCTCGGCGAGCTCCACAGCAGGCTTCTCCAGGCGCTCGAGCCCGTGGGGCTGAGCTTCGAGGTCATATTCGTGGACGACGGGTCCACCGACGGCAGCGACGCTGTCATAGAGGACATACACAGAGGCGACAAGCGCGCGAAGGGGATTATCTTCAGAAGAAACTTCGGCAAGTCCGCCGCCCTGCGGGTGGGTTTCGAGGAGGCCGCCGGAGACGTGATAATCACGATGGACGCGGACCTGCAGGATGACCCCGCGGAGATACCGAATCTCCTGAAGAAGCTCGACGAGGGCTATGACCTGGTCTCCGGCTGGAAGGTCAGGCGCAAGGACCCCCTTTCGAAGACTGTTCCCTCGAGGCTGTTCAACTTCGTTACGGCGAAGATGACCGGAATTCCTCTTCACGACTTCAATTGCGGTTTGAAGGCGTACAGACGCGAGGTCGCCAAGTCGCTCAACATATACGGGGAGCTGCATAGATTCCTGCCGGTGCTCGCGCACTGGTCCGGCTTCAAGGCGGGGGAGCTGCCGGTCACCCATCACGCCAGGAAGTTCGGCAGGACGAAGTTCGGCGCCTCCCGGTTCATAAACGGGTTCCTGGACCTGATAGCCGTCATGTTTCTGACCAGCGACAGGAGCCCGTTGCACTTTCTCGGCAGGATGGCCATGATTCTTTTGGCCGTGGGAGTGGTCATAAACGGCTACTTCGGTATTGTATGGCTCATGGGGCAGGGTCTTCGCGTACGCCCTCTGCTCCTCTTCGGGGTTGTGCTCATCATACTCGCGTTTCAGTTTATCTCAATGGGGCTGTTGGGAGAATTGATAGCGAGCACCACGCAGAGGAGGGAGTACGGGATCAGAAAGAGGCTGGGGCTTTGCCACGGGGGTTCGCGGGAAAGCGGGTCGAAGTGTGAACACTGCTCCGGGTCATGAGAGGCTCCGCATCGGCGTCGTCGGCCCGGCTCATCCCTATAGGGGCGGCATCGCGCAATTCCTGGCCGTGCTCTGCTCCGAGCTGGAGGACAGGGACCACGTACTTCGAGTATTCAACTTCACCCGGCAGTATCCGTCCTTCCTGTTTCCCGGGAAATCCCAGACCACCGACTCCAGGCCCGCGGTGGCCGTGGATTCCGAGCGGACCGTCGACTCCATCAACCCGTTGACCTGGTTTCGGACTTATGGCCTGCTGCGTGGCTTCAAGCCGGATGTGGTGTTGTTGAGCTGGTGGACGCCCTTCTTCGCGCCGTGCTTCTGGACTTTGGGCGCCCTCCTTCGCCGTCTCGGGAGGATCCCGGTGATCTACCTGTGTCATAACGTGGTTCCCCACGAGAAGAGGATCGTGGACGTCCCCCTGACGAAGCTGGCTCTTGGAGAGGCGGATCTTCTGGTGCTGCTCTCGCGGCAATCGGAGATCGAGCTGAAGAGCATCCTTCCCAGGGCGCGATACGAGGCGCTGTACCACCCGCGGTATTCCTTCTTCTTGAAGGCCGGCCTCACCAGGGAGGACGCGAGGCGCAAGCTGAACGTCCGGGGAAGGACCTTGCTCTTCTTCGGATATGTGAGATCATACAAGGGGCTCAGGGTGCTGCTGGACGCCTTCGGAGCGATCGCCCGCGAGGACGGCGAGATGAGGCTGATGGTCGTAGGCGAGTTCTACGAGGACCGGGCGCCCTACGATGAACAGGTCGACCGGTTGGGCCTGGCCGGCCGGGTCGATTTCATAGACAGGTACGTTCCGGACGACGAGGTGCCCTACTACTTTTTGGCGGCGGACCTGCTGGTACTGCCCTACATCTCAGCGACCCAGAGCGGCGTGATACAGATAGCCCAGTCGTTCGGGCTGCCCGTAGTCACGACGGACGTTGGCGGGCTGCCGGAGGTCGTCGAGGACGGAAAGACGGGCTTCCTCGTGCCGCCGGGTGATCCCGGGCGCCTGGCGGCCGCGATCCGAAGATTCTTCGAGGCGGACTGGCGGGGCAAGATGGCCCCTCATCTGAAGGAGGCGGCCGAGAGGTTCTCTTGGGCGCCGGTAGTGGATGCCGTGACTTCCTTCGCATCCAAGACGGCCCGGGGCCGGTCCGGGGGGGGAACGTGAAGAAGCTCAGCATAATAATGCCCGTCTACAACGAGCGGGACACCGTTCGCGCCGTCATCCAGAGGGTGTTGAGCGCCCCGCTCTCCCTGGAGAAGGAGCTGATAGTAGTTGATGACGGCTCGACCGACGGCACCAGGGAGGTCCTGCGGTCGCTGGACGATCGATCCGTCAAGGTCGTAATGCAGGAGCGGAACCAGGGCAAGGGATCTGCGATCAGGCGGGGGCTGCCGGAGGCGACGGGCGACATAGTCATCATTCAGGACGCCGACACCGAGTACGACCCCAACGACTATCAGAAGCTGGTGGACCCCATAGTATCCGGAGAGGCGAAGGTGGTCTACGGCTCGAGGCAGCTCGGCGACAACGTGTTCTCCTACAGGAGATTCTACTACGGGGGGCTCTTTCTGTCCTGGCTGACCAACCTGCTCTACGGATCCGACATAACGGACGAGCCCACATGCTATAAAGTTTTTCGCAAGGACGTCATAGATTCCATCGATCTGAAATGCAAGCGCTTCGAGTTCTGCCCCGAGATCACCGCCAAGGTCCTGAAGAGGGGGATAAAGATAGAGGAGCGGCCGATATCGTACCGTCCCAGATCCATCTCCGAGGGCAAGAAGATACGATGGAGCGACGGGATCGAGGCCGTTCTGACCCTCGTCAAGTACCGGTTCTTCAAGTAGGCGCCGCTGTATGGCTAAGGACCTCCATCGCCCAGGACGCGGCCTCGACCCCGGCGGTCGCCGGGACCGCGCCGCGCTGACGTGGCTGTTCGCTCTGGCCCTTTGCGTTTATCTGCTTACCGCGGCCGGCCACATCGTGAGCGAGGACGGCACGCAGATGTTCAACGTGACCCGCTCCCTGGTTCGTCACGGGGACATCTCCATACCCTGGGGCGAGGCGATGGAGGGAAGGGGCGGAAAGCTGTACGCCCGCTACGGTATAGCCGCCTCAGTGGCCGCCGTGCCCTTCTATGCCGTGGGCTGGGGGCTGGCGTCCTTCGGCCCCTCGCTCGCGCGTGAGAACCCGGAGTTCGTGCAGAGATTCGCGGTCTCCATGACCAACCCCGTTGTAGGGGCGCTGTGCGTGGCGCTCATGTTCCTCTTGGGGCGAGCCGTGGGCTTCTCGCGGAGGACCGCGGTGGCCTTGTCGCTCGCGCTCGGATTCTGTACCTTCGCGTGGGCCGGCGCGAAGTACTTCGTGAGCGAGCCTGTCCAGGGCCTTTTCATGGTCGCCTCTTTCCTTGTCCTGCTTCGTTCAGGACGCGTGGAGGGGCGCTCCGCGGCCTTGTCCGGGGCTTTGCTGGGACTGGGTTTTATCGCCAAGCCGGCCACAATCGTCGCGTATCCGGCCTTCGCGGCGTTCGTGCTCCTGAGTGGCGAAAGACCGAGAGAGCCCTCCGGCGCCTTCAGGAGGCTCGTGGCGTTTTCCCTTCCGTTCGCCGCGGCGGGCCTTCTGAGCGCGGCGTACAATTATTACAGGTTCGCGGATCCTGTCGAGTTCGGCTTCGGCTTTCAGGACCCGAGGAACCGGGCGTACTCCACGCCGCTGGGCGTCGGGCTCTACGGCCTGCTCCTCAGCTCGGGCAAGAGCGTGTTCCTGTACGCGCCCACCGCGATCCTTATGTTTTTCTCCCTGAGATCCTTCTTCAGAAGAAACGCCGCCGCGGCCCTGGTGTGCGTCCTGACTCCGGCCGCGCTGGTGGTCTTGCACGCGAAGTGGGTCGCCTGGCACGGCGACGGCTTCTGGGGGCCCAGGTACCTGATGTCCGCCCTGCCCTTTATGATCCTGCCGGTGGGCGCGCTCCTGGACTCGCCGGGGCTCCGGGCCGGTCTCCGGCGGGCGGCGTTCGCCGTCACGGTAGCGGCCGGGCTGCTCGTGCAGATAGGCGGAGTGACCGTAAGCTACGCCTCCTACTTTCGAAGCGTGGGCGCGTACCCTTACAAGCGACCCTTCTACGATCCTCTCTTCATGCACGACGTCCACTTCGATCCCGCGTACTCGCCGGTCCTGGGCCATTGGAGGGTCCTGGCGGGGATCGTGACCGGGAGACAAGGCTGGAGCGATATATCTTTGGAGGAGCCGAAGGCGCAGTCGCGGGTGCCGGTGGGGCGGGAGAGCGCGGAGGCCTTCAGGGAGGGGCTGGATATCTGGTACGTGCACTTCTACCGGGCGGGCGTGCCGGTGAAGTTCTTCGGGTGGGCGCCCGCGCTGCTCTTGGTCGGGACTGCGCTCTCCGGGGCCCGGCTCAAATCAGCGCTGGAGAGGGAGGGGGGTGCGGAGTTTGGCTGAAAGTGAGGAGCGACCTTTGGTCTGGGTCATAGTCCTCAACTGGAACGGCGCGGAAGTGATAGAGGACTGCCTGGAGTCGCTGTTGTCCATGGACTACCCTCGATTTCACGTCCTCGTAGTGGACAATGCCTCCTCGGACGGCTCGGCCGAGATCGTTGCGAGGGATTTCCCCGATGCCCGGCTTCTGCGCCTGGAGGAGAACAGGATGTACGCCGGCGGCAACAACGCCGGCATCGAGCCGGCGCTGGCCGCAGGGGCCTCCGCGGTGATGCTCGTCAATAACGATACCAGGGCGGACGAGCGGCTTCTCAGCAGCCTGATGGACGCCCTTTCGAGCCGGCCCGGGGCGGGGGCCGCCGGTCCCAAGATCTTCTACCACGATCAGCCGGACCGGATCTGGTCGTACGGAGGTCGAGTGCAGATGCCCCTGGGACTCGTCCGGCACATAGGCATCAGAAAGGCCGACGGCAGCCGATATGATTCATTGAGAGAGGTGGACTATCTCACCGGGTGCTGTCTTCTCATCCGCTCCGAAGCACTGAGATCAGTCGGATTCCTGGACACTTCCTACACCATCTACGGCGAGGACGTGGATTGGTGCCTCAGGGCCCGCTCGAAGGGCTGGAAATCCATCGTCGTGCCCGGCGCGCACCTGTGGCACAAGGTCTCTCACAGCAGCGGCGGGGGATTGACGCCCTTTAAGGCGTACTATAAAATGAGAAGCAACGTGTTGTTATTTCGAAGGTTCGCGCGTCCGGTCCACTGGATCACCTGGCCCGCCGCCACCGCCGCGCTGGCGGCCGCCATGGCGGGCTACCAGGCGATTCGCGGACGTTTTCTAACCGCGCGAGAGTTTCTGAGAGGCTGGGTGGATGGTTTCCGAGGTCCCGGAGGCTATGAGAGCCGGGGACGCGGCAAGGAGCCGAAATGAGAATACTGATTACGGGCGGAGCGGGCTTCATCGGCTCCCACCTTTGTGATTTCCTGCTCAGGGAAGGCCATGAGGTGATCTGCATGGACAATCTCCTGACGGGCTCGGTGTCGAACCTCTCACACATACGAAGCTCCAAGTTCAGCTTCATAGACTACGACGTCACAAACTATATCTATGTAGAGGGTCCTCTGGACTACGTACTTCACTTCGCCAGCCCGGCCAGCCCCATGGACTATTTGAGGCTCCCCATTCACACGTTGAAGGTCGGGGCCATCGGAACGCACAAGGCACTGGGCCTCGCGAAGGCCAAGGGCGCCAAGTTCCTGCTCGCCTCCACGTCGGAGGTCTACGGCGACCCTCTGGTGCACCCGCAGCCGGAGGACTACTGGGGCAACGTCAACCCCGTCGGTGTCAGAGGCGTCTACGATGAGGCCAAGCGGTTCGGCGAGGCCCTGACCATGGCGTACAACCGGTACCACGACGTGGATACGAGGATAGTGCGGATCTTCAACACCTTCGGCCCCCGCATGCGGGCGGAAGACGGAAGGGCGGTGCCGGCCTTCATAAATCAAGCTCTCGCCGGATCGGACCTTACGATGTTCGGTGACGGGTCCCAGACCAGGAGCTTCGGCTACATCACGGACCTGGTGGAAGGGATCTACCTTCTCATGAAGTCCGATATCCGGACACCCGTCAACATAGGCAATCCGCGCGAGATGACGTTGATGGAAATGGCCCGGCTGATACTCAAGAGCGCCGACAGTCGAAGCCGGATCGTCCACAAGGAGCTTCCGGTGGACGACCCCAAGGTGCGGCAGCCGGATATCGCCGTGGCGAAGAAGGAGCTGGGATGGAGCCCCAAGGTGGCCGTCGAGGACGCGGTCGCCAATACCGTCGAGTGGTTCAGAGACGGGGGCACCGGAGTGCAGTGGTGACGGGATCGGGCCGCCCGTCCGGAGACGCGACGGGGGGACGGGTCGGGTTTGGTTGAGCTTGGCCGAGGCGGGCGAGGATCAGCCGTCGCGCGCCGGCCGAACGTGAAGAGAGGATGCGATGGCGAAGGTCGGGATCATAGGAGCGGGGTACTGGGGCATCAATCACGTCAGGACGTTCAACGCTCTCAAGGACTGCGATCTGGTCAGGGTGGCCGATCTGTCCGAGGCGAACCTGAAGAAGGTGAGGGACATTTCGACCGGGATCGAGACAACCGGCGACCACAAGGCCATAACGGCGGCGGGGGACATAGACGCCGTGGTTATAGCGACCGACGCGCCCAGCCATCACGCTCTCGCGATGGAGGCGATGGAGGCGGGAAAGCACGTTCTGGTGGAGAAGCCCCTTGCCTTGACCGTGTCGGACGGAGAGGACATGGTGCGCCGGGCCGAGGAAAAGGGCCTGGTACTGATGGTCGGGCATATCCTCCTCTACCACCCCGGTGTGACCAGGGTCAAGGAATACGTATCGTCCGGGGAGCTCGGCGACGTCTACTACATGTTCACGCAGCGGGTGAATCTGGGGAAAGTCCGCTCCAACGAGAACGCTCTCTGGAGCCTGGGACCTCATGACATATCGATCATGCTGTATCTCGTGGGCGAAGAGCCCGTGGAGGTCTCGGCGAGCGGGCGCTCCTACCTGCAGGACGAGATCGAGGACGTAGTGTTCTTCTGGCTCCGCTTCCCGGGACGCTCGATGGGACACGGTCACGTGAGTTGGTTGGATCCTCACAAGATAAGGCGACTGACCGTCGTGGGCAGCGATAAGATGGCCGTGTTCGATGACGTGAATACGACCGAGAAGGTCAGGCTGTACGACAAGGGCGTGCAGAGCACGCCCGCCGCGTACGGCTCCTACGGCGAGTCGCTTACGGTGAGAAACGGGGACGTTCACATCCCCTACGTAAAGATGGTGGAGCCCCTCAGGGCCGAGTGCGAGCACTTCATCGAATGTGCGGACAACGGGACGAAACCTCTGACCGACGGCCGTGACGGCTTGAAGGTGCTGAAGGTCCTGGAGGCGGCGCAGAGATCAATGAAGGAGGGCGGAACGCCCAAGAGAATCGCCTAGCGCGCCTTGGGCGCGGAACCATCGGCGCCGCAGGGAGTGTAAGAGATAACGCTCCGGGGGCGGCCACGCGATTCCGGAGGCGCCGCCGCCCCGGGCTTTTGCCGGGCGCGGGTTCAAGACCGCGCCTTGGGGAGGAGATCAATGGAGGCATTTCTCGATCCGACCGCGAAGATCGGAGATGGGACGACTCTGGGGAAGAACGCCGTGGTGTTGCAGGGGGTCGAGATCGGCCCTAACTGCCGGATCGGACACAACGTGGTGATCCACGACGGCTCCAAGATAGGCTCCAACGTTAGAATCGATGACAACACGGTGGTGGGCAAGCAACCGATGCGGGCGGCGTTCAGCACCCTCAAGGCCCATGAGAAGCCGGAGGGGGCGGTGATCGGCGACGATTGCCTGATAGGGGCGGGTGTGGTCATATACGCGGGCTGCACTCTGGGGAGGAAAGTACTGGTCGCGGACCAGGCATCGATCCGCGAGGACGTGACGGTGGGCGACTTCACCATAGTGGGCCGCGGCGTGGCGATCGAGAACCACACGACCGTGGGGTCCTACGTCAAGCTGGAGACCGGCTCCTACGTGACGGCCCACACCGTGATAGAGGACGGGTGCTTCATAGCGCCCATGGCCTGCACAACCAACGATAACTTCATGGGCCGGACGGAGGAAAGATTCAAGCACACGAAGGGCCCGCACATCAAGCGCGGCGGCAGGGTCGGGGCCAACGCCACTCTCCTGCCCGGACTCGTGGTGGGGGAGGACGGTATCGTGGCGGCCGGTTCCGTGGTCACCAGGGACGTGCCCGCGTACAAGATCGTTCTCGGCGCGCCGGCCAAGACGTGGAGAGACGCTCCGGAGGAGCAGCTCCTGAAGTACGCTCCGCACTGGAAGGATATCGAGGCCAAGGAGAAGGGCGGTAAGTGAGCCGCGTAGCCGACGCGCACGACGGAGGATATTGATGAAAGTCCCTTTGCTGGATCTGAAAGCCCAGTACAACGCCATAAAGGATGAGGTGGCGGAGAGCATAAACCGGGTCCTGGAATCTCAGAGATTCATTCTCGGAGGAGAGGTGCGGTGCTTCGAGGAGAGCATGGCCGAGAAGCTCGAGGTCAAGCACGCCGTGGGCGTCGCCTCCGGGACGGACGCGCTCCTGCTCTCGCTCAGGGCCGCGGGGGTCGGAAGGGGCGACGAGGTGATCACAACCCCGTTCACCTTCTTCGCGACCGCCGGAACGATCTGGAACCTCGGCGCCAAACCTGTGTTCGTGGATATCGAGCCGGACACCTTCAACATGAACCCCGGCCTCATCGAGGCTCGGGTGACGGCCAAGACCAAGGCCGTGGTGCCCGTCCACCTGTTCGGTCAGTGCGCAAAGATGGCCCCGATTCTGGAGGCGGCCGGCAAGCACGGCCTCGCCGTCATCGAGGACGCCGCGCAGGCCGTGGGGGCCACCCATTCCCTCGACGTCAAAGCGGGCGCCGTGGGTCCCGGTACGCGTTGCGCGGGCGCCATGGGAAGCTCCGGCGCCCTCTCTTTCTTCCCCTCCAAGAACCTGGGCGGATGCGGCGACGGGGGCATGATACTGACCCAGGACGACGATACGGCGGAGACGCTGAGGCTTCTGAGAGTTCACGGCTCCAAGCCGAAGTACCACCACAAGATGGTCGGCTTCAACAGCAGGCTGGACGCGCTCCAGGCCGCGGTTCTCCACGTCAAGCTCGGCCATCTCGACGACTGGTCCGACGGCAGGCGCTCCAGGGCTCGGGCTTATGACGAGCTGTTTGCGAAGACCGCGGTGAGGACTCCCGTCATCGACGTCGGCAATACCCACATCTTCCATCAGTACACGGTGAGGGCGCCCAAGAGGGACGAGTTGCGGGAGTACCTGTCGTCCAGGGAGATAGGCTCTGAGATATATTATCCGGTGCCCTTGCACCTTCAGGAATGCTTCGCCTCGCTCGGATACTCGGAGGGCGACCTGCCCGAGGCCGAAGCGGCCGTGAAGGAGTGCTTGTCGCTGCCCGTCTATCCCGAGCTGACGGATGATCAAGTGGAGTACGTGGCGCTCGAGGTGCGCAGGTTCTACGAAGGATAAGGCGTCGCGAGGGCGGTCGTGACGCGGAACTCTATGGTGGAGAGGACAATCATGGATATCGCGGGCAGCAAAGTAGTGGTGACGGGCGGAGCGGGCTTCGTCGGGTCGCACATCGTGGACAAGCTGGTCGAAGAGGGCGCCCGGGAGGTAATCGCTTACGACAACATGGTGCGCGGCAAGGAGAGCAATTTGACGGGCGCGGTCGCGGCCGGCGGCGACGTCAAGCTGGTGATAGGCGACATAACGGATCGCGAGGCCCTCGCCGGGGCCTTCGAGGGCGCCGACTACTGTTTCCACCAGGCGGCGCTCTGGCTGCTGGAGTGCGAGAACGAGCCGAGGAAGGCCCTTGAGATAAACGTGACCGGCACCTTCAACGTCCTCGAGGCGTGCGTCAACGCCGGCGTCAAGAAAGCGGTGGTAGCTTCCTCGTCATCGGTGTACGGAGAAGGCCTCTACCTTCCGACGGACGAGGCCCATCCCTTCAACAACGACCTCTTCTACGGCGCGACCAAGGTCATGGACGAGCAGCTCTGCCGCGCCTTCTACAAGAAGTACGGCTTGGACTACATAGCCACGCGGTACCTGAACGTCTACGGTCCCAGGATGGATTACAGGGGCGCGTACGTGATGGTCATAATGAACTGGATCAGGAGGATCGCGGAGGGGCAGGCGCCCGAGATACACGGGGACGGATCGCAGACCCTGGATCTGGTGTACGTCGAGGACGTCGCCGGGGCGAACATAATGGGGCTCAAGTCGCCCGTCACGAACGAGGCCTTCAACGTGGCGAGCGGCGTCGAGACCACGCTGGCCGAGCTGGCGGACATAATCCTACGGTCCATGGGCAGCTCGATGAGGCCGGTGCACAAGGAGAGGGACAGGAAGCTCGTGTCGAGACGCTTCGGGTGTCCCAAGAAGGCGCGCGAGATGCTCGGGTTCGAGACGAAGGTCAGCGTCGAGGAAGGCATAGCGGGGATAATCGACTGGTGGAAGAGAGACAAGGAGAAGTCCTCGGTCGCCTGACCGGAAGGCCCGGGGCGGGACTATGAAAATACCGATAGCGAAGCCATATTTCGGAAAAGAGGAGAGAGAGGCGATAGTCAAGCCCCTGGAGACCGGCTGGGTGGTCCAGGGGCCGTACGTGAAGGAGTTCGAGGACAAGGTGGCCGCCTTCACCGGCGCCGCCTGCGCGAAGGCCACCTCGTCCTGCACCACCGCGCTCCATCTGGCCCTCCTGGCCTGCGGGGTGAAGCCGGGCGACCAGGTCGTCCTGCCGTCCTTCACCTTCGTGGCCTCCGCCAACGCCGTTCGCTACGCGGGCGCGGAGCCCGTGTTCGCGGACGTCGACCTACGCACCTACAACGTCGATACCACCAAGCTCGAGGCGGCGATAACCGACAGGACCACCGCCTTGCTGCCGGTCCACCTGTTCGGCCTCTGCGCCGACATGGACCCCATCCTGGCGCTCGCCGGCGAGAGAGGGCTCGCCGTCGTCGAGGACGCGGCCTGCGCCCTGGGGGGGTTCTACAAAGGGCGGCACGCGGGCGTCATGGGCGACGCCGGCTGCCTGAGCTTTCACCCCCGCAAGTCGATTACCACCGGCGAGGGGGGCATGGTGCTGTCGTCGAACCCAGATCTCGCTCCGAGGATAGAGGTGATGAGGGATCACGGCGCGGAGGTCACCGATCTCAAGAGGCACGCCACGGGCGCGACCCTTTTGCCCGAGTACAACACACTCGGGTTCAATTACAGGATGACCGACTTTCAGGGCGCCGTGGGCGTCGCCCAGATGGGCAAGATAGATTATATCTTAAGCAAGCGCGCTGAGCTGGCGGGTAGGTATGATGACGGCCTCGCGGACCTTCCGTGGCTGCGCACCCCCGCGGTGCCCGGCTCCCGGAAGCACGGCTATCAGTCCTACGTCTGCCTGTTCGCCCCGTCGGAGCCGGAGGGGGCTGATTCCAAGGCTCTGGATAAAATGGGCGGGGACAGAACGCGCCTCATGGGATATCTCGAAGAAAACGGGATTTCCGTGAGACAGGGGACTCACGCCGTGCACGCGCTGGGCTATTACCGGGAATCGGCCGGCGGCGAGGTCCCGTCGTGCCCCAATTCGCTGATCGCCGAGAGACTGACGCTGGCGCTTCCTCTGTTCCCGCAGCTCGAGAGCTCCCAACAGGATCGCATCATCGAAATCCTGCGCGGGTGGAAGTGAGAGCGAGCTTCCTGTCTGCGCCGTAGCGACGCAATGATCCGAGGATCGCATGTGCGGAATAGCGGGCATAGTGGACCTTTCCGGTAAGCGAGTGAGCCCCGAGCGTCTCGAGGTGATGCGGGACGCCATATCCCACAGAGGACCCGACGACGCCGGGCATCTCTGCGACGGCTCGGTGGGTATCGCGAACAGAAGGCTCTCCATCATCGATCTGACCCCCGCGGGGCATCAGCCGATGTCCGACCGGTCGGGGTCACTGCACCTGGTCTACAACGGCGAGGTCTACAACTTCGCGGAGATCCGGGCCGAGCTCGAGAAGCTGGGCCACAGCTTCGTCTCCAGAACCGATACCGAGGTTGTTCTCCATGCCTACGAGGAATGGGGCGGGGACTGCGTCGCGCGTTTCGACGGCATGTTCGCCTTCTGCGTCTACGATTCCCGTAAGAGGAGCGTCTTCCTGGCCAGGGACAGGTACGGGATAAAGCCGCTGTACTACAGCTATTCTCCCGGGGTCAAGTTCCTCTTCGGCTCCGAGATAAAGGCCATCCTGGCGGAGGGGTCCGTTGAGAGGTCCGTCGATCACAGGGCGCTGCGGGAATATTTCACCTTCCAGAACATCTACTCCGATAGAACGCTGTTCAGCGGGATAAAGCTGCTGCCGGCGGGGTGCCGCATGACGCTGGACCTCGAGACCGGCGCCCTCGGCGTTGACCGGTACTGGGACTTCGATTTCAGCAACGCCATGAAGCCGGCCGACGTCTCCATGCAGGAGTGCGCGGACCGCGTCAGGGACCTCTTCGAGCAGGCGGTCTCGCGACAGCTGGTGGGAGACGTTCCGCTGGGCAGCTTTCTCAGCGGGGGCATGGACTCGGGCTCCATCGTGGCCGTGGCCAGCAGGCGCATACCCAGGCTGATGACCTTCACCGGCGGCTTCGACCTCAGAAACGTCGAGGGGCTGGAGGCCGCGTTCGATGAGAGGGAAGCCGCCGAATACATAGCCAGCAGCTTCTCGACCGAGCACTACGAGATGGTGATCCACGCCGGGGACATGCAGTGGATCCTGCCGAAGCTGATCTGGCACCTGGAAGACCTGAGGCTGGGGATGTGCTATCAGAACTTCTACATGCAGAGGCTCGCCAGCAAGTTCGTGAAGGTCGTCCTCTCGGGCGCCGGGGGAGACGAGATCTTCGGAGGCTACCCGTGGAGGTATGACAGGGTCAAGGCCTGCGCCGGCTTCGATGAATTCGTTTCCAGGTACTTCGAGTACTGGCAGAGGCTCGTGCCGGAGGACCTGCACTCCGGTTTCTTTATGGATGATACGCTCCGAGAGAGCGAGGGCTGGTCGCTCGGAAGCGTGTTCAGGACCGTCCTCGAAGGCGGGCTGTTCGACGGCGAGGCCGGCCACGGCGGAGCGCCGGGGGTTCGCGGGGGGGCGGCGGGCCCGGGTCCAAGCTCGTATACGCCCGAAGGCTATCTGGACGCGGCGATGTACTTCGAGTTGAAGACCTTCCTGCACGGTCTCCTTATCATAGCGGACAAGCTCAGCATGGCGAACTCGATCGAGGCCCGGGTCCCCTATCTCGACAACGCCCTCGTGGACTTTTCGCTGACCATCCCCGCCGCGTACAAGTACGCCGGCGCCGACTCGGCCGTCAAGATCGACGAGAACGTGTCGGGGAAGAAGCAGTTCTATTACACGCAATCCAACGAAGGGAAGAGGGTCCTCAGGGAGGCGATGGGACCCATGTTGCCCTCGGAGATACTCGGAAGGAACAAACAGGGGTTCAGCCCGCCCGAGGGCTCTTGGTACCGGGGCCCCACTATGGCCTATGTGGAGGACACGCTTCTCGGAGAAAAGAGCGTGGGCAGGGCCTTCTTCAAAGATGAGGCCCTCAAACGGACAGTGGAGGAGCACACCACGGGAGCCGTAAACCATCGCCTGCTCATCTGGTCCCTTCTGAGCTTCGAGTGGTGGTGCCGGACGTGGCTCGCCTAGAGACCTTGGCCCCGCCCGCGCGGGTCATTCCGGCATGTGCCGGAGGCGCAGGAAGTTCCGGACGAAAGGGCGCCACATGTACTCCAGGCAGAAAAGGCTTATCCATCAATCCATAGAGAAGCTCGATCTCGACCTCTCCGGCCTGGTCGTTCTCACGGAGGCCGCGACCGGCAACTACGTCTTCACTCCCCTTATATGCGCGGCGGCCGGCGCCGACAGGGTCTTGGCCGTGACGCGCGATTCCCGATACGGCTCCGCGAGGGAGGCGAGATCGCAGACCCTGGCGGCGGCCTCGGAAATGGGCTTGGCCGGAAAGGTCGAGGTTGTCGAGGGGCCGGCCGGGGACTTGTGGGGTCTCGGGGACATAGTGACCAATCTGGGCTTTCTCCGCCCCATCGACGCGGAGGCCGTGCGGAGGCTCAAGACAACGGCCGCGGTGCCGGTCATGTTCGAGACCTGGGAGTTCAGGCCGGAGGACTTGGACCTCGGGGAGTGCTGGTCCAGGGGGATCTGCGTGCTGGGCACCAACGAGGAGCACGGGGCCATCAAGATCCTCGACTACCTCGGGATGCTGGTCGCGAAGAAACTGCTCGATGAAGGGGTTGAGATATACAGGTCGAAGCTCGTCGTGCTCGGAGGAGGGGTCTTCTCGAGAAAAGTGTGCGGGACCCTGGAGGGGATGGGAGCCACGGTGGTGCGGTGGCCCTCGGATCGTGGAGACAGGGCCGAGAGCGAAAGCGAGGACAGGGCGCGCGCTCTCGAGGGCGCGGACGCGGTGGTGGTCGCCGATCACCCCAACTCGACGACCTGGGTCATAGGCGGCGGGGGAATCCTGGAGCCTCGAAGCCTCTTGGAAAAGTGCCCCGGCGCGCTCGTGGCGCAGCTCGCGGGAAGAGTCTCAAGAGCCGACATCGACGCGGCCGGCATAAGATGCATCCCCGAGCTCGAGCCGCCACACGGTCACATGGGCTGGTCGCTCTCGGAGCTCGGCCCGAAGCCGGTCATAGATCTTCACGCGGGCGGGCTGAAGGTCGGTGAGCTGCTGGCGAAGGCGCGAATCGCTGGACTCTCGCCGGCCGCCGCCACTCGAAAAGCCCTCGAAAACCCGATATGCCAGGACTTTTCTTTGGAGCAGAGGCGCGCCTACGGGCGTCGGTTCTAGGGCCGGGCGCGGCCCGGTTCCGGCGCCAAGGAGATTCCCAATGAGGAAGTCTCGGCCCTCGACCTCGGGACCGGTGCCGCTGGGCCCGGGAGCGGCGGCGGAAGGGGCGGGAGAACCGCGGCGGCACGACTCGTCCAGGATAACGCGGTTTCTAAAGGACGCCGCCACCTACGCGGTCAGCGGGGCGGCCACGACCTTCATAGGCGTGGTCATGGTCCCGATATACACGAGGGTTTTCAGCCCCGACGAATATGGGGCCCTGGACCTCATAACCTCGGTGACGACCTTCCTGGTGCTCTTTCTACTGATGGGCCAACCGAGCGCGGTCGGCAGGTTCTATGTCGACGCAAGGGACAGGCGCGACGCCAGGGTCTCCGCCTCCACGAGCGGGCTGTTCCTTCTGGGAGCGACCATTCTCGCGGCCGCCGCCTTGTTGCCGTTCCACAAGGGCATCGCCTACCTTTTGCACGGAACCACGGCCTACTCGAACGCCGTCGCTCTGGCCATTTGCTCGGTCCCCTTCACCGTTCAGTTCAGGCTGCTCCAGAACCTTCTCAAGTGGAGGCAGGAGCCGCTCAAGTACGCCGGACTCTCGGTGGCCTCTTTGGTGATAGGGCTCAGCGTAATCATCTACTGCGTGGTGATAGCGGGGCTGGGCATCACGGGAGTGTACCTGGCGACCCTGATAAACGCGTTCGTCTTCTCGTGCCTCGCCCTGTTTCTCGTCCGCACGAGTCTGGGCCGGGCCTTTTCGGCGTCGAGGCTCAGGGAGCTCCTGGGATTCGGACTGCCGCTGGTCCCGGTAGCGGTGGCGTACTACTTCATCACTTACTCGGACCGTTACTTCTTGCGATATTTTCAGGATCTGGAGACAGTGGGGATGTACGCGATCGGAGTGCGCGTTTCCATGGTCATGGTCCTCCTGTTGAACGGGTTCGAGATGGCGATGGGCCCGTTCGTGTACTCTCAGTACAAGGAGCGCAACGCGCCCGAGACTTTCGCCAAGGTCTACGACTACGTGTCCGTGGCCGCGGTGTTGAGCGTGGTCGGCCTTTCGCTTTTCTCCTCGGACATAGTGAGCATATTCGCCACTCCGACTTACCTGCCGGGGCACAACGTCGTTCCTCTTCTTGCAGCGGGAACGCTCATCTACGGCCTGGGCGCGTACTTCTCGGTGGGCATAGGAATAGCCAAGAAGACCATACACAGGGCATGGACGGGGATGCTGGCCGCGGCGTTGAACGTGGCCCTGAACTTCCTTCTGGTCCCCTCGTTCGGGATGATAGGGGCGGCGGCGGCGACGGCGTGCGCTTTTCTGACCCTTGCGGTTCTGCAGATGAGGATATCCCAGAGGTTCTACAGCGTTCCTTACAGGTTCGGGAAGAACGCCGTCGTATACGCGACCGCGATTGCGGTCGTGGCCCTTGCCTACTCGATGAACCTGGACAGGCCCGGCATCGGATTGATACCCGTTAAGGCGCTGATGGCGGCCCTGGTGCCGGCGGCCGCGATCGCAACCGGGCTGCTCTCCAAGCGCGAATATGATTACATCATGCGATATCTGAAGAGGACCTTTGCGGGGCGGCGGTGAGACATGTTGACAGGCGGCCCGGTTGTCGATAGAGTCATTTGAACGGCCACATAACGGCGACAACGCAATTGGAGGTTCGCGTCATGGACTACATAGCCGACGATTTCAAGCATGGTGCGGGATTGAAGATGGGGCACGGGGTGATAATCGAGCCCGACGTGGTAGTGGGGGACAACGTGAAGCTGGGGCACCGCGTGACTCTGAAGTCCGGAACCCGCATGGCGGACAACTCTATCCTGGACGACCATTGCATTACCACGGGCGCGTGCTACATAGGAAAGTACGTGAACATCAGGACGGGCGCGATCATATCCAAGTCCACTATATTGGAGGACTATTGCTTCGTTGGTCCCGGCGTGATAACCAATCACACGAAGAACGTCGTCCACGGGAGGGAGGGACAGCTCGAGCACGAGCAGCTCCTGTCCTACATAGGATACGGGTCCGTTCTCGGCTCGCAATGCTCGCTTCTCGCCGGGGTCTACATCGGGCCGCAGAGCGTCATCGGCGGCGGGACGGTCGTGGTCAAGGATCTCCCCGGCTACGGGGTCTTCGTGGGCTCTCCCGCCCGCCGGATCGCCGACCTGCCCCCGGGCTACCGCATGAAGGAACCGGAGAACGCGGGCAATATGTACATGACGGACGAGATCCTGGGCCTCCTTGGGAAATACATGCCTCAGCTCAGACTGAGAGAGTCGTAGAGCCCCGGTTGGGGCTTGTTCGAACGGTCCGTGATCCCCGCGCGTCGGGAGCACGGGCGAACGGAGGGGTCCGTTTCATGCAAGGGCTTGATTTCGACCCCATTGCCGGAAGGCCGCTCTCCGGCATAGGCCTTTCCGACCTGGCGCGGGCGTTTTCACTGGGGCTCGCCGGCGAGGACATGGAGGTCCTGTATCTGGGCGGCCTGGACTTCTCTCATCCGGATCGCCGCAAGATGCTCACCTACGTAGTCGGCGAGGAGTTCATACCGGAGTTTGAGTCGCTGGGAATCGAGATGGCGATAGTTCCCGAGAGCTTGAAGGAGGGGACTCTGCCCGGAGGACGCTCGTACCTGGTGACCAAGGAGAGCCCGCTCGATGTATTCAACAGGATCCATCTGCACATAGTGGAGAACGATCTCTACTACCGGGTCGAGCCTGACAGGGGGCGGGCCTGCAAGATCTCCGCCAAGGCCTCGATCCATACCAACGTCCGGATGGGCGACCGCTGCGTCATAGACGATTACGTCGTCCTGTATCCCAACACGATACTAGGCGACAACGTGAAGGTCCAGGCGAACAGCGTGATAGGCGGCGACGGCTTCGAGGTGAAGAGGATAGACGGCCGGTTGACGATACTGCCTCACTGGGGCGGTACGCTGCTCGCGGACGACGTCGACGTCTGTTCGCTGGTGAGCGTCGACCGCGGGCTCCGGCACGTCTTCACGACGATAGGGCGGGGCACCAAGCTGAGCAATCAAGTTCAGGTGGGACACGGGGCCTCCCTGGGGGAGGATTGCGTGGTGGCGGGACATGGTCAGATAGCGAACGATCGCATAGGCCGGGGTGTTCTCATATCCCCATCGGTTTGTCTCAAGCCGCAGATCACGCTGGGGGATTATGTCTTCGTTGGCTTGGGGGCCGTAGTGCTGCGCTCCGCCCCGGCCCACGCGTTGCTCTATGGGAACCCGGCCCGCCAAGACGGGTGGGCGTGCGGGTGTAGGTCACGGATAACCTTCCGGGAGGACGGTTCGGGGTCCTGTCCGAGATGCGGACTGAATTACGCGAAAAAGGGCGATGTCGTGAAGGCCCTTTGACAGCCCCCAACGGCCGGCGGACTGCGACAGCGTGCAACTAGTGTTCTTTTCAGAGATAAAGTGGACGTACATGCGGACCAGGAAGCAGTTCCTAGTCCGGCACCTTCCTCCGTCCTGGCAGGTGATCTTCCTGGAGCCCTTCGCCTTCGGAAGGCGCAATTCCTTCAGACCCATCAAAGAGGGCAGGGTCACTTACGTCACGGTTCCGTTTCTACGCGGCGGCACCACCAGCCGGCTCTACAACGCGCTGGTGGGTACGGCGGCGTTCAGATGGCTCTTGTCCAAGCTCTGCCTGCTTTGGGTGAGGGGGCTCTTCGCCGCGTTGAAGGTCCCCGCGCGCAGGACCTTCGTGGTGTCCAATCCATACTCCGCGGGGACGGCGCTTTCCCTGGGACGTGACCTGCTTTGCTACGACTACAACGACAACCCTTTTCAATTTCCTCAGACTCCGGGGTGGGTGAGGACCGGCCTGGACGCCCTCCTTGGACGCTCGGACCTGGTTTTCGTCGTCTCGAGGCACTATCTGGATATGCTTGCGGGCGAGGGATTCGGAAACCTCCATCTGTTGGGAAACGGGGTCGAGTACGATCACTTCTCCCGCCCGCGGCCGGTGCCGCCGGAGATGGCCGAGCTGCCGCGGCCCGTTCTCCTGTATACGGGAAGGCTGGGGCCGTTGATAGACTTCGAGCTGATGGGCACGATGGCGAGGGCGTTCACCCGGGGGACGCTTCTCCTTATCGGCCCGGTGGACCCGGCCTCACGCGGCGAGGTGTCGGCCTTGTCGCGGGCCGAAAATGTCGTATGGATGGATGAGAGGCCATATGAGGTCCTGCCTGGGTACATCCAGGCCGCCGATGTGTGCGTCGCGCCCTTCAAGCTGGAGCACAGGCACACGGTGGGCATCAATCCAAACAAGATCTATCAATACATGGCGGCGGGCCGGCCTATTGTGTCCTCCTACATCGCGGAGCTGGAAGGGGTGGCCGGGGACGTGAGGTTCGCGCGCAGCGCCGGGGATTTCGTGGAAGGCGTCCGGGAGGCCTTGGCGTCGCCTCCGCCTGAGGAGAATCTGAAGGAGTTCGCAAGGCGAAATGATTGGAAGGTCAGGGCGCGGAGAATGGCTGAGCTGATCTCCGAGGCTTTGAAGACTAGGAGGACGCTTTGAGCGATAAGGCAAGGGGCGGGAGAGGAGCAGGGCGGGGTGGAAAGGGAAGAGGCCCTTCCAAGAGGAGGGAGGCCGGAAAGCGAAGGGGCCCCGCGGAGAGAGACGCGGCGGAGCGCCCGGGGGAGAGGGAGAGGCAAGGGGGAAAGCCCGCGGTCGGCCTGGGCCCGGCGGAGAGCGCCGTGTCCGGGGGGAAATCGTGGGCGGCGTTCGTCATTCTACTGGTCGTTCTGTGGTTCGCCTTCTATCATGACGTCTTCCTCGGAGGACAGACGCTTGCGTCCCCGGACGCGGTCGCGCCCGCGGGCTTCGCCAGGGTGGGCAAAGAGGCGCTGGACAACGGCGTGTACCCTCTCTGGAACCCCTACGTCTTCCTGGGGATGCCCTCGTT
Source organism: uncultured bacterium (assembly GCA_964531335.1). Lineage (GTDB taxonomy): Bacteria > Eisenbacteria > RBG-16-71-46 > CAZHEV01 > CAZHEV01 > CAZHEV01. Next base: position 86,185 of record CAZHEV010000005.1, on the reverse strand, counting down.
CGCCTCGCTTGCCTACAATCCGTACGTCTATCCGGTGGGGCTAGCCTTCAAGCTGATCCGGCCGGTAATGCAACTGCCGATGATGTGGTTGTTGATCTACTACCTGGCCGGAGGTCTCGGTCTCTTTCTCCTGCTCAAGAACCTGTCCCTGCCGTCCCCGGCGGCGGGGTTCGGGGCGGCGGCCTTCATGTTCACGCCCAACCTGGTGGCCGTTGGCGCGTACGGGCACGGCAGCCAGCTGATGGCCAGCATGTATATACCTTTCATATTCCTCTTGACGCACAAGGTTCTCGACCGGGGGAGACTGGTGCACGCCGGAGCGCTGGCGCTCCTTCTCGGCTTGCAGCTCCTGCGCGGCCACGTCCAGATCTCCTACTACACGGCTATCATGATCGGGGTCATGACTCTCTTCTGGACGGTCCGGCGCTATCCCCGCAGGGGCGCGGCCGGCACGGCCAGGCCCCTGGGACTGACGGTGCTCGCCGTGGCGTTGGCGCTCGGCCTGGCGAGCGTTCTTTACATACCCGTGTACAACTACAGCGATCTCTCGGTGAGAGCGGCCGGGGAGCACGGAGGGTTGGGTGTCGAGCGGGCCGGGATGTGGAGCCTCAGCCCCAAGGAGATGACGACATTCCTGCTTCCGGGAATGCTGGGGTTCGGGGGGAGCACCTACTGGGGGTCTATGCCCTTCACGGACTACCCTAATTACATGGGCATACTCGCGCTTGCCCTTGCCCTGTACGCGATCGTGAAGAAACGGGGGGACCCGACCGTGGTCCTGCTGGCGCTTCTGGGGGCCCTGGCTCTCCTGATGAGCTTCGGGCGCCACCTTGGTCCGCTCTACGAGCTGGCCTACCGGTGGCTTCCCTTCTTCAAGAAGTTCCGGGTGCCGGTCATGGTGGTGGTTCTCCTCCAGTTCTCGGTCTCGTGCCTGGCCGGGTACGGCCTCTGGTCGATCATGGAGGGGGCGAGAAAGGCGGGCCGTGGAAAGGCCCTTGTGTGGGCGATGGCCTCCGTGGCCGCGCTGGTTCTCCTGTTCCTGGTCGCCGGCTCCGGATTGCGGGAGACATACGCCGAGCTCATGGCGAGAGCCAGGGGCGAGTCTTTCGCCGCGGCGGCGGGGCGCGCCGCCTTCGCGGGGCTTCGGTCCGACGTCATCGTCGTAGGCGCGATCGCTCTGGCGGGCATGGGCCTCATAATGGGCTTCCGCAGGAGGGCGGTGAGTCTCGGCGTGCTCGGTCTCGGGCTGACCTTTCTGCTGTGCGTTGACTTGTGGCGGGTCGACTACAGGCTGATGGCGCCGAACCTGTCTGAGCGCGGGGTGCAGTTGAAAGCGCTCGAGGAGGACCCGCTGGGCCTGTTCCTGGCGGATGACCCGGACCTTTTCAGAACATATCCGCTGGGACGGCTTTTCTCGTCCAACGTGTTCACCGCCTACAAAGTGGCGAGCGTCGGCGGCTACCACGCCGCCAAGCCGAAGCTGTGGGATGACTGGGCCAACGCTCATATGGACCCGGAGATATGGAGCGCGACCGGGGCGCGCCGACTTCCTCTGGGGAAGGACCAGCGCCTCCCGGCGGGCGCGATGACGACCGGGGTGAGGAGGATGCTCGGCGTCAAGTACATCGTGACGGAAGGGGAGCTGAGGGGCGGCGCGGGTCTCGAGGAGGTCTACAGCGACGCGGGAGCGGGAGGGGCTTCCCAGGCGGGCAGGAAGGTCTACCGGACCGACGATTGGCTGCCCAAGGCCTACTGCGTCCCGGAGCTCAAGAAGGTCGAGACCGGTCCCGACGCTCTAAGGGAGCTGATCAGTCCCTCCTTCTCTCCCGAGGCGTACGCTATTGTGGAGGGAGAACCCGAGCCGGACCCGGAGTCGGTGGGATCGGCCCTGGTCACCTCCTTCGGGCTCAACCACGTCGATGTGGAAGTCACCTGCGAGTCGCCCACCTTCCTGGTGGTGGGCGAACTCTTCATGGAAGGTTGGAAGGCCTATCTGGACGGCGAAGAGACGCTCCTTTACAAGACCAACTTCCTGGTCAGAGGCGTGGCCGTGCCCGAGGGCTCGCACGCGGTGAGGATGGAGTATTTCGACCCCGGTTTGGCGCTCGGCTTGAAGCTTGGCGCCGGATGCGCTATAATTATTGTCTCTATGATGGCCCCGGCCACTGTAAGGGGTGCTCGATCGCTCGTCAGGAGGAAACAGCCGCAGTGAAGTCCATGATCGTCATCCCGACGTACAACGAGCGAGAGAACATCCAGAAGCTCATCCCCATTTTGCTTTCGCTGCCTCTCGATCTCGAGGTGACCGTGGTGGACGACAGCTCGCCGGACGGCACGGCCGCGGCCGTGCATACGCTGGCGGGAGAGGACGAGCGCATACACATAATAAAGCGACCGGGGAAGATGGGGCTCGGGTCCGCCTACGTGACGGGATTCAAGTACTCGCTGCAGAGGGACGTGGACCTGGTTTTCGAGATGGACGCGGACTTCAGCCATGACCCGGCGGCGATCCCGGAGTTCGTCGCCGCGGCGATCGACGCCGACCTCGTTCTCGGATCCAGGTATCTCACCGGCGTGACCGTGGTCAACTGGCCTCTCAGGCGGCTGATTCTGAGCTATAGCGCAAATCTCTATACGCGTCTGGTGACGGGAATGCCCGTCCATGACGCCACCGGGGGTTTCAAGTGCTTCACCCGCAAGGCCCTGGAGACCATCGACCTTGACAGTGTGAGCTCGGACGGATACTCTTTTCAGATAGAGATGAGTTACAAGTGTTGGAAGAAGGGACTCAGGATAGTTGAGATCCCCATCACCTTCACCGATAGAAGAGTAGGCGTCTCCAAGATGTCCAAGAGGATTATCTGGGAGGCCGTGTGGATGGTCTGGCGCCTCAGGTGGGGGGACATCACTGGAAAATGGTGATGAGAGAAGATGCTTTGAGCCCCGCGGGAATCGGTGAAGAGTGGACCTTTCCATCGCCATAATCAACTACAACACCAAGGGCCTCCTGGAGGAGTGCCTCTCCTCACTGCTGCAATACCCTCCTTCGTGCGAGTACGAGATCCTGGTGATAGACAACGCCTCCACGGACGGGAGCCCGGACCTGGTGCGGGATCTGTTTCCCGGCGTCAAGCTCTTCCCGAACCCCCGGAACGTAGGCTACGCCGCCGCCGTAAACCAGGCCTTCAGAGGCTCCGACTCCGAGTTCGTCCTGGTGCTGAACCCAGACGTGGTCGTCACCCCCGGGGCGGTGGACGCTCTACACAGATACATGAGGAGCAACCCGCGCGTCGGCATAGCCGGGTCCAAGCTGCTGAACCCGGACGGCACGCTCCAGCACTCCTGCAGGCGCTTCTACAACTTGAAGACGCTGCTCTACAGGCGGACCTTTCTGGGAAAGATCTTCTCCGGCAGTCCGGTCATTACGGAGCACCTGATGGCCGATTGGGACCACGCCGCGCCCCGGCAGGTGGACTGGATACTCGGCGCGTGCATGATGGTGAGACGCTCCGCGGTCGAAGAGGTGGGGCCCGCCGACGAGAGATTCTTCCTGTACTTCGAGGACGTGGACTGGTGCTACAGGATGAAGAGCAGGGGCTGGGAGGTACACTATTGTCCTGATTCCGTTATGGTCCATCACCACAGGAGGGACAGCGCCCGGGGTGTCTTCGGTCCGGGTCTCCGGGCCCATCTCGCCAGCGTCTTCAGGTTCTACGAGAAATGGAGCATGGTCGTCTACGTCCTGAAGAGGCACAGCGGTTGGATGGGAAAGCCGCTGGTGGTTCTGGGCGACGCCGCGGCCCTCTCGGCGGCCTTCGTCGCCGCGTACATCGCGAGGCAGGCCCTGGGCTTTCTCTTGGAGAAGCCGCTATTTCCCATTTCGTCGTACGCCGGTTTCCTCGCGCTGACCATGGCGGTGGCGTTCATTTCGCTCTCCTACTTCGGTCTTTACAGGAAGAGGTACTCCGACTGGGCCGACGAGCTGGTCGACGTGGGCAAGGCGCTCTCGGTCGCCTTCATAGTGGTAATGGCCTCGACTTTTGTTCTATATCTGAGGTCCTTCTCGAGAGTAGTGCTGATAGGCTACTGGCCCATCTCCATAGTCGCCGTGACCGGGCTGCGCGCCCTGATCCGGAGCGCGACATCCGCGGTATGGGCGAGCGGCTTCGGCGCGCGCAGGGTGCTGGTGATGGGAGGGCCGGAGGCGCGCCGGGAGCTCGAGGATAAATTGAGGGTCACTCGCAACGAGCGCTTCGAGCTGGTGGCGCCCCCCCAGGGAGTCCTGGCGGCCGCGCGGGCCGGGGATCCCGAAGCCCGTTCGCCGGTCGCCGCCTTTGTGGACGCGCAGAGGATTACCGACGTCTTGATAGTGGAGAGAGAGATCCCAGGCCATTCCATCTCGGAGCTCGTAGCACCGTTGCTTCGCCGGGGCGTCCGCGTCCGGCTCCACACGGGTGCGGCGGGACTGCTGACTTCACAGACCCGAGTGGAGGAGGTAGGCGACATAGGGCTGATAGCCCTGGACGAAAGGTCCGTTTCGCCCGCCGACAGCGCCGCCAAGCGCGCCTGCGACCTCGCGCTGGGCGTTCCCGGGTTGATCGCCTTGGGCCTCTATCTGGCCTGGCTGTGGACGGTGCGGCGCATTCGCGGCGGAGGCTCTATAATAGCCAAGAGACCCCTGATAGGCAGGAGCGGGAGGCCCTTCGATGCTCTCTTTCTGTCCGGAGAGGACGCCGGCGAAGGGGCGTCAAAGGGCGGCCGCGCGGCGTTTCCGCTGGTCTACAACGTGGTCAGGGGACAGCTCAGCTTCGTGGGCCCCAGGCCGCTGAGCCCCGGCACGTGGACGCACGCCGACTCGAAATGGAAGGACGTGAGGTCGAACCTGGTCCCCGGCGTGTTGGGGTACTGGAGCCTGGACAGATCCGGCAGCTCGGATCCGAAAGAGCTGGAGGCCATGGACTCGCGATACCTGCGGGAGTGGTCACTGGGTCTGGACCTCAAGATAGCGATCAAGGCGCTGGCCGGCCGCGGCCGGCACGTGCACCTCGGGGCATAGTTTCGGCCGCGCGGCCGTTCCCGAGGGGTTGAGGAGAATCGGGCATTGATTAAACTCATGGCCAGTGCAACGAAGGCGGCCCTCTGGGCCGTCCCGGCGGTCTTGGCGCTGTCGGCCACGGCCTCCAGCTCTGCCGCGCAGGAATTCGAATGGACCACATATCTCAACCCCAACCGGCCCGTGGACCTGGTGGTTTCCGATGGCAAGGTCTGGCTTGTGTCGCAGACGGGAGGGGTCACCGTTTACGACATAGAGGAGGCGTCTTTCTCGACGATCCACAGGCGCCAGGGAGGGCTTTCTTCCAACAGGCTGGCCAGGACGGTCGTGGACGCCGAGGGACGTCTCTGGTTCGGCACTCTGGCCTCGGGGGCGGCCTTTCTCGATCCGCGAACCCCCAAGTGGAGCTACGTGACGAGCTTCGAGGGTGTTCCGAGCGACACCATAGTCGCCATGGGGGTCTGGGAGGACTCTGTGTGGCTGGGCACGCCCACGGGCTTCGCCGTCTACCGGGGCGAAAGCCTGGCAGGTCGTTGCAACGTCCGGTTGCCGCCGGACGTGAGGTGTCCGCTTGCGAGCCATGACATCCGCGCGCTGGCGCCTCTTTCGGAAGGCGCATATCTGGGCACCGCCGCCGGAGTTCTCTGGTACGACGGGGCTTCCTCGGAGGCACTGGACGAGGGCTGGACCCTCGGTCCCGTGATCGACCTCGTGGTGGGCGACGAGGTCCCATGGGTGCTCACCACTCAGGGCGCCTTCCGGTGGAATCCGAACGCCTCCGAGTGGATACAGACAAACGGCCTGCCCGCGAGCGGGCTCAATCGGCTTCATGTCTCGCAAGGCGTCCTCTATGCCGCGACATCCTTGGGCGTGTACTCCTGGTCCGGAACGCGCTGGACCAGAATGGGGGACAGCTTCCGGGCCCTGGCCTTCGCCGGCTCCGCGGCGGAGGGCTATTGGGCGGCTGGTGTGGAAGGCCTCTATCGGTACGAAACCGACCAGTGGGTCAGGCTCCCGGCTGCCGGTCCCCCGTTTGACGGGATAAGCTCCATCGCCGTGGGGGGAGCGGGAGAGCTATGGTCCGCGGGGTCCGACCAGCGGACGGCGCTCTTCGACGGCCACGGCTGGGAGCTGCTGGACCCGCTGACGACCGACGGCGCGCTTCAAAGCTGTGACGTCAACGGCCTTCTGGTAGATAGCTCGAACAGGGTCTGGTTCGGTCACTGCTGTAAGCCGGCGGCGCCGGGAGAATGCGCCGTGGACATGTTGGAGCGTGGCCAGGGGGCGCGGCAATGGAGCAGATTCGACGCGCCCAACATCTGGAGCATCGAGGAGGGGGGCGGCTCGATGTGGTTTGCGTCCCGCCTTACAGGCCTCTACAGGTTGAGGGACGGAGAGGCGGACACGGAGCGAATAGGATCGGCATCGGGCATGGCCTCAGAATCTCTGTGGAGCCTGGCCTTTGAAGCCGGAAGGGGGCTGTGGATAGGTCACAGGCAGAACGGGGTGGACCTGTTCACGGGCGCACTGACGGGTGACCCCTCCGGCTGGGTGCACCTCAGTCAGGAGGACGACTTTCTGCTCAGCGACAACGTACGGGACGTACTGGTGGTGGGGGACAGGTTGTGGGTGGGCACATTGAGCGGAGTCAGCATAGTCGATCCCTCCACCATGACAGTGGTTAGAAACTACACCGTGGGGCCGGGAGGCCTTCAGGACAGGATAACGGCGGTGGAAGGGCTTGCGGTCGACGCGGCCGGCGACGTGTGGGTCGCGACTGACGGCGGAGGCGTGTACCTGATCCCGCAAAGCGGCGGGGTCCTCTCCTTCAAGACCCGCAACTCGCCCATCACAAGCGACGGCGCTGCCGACGTGGCCTATGATCCGTTCTCGGGCGCGGTCTGGATTGGGACCCGGAACGGACTCAACAGGGCCGTCCGTACGGGACCGCAGGGGAGAGCCCCCGACGTGGATGTGTTCGTCTACCCCACGCCCTACTGCCCGGCGGGCTGCGGTGACTTCGAGGGCGGCCCCTTGAGACTCGGGGGCATAGAGGGGGCGGTGGACGGCGATATAGTGGACGTGAAGGGACAGATCGTGGCGCGCTTTTTCGACGCGGGCGCGGGAGATCCTATATGGGACGGGATCGGCCTTTCGGGGAGGCCGGCGGGATCGGGCCTTTACTTCGTCGTCGCGCGTTCGGCGTCGGGGACCTATCGCGCGAAGTTCGCCCTTGTGAGATGAGAGCGGGGGCGCGGGGCTGACCTATATGGCGAAGAAAGTCAGAGTTCTGATAGTGGGAGCCGGTGAGGCCGGCCGGATGTCTCTTGACGAGATGCTGGCACACCCGGAGTACGGCTACGTGCCGGTGGGCTTCGTGGACGACGATCCCTCCAAGCACGGGACTTCGGTCCACGGCTACGAAGTGCTCGGCCCGAAGGACCGGATAGGGGACCTGGTGCGCGAGCGCGACGCGGACGTCATCCTGATCGCGATGCCGTCCGAGTCGGGACAAACCATTCGGTCCGTGATACGGCTGTGCGAGCGGGCGAAGGTGGACTTCAAGGTCGTGCCCGGAATCAGGGAGATAATCGCCGGCGACGTCAAGATAGATCAGATAAGAACCCTGCGGCCCGAGGACCTTCTGGGCAGGGAGACGGTGTCCATCGACGACACTCACGTGCGGGGATACCTGAAGGACAAGAGAGTCCTGGTTACGGGGGCGGGAGGCTCGATAGGCGCGGAGCTATGCCGCCAGGTGTCCTCTTACCGGCCCGAGTGCGTCGCTCTCGTCGGCAGAGGCGAGAACAGCCTGTTCGACATCGAGCTCGATCTGAAGATCTCGGGCGCGCCCACCTCCGCCGTTCCCGTCATCGCCGACGTCAGGGATAGGACAAGGGTGACGGAGCTCATGGACCGGTTCAATCCGCATGTGATATTCCATGCCGCCGCTCACAAGCACGTCTATCTCATGGAGATGTTCCCGGACGAAGCCGTGCTCAACAATGTCCTGGCGACCAGGAACGTCGTCGATGAGGCCGTGGACGCCGGAGTCGAGAGAGTCGTAATGCTCTCGACCGACAAAGCGGTTTGGCCCAGAGGCGTCATGGGCGCCACCAAGCGGGTCGCCGAGCTCCTGTTGCGATCCAAGGCCGCCGAGGCCGGCGGGACGAAGCTGATAAGCGTGAGGTTCGGCAACGTGCTGGGAACGCGAGGCAGCGTGGTGCCCATCTTCCAGAGGCAGATCGAACGCGGCGGTCCGGTGACGGTCACGGATCCGGAGGCCGCCAGGTTCTTCATGACGGTGAAGGAAGCGACCATGCTCGTCATCCAGGCCGGGGTCCTGGGCTCGGGAGGCGAGACCTTCATTCTGGACATGGGCGAGTCGGTCAAGATCCTCGAGCTGGCGCGGGACCTGATCACGCTCTCGGGCTATCGTCCGGATGTGGAGATACCAATTGAGCTGACCGGCCTCAAGCCCGGCGAGAAGATGGACGAAAGGCTGACCGCTCCCGGCGAGAAGCTCGTGCCGACCAAGTTCAACAAGCTCATGACGGCCGTGACCGAGGCCGGCCCGGGCCCCTCGCTCGGCGAGGGCATCGAGAGGCTTATCGATTCGGCACGCCGGAGGGACCGGGAGGCGGTGGTCAGGACCCTCGTTGAGCTGGTGCCGGAGTACAAGCCGGCCGAAAGAGGCTGGTGGACAGGTTGAGGATCGCTTACTTGTCCATAGGGGGGCACATCCACACGAACAGGTGGATGGAGTACTTCGTTCGAAAAGGTCATCGCGCGCATCTGCTGACGGTCCGGCCCGAGCCCGTCCCCGGCGTCGAAGTCATAGACATCAGCACGAAGTGGGGCCCCAAGCCTTTGCGCTATGCCATAAGCCTGGTGAAGGTAAAGAGGATCCTGAAGCGAATCGCCCCCGACGTTCTTCACACTCACTTCTTGACCGGGTACGGATACTGGGGCGCGTTCTCGGGATTTCACCCTTTCATAATGACGGTTTGGGGCGACGACGTGTACACTACTCCGTATGAATCATACCTCAAGAACCGCCTGGCGAAGGCGGTTCTCCGGAGGGCCGACTGGGTGACGGGCGACTCGGAGGATATCCTTAGAGACGCGGTGAAGCTCGGCGCGACCCCCGACCGGTGTACTTTGATCCAGTGGGGAGTCGATTTCAGCCGGTTCAATCCGGAGAGAGGCGAAGGGCTGAGGCGATCTCTGGGAATACCCGAGAACGCCCCCGTTGTGATAAGCACCAGGAGCTTCACCCAGGACTACTACAACATAGACACCATTATCGAGTCCCTTCCGATAGTGAGGCGCCGGCTGCCGGACGTCGTCTATCTGATGGCGGGGCTCGAAGGGTCCGACGGGAGGTTCAGGGAGCTCGCGGCCCGCGTGGGGGCCGGAGACTCGATGAGGTTCCTGGGCAGGATCCCCCACCGTGACCTCCCGGATTACCTGGCGGCCTCGGACGTCTTCGTGTCCGTCCCTTCCGTGGACGCGACCGCGGTCTCCCTGCTCGAGGCCATGGCCTGCGGGTCGGCGATCGTGGTGAGCGACCTTCCCTCGGCCGGGGAATGGATCGAGGACGGCGTGAACGGCGAGGTGATCGCGCCGCGCGACGTCCGGGCCCTGGCCGACAGCATAGCCTCCCTGGCGGGGGACCCGAAGCGCCGCCGGATCTACGGCGAGCGCTGTGTCCGGATAGTCAGAGAAAGGGCGGATCATGCCGCCAACATGGAGCGAATGGAAGAGATATACCGCCGTCTTGCCGGAGTGGACTGAAGTAGATGCCTGCCGAGGTGCCATCCCTGAAAGCCAGCGTCGTCATTCCGACGTACAACAAGCTCCCTTTATTGCTCGCCACTCTGGATAGCTTGGAGAGACAGGACTGCGAGCCGGGCGACTTCGAGGTGGTCGTCGTCGATGACGCGTCCAGGGACGGAACCGCGGAGGCGCTGGGAAACCTGGCCCGTCCCTATGCGCTGAGAGTGGTCCGCCACCGGGAGAACAAGGGACGGGCCGCGGCTAGAAACAGCGGGGTCGGAGCGGCGCAGGGAAGGACGGTGATCTTCATCGACGACGACATGGAGGCGGCCGCGGGATTCGTCTCGTCACACATGGGGTGTCACAAGGGAGGCGACAAGGTCGCGGCGGTCGGAAACGTGAGGACCCACCCCCGCGCGAACCACTCGGCCGTCTCGCGATACCTCGATACGAGGGGTGCCCAGAAGATCCGGGGAGAGGGGGAGCTTCCGTTCAGATACTTCTCGACCAATAACTCCTCGGTTAAGAAGGCGCATCTCCAGGCGGTCGGTCTGTTCGATGAGAGGTTCTCCAGCTACGGATTCGAAGACGTCGAGATCGCCGCCAGGCTCTCGAAGGATCTCGGGCTCAGGTTTGTCTATCTCGAAGAGGCCGCGAGCCTTCACCTACACAAGCATACTCTGGAAGATTTCTTGGAAAAGAAGGTTCTCTGCGGGCGGTCGAGCCTTCGCGTCCTGCTGCTTGAGCACCCGGAGCTGTGGTCCGAGGTCGGCCTTGACGCGGTCGAGCGCCCCCGGCTTTTGCGAGAGCCGCTGGTCCTGTCCATAAAGAAGATCGCGTTCAGGATCTTGAACGCGATATCTTTTCACGGCCCCGCCAAGACCATCGTCAACGAAACCACTTTCTACCACTTCACAAACGTCTTGCTTGACTACTTGGTGCTTCGCTCGTACTGGATCGGGCTCGACAGGCCCGAGGACCGCGCCGTCTCGGCCGCGGCATTCACACCTGAAAAATAACCCACCTTCTAATCACTTTTCTTCTTGACAGAAATAGCGTTAGCCGATTAGCATGGCGGCGCCGGTGGGACAAAGTGGGAGGAAGTGGTAGCAACAGCTTAGGAGCTAACTACACATAAGTACAGTATAAGAGAATCCGGCGGGAGAGGAAAATGGCCAAGTTCTTGGGTAGGTTTAGGCACACTCTGGATCACAAAAGCAGGGTGGCTATCCCGGCTCGTTTCCGACGCGCTCTCCCGCCGGAAGCGCACGAGACCTTCATAGGGGTGCTCAGGGACGATGGCACCGAGAAGGTCCTCACCCTTTATTCCTCCGACGATTTCCATGACAGGTTCGCCGACGTGGCTGCGCAATCAGGAAGACTGGCTCATGTCCGTCTCTTGAAGAGATCCTACTACGCGAACGCTTCCGATTACCAGATCGACCCTCAAGGACGAATAGCTTTACCTCAGGAAGTGAAGAACAGCCTGGGGCTATCCAAGGACGTTCTCTTCATAGGCATCGAGGACTCGGTTGAGGTCTGGGCGCCCGAAGCGTTCGAGGCGCATATGAAAGAGGGCGATAAGCTCTCGCAGCTTGAGTACCGCGTATTCGGCCCGGGCAACGGGGATGATGAGGACTGACGGCGATCCCGCCCCGCCGACGAGCGACGGAAGGAACCAGTGGGAGCGCAGGTCCACCATACCCCCGTGATGGTCCATGAGGTGCTCGATCTTCTGATTACCGACAGGGACGGCACTTACCTGGATTGCACTTTGGGCGCCGCCGGCCACGGAAAGGCTATCCTCGAGGCCTTGTCCTCCTCGGGAAGACTCATAGGCCTGGATGCCGACGCCGCTTCCCTTGGGACGGCGGAAAGCCGACTAAGAGATTTCAAAGAAAGGTTTCGCCTTTTTCATGCCAGCTACGTCGATCTGGAGAGCGTTCTGGAGAGCGCCGGGATCGATGCGGTTGACGGGGTTCTCTTCGACCTGGGGCTCTCTTCAATGCAGCTCGCGGAAGTTTCCAGAGGGTTCGCGTTCTCCGCGAACGGTCCGCTGGACATGAGATTCGATGACTCGCAGGGACGCACCGCGGCCGAGGTCTTGAACACGATGCCGAGAAGAGAGCTCACGGACCTCTTCAGGAGATACGGGCAGATGAGACGGCCCGGAGCGGTCAGCGGGGCGGTGGAGAGGGCTCGTTCCAGGGCGCCTATACTGACGACCGGCCGGCTTGTCGAGGCCGTCCGGGGCGTTCTCCGGCGCGGGCCGGGGAGGCAAAGGCAGCTCGCCCAGATCTTTCAGGCCTTGCGCATAGAGGTGAACAGCGAGATGGACTCGCTCGACGAGGGCCTTAGCGCCGCCTCGCGCGTGCTCAAGGAGGGCCGCGTAATGGCGGTTATCTCTTACCACTCCCTCGAGGACCGCACGGTCAAGACCTTCTTCAGGGAGAACGAGGACGGCTGGGAGATCCTGACCAGGAAGCCGCTGACAGCGTCCACGGAGGAAGTGTCGGGGAACCCGAGAGCTCGAAGCGCGAAGTTGAGAGCGGCCGCAAGGAGACGGGGCGCAGGCTCCGTGGCGGCCTGATTGGAGGATGGCGATGGCGTTGAAGCGCCGCAGCTTGTTTGCCGGGGTCGGGGTCCTGGGGGCGGACCTGGGTCGCCGGCCTCCGCGTTCCAGAGCGGTCCCGATGAGACCCGTTGCCGGGCGGTACGGGGCGGGCCTGAGGCCCGGACCGGTGGGGCCGGGGCTGGCGAGGCGACTGAGAAGCAGATGGACCATGAGCACATCCCTGGCGCTCCTGGCCGTCTTCCTCATCTTCGTGGATGTATTGCTGACGGTCGAGGTCCAGGGGGTCTCGTTGGAGGCCAACAGTCTCACGCGGAGCATTGATGCCGTAACGATGGAGCTGGACGCGCTCGAGTCGCACTGGGCGTCGGGTTTCTCCCACGCGGAGCTGGACATGCTGGCGACGCGTCTGGGGCTGTCCGCTCCGGGACCGGACCAAGTGGTTTTGCTGCCCGCCTCTTTCTTGGAGGACTGCGCCCCGGATAGGCCCGGGCCGGCGCAGAGGCTGCGACACACGTTCTTGAACCAATGGATGCGCTTTGCGGCCATGGGGGTCAGATGATGGAGAGACTGACCAAGAGACGACTCATCGCTCTGTGCGTGCTCGGAGCGGCATGCTTCTTTCTACTGGTAGTCCGGTTGGCGGTCATCCAGGTGGTCAAGCACGACTACTACGTGAAAGTCGCGGATAGGCAGCACCTGGACAGGATAGAGCTTGAGGCGCGCAGAGGGGCGATTCTCGATAGAAACGGAGACATTCTGGCCAAGAGCATTTCCGCGCAGTCGGTGTACGCGGTGATGGGAGAAGTGGAGAACCAGCAAGAGACCGCCGCTCGGATAAGTGAGGCAATCGGTGTTCGAAAAGAGTCGATTTTGAAACCGATGGCCGGGCGCGCCGGTTTCGTTTGGCTGGAGCGTCACATAAAGTCGCTGCTTCCGCTCTCCGGCGTAGGGCTTGGCTTGCCCGGCATCTACGTCGTGGCGGAGCAGAGCAGGTGTTATCCCCTGAAGGAGGCGGCCAGCCACATCGTCGGGATCGTCGATCGCGACGGCCGTGGGATCGAGGGAATAGAGAAGGAGCTCGACGCTGTCCTGCGCGGGGAACCGGGCTGGGCTACCGTCGTCAGGGACGCGGCGGGAGAGCGGTTCCTTCTCATGGACGGCTACAAGAAGCCCCCGCTCGATGGGGTCACGGTGACCCTCAGCATCGACTCGAGGCTTCAGAGCATCGCGGCGTCGCGCCTGCACAAGGTGGTCGAGCGGCTCGGTGCCAGGGGCGGCAGCGTCGTCATGGTCGACCCGCGCACCGGCGAGATCCTCGCACTCGCCAACGAGCCGTGCTTCCGGCCCCCTAGCGAGGGGGGTCGGAGCTCCGCGACGAGAAACGCCGCGGTCACGGACCTCTTCGAGCCCGGATCCACTTTCAAGATAGTGAGTGCGGCGGCCGCCCTCGAACAGGGGATCATGAGTCCCGAGACCCGCATCTACGCCGAGAACGGAAAGTTCAACGTGGCGGGACAGATCATTCACGACCACGAGCCCTACGAGTGGCTCACCTTCACCGGGGCCGTCGTCCACTCCAGCAACATAGCGATGGCGAAAGTGGCCTTGGAGCTGGGGGAGGATGCGCTCTACAGCTACTGCAAGAGCTTCGGGTTCGGGTCCGAGACCGGGGTGCCGCTTCCCGGAGAAGCGGCCGGGGTGGTCAGACATCCCAGCGAGTGGTCCGCCCGCTCTACCGCGACCATCGCCTTCGGACAGGAGATTTCCTGCACGGCGCTCCAGGTCGCCATGGCGTACGCGGCGATTGCGAACTCGGGGGTTCTCCTGCGGCCGATCCTCGTGCTCTCGGTGAGGGACGACGAGGGAAAGCTGCTCCAGAAGGCGACGACGGTGCCGGTTAGGAGGGTGGTCACGGAAAAGACGGCGCGAACCCTTACCGGCGTCCTGGCCAAGGCGGTGGCGGAGGGCACGGGCGCAGAGGCGGCGCTTCCCTGGGCCGCCGTGGCCGGAAAGACGGGCACGGCCGAGAAGTACGATCCGGAGAGACGCCGCTATTCCACAAAGAACTATGTCGCCTCGTTTGTCGGATTCCTGCCGGCCGAGGACCCAAAGGTGGTCTGCCTGGTGGTCATCGACGAGCCGAGCGGGAGTATATACGGGGGATCGGTGGCCGCTCCCCTGTTCAAGGACATAATGGAAACGGCGGCCCGGTCGTACGGTTTTCCCGTGCGGCCCGGCTATCAGAAGGTTGCGTCGTGGGCCGCGCGGGACGGCGGGGCGCCCAGCGCCCAGGCCGTCGTGGCCCACCGCCCCTCGACGGCGAAGGTGCTTATGGAGAAGACCACCACGGCGGGTACGATCGGTGATCACAGAGGGGACTCGGGGCACGACGTAGTCCCAGGCCAGATGCCCGCCGTGGTGGGATTGACTCTTCGAGATGCCGTGAGGGCTCTGGAAGACGCCGGGATCGATATCTCCTCGGTCGAGGTTTCGGGTCGAGGCGTCGTGGTCCGTCAGAGTCCGGAGGCGGGGAAAACCATCCGGGAAGGCGTACCGTGCCGGATCTCATGCGAGTGGCTTTGAGTGTAGTTCGGCGCGGATCGCGAGAGGCGTAGACGACTGGGAATGCTTGCGGCGGAGAATCAATTGGAATTCGACGGACGGTCTCTCGGCGACCTTCTTGAGGCGTTGCCCGACGTCTCGGTGACAGGGGAGGACTCGATCGAGGTGAAGGGCATTGCCTTCGACTCCCGGGAGGTCAGGGCCGGGGATCTGTTCTTCTGCCTCAGGGGGCTTCAAGTCGACGGACATGATTACGTGCCCGCGGCGGTGGCCGCCGGCGCCTCCGCGGTGGTTGCCGAAAGGCGGGTGGAGACAGGGGATTGCCCGCTGGTTCTGGTGAAGGATTCGAGGGAGGCGATGGCTCGAGTATCCGCGGCCTTCTACGACCATCCTTCCAGAGAGCTGAAGGTGATTGCCATTACCGGCACCAACGGAAAAACCACGACTTCCTACATGATCAGGGCGATATGCGAGCGCTGGGGCCTGGAGACCGGCGTGGTGGGCACTCTCGGCTACAGCTCGTCCGCCTTCGCGGAGAGCGGGATGCACACCACGCCGGAGGCCCCTGTCTTCCAGAGGCTGCTGAGGTCCATGGCGGACGACGGCGTGGATTGCGTCGCCGCCGAGATCTCGTCACACGCCCTGCACCTGAGGCGGGCGGCCGGGACATTCTTCGAGGCGGCGATCTTCACCAACCTCTCCAGGGATCATCTCGACTTCCACGGAACGCTCGAGGCCTATCGCGAGGCAAAGAAGAGGCTCTTTCTCCCCGGCGGGCCGTGGGAGGGGGGGTCGCCCCGCTGGGCCATATTGAATGCGGACGATCCGAGCTGGGAGCACTTCGCCGGGGCGACCTTCGCTCACAGGTTGACCTACGGCCTGGGAGAGAGGGCGGACGTCAGGGCCACGTCGGTTCGCAGCGACGCGGAAGGATCGGCCTTCAAGGTCGATTGGATGAACCGGTCATTCGAGGTGAGAGTGAAGTTGCCCGGAGTCTTCAACGTGCACAACGCCTTGGCCGCTTGCTCCGCGGGACTCGTCCTTGGGTGCGACGACGAGGCCTTGGCGTTGGGTGTTGAGTCGGTTGTGAGAGTACCGGGGAGGATGGAGCGCGTAGAGTGCGGCCAGGGCTTTCGAGTCATAGTGGACTATGCCCACACCCCCGACGCGCTATCGAGCGTCCTGGCAGCATTGCGTTCCATCACCCCCGGGAAGTTGATATGCGTCTTCGGATGCGGCGGAGACAGAGACCAGGGCAAAAGGCGCATCATGGGTCTGGTGGTCGCAAACGGCGCGGATTACGGCGTTGTCACATCCGACAATCCCAGGTCCGAAGACCCTATGCGCATAATAGGCCAAATAATCGAAGGCTACTCCGAGGCCGGCTCGGCGGCTTACGAAGTGTGCCCCGACAGGGAGCAGGCGATCGAGAAGGCGCTGCGCTTCGCCGGCGAGGGCGACACGGTACTGATAGCCGGCAAGGGGCATGAGGATTACCAACTTATCGGCGACAGGCGGATTCACTTTGACGACAGACTCGTCGCAGAGGGCGTACTCGCCCGCATGGGCCATGGCCGCGGGCCGTCAGAGCGGGACTGACGGCCGCCCCCCTCTACTGGAGCTCACGCTCGAGGAGGCGGCCTCGGCCATGGGTGGAGAGCTCGAAGACTCGAGCGCCCGCTCGATCCGGCCGGCGGGCGCCTCCATCGACTCGCGGAGCATCCGGGAAGGAGAGATCTTCTTCGCAATAGAAGGCCCTCGATTCGACGGTCACGACTTCGTGGGCGCCGCCTTCGAGGCGGGGGCGGTCTGCGCCGTGGTCAGGCATGGTTTCGGGAGGAATGAGACCGCGGGGCCGACTATCTCCGTGACGGATACAGTGGCGGCCCTGCAAGGCCTCGCCGCCCACTACAGGGGCGTCCTGGATTGCAGCGTGATCGCCGTGACCGGGAGCAACGGAAAGACTACGACCAAGGATCTCGTGGCGCACGTCCTCGCTGGTACGCGCCAAGTGAGTGGGACCCGGGGTAACCTGAACAACTACCTCGGAGTCCCGCTCACTCTCCTCTCGCTGCGCGCCGAGCATGAAGCCGCCGTGATAGAAATGGGCGCAAGCACGGCGGGCGAGATAGCGATGCTCGCTCGTATCGCACGGCCGCAGCTCGGCGTCATCACCAACGTCGGCCCGACCCACCTGGAGGAGATGGGAACGGTCGAGAAGGTGGCCGCGGCTAAGTCGGAGCTCCTCTCAGAGCTGGCGGGGGGAGGGACGCTGATAGTCAACGGAGACGACGAAATACTCATGTCCGCGATCGGCGCCGTGTCCAGACAGGACGTCCGGATAGTAAGGTGCGGCTTCGGGGCGGACTGCGACGTGAGGGCTGCGTCTTGCAGGTCGATCGGTTCCGAGGGAATGGAGTTCGGGATCGAGGGATTGGGCGAGGCGACGATACCCGCCCTGGGGAGACACAGCGTATACAACGCCCTGCTCGCCGTCGCCGTGTCAATGGAAATGGGCGTGCCCTTCGGCGACGTGCGCGAAAGGCTCTCAGGATTCACGCCTCCCTCGCTGAGGCTCCAGGTTCTTCGGGCCGGAGGAGTAGTCGTGCTGAATGACAGTTACAACTCGAACCCCGCGTCGGCGGCGGCCGCGTTGGGCGCCCTCGAGGATTTCCCCGCTCGGGGCCGGCGCATCGCCGTCCTCGGGGATATGCTCGAGCTCGGGCCTGACAGCGCGCGCCTGCACAGGGAGCTCGGAGCGAGGGCGCGCAGCGCCGACCGCCTGCTCGTTCTGGGGCGGTGGGCGCGGGATGTAATCGCCGGAGCCGTCGAGGCGGGCCTGGATCCGGGAAAGGCATCGGCCTTTGAGGATAAGCCCGCGCTCGTCGCGGAGCTGCTGAGCCGGCTCGGCGGGGGAGACGTCGTCCTGATAAAAGCGTCCAGGGCGATGGGAATGGATGAGGTCGCCGCGGCGATCGAGGAGCGGCTGTCGAAGGGAGCCTGACGGCGATCACGGGGCCGCCGCCTCCCTGTAGATATGAACACTGTTGGCGCCTGCGAAGCTGTGACACGGCTCATTGCCTGATGCCTCGGCGTTTGGGCGGGGCGACGGCGGAAACTCAGGAAGGGAAGATGTTCTACCACCTCCTATATCCTCTCCACGAGCACTTCATAGTCTTCAACGTCTTCCAGTACATAACGTTTCGCTCCGCGTACGCCGCGGCCACCGCGCTGGCGTTGAGCTTTCTGCTGGGGCCTTATGTGATAAGGAGGCTTTCCGAGTTCAAGGTCAAGCAGGTGATAAGAGCGGACGGGCCGAAGACTCATCTGGACAAGGCGGGCACGCCTACCATGGGTGGATTGATAATAGTCGCCGCGGTGATCATTCCGACCTTGCTCTGGGGAAACCTGACCAACCGCTATATCCTGCTCGTGCTCTTCGCGACCGTTTGGCTGGCGGCGATTGGGTTTTTGGACGACTACCTGCTCGTGATGAGGAAGCTGCCCAATGGACTTCGCGGCCGCTACAAGTTGATCTCCCAGTTCCTGCTGGGCATAGGAATCGGCCTGGTTCTCTACTACCTGCCCCCGGAAGGAGCCCTGAGCCGAACGGAGACGAACATACCGTTCTTGAAGGACACCTTTCTTGACTTCAGGTACGGGTTCCTGTACGTGCCGTTCGTGGCGATCGTGGTGACCGGCGCCTCCAACGCGGTGAACCTCTCGGACGGGCTCGACGGCCTGGTAGCGGGAATGGTCGCCATCGCCGCTTTCGCCTTCGCGGGCCTCGCCTACATTTCGGGGCATGTCGAGTTCAGCGAGTACCTGAACATTCCCTACATGGCCGGGAGCGGGGAGCTGGCCGTTTACTGCTCCGCCATCGTAGGGGCCTCTCTGGGGTTTCTGTGGTTCAACTGTCATCCTGCGCAGATATTCATGGGCGACACCGGAGCGCTCGCTCTGGGAGGGACGCTCGGAACCATAGCCGTTCTGATAAAGAGAGAGTTTCTGCTGGTTGTGGTTTGCGGAATCTTCGTGGCGGAAGCGCTATCGGTGATAATCCAAGTGATCTCTTATAGGACGAGGCGCAAGAGAATCTTCAAGATGGCGCCGGTACACCACCACTTCGAGCTGATCGGCTGGCCCGAGTCCAAGGTCGTGGTGAGGTTCTGGATAGTGGCGGCGCTGCTGGGCCTGCTTTCGCTCAGCACGCTCAAGCTCCAGTGACCGAAGGAGAGTCCGGTCTCCCGGCGATGGCCCCCGCGCCGGACAAGGGACGAGAAAGGCCTGGGGACCGGAGACAGACAGCGAGGACACCTGAGTTGAGACCTCCGTGGTACGAAGGTTCATCGGTTCTTGTCATCGGGCTCGCCAGGAGCGGCAAGGCCGCGTGCCGCCTTCTCCGCAGGCACGGGTGCTCCGTGGTGGGGAGCGACTCCGAGGGCGGCGATGAGTTCTCACGATCTCTGGACGGCCTGAGAGGTGCGGGCGTCGAGATAGTCCTGGGGCGGCAGGGCGAGAGCCTACTGGATGATATCGACCTGGTCGTTGTGAGCCCTGGAGTGCCGCCGGGCCTCCCCGTTCTGGAGTCGGCGGTCCGGAGAGGAACGCCCGTCATAAGCGAGATCGAGGCGGCGTTTCACGTTGCGGTCGCCCCGATCGTGGCCGTGACGGGCACAAACGGCAAGAGCACGTGCGTCGAGATGATAGGCGAGATATTCAGGGCCTCGGGCACGGAGGTGGCGGTGGCCGGAAACGTCGGCAGGCCGCTTTCAGAGGTCGCCGAGAGCGTGCCCACGAGCGGCGTGCTCGCGGTCGAGGTGAGCAGCTTCCAGCTTGAGAGGACGCCGGAGTTCAGGCCGCACGTCGCGGTGCTTCTCAACGTCACCCTGGATCACATGGACCGTCACGGGGACATGGCGGCCTATCGCGATATGAAACTGAGAATATTCGCCAATCAAAGGCGCGAGGACATAGCCGTCGTCAACGGCGATCAGCCGGAGCTGGAGGCGGCGTTGCGGTCCACGCCGGCCGAGAATCGCATGGCCTTCAGTCTGCGAAGGCCCGTTGAAAGCGGTGTGTTCCTGGATGGCGGCCAGGTCGTTTGCCGCTGGAAAGGGGGGCGGAGCCGCTTGTTCCCGGCCGGCGGACTGGCGGTCCAGGGACCGCACAACCTGGCAAACGCGATGGCCGCGGCCGCCGCCGCGGTGACCATGGGCGTGCCCGCCGAGGCTGTATCCGCCGGGCTCAGGGGCTTCAAGGGGTTGGAGCACCGGATGGAGACCGCCGCCGTGATAGGCGGAGTTACGTTCGTGAACGACTCGAAGGCGACGAACCCCGATTCGCTTCGACAGGCCCTGCTTGCCTCGCCCGGCAGAGTGCTCCTCATAGCCGGCGGTCGGGACAAGGACATGTCGTTCCAGGAGCTCGCACCCCTCGTGGCCGACAGGACGAAGAGAGTCTTTCTGATCGGAGAGGCCGCCGGGCGCATGCGTGACGCCTGGCCGCAGGCAGAAGCCGCGCTCGTTTCGTCACTCGAAGAGGCCGTAGAGCGGGCCTGGGAGTCGGCCGAGGAGGGCGACTGGGTCCTCATGTCGCCGGGGTGCGCGAGCTTCGACATGTTCGAGGATTTCGAGGACAGAGGCAGGAAGTTCAAGGAGATAGTGTCCGCATTGGCTCGCACGCGAAAGGTGTGCTGAGAGATGACGTTCGACAGGTGGGGAGACGGCGCGATCCTGACCATTACCCTTGTGCTCCTGGGCATAGGTGCGACGGCCGTGTTTTCCGCCAGCTCGTTCATGGCCATGTCCGACGGAGGATCGGCTTACTCCTATCTCATCCGTCACTGCGCTCGCATCGCGGTGGGATTGCTCTTTCTCGGGTTCGCCTGGGCGTTTCCCTACAGCCGGTGGGGGCGCCTGTCTCCAATCCTCGCCTTGATCGGCGTGGCCCTTCTGGTGGCCGTGTTGATCCCGTCGCCCTTCAGGGTCACGGTGAACGGGGTTAACAGGTGGCTGAGAATAGGGCCGGTGCTCTTTCAGCCGAGCGAGGTTGCGAGGGTCTTTCTGTTGATCTATCTCGCATGGGTCCTCTCCAGAAAGGGAGAGAGAGTGAGGGATCTCGTCAACGGCTACGCCCCTCCCGCCTTCGTAGTATGTCTTATGGCGGGCCTGGTGGTGCTCGAGCCTTCGCTTGGATGCGCCGTGGCCTTGTTCGCCACGGGGTTGGTCGTCATATTCGCGGCCGGCGCCAAGCTCAAGCATATAGCGGCCACGGTCGGCGTCGCCGCGGTGGCCGGCTCCGCTTTCCTCCGGGACTACCAATTGCAGAGGATCCTGACACTGCGTTCCACCGACGCGGATCCTCTGGAGAGCGGGTGGCATCTGTCGCAGTCGCTTGTGGCCCTGGGCTCGGGCGGAGTCACAGGCAGATGGGGGGGCAGCCTGCAGAAGTTCGACTATCTGCCCTATCCGCACACCGACTTCGTGTTCTCGGTGCTCGGCGAACAGTGGGGCTTCATAGGCGCCATGGCCGTACTCGGCCTGATGGCGGCGCTCTTGTGGAGGGGACTGAAGACGGCTCTGGCGGCGGAGGAGCCTTTCGCGCGGCTCCTGGCCATCGGGGTAACCGGCTCAATAGCTATGAACGCCGTCCTCAACGTGGCGGTGGTCACGGGACTGGCTCCGACCACCGGGCTGCCTCTCCCATTCATCAGCTACGGGGGATCGGCCCTGGTGGCGAATCTATTCTGCGTAGGCGTCCTGCTCAACATCTCCAGGTTCAACGCCGTGAGCTCCGTTGAGAAGCGCTATGTGGTTCGCAGAGTTGGGAGGCGGCCAAAGCCGTGAAATACAAGATTGTGATGGCCGGCGGGGGAACCGGCGGGCACCTTTACCCGGCCCTCGCGGTCGCTGATGAGCTTACGAAGAGAAGAAAATCATGCGAGGTGCTTTTCATCGGCACAAAGAAGGGTATCGAAAGCAGGTTGCTTCCCAAGAGCCGGTACCCCCTTGTCACCATTCATGCCGGCGGTCTACCGCGCAGCTTAGGTTGGTCGCAGGCGAAGGCGGCGTTCACGGCGCTCGCCGGATTCACGGAGGCGACCTCCCGTCTGATGAAGTGGAAGCCGCATGTGGTGCTCGGGACCGGCGGTTACGTGAGCGGGCCGGTGCTGATGGCGGCCAGGACGCTCGGGATACCTATCGTGATTCAGGAGCAGAACTGCATCCCCGGAGTGACCAACCGTCTGTTGAGCAGGTGGGCGGACCAGGTGCACATATCTTTCTCGGAGTCGAGAAAGTACTTTCCCCGCAAGGACCACCTGGTCCTGAGCGGCAATCCCATACGGGCATCCTTGCTGAAAGGCTCCCGCGCGGCGGGATTGAGAAAGCTGCGACTTTCACCGGACGCGTTCACGGTGGCGGTCCTGGGCGGGAGCCAGGGGGCCCACGGACTCAACGTGGCGATAGCGGACGCCCTGGAGATCTTGAGAGGCGACAGGTCGCTTCAATTCGTCTTGCTTACCGGCAAGCGCGACTACGGGGTAGTCAGAAGCAGGGCGAGGTCCGCCGGTGTGAGGGCCATGGTGAGGGGGTATGTCTGGAACATGGAGATCGTCTACCACTGCGCCGACCTGGCGGTGAGCAGAGCCGGCGCATCCACAATATCGGAGCTGGCGGCGGTGGGGGTTCCGGCCCTGCTCGTCCCCTACCCGCACGCGGCGCACAGGCACCAGGACGCGAACGCGAGAGCGATGGAAGAGAGAGGCGCCGCGCGCGTGGTTCCGGAGGAGAAGCTCTCAGGGAAGACTCTGGCCGGAATGATAAGAGACATGTCCCGTTCGAGGGCCAAGCTCAAGGAGATGTCGGTAGCGGCGAGGTCATGGTCGCGGTACGAGGCCAGGGAGGAAATAGCCGACGCGATTGAGGCTCTGGCGTCGGCGAGATCCGGGTCGGAAAGGAAGCCGGCATAGCCGGGGGAGCGAAACGTGTACGGGAAGATCAGGCGGATTCATATGGTGGGAATCGGCGGCTCCGGGATGAACGGAATCGCCGAGGTGCTCCTCAACAAGGGGTACACGGTGAGCGGGTCGGACCTCGCCCTCAGCGAGGTCACCGGCAGGCTCGAGGAGCTTGGCGCTTCGGTGTTCGAGGGACACGACGCAGCCAACGTCAAGGGCGCCGACGTCGTGGTGGTCTCGACCGCCGTGAGCTGGGACAACCCGGAGGTGGTGGAGGCGAGGCGACTCAACGTGCACGTGATCCCAAGATCCGAGATGCTCGCCGAGCTTATGCGAATGTCCTATGGGATAGCCGTCTCCGGGTCGCACGGCAAGACGACGGCGACCTCTTTGATCGGAGCGGCGCTGACCAAAGGTGGCTTCGACCCCACGGTGGTCGTAGGCGGAAGGGTCAGAGCTTTCGGCAGCCACGTGATACTCGGGCAGGGCAACTTCATGGTGGCCGAGGCGGATGAGAGCGACGGGTCCTTCCTCAATCTCATTCCGACTATCGCGGTCACCACCAACATCGACCTGGAGCACGTCGACTACTACAAGGGCGGGCTTGAAGAGATCAAGGATTCGTTCGTGAGGTTCGCCAACAAGGTTCCTTTCTTCGGGGCGGCGGTAATGTGTCTCGACGACGCGAATGTCTCATCCATAGTCCACAGGATAGATAGACGGACTTTGACTTACGCGATAAAGCGGAAGGCGAAGATAACCGCCAGGGAAGTGGTCTTCAAAGGAATGACCACGGAGTTCGTATGCTACTCGAACGGCGATAGATTGGGGGCCGTCGAGCTGCCGATGCCGGGTCTGCATAACGTGTACAACGCGTTGGCGGCCGTGTGCGTCGGTCTCGAGGTCGGCGTTCCGTTCGGCCTCATATCGGACGCGCTGTCGGAGTTCGACGGAGTCTCCCGCAGGTTCGAGGTGGTGGGCGAGTGCGGTGGGGTAACCGTGCTCGATGATTACGGCCATCATCCGACCGAGGTTCAGGCCGTGCTGGGGGCGGCGAGATCGGTGTGGCCGAGACGCAGGCTGGTGGTTGTCTTTCAGCCTCACAGGTACACCAGGACGCAGGCGCTGTACCACACCTTCGGCGCGAGCTTCGACCAGGCGGACCTCGTTCTACTCGCGGACATCTATCCGGCCGGGGAGCGGAAAATGGTCGGCGTCACCAGCAGGCTCATTCTAGAGGCCGCCCGGGACCACGGTCACAGGGCCGTCTACTACGCGGGGGATCTGAGCTCGGCTGGTGATTCCCTCGTCCGGCAGGTGCGCGAAGGGGACGTTGTGATAACGCTGGGCGCGGGGGACGTTTGGAAGGTCGGTAAGGAATACCTCAGGCGGGCGCGGGAGAACGTGAACAGCTCGGGCGGGGCCCGGGTGTGACGGATTGCCGGCGGGACGGTGGAGGCCGCCTCCGGCGCGCGGTAGGTGACTGGATTGAAGAGTTGGAGAGATAAGCTCATCAAGATTCCCGGCGCGGACTTCAAGGCGGACGAGCCGCTGGCGAAGCACACTTCGTTTCGCATAGGGGGCCCCGCCGACTTGATGGCGACCGTGGAGGCGGCCCAGACGCTCTCGGCGCTCTTGAAGGCGGCGCGGGAGCATGAAATCCCCGTGACCGTGCTGGGCGGAGGGACGAACGTGCTGGTCCTTGAAGGCGGGGTGCGAGGGCTGGTGGTGAAGCCCGGCGATGCCTTCATGTACGCGAGGCAGGCCGGGGAGGGTGTGTGCGGAGGCGCTTCTCTTCCCTTGGCCAGGCTCCTCGCCGAGGCCAGGAAGAGCTGCCTGTCGGGACTGGAGTTCGCTGCGGGGATACCGGGAACGGTCGGCGGCGGGCTCTGGGTGAACTGCGGCGCGCTGGGCCGGTCGCTCGGAGAAAGGTTCGCCGGCGCCCGGGGAGTGGGCTACGACGGGGAGGAGGTGGAAATCGATCCTTCGAGCGTGAGCTTCGAGTACAGATCCGCGACGTTCTCGTTCCCCGTGGTGGTCACGGAGGTGTCGTTCGAACTGGAGCCGGGGGACCCGGTGGGCATGGACAAAGCGATGCATGACGCCCTCGAAAGAAGACGCAATCAACCGCTGGACATCCCCAGCGCGGGATGTGTGTTCAAGAACCCCTCGCAAGAGCCCGCCGCGAGGCTTATCGACAGAGCGGAGCTGAAGGGCCTGGCGCGCGGGGGGGCGAGGGTGTCGTCAAGGCACGCGAATTACATAGTGAATCACCGGGGCGCCACGGCGTCCGATGTCCTGGGCCTCATCGATGAGATAAAGCAAATCGTCTTCGAGCGCTTCGGCGTCTCGCTGGAAACGGAAGTGAGGATAATAGGTGAGAGGCTCTAGGCGATCTTACGCCGGGCGAGGTTCCCGGCAGACGGGACGGCACGCGCGGAGAGGCCCGGCCCGCCCGCGCGGGCGACTTCGCCCCCTGCTTCTCGTCGTTGCGGGAATCGTGCTGGGCAGCGCGGTCTATGGAGGAACGGTTCTCGCCGACTGGGTCATAGCCGGCGATTCCTTCCGGATATCCGACATCCGGGTGCTTGGGGCCAGGGAGGTATCCGAGCTGGATATCCTGGAAGCCGCGCGCGTTGAGACAGGGGCCAACGTTTTCAACGTGTCCGCTGAAGAAGTGGAGCGATCGGTAAGCTCGCTCCCCGAGGTCAAGTGCTGCGTCGTGCAGAAGAAACTGCCCGACGAGCTGATCATCCGGGTGGCCGAGAGGAGACCTTACTTCCTGGTCAATTGCGGGTGCCTGTGGCGGGCGGACCGAGAGGGCGTCCTCCTGGGGCTCGCCCGCTCCGGCGATATCGACAGCATGATCGTGGCCGGCTGGCACGACGCGGGGCCGGTCGAGGAGGTGGGGTCGGGGGACGGCGCCCCCGCGCCCGGGGCCGTCCTGGAGCGCGGAAAGACGCGGCGGGTAGTCAAGACGATAGCTATGGTGAGGGAGCTCGCTCCGGAGCTATGCGGCGTGATATCGGAAGTCTCCATTACGCGCGCGGGGGATCTGGAGCTGTTCGCCGGCGATCCTTCGGTTCGGGTTCTCGCCGGCGCGGAAGGCCCCCAGGCGGAGGACCTTCTGGCCCTGGGGGCGGTGATGGACGATCTCCGGCGGAGAGGGCTTTCCGAAATGGAGATCGACATGAGGTTCGACAGACAGCTTGTGGCGAGACAGTGTGGCTCGGGCTCGGCGAAGAGCGACGTTCGATGAGGGCAGGAAGGGGGGTGTGCCATGGGCGGCCCTAGGCGGATTTCCGGTTTGGATATAGGCACGACGAAGATCAGCTGCGTCATCGGGGAGACGGACCCTGACGGCCGGATGGGAGTGGTCGGCGTCGGCATAAGCCCGTCAGAGGGGCTCAGGCGCGGAGTTGTCGTCAATCTCGAGAAGACCGTCGCCTCCATCCACAAGGCGATAAGAGAGGCCGAGAGGATGGGCGGCGTGCCGGCCAAGTCGGTCTACGCGGGCATAGCCGGCGACCACATCAGGAGCATCAACAGCCGCGGAGTGATAGCCGTCTCACGCGGCGGCGACGGCATAAACCAGGGCGACGTCGAGAGGGTCGTTGAGGCCGCAAAGGCCGTGGCTATACCCACCGACCGGGAGATAGTCCACGCGATACCCCAGGAGTTCGTTGTCGACGATCAGGACGGGATAAGAGACCCCATAGGGATCAGCGGCGTTCGGCTCGAGGCCGAGGTCCACATCATCACGGGAGCGATATCCTGCACCCGCAACCTGTGCAAGAGCATACAGAGGGCCGGCCTGAAGGTGGAGAACTTGGTTCTCGAGCCGCTGGCCACGAGCCTGGCCGTACTGGACGATGACGAGCGCAACCTGGGCGTGGTTCTACTGGACATAGGCGGAGGGACCACGGACATCGCGGTCTTCTCCGAAGGGAGCATCAGACATACCGCGGTCGTAGGGCTGGGTGGATGCAACGTCACCAATGACGTGGCCATAGGTCTGCGAACGCCCGTGGACAAAGCCGAGATGCTCAAGATCGAATACGGATGCGCCCTCGCCGGCCTGGTGGACGAAGACGAGACGGTCGAGGTTCCCGGAGTCGGGGGCAGGCCTCCCCGGACCATCTCGCGCCGGCTGCTCAGCTCCATGATCGAGCCCAGGGTGGAGGAGATCCTGACCCTGTCACTGAAAGAGGTCAAACAGAATCACGTAGCCGATCTGCTCGGGGCCGGCGTCGTGCTGACAGGCGGGACGTCTTCGATGCACGGCGTATGCGAGCTTGCGGAGCAGGTCTTCGACATGCCGGTGAGAGTCGGTTTTCCGACCGGGGTCCAGGGTCTGGCGGACTCGGTGCGTGATCCGAGGTACTCGACGGGCGTCGGGCTCGCCTTGTACGCGGCCTCGATGTATCAGATGGACAACGGCAAGAACGGCGGCATGGTGGGCCGGTTCCTGGGCGGTTTCAAGAAATGGCTCGGAGAGTTCGATTAGGCGGCAGAGCTTCGCCGCCCGAAGGGAGCCGGATGAAAACAAAGCCTAGAATGCGAAGATTTCACATGTCGCGGACCGGAATTGCGCCCGCGAGCGAAAGGGGGGCGGTAGATCTGAAAGGAGGCTAAGACTCTTGTCACGAGATCCTCGGACTCGTTCCGGGCTCGGAGTGGGCCCGGCGAAGATGCGGCGAGGCCCTGGCCGGTGGTTTTCCTCGGCGAAGGCAACCCGAAGTCTCAAGCGGACTGGGCCGGGTTGGCAGGGCCGGGGCCTCGCTCCTGGACGCGCTTAAATCTATTGTAGGGGAGGAGTTGTAATGACGCTTTATCTCGACGAAGAAGAAAACACAACCGCCGTAATCAAGGTGATCGGCGTGGGAGGCGCGGGAGGCAACGCCGTGAACCGCATGCTGGCCTCGGAGCTCAAGGGTGTTGAGTTCATTGTGGCCAACACCGACGCTCAGGCCCTTCAGCGATGCATGGCGCCGCGCAAGATCCAAATCGGCGGCAGGCTGACAAAGGGCCTGGGAGCCGGCGGAGTGGCGGAGATCGGCCGGCGCGCCGCCGAGGAAGACGCCGAGCTGATTCGCGAAGCGCTCGCCGACGCCGACATGGTCTTCGTGACGGCCGGCATGGGTGGAGGCACCGGGACCGGCGCGGCGCCTCTGATCGCCGAGATCGCCAAGGACATGGGCGCCCTCACCGTGGCCATTGTCACCAAGCCTTTCGACTTCGAGGGCCGAAGGCGGAAGGAACAGGCTGAAGACGGCCTGGCCGTGCTCGAAGAGAGCGTGGACACTTTGATAGTGATTCCGAACGAGAAGTTGATCACGCTGGCTGAGGCCTCCACCACGTTGCTCGACGCGTTCAAGATGGCGGACGATGTCCTGATGCAGGCGACGCGTGGCATATCCGATCTGATAACCGTGCCCGGCCTGGTCAACGTCGACTTCGCCGACGTCAAGACGATCATGGTGGGTCGAGGAAACGCGATGATGGGCGCCGGTGAGGCCGATGGGGAGAATCGCGCTTTGGAGGCCGCCCAGGCGGCCGTGTCCTGCCCGCTTCTCGACGATGTCAGCATCAGCGGGGCGCAGGGCCTGCTCATCAACATCACCGGGGGCGGCGATCTGACGCTTCACGACGTAAGGGAGGCCGCGTCCGTGGTGGTCGAGGCCGCGGGCACCGACGGGAACGTGATCTTCGGGGCGGTCATCGATCCGGGGATTGAGTCGAAGCTCAGGGTTACCGTCATAGCGACGGGATTCGGTAAGAGCGCCCATTCCGGCATAAAGCTTGTCGAGCAAAAGGCCGTCGAGTATGCCGGGTTCGACGCCGCGGAGGCCGACCAGCCGGCGTTCATGCGCCGTGAGGAGGTGGGAGAGCCCGAGCGACATTCGCCCAAGAAATGGGTGAATTTCCACGACAGGGACAACCTGGAAGTGCCGACATTTCTCAGAAAGCAGATGGACTAGGCCGGCCTATTTGTGCCCGGCGGGCCGTCGGGCGACGGCCGTGCCGGATCCGCCGGCGTCAAGCGACGGCGATGAGAATCGATCGCGGATGCCGGTACGCCGCACTCTGATGGGAGGTGAATGCTTGTCCTTCTTCACGAGGATTCTGAGACTCGGCCAAAACGATCACTACAACAAGGGCATCCTCTACTACAACAGAGGGGAATACGACAAGGCCGTTGAGGAGTTCGAAAAAGCCACCGGCCAGGTAGGTCGACTGAAAGGGCCTTACTATAGCTTGGGCATGTTCTACGCCGCGGAGGCGAGAGCCCACCTCGGGCTGGCTTATTTCGGAAAGGGAGACCTCAAGAAGGCAGAGGATGAGTTCAAGAAGGCCGTACAGACTAATCCGAATTACCCGGATCTTCATTACTACCTGGGGGTGATAAGCGAAAGAGCGGGGCGGCACAAGGACAGCGTCGAACATCTGGAGAGAGCGTTGGAGCTGAACCCGGGATATTGCGAGGCGAGATGCTACCTGGCCTCGGTATACAGCGATCTCGACCGCCTCGAGGATGCCAAGCGCGAGCTGGACAAACTGGTGGAGAGCGGATTCGAGCTACCCGAACGCCTGAGGGACGCGAGAAGAGAAAAGTTGCAGGCCCGGGACTTCGGAGAGCTCCTTCGGGCCGCCGACAGGAAGTCAAGCCATGTTATCCACCTCGGGACCGCCGTGTCCCACTACAACCGCGGCGAACTCGACGAGGCGGTCCTGGAGCTCGAGAAGGCGGTGGAGGCGGAGCCGCGGTACGCCGATCTGAGGTGCCGGCTCGGGGCCGTGCTGGCCGAGAGCGGAAATCTCGAAAGGGCGAAGGTGGAGCTGCTCGCGGCTCTTGAGATAAACCCCAATTACCTGGAGGCCAGGGTCCAGTACGGTCTCACCCTCGCCAGGGCCGGCGATTACAACGGCGCCGTCTCCGAGCTGGAGACAGCCGCCGCGAAATCTCCGCAATTCGCCGACGTAAGACTGTACCTGGGTTTCTGTCTGCTAAAAGCTGCGAGAATCTCGGAGGCGGCCGAGCAGCTCTCTGCCGCGCTGAGCATGAACCCTTCCTACTGGCGGGCGCGGTATCTGCTCGGTCTGACGAAATACTACCAGGAGGACGAGAGCGGGGCCCGGGCGGAGATGGCCAAGGCCGTGGAGGACGGCCTCTCCTTCCCGTTGTGGAGTGAGGAGCTCGCCGCCATCCACCTGGCGACCGGCGAACCGGAATCGGCCCGCGACATATTGAACCGGCTTCTGGACGCCGACCCTGCCCGCGCGGACCTGCGCGTGATCCTGGCGAGGGCTCTCGTCGAGCGGGGGGACCTCGAGGGCGCGGCGAAGCAACTCGAGAGCGCTCTGGAGACGGAGCCCGTCAACGCCGCCGCGGCACTCGGCCTGGGGAAGGTGCATCTGCGGCGCGGCGACGCGGAGCGGGCCGCGGTCGTGCTCGGCCAAGCCGCGGAGATAGCTCCCGATCGCCCGGACGTTCACTGCTTGGCGGGAGTGGCCCTCTCCCGCTCGGGAGATCACGAAGGCGCAAGGAAGTCCTTGAGCAGATCGCTGGAGCTCAACCCTTGGCAGGTCGAGGCGCGTAATCATCTGGGCTTGGTTCTCTTGAGACTCGGTCAGACAGGAGAAGCGGAACGGCAGTTCAGGGCCGTCCTGGAGCTGGATCCGGCCGACGTTGTCGCCAGGACCCAGTTGGGCCAGGACCTCGGAGTCCTCATCGACGGGTCTTCGGCGTCTCCGGGCTAAAGGCCGTGGAGTCGGTTCCGTCCGTCAACAAGGTGCTGCGGTAGCTCTCCAACTCTCCCCGCGTGAACTTGCCGGAGGACTTCATCCTCTTCCATATGCCTCGAGGGTCTCTCGCGACCAATTGACTGGTTCTCTGCGCGGATGAGACCAATTGGGAGAGCTTCTTGTCCGTGACCTCACCCATGAGCTCCATCAAGTACCCCACGATCTTGTTCGTGCGCACGTAGATATCGACCCTGGTCCGCATCCTCCGGGAGTCTCCGGTTCCGGTCCCGGAATACTCCACCACCAAGAGCGCTTCGGCCGTTATCTTCGGGATGTACCAAGCGTCGTAGCTTCCCTCCCCCATGTAGACCCGTTTGCCCGGACCGGAGCAGATCGGACGGAAGTCCCCTTCCACCCCCGTGTAGTCCTCCCCGTGATACAGGCCGCCCTCCAGGTATCTCACCTTGTAGCTGCCGAAGCCGTACAGCTCGGACAGCTTGCTGGAAATAGGCAGGTTGTCCAGGAGGTACTCGTAGGTCTTTCTGTCCGCGCTGAAGTTCTTCGCCGGGAGCCGGCGGACGACCGTGGGCGAGTCAATCAGAGACCTCGCCTCGGTCCTGTATTCGCGCTCGATATCCATCAAGGGGACGTAAAGAGGACGCTCGTCGCCTGGGTCCGGGCCATACCCGGCCGCCGGCCCAGGCGCTCTTGTCGCGGCGCAGATGAGAAGAAGGCCCGCGCCGGTCAAGCGCAGGGCCGCGGGAAGGTACCGCGCCATTATGGGGCTCTCCGCCGGGCGATCCCCGATCAGGAAGCCCCCTCCGACTTCTCGACCTTAGCCAGTTTGACCATCTTCTGGACGCGGTCCGACTTCAGGCAGTTCGTGCACACGGTCAACCGCTTGGGCTTGCCGTCAACCATAGCCCTCACACGCTGGAGGTTGGGGTTCCAGCGTCTCTTGGAAACATTATGGGCATGGCTTATGGTATGCCCGAACTGGGCGCCCTTTCCACATATATCGCATCTCTGAGCCATCTCTATTCCTCCTGAGCCCTCGACCGGATGCCCCGCCCGCACCTCGCACGGGGGCAGTCCAGGGCTACTAGATACTAGCAGGCCGAGCCGGGGACGGCAACGCTCAATGTAAAGGCGAGCGCAATCGCGCCGTCCCGCGCGCAAAGGCGATCGGTGGCGGCAGGTGGGCGCGCCGGGTCGGCGCTGCGCCCCCTGCGCGGCCCCGGCGCGGCGCAGTGCCGACGACCTCTTGCGCGCGGACGAGCCGGAGCGGGTCCGGGGACGAATGCGCTCCACCGGGCCGCGGCTCCGGGCTTGGTCATTGACAGACCGTCGGTTCCGGCGGGTATACTGGGCCTGTCACCTTTGGCCGCGCGGATTTGGAGGGTCGATGCCGTCACTTCAGCTTGACACGCCTGTACAGTATATCAAAGGCGTTGGCCCACGCAAGGCGGAGATCCTCAAGAAGGTGAAGGTGGAGACCCTGGAGGACGTCCTGTACTACTTCCCCCGGGGCTATCTCGATCTGAGGACTTTCATGAAGGTCGAGGACCTGCGGGAGGGGGTGACCGCTACCGTGCTGGGGGTCATACGAAGGACCTCGGTCAGGAGGTCCTCCTCCAGGCGCAGGGATTTCGTCGCCGGGTTGATCGACGAGACCGGTTCCGTGGAGTGCGTCTGGTTCAACCAGCCGTTCCTCGAACGGACGCTGCGGGACGGCATGAAGGTCGTGGTGAGCGGCGAGGCGGTCAGATACAGAACGCTTCAGCTCAGCAATCCGAGCTTCGAGGTGCTCTCCTCCGAAGAACAGGAGCTGATCCATACGGGCAGGATAGTCCCCAGGTATCCGCTTACGGCGGAGCTGACCCACAAGTTCATGAGGGGGCTGTGCAAGAGGGTGCTGGACGCCGCGCTCCATCTGGTGAGGGAGTCGCTCCCCGAGCGCATCCTCCGGTCCCGGGAACTGCTTCCGGTCCGAGATGCCCTGGCCAACATGCACTTCCCCTCCTCATGGGATCTACAGCGAAAGGCCCGCGAGAGATTCGCCTTCGAGGAGCTCTTCTACCTTCAGGCGATGCTTGCCGTCAGGCGCAGGGCGGCCGGCCGGGAAGGGGAGGGCATCGCGTTTGAAACGGACAACCCTCTGGTGAGAGATTTCTTAAGGAACCTGCCTTTCGCCTTGACCGCCGCGCAGGAGAAGGCGCTGGATGAGATATTTGCCTACATGCGCTCCGACAGGTCCATGCACTGTCTCATAGAGGGAGACGTGGGATCGGGCAAGACGGTCGTCGCTCTGGCGGCCTGCCTGGCGGCGGTGGGAAGCGGCGGCCAGGCCGCCTTCATGGCGCCTACGGAGATCCTGGCCGAGCAGCACATGCGTACGGTGGGGGATCTGCTGCGCGGGCTCGACGTCACTGTGGCGCTGCTGATCGGCAGGGTGAAGGGGGAGGAGAGGCGAGATGTGCTCGAGGGGCTGAGGGCCGGGAAAATCGACATGGGGATAGGGACTCACGCGCTCATACAGGAGGGGGTCGAGTTCAGGAAGCTGGGGATGATAGTCGTAGACGAGCAACACCGCTTCGGGGTGATGCAGAGGGCGGCGCTCAAGGAGAAGGGAAAGCGGCCGGACGTCCTCGTGATGACCGCGACCCCAATACCCAGGACCCTGGCCATGACCGCTTACGGCGACCTGGACATAGTCCGCATAGAGGGCATGCCGTCGGGACGCAAGAAGGTTATAACGCGGGCGACGGGACACGAGAACAGGGAAAAGGTCTACGAGTTCCTGGCGGGGAAGCTCCGCGAAGAGAAACAGGCCTTCGTGGTTTATCCCCTTGTCGAGGAGTCCGAGAAGCTGGACCTCAAAGCCGCCACCGAGCGCGCGGAGCTTCTCTCCAAGCACCGTTTGCTGAAGGCCTTCGAGATCGGGCTCCTCCACGGGAAGATGAAGGGGGAGGAGAAGGAAGCCGTGATGGAGCGCTTCAGGCACGGGCGGCTGGAAATACTGGTGACGACCACGGTGGTGGAAGTAGGGGTGGACGTGCCGCGCGCTTGCATTATGATTATAGAACATCCGGAGCGGTATGGGCTGTCTCAGCTTCACCAGCTTAGAGGAAGGGTCGGGCGCGGGCCGCACCAGTCTTACTGCATACTGATAAAGGGCCCCGAGGTCACCCGCGAGGCCGGCCGTAGGATAAGCGTCCTCGAGAGGACCGCGGACGGTAGGGAGATCGCGGAGGCGGACCTGAAGATCAGGGGGCCCGGCGAGTTCTTCGGGACGCGGCAGCACGGCTTGCCGGAGCTCAGAGTCGCTGATATCGTGAACGACGCGGCCCTGCTCTCGGAGGCGAGGTCCGAGGCGTTCCGTATCGTCGAGGCGGACCCCGACCTGTCCGAGAACGAGAACAGGACCGTTCGCGCTACTCTGTTCAGGAGATACCGCGACAGATTGAAGCTCGCTGCAGTGGGGTGACCGATATGTTGCTTACCTGTCCCAATTGCGGAAACGTCACCGAGGTGGCCGACGTGATGATCCCTTCCGCCAGATTGACGGCGAGGTGCTCGCGATGCGGGGCCAAGGTGGGAGGCACCGTCCCGGCGCGCCTGGACTCGAGAGCGGACAAGGGCAGCCGGGGAAAGACGCATAAGCAGGGTCGAAAGCCGATGGGCCGCCCGAGGGAGGCTTCGGACGGCGACGGGAAGGAGCGTGACGGCGCTCCGGAGCAACGCGCTCCGGCCGCGCCTTCGGCGGAGCGCGGGGGCGCTCCGGCCAAGGGCCTGCCCGCGGTAACCCGGGGGCTGGCCCCGGAGCGGTTGGCCAGGCTCGTCGCGTCCGATATGCTGCTCTATAACCGTGACAAGGTCGAGCGGAGCATCGCCGGCGGGCGGCTGCTCTCCTCAATGGCCACGGAGATCGTCGAGGCCTGGGAGTTCTACAAGAAAAGGGCGGGTGAAAACACGGCCCTCGGAACCTCGTACTTTCGCGATGCGCTGAACGATGTGCTGGGCGGCGGCAAGCCGATCGTTTGATTAGACGCAATCGAGCTCGTCGCCCTCGCGATATGATGAGTCCGGCGGAGGCGTCTTCGCGACGGCGCCCCGCCGCAGGGAGACTGGAGGGCGCGGGTCTCGCCGACGCACAGGACGGGAGATTAGATGGGAAAGATGGAATCACGCGCCGCGAGGGGCACCAGGGACCTGATGCCGTCCCAGATGGCCCCGCGGCGTGCCGTCATAGACAAGATCGTCGGGGTGTTCGAGGCGTACGGATACGAGCCGCTGGAGACACCGGCCATAGAGCGGCTGGAGGTGCTGACCGGCAAGTACGGTGAGGAAGGCGACAGGTTGATCTTCAAGCTCCAGCCCCGCGGCGGAAGCGACAAGGCGGCGGATCTCGGGCTTCGCTACGACCTGACGGTGCCCCTCGCGCGGGTTGTGGCCGGCCATCCGGAGATAAAGTTCCCGTTCAAGAGATATCAAATCCAGCCGGTCTGGAGGGCGGAGCGCCCCCAGAAGGCCCGGTACCGGGAGTTCTACCAGTGCGACGTGGACGTGGTGGGAATAGCGTCTGTCACGGCCGACGCCGAGATCGCGGCCATAGTGAACGACACTCTCACCTGTCTCGGCTTCAAGCAATTCAGGATCAGGGTCAACCACAGGCTGCTGCTCAGGGCCATGGCGGAGTACTCGGGCACCCCGACCTCGAAGGCCGTCGATCTCTGCATCGCGATCGACAAGCTCGAGCGGATAGGTCTCGACGGGGTCCGCGATGAGCTCGAGAAAAGAGGTATCACCGGAAGACCTTGCGCTAAGATAGTCTCTCTTCTCGAGACGGCCGGAGACAACGAGGAGAAGATCGCGGCCGTGGAGAAAGCGCTGGGGTCGATCGAGGACGCAAGAGCGGCGCTTCGGGACATCAAGGAGTTCCTGGAGTGCCTCGGGCCTCTCGGCGTGCCGCCGGAAGCGGTCTCATTCGACCCTTGCCTGGCGAGGGGGCTGGACTACTACACGGGCTTGATCTACGAGTCCGTCGTGGACGAGCCCAGGATAGGGAGCCTGACCGGGGGCGGAAGGTACGACCGGCTGATAGGCCGGTTCGCGGGAAGGGAGATCCCCGCGACGGGCGGGACCATAGGGCTGGAGCGGATACTGACGGCGATGGAGGACCTGGGGATGCTTCCCAGCCCGCCGTCGCGCGTGCGAGCGCTGGTGGCGGCGCAGGACGCCTCGCTCCAGGCCGAGGCGCTCGCCGTCTCGCGGGAGATACGCTCTTCCGGCATAAACTGTGAGGTAAACCTGAGGCCGGGCGCCGCTCTCAGGGAGCAGCTTGCCTACGCGGGCTCCAAGGGTATTCCCTGGGTCGTGATACTCGGCCCCGACGAGCTTGCCGCGGGCATAGTCGGCCTGAAGGACATGGCCCGCAGGGATCAGAGACAGGTGGAGCGGGCGGGCGTGGCGGCGGCGCTGGCCTCCGAGCTCGAGCGGGAGAAGAGCCGGCTCCCTTCGCCGCGTGATTTACGAGCTGTTTCCCGGCGTACGCCGAAAGGAGAGAGTGAGTGACGGCAAACAACGACAGGCGGGAGCGCCAGTTCATCGTAGATGCGATCAACGCCGAGGATAGCTGGCGCATGTGGCGGATAATGGCCGAGTTCGTGGAGGGCTTCGAGACCCTGGGCCGCCTGCCGCCGGCGGTGAGCATATTCGGCTCCGCGCGCACGAGGTCGCGGGGGCGATACTACAAGATCGCCGAGAGAATCGCCGAGCTTCTTGCGGAGGCCGGCTACACCGTGATGACGGGAGGCGGCCGGGGAATCATGGAGGCGGCGAACAAGGGGGCCGTCGCCAACAGAGGCGTCTCCGTGGGGCTCAACATAGAGCTTCCCCTGGAGGAGAAACCGAACAAGTACGCCACCACGCTGATAGATTTCAGGTACTTCTTCTCCAGGAAGGTAATGTTCGTTAAATACGCGGAGGCGTTCGTCATCATGCCGGGCGGTTTCGGCACGCTGGACGAGATGTTCGAGTCGCTCACCTTGATTCAGACCAGGCGGATCAAGCCGTTCCCGGTCATCCTGGTCGGAAGCGACTACTGGAAGGGCCTGGTCGACTGGCTGCGCCTGGTCGTTGCGCACGAGGGCAAGATTGATCACAAGGACCTGGACCTTTTCACCATAACGGACGACCCTCAAGAGGTGGTCCAGGAGATCTTGAGACACCGCCCCGTATCCGAGGAGGAGGCCCAGAAGGGCCGGAAGGCGGCCCGCCCTGGCAGGAGGGCCAAGCTGAAGGCCCTGGCCGGAGCTTCGGCGGAAAGGAAGAAGATCGGCGGAAAGGGCAGGTCCGGCGGCAAAGGGCGTAAGAAATAGCTCAAGGACCCGGAGGGCCGGGCCGTTCCCGGCGGCTTTCGGGCACTACGGTCCGCCCGCCGCGCCACCCAGCCTCGGGTCGGGCGCGCCGGTCCAGTACACGCCCACCTTTAGAACCGACGCGGCGGCGGCGATCCACCCGCTTCTGGGCGCCACCTCATGCCCCATTTCCTCCAGCGCCGAAATCTGCGAGCCCGTTAGCCCGCCTTTCTCGTAGTAGACCCTGTCGGGAAGATGCTGGTGATGAACGCGCGGCGCGCTTACGGCCTCGGCTATGCCGAGACCGTAGTCGATGACGTTCGACAGAACCTGGAACACCCCGGTAATTATCCTCGGGCCGCCGCTCGCGCCGGTGACGGCGACCGTCCGCCCGTCCCTGGTGGCTATGGCCGGGGTCATGGAGGAGAGCATTCTCTTGCCGGGCGCTATGGCGTTCGCCTCGCCCTGGACCAGCCCGAACGCGTTGGGCGTGCCGGGCTTCGCGGCGAAGTCGTCCATCTCGTTGTTCAGAAGAAACCCCGCCCCCTCGACCGTGACCGCCGAGCCGAAGCTCAGGTTGATGGTCGTCGTCAGCGCCACGGCGTTTCCGACGGCGTCCACCACGGAAAAGTGCGTGGTGTGCGCGGCCTCCGGCGCGCCGCCGGTACCCGGCGATATGTCCGACGAGGGGCTCGCCCGGTCGAGGGATATGCCGCCCCTGAGTCGCGAGGCGCTCTCCTCGGATAGAAAGACCTCATGGGGTATCTCCACGAAGTCCGGATCTCCGAGATAGTGGTTTCGATATGCGAACGCGCGCCGCATGGCCTCGATCGTCAGGTGAAGCGCTTCGGGGGAGTGCCATCCCATCGCGCCGAGGTCATAGCCTTCGAGGATGCCGGCGATCAGGGCGAGAGTCAGCCCGCCCGAGGACGGCGGCGGCATGGAGATAACTTCGCAGCCCCTGTAGTCGAAGCGGATGGGCTCGCGCCAGACGGCCTCGTAGCTTCTCAAGTCCTCGTGCGATATCAGCCCTCCGCCCTTCTTCATATCGCCGACTATGAGATCGGCGGTCTCGCCCTCGTAGAAGCCGGCGGGACCTTCGGCGGAGATGCGTCGAAGGACCGCGGCCAGGTCGGGGTTGCGCCACACGGAGCCGGGCTCGACCGGGCGTCCGCCGGGAAGGAAGAGATCGGCGGAGGCCGGGAAGCGGGCCAGCCTGTCCGCCTCGTCTCTTATGGCCTCGCAGAAGCTCGTGTCCGCCTCGAACCCTTCCTCGGCCAGCCGGACGGCCGGGATCAGAAGATGGTTCCAGTAAAGAGTGCCGTATCTTTGATGCAGCTCCCAGAGTCCGGCGACCGATCCGGGCGTGCCGGCGGCGAGGCGCCCCGTGACGGACTCGCGGCTTACCTCTCCGCTCTCGTCCAGGTACATGTCGCGCGATGCGGCAAGCGGAGCGCGCTCTCGGAAGTCGAGAGCCGCGACCTCGCCGTCCGCCATCCGGACCACGGCGAAACCGCCGCCTCCGATGTTGCCCGCCCTCGGATGGACGACCGCCAGCGCGAAGGCCGTCGCCACCGCCGCGTCCACGGCGTTTCCCCCGGCGAAGAGCGCGTCGCTTCCCACCTTTGTGGCGAGGGCGGCGTCGGTCGCCACCATGCCTCCCGACGATATGGCTGGCTGAGCGGGCTCGGCGAACCGCCAATCGGGGCCCAGGGCGGTCGCGACGGTCGATCGAGCGGGGGGTCGAGATCTCTTCGCGGCGCCATCGGAGTCGGCGCCGTTACACGCTACAGCGATCGCGGCCGGCAGCGCGAAAAGAAGAAAGCACAGGCGGAGTATCTGTCTTCTAGATATTGTCATCCGGTTCGCCGGGACGGGGCGGGGATCGGCGCTTATTCCTCTCTCGATCGCGCGAACTCTGCGGCCTGCTTTTTCTCCTCGCCGTCCAGCATTGCCTTGAGCTCTTCAATCGAGTAGCTCTTCGTGCCGATGCCCTCCTCCCTCATGTGGACGGACACCAGCCCCGCGTTTATGATCTCCTTCTTGCAGATCATGCAGGGCCCGTAGATCTTCGGGTGGTCCAGGTCCTCCTGCCTGTACGCCCCGTCTATCTTCTCGCTTGATATGTACATCTCGCCGCCTATCACGCTTATCCCGCTTCTGGCGGCGTTCACGATCGCATTCTGCTCGGCGTGCACGCTCCTGCAGAGCTCGTAGTGCCGGCCCGACGGGATCCCCGCCTCTATCCTGAGACACTCTCTCAGATCGCAGCAGTTCTCGGTCCCCCTGGGCGCGCCCACGTACCCGGAGCTAACCTCGACGTCGTCCTTCACTATCACGGCGCCGACGCGCCTTCGCAGGCAGGTCCCGCGCTCCGCGGCGACCTTCGCCCTGTTCAAGTAATGCTCGTGCTTGTCAGGCCTTCTCGGGATGGGTTTTTCGTCCGACATGTCTGTGCTCTCGTTCTCCGCGCCG
Source organism: uncultured bacterium (assembly GCA_964531335.1). Lineage (GTDB taxonomy): Bacteria > Eisenbacteria > RBG-16-71-46 > CAZHEV01 > CAZHEV01 > CAZHEV01. Next base: position 46,676 of record CAZHEV010000005.1, on the reverse strand, counting down.
GGCCGACCAAGACTCGAGCGGGCCGACAGCGCGCACGCTCCGGCGCGATCCAATGTCCGTGGTCTAATCCAATATTATCTCGTCGAGCGATCTCTTGGGGACGTGGTGGGTGCCCTCCTCGTCGCGCCAGTACTTGATGCTCCCGTCATCGCCCAGCTCCTCCAGCACCACCCTCTCGTTCGGCACCCCGAGCGCGATCACGAGAGGGATCTCGTAGCGCCCGGGAATATCCAGCGCCTTCTTGAGATTCTTTCTCTTCACCGAGCCCAGCATGCACCCGCCGAGGCCTCTCTCCGCCGCGCCCAGCAGGATGCTCTGAGCGGCGATCCCGTGATCGCAGTCGAGGTCTTTGCTTATCTTCGTATCGTGCAACATAACGATGTAAGCGGATGGTCTCTCGCCTTCGGCCGGTCCGGACCAGTCCTTCAGGTACCCGGCCCACGCCAGGGTATCGAATATCCGGGCGTTCAGCTCCGGGTCGCTGGAGAGTACGTACTTCAGCGTCTGGCGGTTGGCCGCGGAGGCCGAAAGCCTGGCCAGGTCGACGAGCTCCCTCAGGGTCTCCACGGCGATATGCCTGTCTTGATGGAAGCGCCTGTAGCTTCTGTTCTTGACTATGAGATCCTTCAACATTCCCGCTCCTCCCGGGCTTCGAGGCCGTCGGGGTCAGTACCAGTAGACTATGGCGAGGCGGGGGAGCTCCCAGTACGAGGGGTTCTCCTCTATACCCACTACGCGTCCTTCCCGCAGCACCCGCTCGGTCTCGACCTCGCCGAGACGCACGCTCCTGAGGGCCGCCACCACCGACCAGCTGCCGCCGATCGCGATGTCCACCCCGGCTCCGACCTGGAATCCTCCCCTGAGATATGTGGTCCTGTCCTTGGACGGCTCCGGCCCGGCTCCCGTCCGGTCCAGGACGTCCAAGCGGAATACGGCGCCGACGAGGCCGGCCTCCAGAAAGGGAATGAACCTGTCCCCCGCGGGGAGCATGTAGTGAAGGTTGAGGGAAAAACCGGCTGAGGTTAAATCGTCGTCTGAGTCGCGCGCCGCGGCGGCGCCGGGGACCAGATAGAGGTTTCGGCCGAAGGGCGCGACATAACCGTTTACGCCGAAGAGATCGGACGGCCACTCGTAGAGGTCCGACTCGAAAAAGCTGTACGACCCGGAGAACGCCGTTACCCGGGCCTGCGCCCGGGCCGCGGACAGGGCGGCCAGGGCGACGGCGAAGAGTGCGACGGCGGCCGTAAGGCGCGGCTTCCCAAGCACTGGATCACGACCCTTTCTTTTCTTCCTTGGCCTGCCGGACGACGCCCGCCGCGGCGGGGCCGGCGGCGGACGTGAGAAGAAGGCTCGCCGCCGGGGCGACGAGAGTCGACCGTAAGCTCATTCCAGCTTACCTCCGGGAGGCCCTATATGACCCCGAGCTCCTTCCCCACCTTCTCGAACTTCTCCAGGGTGAAGTCCAGGTCCTTGGTCTCGTGAGCGGCCGATATCATGACTCTGATCCTGGCCTTGCCCCTCGGCACCGTCGGGAAGCCGATGGCCATTGCGAATACCTTCTCCTCGAAGAGCCTCTTCGAGAACTTCTGAGCCACGGGCGCCTCGCCGAGCATGACCGGGGTGATGGGCGTCTGGCTGACGCCTGTGTCGAAGCCCATGCCTTTCATCTTCTCCTTGAAGTAGCGGCCGTTATCCCAGAGCTTCTTGACCGGCGTCTCGTCGCTGAGCAGCACGTCCACCGCCGCCATGCACGCCGCCACGTCGGGAGGGGTCGCCGCGGAGGAGAAGAGGAAGGGCCTCGCCTTCTGCTTCAGGAACTCTATGAGCTCTTTTCTGCCGCTTACGAATCCTCCCATCACTCCGAAGGCCTTGGAGAGGGTGCCGATCTCTATGTCGCAGCGGCCGTGCAGCTCGTAGTGATCCGCTATGCCCCTGCCGCCCTTGCCGAGGACTCCCTCGCCGTGGGCGTCGTCCACCATGGTGAAGGCGCCGTAGTGCTCCGCGAGATCGACTATCTCGTCCAGCGGCGCTATGTCCCCGTCCATTGAGAAGACGCCGTCCGAGATGATCATCTTGCGACGGGCGTTCTTTCCCTCCTCGAGCCTGGCCTTGAGATCCGACATGTCGTTGTGCTTGTATATGAATCTCTGCGCCTTGGTCAGGCGGATGCCGTCGATAATTGAAGCGTGGTTCAACTCGTCGGTGAAGATGGCGTCCTCCTTGGAGTCGATCAAAGAAGGAATCACCGCCTGATTGGCGACAAGCCCCGACTGAAGGGAGAGGGTGGCCCCTGAGCCCTTGAACTCGGTCAGCTTCTTCTCCAGCTCGTTGTGGAAGTCCATGGTTCCGGCTATGCTTCTGACCGCGCCCGGCCCGATGCCGTACTTGTCCAGTATGTCCCTGGCCGCGTTGACGAGGCGTGGATCGTTGGCGAAACCGAGGTAGTTGTTGGAGCACATGTTCACCACTTTTTCGCCGTCTACTACTATCCACGCGCCCTGGGGGCTGTTGATGGTGCGCACGGTATTGTACAGCCCGGCTTCCTTGAGCCTGGCAAGCTCGTCGTGGATAAACTGATACTTCTCTGTCTGGGTCTTAGCTTCTGCCATCTTCCTCTCCTTTTCTTCCTCTCCTGCAATCCTCCACTCAGGCGGGAATCTCGGATTTGTCGGGGAACATCACTACCTTCCCCGATACCTTCGGCCGCGTGGTCATGAGCGAGAAACCCTTCTCATAATCCTCCAGCGGCAGTATGTGCGATACGACAGGTGATATATCCAGCCTACCGGAACTCAAGAGGCCGGCCACCTGGTACCACGTGTCGTACATCAGCCGGCCGTTGATGCCGTATATGGTGACGCCCTTGAAGACCACGCCGTTGTTTATGTCCCAATCGACACGGCCGGACGCTATTCCGAAAGCCGAGTAACGACCGCCCTTTCTCACCAGCTTGAAGCCCTGATCTATGGCGACCTGGGTGCCTGCCATGTCCAGCACCACGTCCACGCCGACGCCGCGGGTGAGATCCATCACCTTCGCCTCGACGTCGTCTTCGTGGCCGTGGATCAGGACGTCCGCGCCCATTTTCTTCGCTATGTCCAGGCGGAAGGGATGGCGGCCGACTATCATCACCTGACCCGCTCCGGCGACACTGGCGACGCCCGCCGCGAAGAGCCCCGTGGGGCCGTCGCCGAAGATGAGAACGGTCTTGCCCACCACGGGCTCCACCAGCGTGCAGTAGACAGCGTTGCCCAGCGGCTCCTGGACGCAAGCGAACTGGGGTTTGATGCTGCGGTCGTTTTTCCAGATCACCGTCTCCGGCACGGCGATGTACTCGGCGAACGCCCCGTCGCAGTCGACGCCCAGAATCTTCAGGTTGCCGCAGATGTGCCGCTGTCCGGTGAGGCACTGTATGCAGTTATCGCAGGGGATGTGAGTCTCGGCGGAGACGTAGTCGCCCGCCTTGGCCTTTGTCACGGAGCCGCCGACCTCCACGACCTCGCCGGCCAGCTCGTGGCCCAGGATCTGGGGTATGTTCTTGATCCTGCTTTGCGACCACTCGTCCCATCCGTATATGTGCACGTCGGTGCCGCAGATGGAGGTCGCCTTTACCTTGACCAGCACCTCGTCCGGGGCCGGCACCGGCATGTCGACCTCTATGAGCTTCGCGCCCTCGGCGCGTTCGGTCTTTACCACAGCCTTCATCTTCTCCGCCATAACCCACTCCTTTCCACCTATCCCGCTATCAAGCCGGGCGTGCCGGATCCTTGATAACTATAAGACAATCAATCCTTTAGTCTATTTACCGAAAGCCAAAATGTCAAGATGGAAATAGAATGCCGCCGGGAGCCGCCAGAGCGATCGGCCGGGGTGTCACACCCACGCCGGGGCCCTTTTCTCGCCAAAAAGCCGGACCATGTCGGGCCATCTCTCGGCAGTCGCCGGCCGGAGCTCCAGCGTTCGCGTATCGCGCGCTCACGGGAGCGCTCGTCTTGTCGCTCATATCCTCCCCCCGGCCAGGCCGGCGCTCCGTCGCCCCCCGGGTCCCTGAGGGCTCGCGGGCAGCGTAGGTTGCAGCGTAGCAACAACTAGTGCTAGTATAATAGTAGATGGGCTTAGGCCTCAATGGAGCCAATCGCCCCGAGAACCAAGGAGAGATAGATGACACGGACTTGGCTCATCGCCCTTGCCGCCGTGGCTATTTTTGTGCCTTCCGCGGCCGGCGCGCAGTACTTCGGACAGAACAAGGTACAGTACGACGACTTCGATTGGAAGGTTATCAAGACCGATAACTTCGATATCTACTTCTACGAGGGTGAAAACGAGGCGGCCCTCGACGCGGCCAGGATGGCCGAAAGGGCCTACGATAGAATAAGCACCGCGCTGGGACATCAAGTGGAAGACCCCATCCCGCTCATCCTATACGCCTCGCACAGCGATTTTCAGCAGACGAACGTGACCTACGGGCTCATCTCCGAGGGCACGGGAGGGATCACCGAGTCGTTCAAAAGGCGTGTCCTTCTTCCGTTCACGGGATCCTACGGGGACCTCGATCATGTTCTGACCCACGAGCTCGTTCACGCGTTCCAGTTCGACGTGCTGTTTGGGAACAGGTCCGGCCTGCTGGCCAATCCCCTGGCCCTGAGGATACCGCTTTGGTTCGTGGAGGGGATGTCCGAGTATCTCTCGGTCGGCGAGATAGATGCGAACACCGAGATGTGGTTGAGAGACGCCGCCCTCGAAGGATATCTGCTGTCCATCGAGAACCTGGGCAGGGTGGGCGACATCAGGGTCTACAGGCTGGGCCATTCCGTGTGGGACTACATCGCGAGGACCTACGGCGAGCGCAAAGTGGGGGAGATGCTCAAGGGCGCCGGCAGATCAACCAGCATATCCGTTCTCTTCGAGAACGTCCTGGGCGCGAGCATGGAGACTGTCTCGCAGGGATGGCTGGAGGATGTCCGGAAAACCTACTTGCCGCAGATCGCGGACTACAAGAAGCCGGACAGCTACGGTCGGCGGCTCACGAATCACAGGAAGGACCTGTCGAACATGAACGTCGCGCCGGCGGTCTCCCCGCGCGGCGACAGGTTCGTATATATTGCCGACAAGAGTCTCTACAACGACATCTACATGGCCTCGACCCTCGACGGCAGCGATCTGGGAAGGCTGGTCAAGGGGGAGAGGACGGCCGCCTTCGAGTCCCTGAGGTTTCTCAACACGTCGATGAGCTGGTCCCCGGACGAGCGCTTCATAGCCTTCCCGGCGAAGATCGGCCCGCAGGACGCGATCTACATTCTCGATGTCCGGGAAAGGAAGGTCGTCCGGAAGCTCAAGTTCGGCTTCGATGAAGTGCTTTCACCCTCTTGGTCCCCGGACGGGTCCAGGATCGCGTTCGTGGCGCTTGTGGGCGGCCAGTCGGACCTGTTCATGGTGGATTCGGACGGCGGCAACCTGACTCGCATGACCGAGGACCGGTACGCCGTCAGGGATCCGGATTGGTCCCCGGACGGCCGCCGGATAGCTTTCAGCACCGACCGCGGCCCGCAGACGGATTTCGAGGAGCTGGTGTTCGGACCGATGGTCGTCGCGGTCTACGATCTTGAGACGGGCCTTATCGAGGTGATACCGGGACAAGAGGGCACGAATGTCAACCCACAGTGGTCTCCGGACGGGGAGGAGATCGCCTATATTTCCGACAGGACCGGCATCAGCAATATATTCATCGCCGATTTGCGGGACAGGGAGACCTACCAGATAACAAATGTGTTGAGCGGCATCTCGGGAATAACCCCCACCAGCCCCGCGATGAGCTGGTCGTCCAAGGGAAACCGGATGGTGTTCTGTGCCTTCACCGGCGGCGGATGGGACGTATTCGCGATAAACGACCCTCACAGGCTGAAGGTCCGTTACGAGAGGCCGGTGCCGGAGGATCCGGGCGTATTCCAGGGCCCGCCCACGGCGGGGCTGCTGGAAACGGGGACCGAGCTGGTCCCCAGGCGCCGGGCGCCGTTGGCGGCGGTCACCAGCTACTCTTTTGAGACTCCCGAAGTGGAGACCGAGGGCGAGGAGAGGGCCAGGCTGGTGGGGCTCCGGGAGTTCATGGATCCCACCCACGTGGCGCCAGGGGAAAAGGACCAGGGCCGCGAAGAGGGCGGCATGCCTTCTATCAGCGCGGCGCCTGACACCACCGGATTCGAGATCTCCAGGTACAAGCTCAAGTTCACTCAGGACCTGGCGGCGGGGGGAATAGGCTTCGCATCCAACGTGAGCGTGTTCGGTCAGACCGCGCTCGCTTTCAGCGACATACTGGGCAATCACAGCATATACGTGGCCGCGAACGTATTCGGCTCTCTGTCGGAGTCGGATCTTCTCTTCGCGTACCTGAACAGGGAGAACAGGACGAACTACGGCTTTGCCGCCTTCCAGGAGAGAAGGGACTTCTTCATATTCACCGCTCCCGACCAATCGGAGTTCGAGAGCCAGATCTACCGTGGGGGTCAGGTCTTCTTCTGGAGGCCCTTCGATAGATTCAACCGCCTGGAGCTCGACTTCCAGGCCAGCGCCATAAGCAGCAAGATTTTCCCGTTCGGGTTCGGCGGGGAGGCGATTCAGACCGACAGGACGAGGTACTTTACCAGCGCTGCCGTCGCCCTGGTGCACGACAACAGCCTGTTCGGCATCACCGGCCCGTTGGCGGGAGGCAGGAGCAGGCTGAGATTCGAGCAGGCGGTGGGAGATATCAGATACAGCAGCGGCCTGGTGGACTATAGAAAATACCTGAACCTGCGACAGCGCTACGCGTTCGCGACCAGGTTTGTTTGGGCGGGGAGCTACGGGCGAAATCCCCAGCTTTTCCGCATAGGCGGCCCCTTCACCCTGAGAGGCCCGGATTGGGGGGAGCTCGTGGGGACGAAGGTGGGCTTTGCGAACTTCGAGTTCAGGTTTCCCTTTGTTGAATACCTTATCCTCGGCTGGCCCGCGCCCCTCGGTTTCCGCGCGATAAGGGGGGTCTTGTTCTTCGACGTCGGAGGGGCCTGGGACGACGACGGTCTCTTTCAGCCTGTGACCACGGAGGGTGACGGCGCCTTCCGGCTGAAGGATGCGGTCGCCGGGTACGGCTTCGGCGTGAGGCTCAATCTGGGATTGTTCATTCTCCGTTACGACCTGATACAGAAGACCGACCTGGCTCGCAGTCTGGGCAAGGCCGGAAGCTACGTGACTTTCGGCGCGGACTTCTAGAGCCGGCGGGCTCTAGGCGAGCGTTCAGCACATGAAATCTCACAGGCTGTCGGTTGAAGCCCGCCGGGTTGCGGCATATACTTGATTGACATCGCGGCGCGCCGGGCGGGATGGGACGTCACGGCCCTCCTTGGGCCATCGACTGACGGCGGACGCCGATATGCCTTCACGAGGCTACACTTACTCATGACACCCCTGAAAGCGATTTCCGCGGCTCTACTGGTCGCTGCGGTTGCGACCGCGGCCGGCGGGCCGCTTTGCGCCTCGGATCTACAGTCGCAAAGGCCCTACGTCGGCTCGATCGAGTTCGTGGGGAACGAGCACATCAGCGACGGAAAGCTCAAGAGCGTCATGAGGACGAGAGAGTCCGGATTCCTGCAGCTCTTCAACAAGCCCCGCTTCCGACCGGACTATCTCAGATACGATCTGGCCGCTGTAGAGGCCTTCTATCGTAAGAACGGGTACTACGGAGCTTCGGCCCGGGTGGTCGAGAGCCGCTATGACCAGCGCTCAAACGAAACCCACATTGTAATAGGCGTCATGGAAGGAGAACAGACCATCGTCGAGGAAGTGAAGATAGAGGGAGAGATGCCGCAGAAGCCCGAGAGCGTGATAAAGGGGCTGAGGCTGAAGCAAGGGGCGCCGTTCGATTCCACATTGGTGGGATCCGACATCTATTTCATAAGAAACCGCATGTGGGACAAAGGATACGTTCTGGCCGGCGTCGCGGCCTCCGTCGAGGTCGCCGGCTACAAGGCCTATCTAAGCTACGCCGTCGACAAAGGGCCGCAGATGAAGGTCGGAGCCATGGAGGTAACGGGCAACAAGGTGGCCGGCGAGAAGAGGATAAAGGATCTGGTCACCCTGGAGCCCGGCGACGTCTTCAGCCTGGAAAAAGTTTACGACAGCCAGCAGCACCTGTTCGATACGTCTTTGTTTCGGCAGGTCAATCTGATTATTTCGGATATAGATACGCTCGAGAGGGAGGTGGACCTGCGCGTGCAGGTGGAGGAACGCAAGATGTCATATCTCGAGCTGGGATTGGGCATCGGCACCGAGGACAACGGACGCCTGGCGGCGGAGTGGGGGCACAGGCATCTTCCCGGCCTGGGGGGAAAGCTCCAGGTGGAGGCTGAGCTGGCATACGACGTGTACAGGGAGGGCCGCGCCGAGCTCAGGAACAGGTTTCTGAGATCGAACGCCGCCTACACGGGGCCGCGCTTTCCGGGAACCCGCTTCCAAACCGCCGTGGACGCCTTCTACGAGAAGGACCGGAACCCGCAGACTGTTGACTATGACGTCTGGGGCTTCGGTGTGCACGGAAGGAGAAGGATGGGGAGGCATACCATCCTCTACCTTGACTTCACGGACGAGTTCATAGAGCGCAAGATCCCGCCGTTGGAGGAGTCGAGCCCTTTCACCAGGAAGAAGGATCAAACGCGCACTCTCGGCGTCACCCTCGACAGGGACGCCAGAGACGATCTTCTCTATCCCACCTCGGGCACTCACAGGTCGATCTCTCTCGAGGTTGCCGGAGGCCCTCTGAGGAAGGACAACCACTTCCTTAGACTGGTGGGCTCTCTGTCCCACTACAACCGGATCGGGGAGGGAGTGGTGCTGGCCACGCGAGCGCGCGCCGGGCTGGGAAGGCCCTACGGGAAGTCTGACAACGGCCGGGATCCCGACGGGATCCCGTTCGAGGACAGGTTCTACGCCGGCGGCAGCAACTCGGTACGGGGCTACAGTGAGAACAGCCTGGGGCCCAGGCTCAACGTGGACGACCCGGGTGCCATAGATCCCAAGACGGCCGCCCTCCGAGGCAACGCCCAAGGCGGCGAGGCCCTGTTGCTGACGAACGTGGAGCTTCGCTTCCCCTTATGGAAGAGGATAAAGCTCGGGGGGGTGCTCTTCTTGGACGGCGGAAACGTGTGGGAGAATCGCTCCGACATCACCCTCGATGATTTCGTGCCCGTGAGGGACATGGAGGGTGGGGGCTACACGGGCGAGAACGTGACGAAGTACAGGTACAGTTTCGGGCTGGGCATCAGGTACAACACTCCCATAGGACCTCTTCGCTTGGACTACGGAGTGCCCGTCTCGAGGACAGGCGAGATGGACAGCTTTGGGATGTTTCATTTCAACCTGGGACACGCGTTTTGATGGGGACCGGCAAGACAGACGGCGGCGCCCAAGTGGGCGCCAAGCGCGGGGGGCGCAAGGCGAGGGCCGCCAAGGGCGTCTTGATAGGCCTGACCGGCTTCGTCTTGATTCTCATCGTGTTCGCGCTCTTTTTCAGCGCGCCGCTGATAAGGACGCATGGTCTTCCCGCGGCGAGCTCGGCCCTCGCGGGATCGGGCTTTTCGATCCACGCGACCTCCGTGGGGGGGCGGCCCGTCTCAGGGGTCACGTTCGTGGATTTCAGAATCGTCCACGAGGGATCGGCCGGCGACTCGGTGACCGTGTTTCGGGCTGATACGCTCACCGTCAGCTATGACCTGCGCCGCTTTCTGGCGAGAGAATGGCGCATCGAATCGGTCGACATAGCCGGCCCGGAGATTCTGCTGATAACGCCGCCGGAGGGGGGAGTGCTCCTTCCGGGCCTCAAAGGATCCAGGGAATCGAGCGGCAGAGGCGGCGGGCCCACCATATATATCGAAGAGATCGAGCTGAGCGATGCGCGACTCGTCATAAGCCGGGAGGGCGACGACGAGATCTTCACGGACATGGACCTGGAATGCTCCTACCTGAGGGATCCCTGGAGCACGCAGATAGGCTTGAAGAGGGCTTCGTTCCTTATGCCCGGCCGCAGCCTCGACGTAGTTCACACTTCGGCGGATCTCTCCCTGAAGCAAGGTGTCCTCTATATGGAGGACGGCTTCGTGCAGCTTCCGTCGTCGGCAATATCGTTCGACGGCAACATCTCGTTCGTGGATGGAACCAGGTATGACATAGAGAACAGGGGGCACCCCTACGACGTTCCGGAGCTGGCGGCGATCCTGAGGCAGAGCTGGCCCGAGGGTCTGCTGGAAGGAGAGTCCCATGTGTACGGGCGATCGGACAGCCTCGCCATAGACGCCGCTCTGGGCGGCTGGGTGGAGCGCTACGAGATCGAGGGTCTCGACGTCGAGTGTGTGAGCCGCCCTTCCGGCTTCTCGTTCTCGAAGGTGAAAGGCCTCGTGAACGGGGCGGGAGTTGACGCCACCGGAAGGGTGGGCGATGGATCTCTCTATTTCGACGTCGACTTCGCCGGCCTGGACGCATCCAACGGGTTCTTCCCGGGGGTCGCCTTCCCCTCCACTGACCTGACCGGCTTCGCCGAGGTCGCCCATCCTTACATCGGGTCCCCGTGGTTCATTGAAGCGGATATGGGGCCCGGTCAAGCCGCCGAATTCGAGTTCTCCTCCTTGCTCTTCAGGGGAGATGTCGTGCCCGGGCGGGTCAACATCGATTCGGTGGGGGTGTCCAGGGAGGGAATATGGGCCGAGGCGGCGGGGGAAATAGGTATCGGCAGCTCCGGGCAAATGGACCTCGATTTCAGAGTGCGCGCGGATTCACTGGACTATGCGGCCGGTTGGCTGGGGGCGGACGAGCTACAGGGGTCCGTTACCGCGGCCGGGGACTTGAGCGGCCCCTCCTCCGACCCCGTGCTCCGGGCCAGTGGGGCCATCGAGTGGATGGGCCGGGGGCCGGCCCGTATCGAGGGTGGCTCATTCGAGGCGACCGTGCACGGGCTGGCCGACGGCTTCCCCGTCGAGTTCAGCGTCGTGGGCGCGGACGCCTTCGTGGGGTTTGTTCCCGTGGGCGCCCTGGAGCTGCAGGGGGTCTATGACGGAGAGGAGCTCGAGGTTCCGGCCTTCGAGGTGTCGAAGGCTGACAGCTCGGCGTCAGGAGCGTTCGCGCTTCGAAGTGGTGGCGGCCGCGTGGAGGTGGACTTCGACCGGCTCGATATCGCGCTGGACGGCGTGACATGGAAGTCCGGCCATCCGTTTTCACTCTCCTACGAGGACGGAGCCTATGCGATCAGGGGTTTCCGGGTATCCTCCGGCGGAGGCGTGCTCGCCCTGTCCGGAAGGCTCGACACCAGCCGCGACTGGGTAGAGTTGAACGTGGCCGCTACCGGAATCGACAACTCGTCCCTGCCATTTCCTGAAGGCAGCGTCGAGGGAGGTAATGTCTCGGGGGAGATAACGCTCAAGGGGGCCATGGCGTCGCCCTCGGGCGTCGCTTCAGTGAGTCTGACGCGGGCGGGGGCATTCGGCGCCGACGTTCGGCGGATGACCGTGAGCTGCGAGTTCGGCGAAGGCTTTCTCTTGATAAACCGATTCTTGATCGACTCGTCCGTTGGGACCTCTCTGGTGACCGGGCGGGCGGAGCTCGGCCTCAATCTCGTGGAGATACTGGGAGGAAAGGCCGGGGAGTTCTTCGACAGAGCGGCCGCCTCGCCTCTGGATCTCTCCGTCTCGGTCTCCGATCTCGACCTGAGCTGGCTGGGCAGGACCGCGCAGGTCGGCCCTGAGCTCACGGGAGCGGTCAGCGTTTCCGGCAATGTCACCGGAAGCCTGGAGGATCCGGAGCTGGATCTCAAAGTTGAGGCCGGCGGCCTGAGAGCCGGGGGATTGACTATTGACTCCGCAGCCGGAGACCTCGAGTATGCGGAGGGCAGGCTCAGGCTTAGGAAGGCCGAGATCAAGGCGGGCGAGGTGACCGCCGGCGTGGATGGGTACCTTCCGCTAGCCGCGGGCATAAAGACCGGAGTGAGGGTTCTCAAGAGCGATCCGATGGCGCTCGAGGTGAAGGTCGAGCCGGGTGACTTCGCGGTGGCGGCCGAGGTCTGGGAGGGCCTGGCCCGCTCATCGGGGTCCTTCACGGTGGACGCGAGGGTGACCGGTACCCCTTCGGCGCCTCTGCTCGACGGTTCGGGCCGACTCGATGATTGCGCGCTGAGATTGGCCGGGATGGAGGAGGAGTACCGGGAGATCCGCTGCGAGTACCTGCTGAAGGGAGACAGGGTCCGGATCCTGGAGATCTACGGGGTCGAGGGAAAGAACGGGAGGTTCGAGGGAGAGGGCGAGATCACCTTGGCCTGGCCCGGAGTGGTTGACTACAGCTTCTCTTTTGTGTTCGAGCAGATGCCGGTCCTCACGCCGATCGACTTCGACGCGATAGTAAGCGGAGACCTGACGGTGGCCGCTTACGAGCTGGAAAGCGGGAAGCTGATACCCCTCATAGAGGGGGTGGTGGTGGTGGACGAGGCCTCGTACGTAGGAGACATCGGGGGGCCGGTATACCTGGCTGAAAACGGCGGCGCGGCAGGCACGGTTACGCCGCGCTGGCTGGCCGATCTCGAGATCGAGATACCCGGAAATCTCAACGTGAGCAACGCCGACGCCGATCTCCTCCTGGCCGGCGATGTGGCCGTGCTCAAGGACTTCGACGGGCTCAAGCCCAGGGGAGACCTGAGAGTCGTCAGCGGGACCTACTATCTGCTCAACACCGAGTTCACCGTGACGTCCGGCACGATATCGTTCGGCGAGGCCGTGGGCATAAACCCGGATATCGACATCACGGCGGAGACGGTGCTCGCCACCGATGAGTCCGGGTTCGAAGAGAGGGTTTACGTCCGCCTCACGGGGAACGTCCGGGACCCGAGGATAAGGGTGTCGTCCACGAGCGGATATTCCGAGAGCGACATATACAATATGCTCCTCGCCGGGACGCTCTGGGGACAAGGTCCCCAGGAGGAAGGTGGGCCGGACATAAGCGCGCTGGCCACCAACACTCTGTTCAACGCGATAGATTCCAGGCTGCGGGACTTGTTCGGGAGCCGCCCCCCCGTCCATATCGACCTGACGCGGGAGCAGAGCTATGTCGAAGGCTCGGAGACCGCGGAGACGAGAATCAGCGTGGGCAGGAACCTTTCGAGGAGGCTCTTCCTGCGCTACGAACAGGGGTTCTCCGCCATTACCCGCCGCGAGGTGAACCTGGACTACCGCGTCAACCGCTATCTCCTGCTGCGATCGCAGATAATCAACAGCCCGATCAGGGGGGTGAGAGAGGAGTCCGGCTCGGAGATCAACTTCGACCTCAAGCTGAGGTACGAGTTCTGAGAGCCAGGCTCCGGGGGTGGCAGGCGGGCCTGGGCGCGCCCGACCGGCCCGAGGCACATCCAAAGCGCGCGAAAAATTGTGGCCCAATTCGCAGGTGCTGTCTAACTCATTGCGGCCACTGCCGATAGAAACGGCGAGAGGGCTGATCCGCGCAACCCTTCTCCCTTACGTTGCGTAGTCTCTAGTGAATGAGATGGTGACGTGGAAAGCGAAGACGTCTTTCTTGTTAGACGGTGCCTGAAAGGGGAGGAAAAGGCCCACCGCCGGCTTCTCTCCAAGTACAAGAGACCCGTCTACAATCTAGCCTGGAAGATGATGGGTGACGAAGAGGATGCCAAGGACGTCACCCAGGAGGCATTCATAAGGGCCTTCCGAGCGCTCTCCACCTTCGACACGAGCCGGCCTTTTGCGAGCTGGCTGTTTCGGATCGCGACCAATCTGTGCATAGACCATCTGCGCAGGAGAAGGTCGAACGTACAGTCCTTGGACGGCATGAGGGGGTCGGACGATGGGTACCGGACGGCGGACGTCGAAGACGGCGGGCCGGGTCCGGACGTCCAGCACGAGGTGGCCGAGCAGAGGAAGATGCTCGACAGGCTGGTGCAGGGCCTGCCCCCCAGATACAAGGTCGTGATACTTCTGAGGCACGGCAGGGAGCTGTCGTATAAAGAGATCGCTGAGGTGCTGGAGGTGCCCGTGGGCACGGTAAAGGCAAGGATCCACCGGGCGCACAGCCTGCTGAGAATGAGCCTGGAGTCGGAGCTCGCCAAGGAGTAACACTCCCTGGAGGGGGAACTGAAAATGATCAAGAAAGCCGCCGTACTTGCAATCTTAACTTTAGCCGCTGTCTCGCAGGGCTGGGCCTACGATCACAGGGAATCGGTGGAGCGTGTCATCCCGGTGGAGGGCAGGGACGCGATCCGCGTTTCGAACTTGAACGGTCTGATAAAGATAAGGCCCGGCGACGAGACCACGGTGCGTGTAGAAGCCGTTAAGATAGTGAAAGCCGATGACATGGACGAGGCCGAGGAGCTTGCCGCGGAGGCGAGGGTCAGGGTCGTAGAGGACCCCGACGATATCGAAATCGAAGTGGAGATTCCCTCCGACTACAGGCAGGGGTCCGGCCTCGGAGGGCTCCTGGGGTTCTCGACGCGAAAACGCATCGTGGTTGAGCTCTACATTGAGATTCCATCCCGTATGGCCGTGTACCTCGCTTCGACGAGCGGAGACATAGACGTCGAGGATCTCGAAGGCGGCGGAGAGCTGTCCTCCGCCAGCGGTGACATCTGGCTGAGGGACTGCTCCGGACGCTTCCACGTCGGCGTCGCGAGCGGCGACGTGGAGATAGACGGGCTCGAGGGCGATCTGCGGTTGAGCGCGGCCAGCGGACAGCTCAACGTGAAAGACGTAAGAGGATCGATAGAGGCGTCTGTGGCCAGCGGGGATTTCATGGGCAGCATGATAACAGGCTCCTTCAAGCTCGAGGGCGCGAGCGGCGACGTGACGGTCGAGGACTGCGGCGGGAGAGTGGATGTGAGGACCGCGAGCGGTGACATATGGCTCAGGGACGTCGTCAGCGAGCTTACGGTGAGCACGAGCAGCGGAGACGTGTCCGCGTTCACGGTACTGAGCACCGACGTGGACATCGAGATCTCATGCTCGAGCGGCGACATCGAGCTGAGGATGGAGGAGGGCAGCTCTTTTCGCCTGGAACTAGCGAGCGTGAGCGGCTCTATCCACTGCAAGCTGCCGATGGCCGTGGAGAAGGTATCCAGACACGAGCTGCGAGGCGTTGTCGGCTCCGGCGATGGCTCGGTCGATCTTGTCACCTCCAGCGGTGATATCAGGGTGTACGAAGGGTAGCACGCTCAAGCGAGGGTGACGCCATGCCTGGGAGAGGATTAAGTTCCGAGTGCGGGAAGTTTTCGAAGCGGCTCAGCCGCTACGCGGACGGGGACCTGTCCCCGGCCGAAGCGGAGGAGTCCGGACTTCACGTCGAGTCGTGCCCTCTTTGCGCGGCCCGGCTGGAAGCGCACAAGAAGATGATCCTCCTTTTGGAGTCGTCGAAGGACGTCGAGGCGCCGTGGGATCTGGACCTCAAGGTGCTGGAGGCGGTGGGCTTCGGCGGGGCCCGGACACAGCTCCGAGGGCACCGTGTGTCTCCGCCGCTGATCTGGGCGGCCAGCGTGGCGGCCATGATCCTCGTCGGCGCCGGCGGACTGGCCTTGAGGGACGGTGCGGCGAGGATGTTCTCGATAATCTTCGGCCCCTCGGGCGCCGTCTCCACGGAGGAGGTGGCCGGATTGACCGGCAAGGTCACCCGGTACTTCGTAACGGTATGGGACGGCCTGGTGGCGGGACTGGGCACGCTGCAACCTCTGTTCCGGAGCCTGGGCGCCGTGTCCGACGCCGCCTGGGGCAACCCCGTCGCCATGGGGGCCATTGTAGGAACATTGGCGCTCGTCCTCTTGTTTTTCAGGCTGATGGCACGCGGCAAGACATCCTGCGCGGAGGGCAAAGAAAGGGGAAACCATGTCGGTCACTCTTCCTAAAAGCAGAAAACCTGCTCCTGCCTGGGCCTTGGCGGCCATGGTGATAATGGCAGGCTTGTTCGCCGTGAGCGCCTGCACGGGGTTCGCTCAAGAGAGCGCGAAACCGGACACCGCTGAGCCGGACACGATCAAGAAAATAATAACCAGCATAAGCATAACCCCGGACGGCATCGTCATAGAGGGCAAGACGAGCGGCGAAGGCCCGGACTCCGTCACCGTAATAGACATCGGAGATATCAAGCGCACGCACGCGAGGGCCCTCGAGGAGCAGGAGCGACTCAGTGAGGAGATGAAACGTCTCCAGGATCTCGACATCGTCGAGTATGACGCCGAGGGCCACGATATAGTCAGGTTCGGAGAGAACATTCGGATTCGCAGGGACAAGCGGATACGTGGATCGGTCGTCGCCATAGGGGGCTCCATAGTCATCGAGGGCCACGTGGTTGGAGACGTCGTGTCCGTCGGCGGCAACGTGGAGCTGGAGCCGGGCGCCACTGTGACCGGCGACGCGGTCGCCGTTGGCGGCTCGCTCGATCTCAACGCCGGCTGCATCGTCAGAGGGGACGCCGTCTCGGTGGGCGGCAAGATCATCGAACGCGAGGGATCGAGGGTGTCCGGGGACACGGTCTCGGTGGGGTTCATCCCGGCCTTTTTCTTCAAGGGCTTCCGTTCCCCGTTCGCACACCGGGCGATGGATATCACGGGTTACGCGGTAAAGTCCTTGATAGTACTGCTCTTTGCCTGGGCCGCGGCCGCGATATTCCCTGGAAGAGTCAAGAACATGGTTGACTACGCGGGCTCTTCCGTATGGCTCTCCGCGGTCGTGGGATTCGCCGTGGTCATAGCGATGCCTATTGTCGTCCTGCTGCTTATTGTTACCTTGATAGGCATACCGCTTGCCGTTATCCTTCCCATAGTGTTCGCAGTCGCCAGCGTTGTCGCCTATGCGGTGGGCGCCGGCCTGCTGGGTTATCGTTTCGGCAGCAAGCTGGTGTCCAAGACTCCGCGGGAGCTGAGTCTGGCGCAGGCGGTCTTGCTGGGAGTGCTGATCGTAGCGGTGGTTCGCCTCTCCGGAAAGCTCCTCGGTTTGAGCAGCGAGCTTTTGTGGCCGCTTTCAGCCGCTCTAAGCGCGGCCGGTCTGCTGGCGGGCTTTTTCATTTACCTGTCGGGCCTTGGCTCGTTGTTGCTTACTCGTTTCGGGAGCAAGCAGCAGCCGCCCGCTGTCCAGGCTGCGTCTCCTCCTCCGGCGCCATCGACCGGACCGGGCGGGCCGCCGCAAGGGGGCACGGGGCCGGGTGGCGCGCCTCCGCAGGGCGAACCCCCGCGGACTCAGAGCTAAGGGCGTTGCGCGTCCCGGCGGCGGGCTGAGACGGGGCTTCGGGCTCCGTTGCTCGGGCCGCCCGATGACCGGGCCGGCGGGATGACCCATGTCAGGAGAAGCACTGGCGCCGACAATATATGTTTCCGTCGGCGTGCTCATATTTCTGTTCGGCCTGGTCGTCTTGAGGGAGGCGCCGAGGCAACGGCTCAACATAGTCATTGCCCTGATGCTCTTCCTGGCGGGCCTGGGCTCGGTTCTCGCCGCGTCCGGCAAAATTCTGAGCTCAGTGGGAGCGGGGGGAAGGCTAACCTACATTCCGTTGTTCGAGAGCTTCGCCTACCTGTGGGAGTTCTTCTTCCCGGCGCTGCTGCTCTTCTCCCTGATCTTCCCGCGCGACAGATGGATCATCAGGAAGGCGCCCATAATCGGGCCGACCCTGTTCGTTCCCCACGTCTTTCACCTTCTGCTGCTCGTGTGGGTGTCCCAGGCCGGCGTCGATCTGGGCCTGCCCGAGCTGGCGAAGAAGATTCCCGTGCTGGCGCCGGTGATTTCGCCGAGCGAGGCGCTCGTGCGGCTGGCATACATGGGCCACAAGCAGCTCTTCGGCCTGGTCAACCTGGCGTATGCATTCGCCTCTTGCCTTGTAATGATCTCCAGTTTCAAAAGGTACGATATACCTCAACTACGGAACCAGATGAAGGTGATATTCCTGGGAATGGGCCTGTGCCTGGCGTTCTACAGTCTGGCGGTGCCCATCCCGGTACTGCTGTCCCTCTCGCCTCCGGACGGTTTTGTGGTGCCGACCGTGGTCGCCGCGCTGGTCCTGGGGAGCGGTTCGGTGGCATACGCGGTGGTGCGCTACAGGTTTCTCGATCTCCGTTTCATGGCCAGGAGGGGGATACTCTACGCGGCCGTCTCCGCGGTCATGGTCGCCATATACCTGCTGGTGGTCAGACAAGTCTCCGGAATAGCCTCGAACCTGTTCGGGGTGGAGACCGGCATTCTGGACGCCGTGTTTCTCGTAGTCGCCGTGATCCTGTTCCAGCCGGCCATCGGCGCGCTGGAGGGCTCCCTGGACAGCATACTTCTCGGAGACAAGAGCGACTACCGGAACATGTTGAGGTCCCTCAGCGGTGACATCATAACGATCCTGGACCAGGACGAGCTGGCGGACAGGATCATGGACGGCCTCAGCCAGGGCATGGTCATCGAGAACGCGGCGCTCCTGGTGGCCTACGGGGGCGAGGATGGCTCGCTCGTCGCCTACAGGTCCTTCGGCGTCGAAGGGCTCGAGAGAGGCACGGCCGTGATGCCCCTCACCCCGGAGCTGGTCGAGGTGCCGGCCGCCGGCGTAATGACCAAGCTCGAGTTCCTGGGTCAGCTCGGGCCCGAGAGCGCGAAGGAGGCGCGCGAGGGGATCGAGCTGTTGGACGCCAGCGTAATCGCAGTGCTGCGTCACGGGGTGGAGGTGCTCGGCGCCCTGGTCCTGGGGCCCAAGATAACGGGTACCCGCTACACCGCCGAGGACAAAGGCCTCCTGTCAACTCTCGCGAGCCAGCTCTCCTCGGCTCTCAAGAACGCCGCGCTGTACCGCGAGTCGGTCGAGAAGAGCAGGCTCGAGGAGGAGATGATGCTGGCGAGGAAGATACAACGTACCTTCCTCCCGGCGAGCTTCCCCCGCGTCGAGGGGCTCGACATATACGCGAGCGCCGTTCCCAGCAAGCTGGTTGGAGGCGACTACTTCGACGTGCTCGACATGGGAGACGGCAGGCTTATGTTCGCGGTGGCCGACGTGGCGGGAAAGGGTGTGCCCGCGGGGCTGTTGATGTCCATGCTCCAGGCGTCGCTCAGGACGCAGATTACGGAAAACGGTCTGGCTGTGGGCAAAATACTGCACAAGATCAATCGCCTTGTCTACGAGAGCACGGACCCCGAGCAATTCGCCACTTTCTTTCTCTGTACGATCGACATGTTGCAGAGGACGCTTACTTTCTCCAACGCCGGCCATAATTATCCGATAATCGTGAGGAAGGACGGGACGTGGGAGCTCCTAAAAGACGGCGGGCTGATACTCGGCGTGATGGGGGGCGTCACCTTCGACGAAGGGAGAACGCCTCTGGAGCCGGGCGACATGCTCTTCTGCTACACGGACGGAGTCACCGAGGCGCGGGACGCGAATGACGAGGAATACGGTGAAGATCGTCTAATCGAGCTGGTGAGATCGCTCAGATACGAGCCGTCCGCGAGAGAAGTGATATCGGCGGTTCAGAGAAGCGTCATGGAGTTCACGGGGGGCGCTGAGCAGGCGGATGACATGACCATCCTCGTGCTCAAGATGTCGCAGCCGGCGCCGGCGCCCATCCCCGTGGAAGGCCTCTAATTTCCCTTGACACAACCCGATGAGGGCGTCTAGCCTAGTTGGTCGTTGGCGGCGCACGCCGCCGAGCCGGCTACCAATCGCTTGACGGGCGAGTCCTCTTAGCTCCGGCGGCACGGTCGCGTACTAGAGGCAAGGAGGCCGCAGGTCTGAGGTCGGACCAGATGAGATTTGTATTCGCGACTGTAATCTGCCTTATTCTCGTATCCCCGCCAATCGTCGTAGAGGGCCAGATCGGTTTTCCATACTCGGCGCTGGAAATCACCTTCACCAAAGAAGAAGTAGGCAGGATGCTCCTGGACGCCGGGGCGACCTCGACGGCCGTCCTCGACCCCTATCCGGCCGACTACGAGTTTACCGAGAAGGAGGTCCAGGAGCTTCTCAGGTCCATCCCACAGGACGAGCTTCTCGAGGAGTACAAGAGCCGAAAGTTGATGGAGAAGAAGGAGCAACGCCGGCCGGACGAGTTGCGGCTCCAGGCGCCTCGCCCCAGGGCCCCCGTCCGCGATGACAAGGAGATCAGGCCTTTCGGCTTCGACGTGTTCTCCTACTCGCCGCTGGAGTACTCCCCCACCGAGTTCATAGCCGCCGGCCCCGAGTACGTCCTGGGGCCCGGAGACGAACTGGTCATCTCCATGTGGGGGGCCGTCGAGAAATACTACGAGGTTACCATCAACAGGGAGGGCAACGTCGTGCTCCCCGAGCTCGGCGTGGTGCCCGCTTCCGGAGCCACGCTGGAGGGCTTCGAGGAGCGTCTCGCCGACCGCTTCTCCGGGGTCTACTCGGGTTTCAAGATAGACGTGTCTCTCGCCAAGCTGCGCACGATCCAGGTCTTCGTGGTCGGCGACGTCGTTCGCCCGGGCGCCTACACCATCAGCTCGGTCTCCACGGCGTTCAACGCCCTCTATTACGCGGGGGGACCGACCGATGTCGGCTCTTTGAGAAAGGTGCTCGTCTACAGGTCGGGAAAGCTCATGGCCACGGTGGATCTCTATGACTTTCTGCTCACCGGGGACACGGGCGGCGACGTTAGGCTCAGAAGCGGGGACACGGTCTTCGTGACCCCCGCCGAGCAAAGGGTGACCATAAAGGGCGCGGTCAGAAGGCCCGCGATCTACGAGCTGAAGGGCGGCGAGACCGTGGCCGACGTGGTGGAGCTGGCCGGCGGCTTCGGGGCCGCGGCCTTCACGGAGCGCATCGAAATCGCCAGGATCGACTCCGACTCCGGGCGGACCTCCGTGGTCCTGGATTGCCGAATCGGATCGCAGGCGGACACCCTGGATTGTCTCGAAAGCAGCGTGGTGATGGACGGGGACGAGATAGTCGTCTACACGGTCTGGCATGTCCATCCCAAGGAGCATGTCTCGATTAGGGGCCAGGTGCAGTTTCCGGGAGAGTACCCGCTGTTTCCCAAGATGAGGGTTTCGGACCTTGTGTTCAGGGCCGGGGGGCTGCTCGACCAGGCGTATCTCTTGCGCGCGGAGATCTCGCGGATCGAGGAGCGCCCTGAGGAGTCCAAGCTCGTGAGCAGGGTCATGTTCACGAACCTGCACCAGGCGTTGAGCGCTCCGTACTCCGATCGAGATATCCTCCTCGAGAGCAAGGACAAGGTCTTCGTAAGGAAGATCCCCGGCTGGAGGACGCAGCACTTGGTCGATATAGACGGCGAGGTCAGGTTCCCCGGGACTTACACCTTGGAGAGGAAGGAAGAGCGTCTAACCTACCTGCTCGAAAGGGCGGGAGGGCTGACGCCGGAGGCGTTTCCGAGCGCCGGGTCGGTCCATCGCAAGGACGAGGGACGGGTGATCGTGGATTTCGCCAAGGCCTTGGAAGACCCAGGTGGCCGGGACGACTTGACGCTCGCGGACGGCGACTCGATCTACATACCCGTCTACCCCAACACCATCAAGGTGGAGGGTGCGGTGGGTAGGCCCGGGTCGATAGTGTTCAGCCCGGGCAAGTCCGCCGGGTACTACATACAGAGGACCGGCGGTTTCCTGGAGAAGGCCAACAAGGGCAGCGTGAGGATAGTGAGGCTGGACGGCAGCACCGACCCCGCCCGCAACAGGTTCTGGTTCGATCCCGAGGTGAAGCCGGGAAACAAGATCATCGTGGAGCTGGAGGAGCCCGGCCGGGGGATCGACTGGTCCGCGACCATAAAGGATGCCACAACCATAGCCGCCAGCGTCGCGACCACCATCTACATCATCACACGGATAGATGAATAGGGAGCTTCCGTGGAGGACTCCACCCGCGCAATAGACCTCATTAGAATCGTCTTCAGATGGAGAAAGCCGGCCGCCGTCTTCTTCTTGGGGGTCCTTCTCGCCGCCCTGGTCTACTGTCTCCTGACCCCGAACGAGTACACGGCAGTGGCCACACTCATGCCCGGAAGCACGCCCGGCGAGATGAGCCCGGCCCAGAGCATGGCCGGCTCCTTTCTGAACCGCTTCGGTTTCGGCGGGATGTTCCGCGGCGCCGCCATAAACCCGGCGGACGTGTTCGCCAACACCCTGCGCAGCCGGTTCGTAGCCCGCAACGTGGTGACCGAGCTGGACCTCGTCGAGGTGTTCGACATAGACAAGAGCAATCCGAAAAAAGCGCTCGAAAAGGCCACCGACGACTTGATCGACATGACCTCCGTCGGCGTCTCGGACATGCTTCTCATCTCCGTTTCGGTCACCCACGAGGACCCCCGGCTCGCCGCGGATATTGCCAATGCCTTCCTCGACGAGCTGGAGAACGCGAACCAGACGTTCAGCCTCTCCTCCGCCAAGAAGGCCAGGGAGTTCGTGGAGCAAAGACTGGAGAGAACCGGGGAAGCCCTCGAGGAGGCCCAGGAGACGTTCACCCGGTTTCAGCAGCGCCACGGGGCCATAGTTCTCGACGAGCAGAGCAAGGCCACGGTGGAGGTGATAGCGAAGCTCGAGGGAGAGATCCTCGCGATGGAGGCCAAGCGGGACGCCCTCAGCGCGACCCATAGGCCCTCCTACTCGAGGCTGAGGGAGCTTGATCTCACCATAGACGCGCTCAGGGGCAAAGCGAGGGAGCTGATGGTCGGAGGCGCCTCAGGCGGGGTCCGGCGTGGCGGGCAGGGCGAGGGAGACCCCGCCGTGCCGGGGGCGGGAGCGGAGGAGGAGACGGACGAGGCTCTGCCGGAGCCGGAGAAGGGCGTCTTCATTCCGCTGGGCGAGGTGCCCGCTATAGCGGCCGAGTACGCGCGGCTCCTGCTCGACGTGAAGACCCAGGAGTCGGTGTTGGAGCTTCTGGTTCAGCAGCACGAGCAGCTCAAGATAGAGGAGGCCAAGAACGTACCCACCATCCAGGTGCTCGACCGCGCCTTTCCGCCCATAAAGAAATCGGGCCCTCACAGGACCGTCATAATGATAATCGCCATCTTCATCGGAGCGATTGGCGCTTTCGGGCTGGCGCTTCTCCTCAACTACCTCGAGGGCGAGTTCGACCGGGCGCAGCGCGAGGAGCTCGGCCGCATGAGACGCAGCGTTATTCGAGAGGTTCTATCGAGGCTCCCGGGGCGCGCCCCCAGGACACGCGGCGAAACGGCTACCGGCAAGAAGCCGCCAGGCTCGGACCGGGGAGCCCGATGACTGCGCCGTCCGTAGCGTCCTCAGCAGCGTCGATCCCCAGGTGGGCGACGCTGTCCGTGGGCGCGCTGTCGCTTCTCACCGGCGCGCTTATAGCCTGGGATCCCGCCCTGACCAGCGTCGTCTTCTTCACGTTCTTCGTCGCAATCCTCGCATGGTGGAGGCCGGCGGCCGTGATAAGCGGCCTCGCTTTCTACATACCCCTTGAAAGATCGATCACCGCCCGCTTGCCGGAGCTGGCGTTCGTTCTCGCCCAGATCTCGGGGGAGGTCGTGCTCCTCGCTCTGCTGGCCGGAATACTGGCGAGGAAGGCCGCCGCAGGCAGGCGCTTCACGGCGACCCCTGTCGACGTGGCCCTGCTCGGTTTCATCGCCGCATGCGTGCTGTCCGCGATAGTGAACGGGGTCTCCGCTCAAGCTACCGTCTATGGCATTCGCATAGTGCTGAGATACGCAATAGTGTACTACGCGATAGTGAACGGAGGCTTCAGCCGCGACCAGATACGAACTTTCCTGAGGGTCTTCCTCGCGGCTGTTGTCGTTCAGATCGCGGTCGGCCTGCTCCAAGCCCTCACCGGCGGGGCCGCAAAGGATTGGTTCATTGCCGCAAGAGAGGTCTCCGTTGGCGGTGTCGCCTTTGTCCGGGGACAGGACACGGGAACAGGGGAAGGGCTCTTCACGGTCATTTTCGGAACCCTGGAGGACTACAACAGCTACGGCCACTTTATGTCCTTGGCTTTTGTCCTGCTCTTCGCGATAGCCGGCCGCAAAGGATGTTTCGCAGGTCGAGGAACCCTTAGAACAGTATTGATCCTCGCCCTTGTCTGCATAGCCCTTTCTTTCTCACGGTCCTCCTTGCTCATATCCGTCATAGGCGTCGCCGTGGTTCTGCTCGCCCAAGGGAACAGGAAGGCGGCCCTCGCCATTTTGTTTGTCCTGGCCGTTGGGCTCGCGGGAATAATCCTGATGGGATACAAGTACTCCGGCCAGGACATACCCGTATACACCACCAGCTTCTTTTATAGGTGGGTAAGGCCCTTTACTCCCGAGAGACTCGAGCTGACCGATGTCGGAAACTACAGGCTCTTCCTTCTCTTTGTGGTGGCCTCGAGGGCGCTCTCACAGGCTCCTATATTCGGATTCGGGCCGGGGACCTTCGGGTCCGCCCTGACCAAGACCGGCAGCCCGGAGATTTACGAGAGGCTCGGCATGAATTACGAGTACGCGGGTCTGTTCGCCGCCGACAGCAACTGGACCACCATCGTTGCTCAGACAGGGCTCCTCGGCCTCCTGTTCTTCTGCTTGGTGATCTTCGGATTGGCCGGCTTCTGCGGGAGGGCCGGCGCGAAGACGTCGGACCCCATGTTGAAGGCACTGTGCTGGGGGCAGCTCGGCGTGACGGCGGCGCTTGTCCTCGCGGGCTTTTTCAGCTCCGCGTTCGAGAACCGTTTCACCGCATACTACTTCTGGGCGGTAAGCGGCCTGGTCGTGGCACTGGCCCGCTCGGAGGGTTTCCGCCCCGGCCGGGGGATCCTCGCGCGCCTGCTGCGGCCGAACGGCTCCGCTAGACGCTCCTAGCGAAGCGAGCCGGCACGCCGCAGACGACCGTCCGCGACGCGACGTCCTTGGTCACCACGCTTCCCGCGCCCACGATGGCGTTCTCGCCTATGGTCACTCCGCACATGATAGTCGCGCCGCTGCCTATGGAGGCGCCGCGCTTGACGACGGTTGGAACCACCTTCCAGTCATCGTCGGACTGGGGAAGGCCCTGCTCGTTCACCGCACGCGGATACTTGTCGTTTATGAAACAGACACCGTGACCGATGAACACGTCGTCTTCTATGGTCACGCCCTCGCATATGAAGGTGTGCGTGGAGATCTTCACCCGCTTTCCTATGCGAGCGCCCTTCTGTATCTCGACGAAGGTGCCTACTCTGGTATCGTCACCTATCTCGCAGCCATAGAGGTTGACGAACCTGAATATCCTGACTCCGCTTCCCAGCACCACGTCGGGCGCTATGGACACGAACTCCATCTCACTCATTGCCATGCCTCCTGATCACATCCTCGATCAAAGCCTCGTACTCCCTTGCCATGTTATCGACTCGATACGCCATGGCCCTCTTTGCTCCCGCGCCGGCAAGTTTCTCCCTCAACTGGTCGTCGCCAAGGAGCTTTAGAATCGCCCGCGCCAGAGCTTTTTCGTCTCCCACGGGCACGAGCAGCCCGTTGACGCCGTCTTTGATGATCTCGCCGGGCCCCGAAGGGCAGTCCGTGGAGACCACGGCGGTCCCACAGGCCATTGCCTCTGCGATCACGTAACCGAACCCCTCCCATGCCGAAGACACCACGAATAGATCCGCTTGCGCCATATAACCGTAGGGGTTGGTCACGAACCCCGGAAACGACACGCTGGCGTCTATTCCGAGATCGCGGCAAAGCGACTCGAGCTTTCTTCTCTCCGGACCTTCTCCAAGAATGGTCAATTTCGCTTCCCGGCTCTCTCTGACCTTTCTAAAGGCCCTTAGAAGGGTTGGATAGTCCTTCGCGGAAGTCAGCCTTCCCGCTGCCGTGATCTGTGCGACCTCCGACCGGGCGTCCCCGACGGAATCGGTTGCCATCCGGAACACCATATCGATGTCAACCGGGTTGTGTATGACATAGATCTTATGGGACGGTACGGAAACGGTTCCCACCATGTCCTTCTTGACTCCCTCTGAGACGGCGATCACGGCTTCAGCTCGAGGGTAGAGCTTGCCGATCAAGAGCTTCTTGATCGATGAGAATCTCTGCGCGGGGAGCGAGGGCCCGAGACTGGTATGCTCACAGACTATCACCGGGCGGCGCCACCTGAACAGCGCCCTGGACGCGAGCGTTACGACATTGGTGTAATTGATGAGAGAGACGACCGCGTCCACGTTATTGTCCTTGACAATGCGGCTCAGTCGATACTGGAGCGCGAAGAAGTCGTATCTGGATCTCTTGGCCATGTCGAACAACGGCACGTCTTTGGGGACGCCCGCGAGGTGAACGCCCGTCACCTCGAAAAGGGCAAGGCATGGCGCGTACCTCCCCCTGTCCAAATGTCGAAGGAGATGAATCAGGGCTCTTTCGGCGCCGCCTCCTCCGAGGTTGGGGATTACGAACAACACCTTATGTCTTCTTCGTTCGGTCATCTACCGCCCGGTGGCCTCCCCGGGGCCGGGCGCGATCTCGGCTCCGTCCGGATTCTCGTCGATGCGCCTCTTCAAGAAATACGCCATCAGAAGAGCCGCCACCGCGCACTCCATCAGTGTAGTCGACAGCGCGAGCCCGTGCAGCCCCATCGGCCGGATGAGCAGGAAGTTGAGGCCGACCTTCAGCACGAAGGCGACTATCCCCGCGATCATGAGAAGCCTGGTGTTCTTGAGAACCAGGTGGGCCCTCACGAAGACCCGCCCGAAGAGCGCCGGGGCGAGACCTATGAGATAGACGGCCCATATGCCATGAACCGCGGATATTCGCGCCTCCGGGAACTCGCCGCGCCCGTAAACCAGCGACGCCAGAGGCTCTCTGAGCAGTATCAAGGCCGCGGACAAGGCCAGCGCCCCGGCCGCGACTACGCCCGCGGTCTTCATCACCTCGCTCTTGAACTGCGATCTCGAGCTCTCGTAGAACTGGATCGACCAGTGGGAAAGGAGCACCACGAAGAAACCCGCAAGGACGAAGGTCATCGGCACGTCGTACAGCCTGGTGGCGTATTCGAGTATGGATACGCTCCCCGGGTCGAGCCAGGAGGCCATGGTCTTGTCGACTATTGGAGTGAAGGTCAGCACCACCAGCCCGCCGATCTGGTACGAGGCGGTCCTGAGGAAATGGACCAACCTGGGGTCGAGCTTGAAAGACTCGATAGAGGGGCCGATTCCCACTCGGGCGGCGTATCCATAGAGAACGGCGCAGCGGGCGAGCTCGCCCGCCACGTATCCCGCTGCTATGGAATGGACGCCCAGACGCTCCTTCAGCGCCGCGATTACGGCGAGGGCCACGACCGCGCGCAAACCCGGAGAGATCGCGGGCAGGGAGAATTTCTTGTAGGCGTTCAGGGCACCGGAGAGCAAACTGGTCATGATCAAGAGGACCAGCAGGGGGATGGTCTCGAGGAGCAGCCGCGAGATCAGATCGAGAGACTCCGGCGGGAAATCGGACACGACGTCAAGCACGGGACTTGCCGCCAGAGTGAACAGGGTCGCTATCGCCGCCGACCCGAGCACGGAGACCAGAAGGGCGCCGCCCAGGAACCCCCTGACCTCGCTCTCGTCCGAGGCCTTGATCTCGGCTATGAATGGAACGAGGACATTCTGGACGACGGGAGCGAATATGCCGGCCAATAGCAATATAAGGCCGTAGACGTAGAAGAAGGCGTCTGTCCCGTCGGTGACCCCGAACCAGGCCGCTATGAAGAATGGGATCGCGAACCCGAGGCCTCTGCCTATGGTCGTGAGGGCCGTGGTGACGATCGTGTCGCTTAAAAATGCCGTGGACCTCAAGAGGCTCGGTGTCTTACTCATGTCGGATTGAGCTCACTGGATATCCGCCCGCCGCCTGGCGATGAGATGCGCGAAAAACGCAAAGCCGGCGCTAGCCGACACGAAACGATAGCATTGGCCGCGAACCCCGAGCAAGGGCATTCCCTCGTGCGTCCCGCTGTGGACGTCGGCTGACGGGCTTGCGCCCCCCACCCGGTCGCGGAGCTAACCGGCTTGGCCGGTGGATCTGTGCTCCCTCCCGTGGAAGGGGCGCCGCGCACGCGCGCCAACGCGCGCCGGGGAACGGCGTCTCGCTCATGCATGTGGCGCTGTGGGCGTCGGCTGGGAAGTTGACCGGCCCGGCATAAGGTGCTAGATTCATGGTGAATGCGGAGGCCGGATCGGCTTCTCTCCCCGGAGGTGAGACAATTGAGAGGCATGCTCAAGGTATCGGCTCTGGCCCTCGCCCTGACCCTGTTTCTCCCCCCAACAGATGGCTCGGCGCAGCGTCGGCTCGTCAGGGTCGAGGTGAAGGACCGCGCTCAGTTCGAGCGGCTGGCGCCCCTGAACCTGGACATAGCGTCCTCGCGCTACGGAAGCCACGTGGACGTTATCGTCGATTCCGGAGAGCTGCAGCGCATAGCGCTTCTCGGGTTCAAGTACGACGTGGTGATAGAGGACCTGGAGTCGCACGCGGCCGCCGTCCGAGAGGAGGGCCTCGGCGCTCATCACAGCTACCATGAGGCCGCCGCGGAGCTCATGGACGCCGCCGAGCTGCACCCGAAGATCGCGCGGGTTGATTCGATCGGACGAACCTACTATAACAGGGCCATCTGGGCGATAAAGATATCCGACAATCCGGGAGCGAATGACCCTTCCGAGGCGGATATCCTCTTCATAGGCCTTCACCATGCCAGGGAGGTTATAACGCCCGATGTGCTTCTGTATCTCATGCATCACCTGCTTGACAACTACGGAACCGACCCGCACATAACGCACCTCGTCGACGACAGGGAGATCTGGATAGTGCCCGTGCTGAACCCCGACGGGCACGTTCATGTCGAGCAGGGGGCCTTCGATTGGCGCAAGAACATGCGGCCCCCGCCCTTCGGGACGTGCGTGGGCGTGGACCTGAACAGAAACTACGGCTACATGTGGGGCGCGGACGACCAGGGATCGAGCCCCAACCCCTGCAATCAGACTTATCGGGGCATAGGTCCTTTCTCCGAGCACGAGACCAAGGCGATTCGCGACCTGGTGTTGGATGAGGCGCACAACTTCACGACCGCCATCTCATACCACAGCTACGGCAACTTGATCCTGTTCCCCTGGGGATACACGAGGGAGCTCACGCCGGACCACGATACCTACGTTGTCTTCGCGGACAGCATGGCCGCGTACAACGGCTACGCTGCCGGTCCGGGCTACGGGACGATCTACCCCACGAACGGGGACATGGACGACTGGATGTACGCGGACAAGGCCCTTTATCCGCACCAGGACCCGAGGATACCGCCGACGCCGAAGGACAGGGTCTTCGCGTTCACCTTCGAGGTCGGAGGAGGTTTCTATCCCGGAGAGAGCATGATCGGGCAGCTTATCCGGGAGAATCTGGAGCCCAATCTGTTCGCCATTGAGTACGGGGACAACCCCTACAGGGTCTGGCCTCCCGCCGCGCCCGAAATGGAAGAGCCTGTCTCTTTGGCGGACGGCACCTGGCGGATACGGTGGAAGACTTCGTCCAACGACCCCCTTAACTCTCCCGTCTACTACGAGCTGGAGCGCGGTGCGGGCGTCTCGGCTGAAGTGGACGACTTCGAGTCGGGATCCGCCTCCTGGGAGGGAACAGGTTTCACGGTCTCGGATGAGAGAAGTCACAGCGGCCGCAACAGCCTCCACACCGGCGCCGCCCCCGACTTGGCGGCGACCCTCGAGGCCGGCTATCCTCTCAGCCCCGCTCTCGGGGACAGCCTCGAGCTCAGGGCCTGGTACTCCATGCCGAGCGGCCACAACTTCTATGTCGAGGCGAGCGCTGACAACGGCCTCACCTTCGAGCCGCTTCAGGGAACGCTTTGGCCGGAAACAGGGCTCCCCCGGCCGTTCTACGGCAGTTTGACCGGCGAGTCCAACGGCTGGGCGGAGATCGGCGTATCTCTCGATGCGTACGCCGGGCGGAAGATCCTGGTGCGGCTCAGGTGCAGGACCATCAGCACGCCGCCCGGTGAGGGCATCTACGTCGACGACATAGGTCCGATCCTCACCTACAGGCAGCGTGAGATCCTACCAATTCCTATGTCCACAGCCACTTACAACGTACCTCCCTCGCCGGAGCCCCTGGTCTACCGGGCACGTGGAGTGGACGGCGACGGCCAGCGCAGCCGTTGGAGCCCGCCCGCGAATGTCCCCGCGTTCGAAGGCCGGTTGGTGAGGTTGCGGGTGGCGCCCAATCCCGTATCCTCCAATGCCACAATCAGCTACACCGCCCACGACGGATCCTCCGGGCTGGAGACGGTGCCGGTAAGGCTTGAAGTCTTCGATGCCGCTGGTAGACTGGTCAGAACCCTTTTCAGGGGTGAGGCTCGGAGGGACAGGACTTATGAGAGAACTTGGGACGGGCTAAGCGATGACGGAAGCCTCCTGCCAAGCGGCGTTTACTTCGTGGTCCTCTCCGTCCGGGATGAGACACTCTCAGACAAGGTGATGCTCATCAGCGGGCGGTAGATCGCCTGCGGAATCCACCGGTCGGTGCTCCCGACGGGAGGTGCGTCCTGAAGGCGGTCATCGTAGGCGCCGGGGAGGTCGGCTTTTACCTCGCCTCGGTGCTGAGCAACGAGGGACATGAGGTAAGCGTAGTGGACCGTTCCTCGGATGCCATAGCAAGAGTCAATGAATCCCTCGATTGCCTCACCGTGGTCGGCCACGGCGCTGGGGTCAAGTCGCTCAGAGACGCCGAGGTCTCCTCCGCGGACCTTTTCGTCGCTGTCACCGACGCCGACGGGGCCAATCTCCTTTCCTGCCTCGCCGCCCGGTCCATGGGCGCCAAGAAGACCGTGGCGCGGATAAGCAGCTGGGTGTACCTGCGGGGCGCCCGCCGGGTCTACGGCCGGCTTCTGAACATCGATCTCATAATAAGCCCCGAGGCTCTGGCCTCCTCGGAGGTCGCCAAGGCCGTCAAGTCGCCGGCCGTGCTCAGCCTGGAGAGCTTCGCGGCGGGCAAGGTCATAGTGAAGCAACTGAAGGTCGGCAGGGACTGCAAGCTCGCCCGGAGGGAACTCAAGGATGTGAATTTGCCGGAGGGCACCCTGGTGGCCTGTCTTCTCAGGGGAGAGGACATGATAATCCCGAGGGGGGACGACGCGCTTCAAGTCGGGGACTCCACCTACGTCATCGGAAAGGCCGAGAGCATGGCGCACATCGAGAAGCTCTTCGGAGCGGAGCTTCCTCCGACTCAACGGGTGCTGATCATGGGCGGCGGTGAGGTGGGCTTCCAGACTGCGCAGATGCTTCGCAGATCCAACCTCGACGTAAGGATAATCGAAAAGGACGCCGGCCGTTGCGCTCATCTTTCCGAACACCTGACCGGGGTGAAAGTGCTGCACGGCGACGGCACACAACTGAGCTTTCTGCGCGAGGAGCTCTCCGGCATAGATCTCTTCGTGGGGGCGAGCGGCGACGACGAGGTGAACATCCTGTCGGCGCTCCTGGCTAAGGAGTTGGGGGCGTTGAAGTCCGTCGTTCTCGTCAACAAGCCGGACTACGCCCCGGTCTACGAAAGGCTCGGCGTCGACAAGGCGATAAGCCCGAGGCTGCTGACGGCAAACGCCATTCTACAGTTCCTGCGCAGGGGGCAAGCGATCTCCGTGGCCCTGCTCGAGGGCGGCAAGGTCGAGGTACTGGAGATAGTCGCGGGCCCGAAGAGCCGGGTCCAGGGCAAGCGCCTTTCAGAAGCGCATTTCCCCAAGGGCTCCCTTGTCGGGGCGATCGTAAGGGCCGACGAGGTCATCGTCCCCACGGGCGACAACGTCATTCAAGCCGGCGATACAGTGATCCTTTTCGTGATGCCCGAGGTTGTCGGTAAGGTCGAGAAACTGCTTCGGAAGTAACCCGGGGGCGGATGCCGGCACGGAGCGAACCTCATCTTGAGCTTCAAGACCATCGCAAGGCTGCTCGGCGCAATACTCCTTCTCCTGGCCGCGTCCATGACGCTGCCTCTGGCGTGGAGCATTCACTTCTCCGAAACGGCGGCGATCCGCGCCTTCCTGATATCGATCGGAGTCACGCTGGCGGCCGGCGCGGCGCTGGTGGCGGTCGGCCACGGCAGAGCGAGGGAGCTGAGGCGCCGTGAGGGCCTCGCCGTCGTGGCCATATCCTGGATTCTGGCGGCGGCCTTCGGCGCTCTCCCCTTCCTGTTCTCCGGGACGCTGCCGGGCTTCGTGGATTGCTTCTTCGAGGCGATGTCAGGGTTTACGACGACCGGCTCTTCGGTGATGACGGACATCGAAGCGGCGCCCAAGGGAGTCCTTTTCTGGCGCGACTTCACGCAGTGGCTGGGGGGCATGGGTATCATAGTCCTCTTCATAGCCATCCTTCCGAGCCTGGGCGTGGGGGGCAGGCACCTGTTCTCGTCCGAGATCCCGGGCGCCGTGAAGGAGGGGCTGCGTCCCAGGGTGAAGGACACGGCCCTTCTGTTGTGGGAGATATACTTCGTGCTTTCGGCCTTGGAGACGATTCTGCTGAGGCTCCAGGGGTTGTCGATTTTCGACAGCCTGTGCCATACATTCGGCACCATGGCGACCGGCGGCTTCTCTCCGCGCACGGAGAGCGTGGGCGCGTACGGAAGTCCGATGATAGAGATGACCGTGCTCCTGTTCATGCTCCTCGCCGGTACGAACTTCTCTCTGTATTTCTCAGTGCTGAAGGGCCGGCCGAACGCGCTTCTCAAGGACCGGGAGTGGAGAGTTTACATCTCGGTGGTCGCCCTCGCGTGCGTCTTCGTCGGGGCGGAGCTGCTGGCCAGGGGAATGTACGAGGCCCCCCACGAGGCCCTTCGGTATTCCTCCTTTCAAGTAGTGAGCATCGTAACCACTACGGGATTCATGACGACCGATTTCGACGCTTGGCCCGCTTTTTCCAGGCTGCTCCTGGTGAGCTTGATGTTCCTGGGGGCATGTTCCGGATCCACGGGCGGGGGGATGAAGGTTCTCAGAGCGATAATACTGGTCAAGTACGCGTATCACACCGCGTACAAGGTGTTCCGACCGCAGGCCGTTTTCGCGATAAAGTTGGGGAGCAGGGTCTTCAGGGAGGACCTGGTAAGGGATATCGTAGCCTTCTTCATTCTCTTTGCTTCGATATTTCTCATAGCCTCTCTCTTGATGGCCGCCATGGGCCTCGATCTCGTCACAGCCGTCACCTCCACGGCGGCCACCATGTGCAACATCGGTCCCGGCTTGTCGGGAGTGGGGCCGACGCAGAACTTCGCCTTCATCCCCGTCCCCGGCAAGATACTGTTGTCCATCTGCATGCTCATGGGTAGGCTCGAGCTGTACACCGTGCTGGCCCTGGTCGTTCCGGCTTTCTGGCGGGAGTAGCGCAGGCCCGTCAGGTGGGCGAGAGGGGGCCCCGGCCTTGGGCGGGTGCCCTCGGGCGGGACGCCACCGCATCACGCGGGAGCCGCCCGCGGGATGCGCTCCGGGCGAGGATAAGAACATGAACGATATGTGGGCACTTGCCATATCTTACGCCTACGTGTTCTCGGTCGTCGGCGTCGCCGAGCTCTGCCATAGACGTTTCGGCTCAAGCAGCTACGTCACCAGGAAGCTGGTCCACGCGGCGGTGGGAACATGGGTCCTTCCGACTCTTTTTCTTTTCGAAGCATGGTGGTGGGCCGTGACGCCCCCTCTCACGTTCCTCGCCGTCAACGCCGTGGGCCTCAGGAGCCGCGCTTTCCGGTCGATAGAAGGCGCGGACCCGCGCAACTACGGACCGCTCTTCTTTCCCGTTGCTTTTGTGATCGTCCTGCCTCTCTACTGGGGCGATGACCTTAGATTCGCCGCCGGCGCCGGCATACTGTGCATGGCGTGGGGAGACCCGGCGGCCTCGGCCGTGGGCCGTGCGCTGGGCCGGGCGCACTTCGGCGTGATGGGATCGAGGAGGTCGCTGGAGGGGTGCGCTGCCATGTTCCTGGTCTCGCTTGTGGCGGCGGCCTTCGCGGCGTGGATTCTCGCCGATCTCGGCGCCGGGGAGCTGGCCGCCGTAGCGGTGTCGGCGGCGGCGGCGGCGACGGCCGTGGAGGCGATCTCCTTCTGGGGGGCTGACGACCTTCTCGTGCCCCTGGCGTCGTCGGCCGCGGCGGTCTTCGCGGCGGGGCTGGTATGACAGGAAGGAGGCTGTTTTCATGAGGCATTCTCGCTACGCTTCGGCGATCACCGCCGGCTTGGTTCTGTTGTGCTTCTGCGCGGCTGATTTTGCGGGGGGCTGCGGCGGCGGCGGGGCGCGGGAGGAAAGCACGGAGACCGCCGATTCGACGGATCCCTTCGCCGAGGCCAGGGCCCATATGGTCGCCTCGCAGATCAAGGCGCGCGGCATATCGGATCCGCGGGTGCTGGAAGCGATGCGCGCCGTGCCGAGACACCGTTTCGTGCCGGCGGCCATGCGTTCCGAGGCGTACGTGGACTCGCCCCTGCCGATCGGGCGCGGCCAGACGATAAGCCAGCCGTATATCGTCGCCCTTATGACCGAGGCGATCGAGGTGGAAGAGGGCGACAAAGTGTTCGAGGTGGGCACCGGCTCCGGGTACCAGGCCGCGGTGCTTGCTGAAATGGGCGCTGAGGTA
Source organism: uncultured bacterium (assembly GCA_964531335.1). Taxonomy (GTDB): domain Bacteria; phylum Eisenbacteria; class RBG-16-71-46; order CAZHEV01; family CAZHEV01; genus CAZHEV01. The sequence continues at coordinate 12,133 of CAZHEV010000005.1, read as the reverse complement.
TATACAATGGAGATAGTCGAATCCTTGGCTCAGGCGGCGGCCGGGCGCCTCAAGTCACTGGGCTACAACAAGGTGCACGTCAGAGCCGGCGACGCGTACAAGGGCTGGGTGGAACATTCTCCTTTTGACGCCGTAATTGTTACAGCGGCTCCCGGGCATGTGCCGGAGCCCTTGATAGAACAGCTCGAGGTGGGGGGCCGGATGGTGATTCCGGTCGGAGACATTTACCAGGATCTCATGTTGCTGACCAAGACCCCGGACGGGGTAGAGCGGAGAAGCCTGGGACCGGTCAGGTTCGTTCCCATGACCGGAACCGCGAGAGAGGAGTCCACCGAGAAGAGGTGATTCGGTACAGCCGGAAGGCGCCCGCGGCTTCCGCCCCGGTGCGCGCCGAGTCGCCGCTTCGAGTCATACAGCGGAGGTGATGGACTTGGATCAGCAAGACACATCGGTCAGAAAACTGTACCGGTCCAGGAAGGACAGGGTCATCGCCGGCGTATGCGGGGGCATCGCCGAGTACTTCAATATCGATCCCGTCTGGGTGAGGATAGCCTGGGTGCTTTCGGTTTTCATCAAGGGTCTCGGCCTAGTGGCCTATCCGCTATGCTGGATCCTGATCCCGGAGAGGGAATGGTCCCCGGAAGAGGCCGGGACCGCCGAGGCCGGGCAGGGAGAGGGCGAGGCGCGGGCGGCCGGGGCGTCCTCCGCCAAGGGGCGGGCCCGGGGGCTCCAGCTTTCGACCTCGCAGCCTCACGTCATCATAGGCATCGTCCTCATCGTGCTCGGGTTTATCTTCGGCCTCATGGCCTTCGTGCCCTTCTTCAGCAGCCAAGCGTTCTGGGCGATTGTTCTAATAGTGCTGGGCCTGGCGCTCATCGCGAGGCGATGAGCGCCGGGACGCGAAGGCGCCTTCGTAACTTGAGGGGCCGGCGCCGGAGCCATTGAACTTTTCCGCGTGGACAGGCGGTCGAGGAGGCTGGGGCGGCATGGGAAAAGCCCTGATTGGAACGTTGCTGGTATTGCTGGGCGTCGTTCTGCTCTTGACCAATTTCGGCTATCTCTCATGGGAAGTGCTGGAGGAGCTGGGAAGGCTCTGGCCTCTGCTTCTCGTGGCCTGGGGCATAAGCCTGATCATCAAGGGGACGAAGCTCGCGTTTCTGGGGTTCCTGGGGCCGCTGCTCCTCGTGGCGGCCTTGTTCTATGTGCTCTGGGGGTACTACCACGGCTCGGGCGCCGAGACAAGGTCGGTCACGCTGGTGCAGGAGCTCACGGACATAGATGAGGCCAGGGTCAGCCTCAAGTTCGCGGGGGGCAGGCTCGACGTGCGCGCCGCAGAGACCATGAGCCTTGTGCACGCGGAGCTCGAGTACGGGGCCGGCTCTTCGAGCCCGCGCCTCGACTACTACGAAGATGACGGGCTCGGGCACGCCTCGCTCCGGCACCGGGGCAGGCAGAGTTCCGGGCCCGGACTCGGCAACAGGTGGGAGGTGGGCCTGACCGATCAGGTGCCCCTGGAGATCAGACTGACGGCGGAGGGAGCGTCCTGCCGGCTGGACCTCGAGGGGCTCCAGATAGTCGATCTCGACGTCAGCGCCGCCGCGAGCAGCGTGGGGATACGCGTGGGCGAAGGAGATATGGACGGCCTGGTACGGATCGACGCGGGGGTTTCGAAAGTCCGTCTCGAGATTCCGCGGCACTACGGAATCAGGCTGCTCCTGAGTTGCGGCCTTTGCTGGAAAAATCTTCCCGATGGGATGTCGAAGAGATCCGCCGGCGGCCGGGCATACTACAGCAAGAACTACGGGCGCGCGCCGTACACCATGGACGTCGAGGTGGAGGCGGGGTTGTCCAGGGTGATCATCGAGCAGTATTGACCAGATGCGGGTCCCGCGCGGCGGGGGCGGAAGACGGCCCACGTCCGGCTCCGTCCTCACCGGGGCGGACGCTTTGGCGCCTTCCGGCGTGGGCTTCCACCACCTCGAGGAAGTACTCCTCCATCTCACCGGCCACCACGTCCCACGAGTACGATTGAGCTGTCTCTCGCCCGGCGGCCGCCATCTCCAGTCTGAGCGAGTCGTCCCTGGCCAGCAGGCACAGGGCGGCGGCCAATGACGAGGCCGACCCTGGTTCCACGAGGACGCCTTGCACCCCGCTTCTCATGACGGTGCGATACCCGGGAATGTCGGAAGCTATGACCGGCACCCCCGATGACATAGCCTCGAGCAGCACGATCCCGAAGCTCTCACCGCGCGTCGCGGGGGAGCAGACCACATGGCTCGACGCGTAGTAGCGAGGGAGGAGATCCGGGGAGACCGCGCCCTCGAAGCTGACCGCACCCCGGAGCTCCGCGGGAACCGAGGCCATGAGGCGCCTGCGCAGGGATCCGTCGCCCACTATGATAAGCCTTACACCCTCTCCCTCGGACGCCCAGAGGCGGTGGAGGGAGCTTATCAACACGCCGAGCCCCTTTCGTTTGTCCAGCCTTCCCACGTACAGCACGTTGAAAGTCCCGTCATCGAACCGCTCCAGCGCCGGAACCTGTGGCGAGAACCTGTTGGTGTCCACCCCGTTGGGGATGATCCTGTACTCGCCGCCGAAATACCCGCGGACGAAGTCCCTGGCGGGCTCGGAGACGGCGATCTTCCCCGAGAGACGGCGGTGGTACGGTCGCAACAGGCGGCGGAAGATAGCGTAGCCCAGATTGCTCTTGGCCGATGAGTGGAACGTGCCCACCACGGGGCAGTGGGCATGCTTCACCGCGATCAAGGGCAGCGTGGGCGTGAGGGGACACTGGCAGCTTATCAAGTCGAATCTTTCGACTCGCATCAGGTCCCGCAGCCAGTCGCGCAGTCCGAAGCCCAGCGTTACCGTGCCCCTCGACCCGTTGCACGGAACCAGAACGGTGCGCCCCGCTCTCCTTACCCTGATCGAAGTCTTGGTGAGCGCGTTCTCGCGACCACCGGTTACGACCGTGACGTGATGGCCTCTGCGCTCGAGGGCCAGCGCCACGTGGTGAACGTGCTCGGTCACGCCACCGAAGTAGGGATAGTAAGACTGCGTGACGATGCCGATCCTGAGCTTATCCATCCATATTCCCTTCGCGACCGGGTCCCGGCCACAATCTGCGAAAGACGCACCACTGGCCCGGGTTTTCGCCTATCACGCGCTCCTGGTCCCGCATTATCGCCTTGGTGAGCCCGCTGACGAAGCCGGGATCCTCCTGGGACATCAGGCCGGCCGCGGCGCCGGGCGGCGGGGCCTCCCTGACGGGATAGGATCTTTCAGCTTCAGGCCCGTCCTCCCACAAGGTCTTGAACGCCATGCTGAAGCGCATGGGCGCCGTTCTGACAACGTGGGTCGAGACCACCGAAGCGCCCGTGATCGCGGCGAGCCTGGCGGGGCCGGCCGGCGCCCTGAGCTTCCCTCTGAAGAAAGGCACTTCGAGCCCTCTCTCGAAAGTGTCTCCGTCCACGACCAGCGCTATGGCCTCGTTCGCGCGCAACGCATCCACCAACCGCCTGTACTCGCCGGGCCCCGGCGATATGACGCCCACCCCGGCCCGGCTCTTCAGCTCCTTGACGTGGGGGGAAAGGGAGCGGCTGAACTGAGTGCCGGCGACCACCTGCAATGGATATCCCATGTATGACAGTGCCAGGGCGCCGGCCTCCCAGTTGCCGATGTGGGATGTCACAATCACGACGCCTCGCCTTCGGCGGTATGCGCGGTTGAGCTCGCTCAGGCCTTCGAAGTCGAATCGGCTAAGCAAATCTTCACGATCCATCGTGGAGATTCTGAAGAACTCCAGGATGAAGAGCCCGAAGCTCCTCAACGCGCCGTAGGAAAAAGAGAGCCGTCTCCGCAGCCCGCCTTCGGCGCGGGGAAGGATGTTTCCCAGGTTGCACAGGTGCGCGCGCGCCCTTCCGGGGGTGAAGGCGATCTGGATTAGCGCCGCCCCGTGAGCGCAAAGAGGCAGGGCTCGCGCCGGCAAGCGGGCGGCGGCGTATCGGGCCGCCGAGAACGCCCACCGAGCCGGGGCCTCGTTCGCTTTGAGGCGTGTGAATCCTGTGCTCTTCGGACGGGCTGCTGTGAGAGACCGCAAGTCCGGAAAGTCCTTCCCACAACGAGCGTCCGGGCGGGCGCGGCCCGGACGTGGAAGCTCTTAAACGACAGTCATGGTGGCGCGCGCCGGCCACTCGGGCCGGCCTCTCATGGAGCGGCGCCAATCATCTGGGAGCGCGTGAGCACAAGTATTCTTATGGGAAAGGGGGCCTGTCAACGCAAAAGGGAGCCGGAACCGTGGGCGGCGGTGAGGTGGTGCCCTCCGAGTCGGGATGCGCTTCGCTCGAATGCGCCCGACTCATTGCGAGTCCGTCTTGCGGCGCCCGTTCGGGGATTCCCGCCTCAGAGACATCTCACACTGGGCAAGACACTCGCAGGAGCTCAGGTTCTCCTGCACCGGGCAGGCCGCGAAGAGCCTGTTGTGCCTGCGACAGTAGATCTTGTCGTCGCCGTTGGACCTGTGAATTCTGAGGATTTTGAACGTTTTGGGAGCTGTCATTCCTTCCACCTTCCCTGCGTGTGCGTGAGGGGGACCGCGAAGGCACGTTGCCGGTCGATATTGATAGCAATGGATGTGCCACCCGGGAGCGGTGGCCCCGGGCGCCACAACCCCCGCCGATCAAGCCCGATAGGGCGCGCCGGGCCGCCGCGGCAAGGGGAACCGTGGAATAAAGTCACAAAGCTGAGTAATTACGGACACTGGGCGGGGGGGCCGGCCTGCGGAGCGGGCGGGAGCGCCACCGCTCAACCCCGGGACCGGCCGCCGCCTCGCAACTGGTGGGTTCGAATAGAACGAGCATCGGGAAGCCCGCAAAGCCGGGAATTGGCCGATAAATCTCTTGCCGGCCGGCCAAAGGCTGGCCGGCCTTCCCCGGGGGCGCCGCGGACAGGGTCCGCGCGGCGGGGGATGACCAAAGCGGGGCTTGACTGCGCCCGCCGCCCGCGACTATTATGACTAACAGAGGTTAGTGTCACCAAGGAGGTGAGTTGGCTTGATGCAGAAGGTCTTGATGCTGGCGCTCGGCTGTATTGTGCTTGGCGGCAGCGCGGCCGCGCAGACCGAGAGCGAGGCGCCTCTTCTTGTTCCGCGCGCATCGTTCGGCATTTCGGAAGATTCTCCCAGCTCGAAGTTCAGATTGATCGATCCGAGCAGGCTCAAGAATTACAACCAGGTCGTATTCTCCTATAACAGCTCGGCGAGAGGGTCCGTCGACGGTCTTTTCCTGAGCTCCTTTGACTATCGGCTGGCGAATCCCCTCGACGTCTCCGTCACCCTGGGGGCGAGCTTGACACCTCAGAGTGAATGGAGCGCGGGATCCCAGGGACAGTTCTTCCTGAGCAGCCTGAGTTTGAGGTACCAGCCGTCCGAGTCCACTCTGATCCAGTTCCATTATCAGGACCCGAGGGGCATCGTTCCATACTACTACGCTAATCCTTTGGCCAACCGATGGTGGTACAGAGAGCGGTAGCTCGCCCCCTACGATTGAGTCGCGATGGCGCCGCTTCACTATGAATCCGGCCTGAGACGCCCATGGCCTTGCAGGGGTCGAATATGTTCTCGTCCATTCTCCGAGGGAACTCCCGTACCAACAATCAAAAGAAAGAGATCGAAAAGCTCAAGAAGGAGTGGGGCAAGAGCCCGCGCTTGAGACGCGCCCTCCTGGCCGTGACGGACGACATCGCCCGCTCCGCCGGGGCGGAGCAGGCCCTGTCGCTCCTGCGTGAGGCGAGGGGGGATGCGTGGGAGCAGGATCTCGTGATCAAAGAAGCGGAGCTTCTGCGCATAGGGGGAAAGCCGGAGGAGGCCGCGGCACTTCTGGAGAAGGGGCTCGGCTTCATGGCCGAAAGCGAGAAGCTGCACACGGCGCTGGGAAGGACATACGACGCCCTGGAGCGCTACGAAGAGGCGCTCGAGCAGTTGAGAAAGGCCCTTGAGCTCGCCCCCGATAACCCGGAGACCCGATATCGCTTCGGGATCACCTGCGCAAACTGCGGCAGGAACGAGGAGGCGAGGGACGCCTACAAGAAAGCTCTGGATCTGAACCCAAGAATGGCGAAGGCCAGAACGAACCTGGGCTTTGTGCTCGACAGGCTGGGCGACCACGAGGGCGCGATAAAGGAGCTCAAGAGAGCCCTCGACCTCGACCCGGACAGCGCCGAGGGGCACACCAACCTCGGGGCCATCTACGCCGAGAGGCACATGCACGTGGAGGCCATGCAGGAGTTCCGCACCGCGGTGGAGCTGGACCCGCGGTCCGCGCCGGCTCACTACAACCTGGGCGTGGCGTGCGCCAACGTCGGGCTGCTCGAGGAGGCCATGTACGAGCTCGACAGGGCTCTGGAGCTTGACCCTTCCAACACCGAGGTGCACTTCAACCTGGGGGTGGTGTTGAAGAGCAAGGGGCTCTATGGAAAGGCCGTGGAGCACCTGAAACGCTGCGTGAAGGAAAAGCCGGATAACGTCAAGGGGTGGTACCACCTGGGAACCGCCTACAACAAGATGGATCAGGCCGACGAAGCGGTGAGGGCGTTCAGGGAAGTGGTAAAGCTCGAGCCGGAGAACGCGAGGGCCTTTTACTACCTGGGCGTGAGTTACGACAAGAAGGGGCATATGGAGGAAGCCCATGACGCATACAGAAGGGCGGAGGAGCTGAGCTCGGCCGAGATATCCGAGGCCGGGGAATCCGAGCCGCCCCCCGGGTCCAAAGATTCCGAGAGAGCCCCGGGGTCGGAAGACATCGAGCGGCATGGCCGCTCCGGTGACGCCTTGTCGCCGCCGGATGCCGAATCCACGCGCCGCGACCTCGATTCGGCCGGGCCCGTCGACGGCGAGGCCGCCAATTGAGCCTACTGGAAGCCTTCCTTCTCGGTCTGCTCCAAGGAGCCACCGAGTTCCTGCCGGTCAGCAGTTCAGGACATCTCGTTCTCGCTCAGGCGCTCATGAAGCTTTCAGGCGATGGCGTGGGCTTCGAGGTGCTGGTCCACATAGCGACCCTGCTGGCCGTTGTGATATGTCTGAGAAAAGACGTGGCCTCGCTCATAAGGGGGTTCTTCAGAGGCGCTCGCCGGATATTCGCCTCCGCGCCGGAGGGCGCGGGTGATGACGAGCAACTGGCGCTGGCCATCGTCGTCGGGACGATCCCCGCGGTGCTCGCGAGCCTGCTTTTCTCATCGCGGGTGGAGGAGTCGTTCGGGCGGCCCGAGTGGACGGGCGGGTTCTTGCTCGCAACGGGGGTTGTGCTGCTGCTCACTAGGTTTGCCGGGAGCGGGGAAAGGCCCCTCGGCCTGAAGATAGCGCTTCTAATCGGCCTCGCGCAGGCGGTGGCCCTACTGCCTGGGATATCGCGATCAGGCATCACCATAGCGACCGCCATATTCCTCGGCGTGCCTCGCGGAGAGGCCGTCCGATTCTCGTTTCTCCTGGCCATCCCCGCCATCGGCGGCGCGTTCCTCTACACGGCAGCCTCGGACTCCTCCAGCATTCTCGAGGCGTCCTCGGGGCCCAGCGCCCTCGCTTTCTTCGCGGCGCTGGCCGCGGGATGCGTGGCTATCGTCGTCCTGCTGAGGACCGTCCGCAGGGGCAGGTTCGAGCTTTTCGGCCTTTACTGCCTCGCGGCCGGCGGCGCCGCGCTTGCGCTATTTTAGAGTGCTCTCGCTCGAGTACCGGCTATCTCTTCCACCACCAGAAGATGTCGGCCAGTATCATGCACGTGACGGCCAATTCCAGGAGCATCTTGTTCACCTCCGTAGCTTGAGGGAGGTCCCTGAACGGGACCGGAGAACGCTCTTTCACCGCCGTCGATGGGACCTTCGGGCCCCTCTTCTATTTTCGGCCTGGATAATGCAAGGCTTTAGGCGCCGAGTGCCGCCTTGTGCAATCCGCGGCCTATCGAAGAGCCCCGGCCCCTGCAACAAGATATAGAACAATGTCTTGTGGGATCGTTGAAGCGGTGGGGCAAATGACTCGGGAGCGTGGTTTCGAGACGGATTGCCCGCTCTCAGCGCCCGGCGGCGGTCGGCCGGGAACGGGCGCAGGCCGGGGCGTATCCCGGAGCCGTTGTCGCGCGGGCTGCTCCCGGGCGACTAACTCAATATACCTTAATAACCACCAAGGTCAGATCGTCGTCGTTGTTTCCGTCTTCGGAGTATTCCATTACGGAATCGATTATGCGCTTTTTCAGCTTGGCCGCGCTCAGCTCTTTGCCCGCTCGAACCACGTCGAGCAACCTGTCTTCGCCGTAGAAGTCCTCTCCGCGAGGCTGCTCGATGATCCCGTCCGTGTAGATCACGAGGATGTCGCCCTGGGCCAAGGACACCGTCCCCTCCTCGTAAGGGGGGTCCGGCTGCATTCCAAGGAGCAGGCCCCCCTCGGTCAGGCGCTCCACCGCTCCGCCGGCGCGCAGAAGGATCGGCGGATGATGCCCGCCGTTGCAGTACTCGAGCGTCTTTTTCGCCGCGTCCAGACAGCAGTAGAAGAAGGTGACGAGCCTCTCGGGCTCCTCCAGCGCCTGGACCCTCTTGTTGATCATCGCCACCAGGTGCGAGGGGCTCGACGAGCGCTCTGCCTCGGCCCGCAGCGTGGCCTGCACCGTCGCCATCATCAGGGAGGCGGGGATGCCTTTCCCGGTCACGTCGCCCAGGCCTATCCCCAGGCGCTTCTCGCCGAGGATCACGTAGTCGTAGTAGTCGCCGCCGACCTCGTGGCTGGGGATCATCGCTCCGGATACGTCGAAGGCCGGAAACACCGGGTCGCGCCTCGGAAGAAGGTCCGTCTGGATTCGCCTCGCGACGCTGAGCTCCTTTTCCAGGCGGTGCCTTTCGAGCGCCTCGCGGTAGAGCAACGCGTTGTCTATGGCTGTTCCGGCCCTCGCCGCGAGCGCCGCCAGAAGCTCCGCCTGGTGCGAGGACATCTCCGAGGAGTCGACGTCGATGAGCATCAGCCCGCGCAGCTTGCCCCACGCCAGAAACGGGACGGCCGAGGACAGCCCGCTTTGACCCATGGCCCGGGCGGCCGCTTCGGCGCCATCTCCGAAGGAAGCGAGATCGCTCAACGACATGGGGGCGCGGGCTCTTTCGAGGGCCTCCGTGGCCGCCCCGTTGAGATCTACCTTGTCGGGCAGCTTCCCTCCGGGACCGCCGCCTTTCAGCTCGAGAGCCTCGCTGCGCTCCGTCCTGTGCCTTATATAGACCGCCAGTCTCTCGATGCCGAGTGTCGAGGATATGCGCGATACCAAAATCATGACCAGCGCGTCGAGGTCCATGGCGGTGGAGAGCGCCTCGCCGAGCTCCTTGAGCGCCCTGAAGCTGTCGTATCTCTTTCTGAAAAAGACCTGGTCCACCGCCACCTGGACCCTCTTGCGCAACGGGTTCGCCATCACGGCTATGACGAATATTGACGCGACCGAGACCAGGAGTCCCGGCTTTCCGGTGATGCTGCCGACCGCCTTTCCGAAAAGCGTAACCACGAGAAAGAAGACGGCCACGAAGACCGCGGTCAACATCGAGTAGACCAGGCTCCTCCGTATGAGGAGCTGGATGTCCAGCAGCCTGTATCTGGCTATCGCGTAGGCGAAGGACGCGGGGACCAACGCTATGGAGAAGACTATGAAGCGCTCGCCGGGTATCTCCAGCGTGGGGCGCAGGTTCAGCGCGACGGTCACCAGGGCTATGGGTAGGATGCCGGCGACCGTGCCCCACAGGGCGACCCTGAGCCGCCGGCGCGTCTCGGATGAGCGGTGCCTGTAGTAAGTCATGATGAAAAGGACCGCGCCCGCGATGAAGCACGCGGCGAGATATAGAGACGAAGCCGCGTTCATGACCAGCACCGGCGTCCTTCCGATCGCGGCGTCCGTGAAGCTGCCGGCCGTCAGAAGCGTGATGGAGACGGCGGCCAGGCCGATGGCCGGGGCGTACACCAGGGCCATCGTCCTCCGCGAAGGCTTCCTTTCCTCCTTGGGAAAAAGCAGAAAGAAATGGACGAACAGGGCGGGCACCAGGTGCACGGCCGCCGTGATGAGCCCGAGATATCCCACAAGTAGATGGAGGTCCTGAACGGGGGGCGATGTCCCCAGAAGCACGGCGAAGGAGGAGCACAACAGAAAGAAAATAAAGCCCAGCCGGTCGGTGCGTCTAAGATATACAGCAATAGCCAAAAGCAGGAAGATGACGCTCACCGCGGAGCGGCTGAGATAGATAAGCGCCTCTCCACGGGGAAGGGGCGCGAAAGTCAGAGTGGTCTTGAAGGGACGTCCGTCTCTGGAAAGAGAAAGGTCCAGGGTCTGACCGACGGTCGCCCTGTCCATTATAAGCTTGCACCGGAACTGGCGGCTCGTCGGCACGCCGTCCACCGCCGTTATCACGTCGCCTTCGGCCAGGCCGGCGGTCTCGGCGGGGCCGGCCGGCTCCACCCTGGCTATCAGGAAGCCCGTCAGGGCCATCCCCGAGAAGGGCTGGCGGAAGACGCCGTGGATGCCCAGCAGCTCGATCGTCCCTATCCCGACCGCCAACACGGCCGCTGCCAGTCTTTGAGCACCCGCGGATGTTTTGAGCCCAGCCATGCGCATGCTCCCTCCTGGCCGCAGCCACACTATTGCGGACGACCCCGTCTGTCAAGCGCAATCGCCGCCCTCGTCCGCACCCAGCCCCCCCATGCAGGATCCTCGTGAGCCCATGCCACTCGCCATGCCCACTTCGCGGCGCGGAAAGGGTCCCATGCCCCCGCGGACTGCTTGCTGCGAAGGACCTCGAATCGTTCGGATATCGTGTAGCCGCCCCGGGAACGTCAATGGAACGTCATCATGCTCGGCTGGGCAATGGCTTGCCTATTATGGAGTTGGCGGGAAAGGAGAGATCAATGCAAGAACGCGGGAAGACTGAAGCAAAGAAAGACACAAGAGATCTCTTGACGTTATCCGCGAATCCGCATAAAGTTGTACCGTCTAGATTGGGAGGGCATCCTCGTGGCCTTTCAGAATGATATACATGAAGAATGAACTCCTAGGAGCCCACGCTGCCAGGCAGCGTGGGCTTATTGCTTCCCTTAGGTAAAGGGGTGGGGTCGGCAGGCTCAAATGGGCCGAATTCGGTCCCTGAAATAGAGGCGCCCAAAGGTCGGGCGTGCCAGGCGACAGAGCGCATCCCGAATAGGAGTTCTTTATGATGATTCCTACAATGATATGCCCTCTTGTACGAGGTCGAACATCCGACGCTCCGGACGGTCGGCAGAGAGGCGAGTCGGGAGAACGCGACGGTCAGCGCAGGCTGATGGTCACTCTTGTTCTCTCAGGGCTTCTTCTGATTGCGGCCTGCGACAAGGACAATCCCCTTGGACACGGACAGATCCCCGATGAGCCCGAGTGGAGCTCGCTGGGGTTTGAGAATCACTGGGCCATCGAGCTGGAGCTGGATTGGCCTTACCTGTACGCCTGTGCCGCGGACGAGGGATTATTTCGGTTGGACCTGGAGCAGGCGGGCAACCAATGGGAATACATCGGTCTCGCGGACACCAGTCTTTCCGAAGTGGTCTTCGGCCACTACGGCAACCGCGGCGTTCAAGACGTGGCGGTGCTGAGTGACGGTACCCTGCTGGCCGGCATCAAGTCCGGCATTCCCTATTTTCCGGGCCTTTACCGCTCAGACGATGGTGGAGAGACGTGGCGACGCTCAGACGAGGGCGTTGCCGACTCATCTGCCCCCTACGCTTCCAAAATAGGGGTCCTCGAAACCGTACAGTGCGGGGATGGTGCCGTGATTGCCGCTGGGGACGCAGTGTATAGAAGCGAGAACGAAGGGCTCAGTTGGTCCTCCGTATCGGGGGCGCCCGGAGGAGGTCTGATCTACGCCGATCTCAAGATAAGCCCCATGGACTGCGACCTCGCGTGGGCAGGTGGAGAGACAGCGATATTCATCGGCTTCTTGGACGTCTCCAGGGACGGTGGCGGATCTTGGAGAGAAGCCGTCCGAGATTTCCCTTACTTGCCCGAACCCATAATCAGCATTGCTCTCAGTCCTTTCGATCCTCTAGACGTCATTGTCTGCACGACGCGTAGCGCCGTTCGAAGCAGGGACGGAGGTG
>CAZHEV010000004.1:137615-235073 GCA_964531335.1 uncultured bacterium | reverse complement strand
TCATGTGGGAAGAGTCCACCTTAGCATGCTGTCCGAATTCCGGGGACCACTTCTCTCTTTCATGGCGACCTGATTCGCGCCGCCTCCTATCCAGCTCCCCGCCACCGTCGTCAGTCCCCGCCAAACGGCGTTGACCCCCTCGCCGCCCACCACTTCGGGGTTGATCCCGGACATGATTATTATGGCCAGGGGGCCTCCCACCACCACGCCCGTCGTCCCGGCGAAGAACATGATCAAGGCCTTCGGACCCAGGCGCAGCACCCCCTTGAGATCGATGCTCAGGGTGAGAAGCACCAGGCTGGTCGGGAGCAGAAACCTGGACGATACGAAGTAGAGACTCGACTCATGGCCTGAAATGACGCCCGCGGTGCTAAGGAGCGAAGGCAGGAAGTAGCAGAGAAGAAGCGACGGCACGACGCCATAGAATTTCTTCCAGAATCCCGTGGGCCTGCTGGAGGTGTAGAACACGAACCCCAGTATAACCATCAGAATGCCAAGGACTACCGCGTCGTTCGTGATCAACGGGGCGCTCTCCATCAATCCTCCTTACACAGTTGCTTGATAATCTTGGGGTGCCGCGGACGGCCGAAGAGCCCGGCTCCAATTACCCTAACCTCTCGAGGGGGCGGTGCCAACACATAAACGCCGGGCCGTTCGCCCTTGCAGGAAGGCCCGCGAGTCTGTATATAGGTCGTGGGGGTACCCCGGCGGCGCGGACGAACGGGTGAAGCGGGCCGGTATTGTCGATACGCGAGCCCGGGATCCGTGCAGGGCGACACGTACGCTGTCCCCGGAGTCCGATCATCGCCGGCGCGGCGGAACTCGTGGTGGTGAATCTATGCGACTGAAGACCATTGAGATTACGGCTCTTGCGATCCTGGCCGCCGCGGCCCTGCTTTTCGGCTGCGGCAAGTCCATGAACGAGAAGTCCCTGTACTGGCACGGCGAGCTCTGGGACGGAATGAACAGGATGGCCTTCACGCTCCAGGACCTGGGCTTCGAGCTGAGGACGGTGGACACGGACAAAGGGGTGATAGTGGCAGAGAGCCCGGCGGCCGGGGGGGAAGAGCGCGAGGGTGAGACCGGGAAGCCGTACCGGATAGTAGTTCAGTTTCCGGGAGACCCCGCTCTCCCCATAAAGGTCGGCGCCTCCCAGCCGGAGGATCAAGAGCCCACCCCGAAGAAGCTCCGGGAGATGGTTTCGAAGATCAAGGAGAGGTTCGTGTGGTACGCCGGGACCCACGTTGAGGTGACGGAGTAGGACCTTCACACGGCCCGGCCGGGGACCTCGCCTCGATCGACCAGGACAAGAGCCTCCGCCTCTTTGTACTCTTTGTTCATCGCCTCCGTCTCCAGATATGTCATCAGCAGCCTACTCACCGGGATCGAAATCAGCGTCGGGAGCTTCGGCCTCTTCGTACTGGTCGGTGCTCATGTCGTATACTCGGCTCCGTAGCGTGGACGGCGCCCCTAATTACCTGCTATTATGTACGATAAGAGAATAACCGCCGCCTGGGGCCGGCCCAGTCCTCTCCGTCGAGCCCTGCCGCGGAGCCCGGCCGGATGGTGCTTGCAACGCCATTCCCCCTCGAATAGACTGTACTCCGTTTGGGGGCGGTAACGAAGTTTGGGGGCGGTAACGGACGTACAATAGGATAGCTCAGAGGCCGGCGCAAGTCACGCGGCGGCCAGGTCGCTTGTTCCGGGAAGGGGGACGAAGATGGACCATAAGAAGTACACGCGTCTTTTTGCGCTCGCGGTTGCGGCGGTCGTGCTGTCGCTGGTGGTCGGATCGTGCGGCAAGAAGGAAGCCGAGCTCATTCCGAGAGACGTGCTGTTCGGCAACCCTGACAAGGCCGCGCCCAGGATTTCGCCCGACGGCACCATGATGGCCTATCTCGCCCCGGTTGAGTACTACGAAGACCGGGATGGGGACGCAGTGGATGACCCCGGCGAGCTGGTCAACAGCGTGCTCAACGTATGGGTGAAGACCATCGGCGAGGAGGACGACAGGCCGGTTACAAAGGACGACAATCGCGGAATTAGGCGCTACTTCTGGGCGGCCGACGGAGATCACATAATGTATCTCCAAGATGTCGGAGGAAACGAGAACTGGCGGCTTTACGGCGTGCACCTGGAGACGGAGGAGATCAAGGATCTGACTCCCTATGAGGACGTGCAGGTCCAAATAGTCGACCGTAACAAGCACTATCCCAATGAGCTCCTGATCGGCATGAACAAGGAGAACCCTCAGGTACACGATGTCTATCACCTCGACCTCACGACCGGCGACCTCGAGATGGTCGCCAGAAACCCGGGCAACGTCGTCGCGTGGTTGGCCGACGCCCAGCTCGAGGTGCGCGCCGCCATGGCGGCGACTCCCGAGGGCGGTTTCGATCTGCTCTACAGGGAGAGCCCGGAGGGCAACTGGGACAAGCTCCTCACCTGGGGCCCAGAGGACGCGATGAGCAGCGAGATGGTGAGCTTCGCCAAGGACGGCGACGCGCTGTACATGAGGGACTCGCGGAACGCGAACGCGAGCCAGCTGGTGAAGATGGACATCGAGACGGGCGCGATATCGGTGATCGCCGCGGACCCGGTCTACGACGTCAGCAGGATCATGATCAATCCTGATACTTACGAGGTCGAGGCGGTCGTCTTCATGCGAGAGAGAAGCGAGTGGAAGATCATCGACGAGTCCGTGAAGGACGACATCGAGGCGATAGCCGCTCTGGATGCAGGTGATTACTATATACACGACAGAGACAACGAGGACGGCACCTGGCTGGTCGGTTTCACCAAGGACGACGGTCCCGTATCCTACTACGCGTTCGAGAGGGACACGAAAGAGGGCACTTTCCTCTTCTACCACAAGCCGGCGCTCAACGAGTACCAGCTCGCGTCGATGGAGCCGATCTCATTCGAGTCCAGGGACGGAATGACCATACACGGCTACATCACCTTCCCGCCGGAGAAGGACAGGAAGGGTCTTCCCATGGTCCTCAACGTGCACGGCGGCCCCTGGGCGCGGGACACCTGGGGCTATCATCCCGAGGCGCAATGGCTGGCGAACCGCGGCTACATCTGCCTGCAGATCAACTACCGCGGCTCCACGGGCTACGGAAAAGACTTCCTGAACGCCGCGAACAAGGAGTGGGGCGGCAAGATGCACGACGATTTGATCGACGGCGTCGAATGGGCGATCGGCCGGGGATACGCGGACCCCGAAAGGGTTGCCATATACGGCGGCTCGTACGGAGGCTACGCCGCGCTCGTGGGGGCGACCTTCACGCCCGACGTCTTCGCGTGCGCGGTGGACATCGTGGGCCCGTCGAACCTCGAGACGTTCATAACGTCCATTCCACCTTACTGGTCGTCCTACAGGGCGATCTTGTACAAGCGGATCGGCAACCCCGAGACCGAGCAACAGCTTCTCGTGGAGCGCTCACCGCTCCACAAGGCGGACGAGATAGAGATCCCCATGCTCATAGCCCAGGGCGCGAACGATCCGAGAGTCAAGCAGGCGGAGTCTGAGCAGATAGTCGAGGCGCTGAAGGAGAAGGGCGTGGACTACAGGTACATGCTGTTCCCGGATGAGGGCCATGGATTCGCCAAGCCCGAGAACCGCCTCGAGTTCTACGCCGCCGCGGAGCAGTTCCTGGCCAAGCATCTGGGGGGACGCTACGAAGAGGCCCCGGTTCGGGAGGAAGAGGGGGCCCACGCCGGAAGCGAAAGCTAGACGGCCGGGAGGCGCCGCACGACACAGTCCTTGCGAAGAGACCCGGGCCACGCCCCCGGGTCTCTTCGTGTCGGGCCCTGTACGGCACCGTATGGGCCGCGACGGAATCGGTCCCCGGCCCGGACCGCGGAGACGCGAAAAGGCGAGAGGCCGCAGCGGGCGCCCCCGAGTCCCGGCGCAAAGATCTGTTGATCTTGATGTTGGCGTGGATTTTGTATATAATATTTAACAGACGCCAAGACGTCGATACCGACCGCACCGCACCCGAGGAAGCGCCAAATGGCCCCCTACTCATCACGAACCGCCACCCGCAGGAAGTCGTTCCGAGTATCAGCGCCGGCACTGGCCGTCGCGCTGGTATTGATTGCGGTCGCGGCCGCCCCGGCGTCCACACAGGAGGACTCCAAGAAGCAACGGCCGCTTCGCTTCGACTCCGAGATAGTGCGCATCTTCGTGCAAGAGGACTCCGTCGAGGTGCAGAGCCTTTACAGATTCGTGTGCAGACCGTCGAAGGCCTCGAAGACCGATTTGCTGTACCCCTACCCGGCCGATACGTTGCTCGGCGGGGCGCGCGCCGTCAGCTTCGAGTACCGCATACCCCGCGGGAAGTGGTATCCGCTCGATTACAAAGACATCCCCCGCCGGCGTGTCGCCCGCTGGACCCTGCCCCCCTGTCCCAAGGAGGGGCTGGAAGTGCGGGTGGTGTACAGGCAGGCGCTTCTGGCGCACTATGTCCGCTACATCGTGACCTCCACGCAGGGCTGGGGACACCCGCTCAGCCACGCCGTTTTCGAGGTCCACCTGCCCGAGGGCGCCGAGAATATAGACTTCAACTACCCTTTCGAGGAGAGGACATCGAAGGGAAAGACCTTCCACGTGTATGAGACGACCGACTTCATGCCGGACCACGACATCATCGTGAGCTGGCATGGCGAATCAAGAAAATGAGCAATGACAGCCCGCCTTCCGACGAGCCAGCGGCAAAGGAGGCTTCAGCATGAGAAAGACGCTACTGCTTTTCCTGACCCTCGCCCTACCGGTCCTGGCCGTAGCGGTGGCCGGCGACGCCCGCGCCAATCCCATATACGACAAGACCTGGGGGCTGCACTACGCCGGGCCCCACAACTCTCAGGGGAACGACTGCGGCTTCTCCATCCAGAACTGCAACGACACCCCTTGGGGAGACGTGTCGGTAAACGCGCCCTCCGGTCCCGGTCGCTATGACGTCTACGTGCTCGGGCTGAATCTGACGACCTCCGTCAAGTCCACCAAGTATGGATTGTGCTGCGAAGGCCCGTTCTACTTCTACGGCTGGACGAGCTGTTCGGACGTTCAGACTCCCACCTCGGGTTGGCCGGGAAGCGATGAGGGGATCTATCAGTCGTGGTATTTCGCGCAGACCGACCCGCATCTGACGATGGGAATACTCGACGTATTCGTCTACGCGGGCACGAGCGAGATGTGCACCTGCGAGCATCCGAGCTACGGATACGCCGAGTGGTGCGACGGATCCTCCAACTGCAATCAGCTCACCCACCCCGGCATGTTCGGATGCGTGGGGTTCGGCAAAGACGGTTACAATCCGTGCACGGGCACGCCCCTGGACAAGAGCACTTGGGGGCGCCTGAAGTCGCTCTACAGGTAGCTTCCGGCCGCAGGCCTTCGATCGAGCGCGCGAGCAGTGTCGGCGCCGGACAATGGCCTGTGGTCAGGGCCCGACCTTTACGAAATCTATGAATCCCCTCGGGATGTCGACGCCTATTAGCTTCAGCCTGACTTTATCGCCCACGTCGAGCCCTTCCCAGTTGTGCGCCACCTTGCCCTCGACGGGCGGATTGAAGACCCTCGCCCATGTCCCCTTCTGCGAGGCGCCCGTCACTATGCCGTCGAAGTAGTCTCCGACTCTGTCGCGTATGACCAGGGCTGACGCTGACTTCCTCACCTGGCGCTCTACCTTGTCCGCCGCGTTCTCCTGCTTGGTGCAATGCTCGGCCAGCCAGCGAAGCTCGTCTTTCCCGTAAGGGCTCTTGTTCCCGCGGACGGCGGCCTTCAAGAGACGCTGGATGATGAGATCCGGGAATCTGCGATTGGGCGCCGTCGAATGGGCGTAGTCGCGGACGGCCAGGCCGAAGTGCCCCGGAGACTCCTGTTTGGGAAGATCGAGAACGTACTCCCCGGAGCCCATGAGCTTGATCACGGTCAACGAGAGGTCGGGGAACCTCTCCGGGTCCTTACGCCGCATCTGTCGAAGGAACTTGCCCAATGCCCTGGAATCAGGCTCCGCCGGCAGCTCGTAGCCGTTGTCGGCCGCGGTCTCCACTATCCTGCCCCATCGCTTCGGCGAGCGCACCACCCTCCGGACGGAGGCGTATCCGCGCTCGTCCAGGTACCTCGCCGCGACCCCGTTGGCCCCGATCATGAAGTCCTCTATGAGCTCGCGGGCGCGGTTCTTTCCCACGTGAACGAGATCTATAACCTTATTGTCCCTGACCACTGCGCGCGGCTCGATGGTCTCGAACTCCAGAGCCCCGCGCTCGTGGCGCAGACTTCTCATTCTCTGAGCCGCATCGTCCTGGATCCTGATCTGTCCCTCGAGGCCCTCGACCGACGAGAGCTCATCCCCCGCGCCCCCGTTCCCCTTTCCTTCAAGCCAATCGGACACCGCATCATAAGCGAGCTTGGCCTTGTTGACCACGACCGCCCTGTAGACGTCGGACTCGCCCACCACGCCCTTTGCGTCCACCACCATCTCGACGACTACCGCCGATCGCTCCTCTCCCTCGGAAAGAGACGTTAGGTCGGTCGAGAGCTTCTCGGGCAGCATCGGGAAGATCTTTACGCCCGTGTACACCGACGTGGTGTTCTTCTCAGCGTGACCGTCTATGGCCGTCCCTTTCTCCACCGCCGCGTCCACGTCCGCGATAGCCACCATGACCTTGACCGAGCCGTTTCCCAGCTCCTCGGCCGCGGTGATCTGATCCAGGTCCTCCGAGTCGTCGTTGTCTATCGAGCACCAGGGAAGGGCCCTGAGATCCCGGATCGACTCATCCTCCTCGATTACCGGACCTTCTATCCTCTCGAGCTCACGCAGCACCTTTGCTTCGAAATCCGGCGCCAGGCCGCGTTCCAACATCGCCCGGCGGGCAATCTCGCCCAAATCGTAATCGTGCCTTTTCTTCTCCGCCATAAAGGTTGCTCCTCACATAGCCGAAGACCAAGCCGTAAAAACAGAACCTCACGACTATAGCAGAGCAAACGCCGAGGGGCCAGAGCCCCAAGGCTTTCGCGTAGAATCCGCCGGGCGGCGGCGGCGAGAGATCCGGCCGCCGCTAGAGGCCGATCGCAGCGCGCCGCGGCTTGCGCCGGTGAGTTGACCTCAGGCCCGCGAGCAGCATTCCGCGGGGGGGGGGGCCAGGGGGACGCGCGGCCCTCAATCTTCGCCGTCGGGGCCGTAGGAGCGGATTCCCCTCCTCTCCAGAAGGGTGCCCTCCATCAGGTAGAGGTTCACGAGGGCGTCCAAGTATGCGACTTTGGCGCGCGCTTCATCGAGCTGGCTCTCGATCAGATCGCGCTGGGCCTGCAGCACGAGGAAGTTCGTCGACTTTCCCACCCGGTATTTCTCCAGCTCGGCGGCGGCTTTCTTCTCCTGGAGATCGCTGGCCACCTGAGTAGCCTCTATCTGCTCGCGCGATCGCAGGACCTCCACGTAGGCGGAGCGCACGTCGTGCTGCACCAGTCGCTCCATGTTCTGAAGCGCCAGCTCGAGCTGCTCCCTCGCGTGCTTGGATCGGGCGCGCTCCGCTCGCGCCCCCCGGTTGACTATGGGGAAGTCAAACGTCACGCCGGCTGAAATATCGTAGAAAGGGCTTCCCAGATCCGGAGTGCCCTCGCTGAAGGACTGCGCGTACCTCGTCTTTCCGAGCGTGACGAAAAGGTCCAGCCTCGGCAGCAACCCGTTTCTCGTCCGCGCTATGTCCAGCTCGTTCTTTTCCAGATCCAACCGCGCCTGCCTGAGGTCCGGCCTGTACCTCGACGCCAAGTCCTCGTGAGTATGAACGGTGTCCAATGTGTCAACGGGCACGAACGGCCGATCCGTCGCAACGGGCACCAGGTCCCAGTTGCTCCGCCTGGTCGGATTCAAGAGAAACAACAGATGCAGCCGGGCTTGCTCGTAGCGGCTCTGAGCGTCGATCAGCGCCTCCTTGCGCGTGGCCACCTCCGCCTGGACCGCGGCCAGCTCCAGCTCCGGCAGCTTGCCTACCGCGATCCGCTCCCTGGACTCGTCCATCTGCCGTTCGGCAAGCTCGAGCGACCTGCGCTGGATCCGGATCTCCTGCTTCGCCAGATAGAGGTCCCAGTAGGCATTCTCGACATCGGCGGTCAATTGCTCGGCGACGGCCTTCAGCTCCAGCTCGGAGATCTCGACGTCGATGCGCGCCTTTCGCAGGTTGGCCAGGTTGTATCCGGCGCCCAGGCCCCGCAGCAGTGACTGCGTGATGGTCATGCCTATGCGCCCGGTGTACTGGTCCGTGTAGATGCTGGATATCGATCCGCTTATCGAGGCGTCCGCAGATATCGTAGTTCCGACGGGCAGGTCCTGGCTTATGGAAAGATCGTACTGTACCCGCTCCGAGGTAAGCTCGAAAGGCTCCGGCCTCGATCCCAGGAACCGCTCGCTCTTGGTCTTGCTCTTGCCGGCCGAGAAGGAAAGCTCGGGATCGAAAGCGGCTCGTTCTTCCCGGTAGTAGGTGTCCGCTATCTCGGGGTCCACGCGCTGTATTGCCACGGTAGGGTTGCGCTCCAGAGCCGTCAGTATCGTCTCCTGCAACCCCAGCGAAAGGGTGTCGGGTCCCGTCGGGGATGTGACAGGAGCCGGCCCGGCCCACCCGCAACTCGGAAACAGCAGCCCGCAGGCCAGCAGAACCGGCAACGGAGCCCGTGTCATGATCTCTCTCCTAATCCGTCCCCGCTGAGCCGCGCCTCGCGCGACTTGAGCCTGCGCTCGAGCACGCTGTACATCACGGGGACCAGAACCAATGTGATCAAGGTGGAGCTGAGCAGCCCCCCGATTACCACGCGGGCCAACGGGGCCTGGGCTTCACCGCCTTCTCCGAGACCGAACGAGAGCGGCAGAAGTCCCAGTACGGTCGTCAACGTGGTCATGAGTATCGGCCGCAGCCGGCGCGAGCCGGCGACCATGACGGCCTCGGTAAGATCCATCCCGGCGTTTCGGCGAAGCTGGTTGGTGTAATCCACAAGAAGGATGGCGTTGTTTACGACGATGCCGGCCAGCATGATACATCCTATGTACGCCTGTATGCTGAAGATCGTGCCTGTAAGTATCATGGTCAGCACGATGCCTATTATCGCCATGGGGATCGAGAACAACACCACGAAAGGATCCCTGAAAGACTCGAACTGCCCGGCCATGACCAGGTAGACGAGCACGATGGCGAGGATGAAGCTGAGCATGAGCTCGCGGGAGGCCTTCTGCTGCTCCTCGTAGTCGCCTCCGAAAAGGACTGCGAAGTCCTTCGGCACGGGCACGGCGCGCAACCGCTCTCTGATATCGGATATCACGGACCCCATGTCCCGGCCGGTGAAGTTGGCGTTCACCGTGATCGTCCTCTCCTGGTCCTTCCTCTCCAGCCTGACAGGGCCCTCCTGGGCCACCGTCCGTACTACATTGCGAAGGATGACAGGCTCGCCTCTGTTGTTTATGACGGTCAGGTCCAGCAGGTCCGCGAGGTCTTTGCGGTCCTCTTCGCTCAAGCGCACAAGTATGCGATACTGCTCGCCCCCTTCGCGGAAATAAGAGGCATAAGTGCCGCCTATGGCGGTCTGGAGCGCCTCTCCGATGCGCGACACCGTAAGCCCCAGGTCGGCAGCCTTCTGGCGGTCGATGCGGATGAGCCGCTCCGGCGTGCCCTCTTCCCGGCTGACCCTCGTGTCCGTAATGCCCGGCACGGTCTTGACGAGCTCCTCGACCGTCTTCGCCAGCCTGTGGGCGGTCTCCAGATCGTATCCTCGCACCTCGACGCTTACGTTGTCGCTGTCGGAGGAGCCCAGCCTCAGCAGGAACAGCCCCTGCCCGGCGCGGGTGCGGACGGTCAGACCCGGGATGCCGCTCAGGGCCTGCCGGAGATCGTTCGCCACCTCCTCGCTGCTTCGGGTCCTCTCCGCCCGGGGCACGAGCGTGATCCTCAACTGGGCCGTATGCCCCCCTCTAGAGCGCCAGCCCCCGCCGCCCACCCTGGAGAGCATGGAAACCATCTCCGGCACCTCCCGGCGGACCACCTCCTCGACGGTGCGGGTGGCCTGGTCTATGACCTCGAGCCTCGTCCCAACCGCCATCTCCAGATCGATGCGTGCCTCTCCTTCGTCGGCCGCGGGCATGAGCTCCACGCCGATGAACCTTATCAGCACTATCGACACGATGAAGAGGACCACCGTGGCGCCCACGACGACCCTCTTATGGTCGAGAGCCCACTTCAGAAGGCGACTGTAACGGGCCTCGACGCGCCGGAAGGTGTTCTCGCTCAGGACATACACCCTGCCCAGCCGGCTTGCGGCCCTTTGCGGGTTCGGAGGCCTGTAGCGCAAAAACCGCGACGCCAGCATCGGTATCAAAGTCAGCGCCACCACCAGGGAGCACAGAAGCGAAAAGCTCACGACGTAAGCCATCTGCTTGTACATGGTGCCGGACATGCCGCGTATGAACACGACCGGCAGGAAGACGACAATGGTCGTCAGTATGCTCGCCAGAATGGCAGACCACACCTCGGACGTTCCCTCCAGGGCGCTTTTCTCGGGCGATCCGCCCCGCTCCCTGTGACGGTATATGTTCTCGAGAACGACTATGGAGCTGTCCACCAACATGCCGATGCCCAGGGCCAGCCCTCCGAAGGTCATGATATTCAACGTGAGACCCGCGAAGTACATCAGTCCGAAGGTCGCGGTCACCGAGATCGGAATAGCCGTGGCGATGATGGCGGTGCTCGACAGGTTCCGCAAGAACAGGAAAAGGACGATCACGGCCAGTATGCCGCCGGCGGCCGTAGCGTTTCCCACATTGCTTATGGACCGGCGTATGTACTTGGACGTGTCGATGAGAGGGATGAGCTGGAGTTGGGGCAGGTCGCGGTTTATCCGCTCGATCTCCTCCTTCGCCGCCTCGGCGACGCTCACCGTGTTTGCACCCGACTGCTTGCTCACCGATATGCGCAGGCCCGGATTCCCGTCTATGCGGATGACCCGGCGGATCTCCTCCCACGAGTCGACCACGTGCGCCACGTCGCCGATGCGTATCGGCGTGCCCTGGCGCAACGTGACGACCGTGTTCTCGATCTCCTCAAGAGAGGTGAACTCGCCCTGCGTTCGCATCAGGATCTCGAAGTTGCCTCTGTCGTAGAGGCCGGCCGGTATGTTCCTGTTCTCGTTTCGAAGCGCAGCAAGTATCTGGTCCGTCGAGAGCCCGAGCGCCTTTAGCTGCTCGCCCTGAAGCTCGACGTGTATCTCTCGGTTCAGTCCGCCCCAGATGTCCACGGCGGCCACGCCGGGCGTGCGCTCGAGCCGGTACTTTACCTGGTCCTCGACGAGCTGGCGCAGATCGAGGGGGTCCATCCGGCTGGACACGCCCAGGATGAGGATGGGGAAGGCGGACAGGTCGAACTTCCTTATCATGGGCCGCTCTATATCCTCGGGCAGCCGCCCCATCGCCCGGTCCACTCGATCTCGGATATCGTTCGCGGCCACGTCCAGGTCGGTGCCCCAATCGAAGGCCACCCTGACCATGCTGCGCCCCTCCGTGGAGCTTGAGGTGATTTCCTCCACGCCCTGCACGGCGGCAAGAGCCTCTTCGAGCGGGCGGGTGACCAGCTCCTCCATCTCCTGAGGCCCCACGTTCCCGTAGTCGGTGATGACTGAAATGGCGGGATAGGTGACCTCGGGCATGAGGTCTATCGACAACCTGGAAAGCGACACCACGCCCAGCACTATGACTATCAGGAATACGACAAAGGTCAAAACGGGCCGCTTGACCGGCCCCATGGCGATGTTCATCGACTCAACCCTTCACTGCTTTTTCGACCGGACCCGCCGCGCAGGCCGCGCACTGAAACCGCCTCCCCGGGCCGGCGAACGGCTCGGGAGGCCGCCGTTCTTACGGGGCCTTCCCCGCTTCTCTCCGGCGCTGATCGTCCTCGGGCTCCTCCGGCAGTATGACGCCGCTGCCCTCTTCCAACAGGTGCTGGCCCAGGGTGACTACGAGCCCTTCGATCTCCGGCCTCAGGATCTCGCTCTTGTCGGCGGTGCTGATTCCCAGCTCCACGGGGACGTAATGGGCGATAGCCTCGTCGCCGCGAACCACGAACACCCCCGTCTGCCCGGCGCGACTCACAACCGCCTGCGCCGGCACGACCTGGGCGGAGCCCTTTTCCGCGAGCCTGACGGCGACGGCGCAGAACATTCCCGGCTTCAGGAGCAGCGATTCGTTGGCGACTTCCACCTCCATCTTCGCGACGCGCGACTCCTCGTCGAGCATGGGCGCTATGCGCGACACCGTGCCGGAGAAAGCCCGCCCCGGATACGCATCCACCTCCACCTCGGCGGGCTGGCCCACTTCGATCTGCCCGTAAACGCGTTCGATGACGGTGGTGCGGACTATCACCGTGTCGATCCCTATGATCGACACCACGGGCGAGTTGGGCGCGAGCAGGTTCCCCTCGTCGGCGAAGCGTTCTCCGACAAAGCCCGGCTCCGTGCCCTTTAGTACCGTGTAGCCCAGGCGGATCTTGGCGGAGTTGAGCGCCGCCTGGCGCTGCTCGACCTGCGCGTGGGCGAGTTTTATCCTCGACTGGAGGGCATCGTAGTTGGACACCGCCGCGTCGAGCTCGGCCGGAGAGGCGATTCCTTTCTCCTGCAGAGACCGGACCCGCTCCAGCTCCTGCTTGGCGAGCTCAAACTGGCTCTGTACTTCCGCCAGGTTCGCCTTGGCTATCCTGAGATTCGCGTCCGCCTCCAGGACCGCCTGCTGGTACTCAGCATCGTCAATCTTGGCTATGATTTCCCCCCGGTCCACCCAGTCGCCGATGCGCACGTTCAGCCTTGTGATCCGTCCGGAGACCTTTGGCGCCACTACATACTGGTACAGGGGGTAAATAGTCCCGGTGAAACGTCTTGTGTCCTCGATGGGCTCATAGCTGACCTGGGCCACCTCGACGGCGACCAGGGGCCTCCCGAAGCGGCCGCCCCCCTGCTCCTCTCCCCCCGCGACGAGGGATACGATCCGCCAGGCGAGAAAGCCGAGGAATGCTATCCCTATGAGCCAGAATAGTCTCTTTTTGTTCATCTGCTCCGCTCCGACCGGGCGGGCCGCCTACTATGATCCCAAGATCCTGTATGCAGCGCGTCTGCTTTTGTTCAGCCCCAGGAAGGCCCGGTACTCATTCGGGAGGATAGATCGATGGAATTCGCATCACCAACAAGCATACACCCGCGGGCCCGTGCAAGCCAGCGGCGGCTGAAGTCGCCACCCCAGGCTTCTCCGGGCAGCGGACAGGCCTGTGGGGCCCGACGCAAGCCCATGCCCCCTACAGGACCGAACGCACGGAGGGCGGAGAACCAGCGGCGAAGCGGGCGCCGGCCGTGCTCTCGACACGGCGTCTCCACGTGCGCACAGACGGGCCGTCCACGCCCCCGGCGGAATAGGGCGGCGCCCGGTACAAGCCCCTCCGCGGGCCGGACAGGTTCCCGGTGAAGTAGGGGAACGCCCGGTAGAAGCCCCTCGCGGAGGCGTTTCTTCTTGACACACGGCGAAAGACCGCATACAATACACCTTGCAGATCAAAAACTCCCGCGTTGCGGATCTCTTCTGTGATATCGCAACGCGTTTTTGGCACCACGCCCTTGTCCCGTTCCTTCCTCAGTCGAGGCGCAACCGTGTGTAACCTAATCGCCCTGGCCGTGTCGGTGTCCCTATTCGCGTCGGTGCCTGAGACTTCCTCTTCAGCCCGCTCCTATGTGCTTCAGGACCTCTCCGACTCCTTGGTCGAGCACGGTTTCGAGAACGTCGTAGTCTCCGGAGACCCGGGCGATCTCGTGCGTATATATTATGAGAACAGGATCTACCGCTACGAGATGCGGGCAATGGGTGTCGTCCTCGCCATCGCGGACGAGGGGCTTTACCAGCCCTGGACGGTGACGCTGATCCCGATGACCGCGGGCGTGCCGGTCGTCTCGGTTACCACAAGCTCCTATGATTACCAGCTCTTCACCTCCGGGCGCGTGGACCCCGGCGGGTTCGCAGAGACTCTGATGATCCATACTCATCCCGAGTCCCCCGACCTCGAAGCGAGCGAAAACCAGTCGTTCATGCGGCTCGATCTATCCGTAGGTCCTTCCTTTTCCGTAGAGTTCGAGCAATTCGACGACTCCATCAGGGCCAGGTTCAACGCGGTTCCGCAGGCGGAGATCTCGCCGGTCAAGGGGCTGCTTGCCACCGGCCAACTGGTGATCCCGCTCTATGACGAGATAGAGGAGAAGACCTCGGGCGTGCGCCCGGGCAGGGTCACGCTCGACTGGCTCGGACGTCGCGGCGCCGTGCTCGGGCTGGCCAGGGCGGGGATATTCGACCACGAGCGCTACGGCGTGTATTTCGAGGCCGGCAGGTGGGCATGGGGTGACAGGTTCCTGCTCACTGGAAGCGGTCATCTGACGGGCGAGCTGGCCCTGAAGGACGGCGTGTGGGAGTACTCCGACCCGGAGGCCTTCACCTACTCCCTGGGGGCCAAGTACTACTATCCGCTGATAGACGTCACCTTCAAGGCCGCCTTCGGCAGGTTCCTGGGCAAGGAGCACGGCGGGCGATTCGACCTGTCCCGGTTGTTCGGAGAGTTGGCGATAGGTTTTTTCGCGATCAAGACCGAGACAGATTCACTGGGAGGGTTCCTGGTGGAGATACCGCTCCCGCTCTCGAGGTACTCCAAGCCGAAGGCCGTAAGGTTCAAGACGGTGCCGCGTTTGACCTGGGAGTACAGGCATGAGGTGACGGCCGGCGGCCGGATGCCGGGTGGAGGCATATCCATTGAGAACCTTCACAGGCACCTGGCTCCGGTGTTCATAAGAAACAACGTATCCGAGTGGATAGAGTCCAGATGGTTCATCTGATGAAGGGTGTTTTGGGGAGAGGTTTACTCGGCCGAACCGCGCCTCCGGCGCTGGCGGTGGCGGCGGCCTTCCTGTTCTGGTGCGAGGGAGAGGCGCTCGCGTCCCGGGTTTCCCTGAACGGGACCAGCGGCCTTTTGATGACGCCGACGGCGGAGCTTGCCGAGGACGGAGAGATCATCGCGGGCGTGAGCTTCGTGGATGAGAGGTGGGCGGTCGAGCGGCGAAACCAGTCCGACAACATAGCCTACTTCGCGACGCTGGGCTTTCTACCCCGGCTGGAAGTGTCAATGAGACTGACCGTGATGCCCGGAGCGCAGTTTTCCCTCGAGAACCCGGACCGCTCGGTCAAGGACAGGATGTTCAGCGTCAAGGCGTTGCTGCTGCGGGAGGGGGGCCACTGGCCGTCGGTCGCCGTGGGGGGAGAGGACCTGACGGGCACCAAGCGCTACAACGCGCTCTTCGCGGTTATCGCCAAGCACCTGCGCCTTGGGATGGCGGGCGACTTCGGCTTTCATCTGGGCGCGGGCGCCGATTGGATGGACGCGAAAAACCATCCGCTGGACGGCGTCTTCGGCGGACTGACAAAACCACTGTGGCAAGGAGGTGAGTTTCTGGCGGAATACGATACCGACAAAGTGAATCTCGGCCTTGGCATTCAGCCGGTGCGCTACGTTCGCCTGCTGGTTTCGGCGTTGAACGTCGAGAGCTTCGCGGGCGCCGTGCATATTCAATTCGGATTATAGGAGGAGGGTTTTCACGATGAAGAAACGCTACATTTCCGGAGTATTGGTGGTCTTGGTCGGCCTGGCCGCCCTGGGGCTCCAGTGTCAGAAGGTGACCGACCCGGCGAGCGAAAGCAACTACGAGTACCCGAGCCCGGAGTACGCGCCGCCGTTCAGCGCGTCGGACTTCTCGAGCGAGCAGTCATGCCAGTCTGCGTGCGCGGAGCACTACGCGGGCATGACGAAGGACGAGAACAAGCGTCACAGCGAGGCCATGAAGGATCTCGCGGGCAACTCCCACGGAGTGAAGGAGCTTAGACGCCAGGAAGTGGACCGCCACAAGGCCGAGCTCAAGGAGATCCAGGAAGCGCGGAAGCAGTGCATTCGCGACTGCCATGACCAGGGAGGGGTAAGCGGAGGGTTCTAGGAGCGGGCCCGCCCGCTCGCTTGTTACGATGACCGGCTCCGGTTTTCCCGGCACGCGGTCGACCTTCCTCTTCTAGAGGCCCACAGGCGCCTTCATGCGCGCCCGGCTGCGCGCGTGAAAGCCGCCCGAGATGGGCAAGATCGTCGCCATCTGCCACCTCGGCGGGCTGCATCATCGCCACACCAGGACAGCGGCCTAAGCAGCATCGCCGCCCCCCACTCTCCCCCGATATATGCACATAGTCGCGGGGTCAGCCGGGAAGAACAGCCCACAAAACCTTGCGAATCGTGCATCCCGCCCTCGGTTCGATGGTTTAATGGAAATCCCCCCTCGATCCGCCGGCCCCGCACTACGTTCCCAAATCTGACACCAAGATTTCAGCCGGCGCCGCCTGAAATCACGTCAATTCGAACCCGGATGGACTTTACGGGAGGGACACTACTCAACCCCGCTTGAGCAGTGCAAACACCGCTCCGACCGCAAAGAGAGCGCAGATGACGACGGGGACGGGCGGCAGATCCACCACGATGGAGCCGGCGAAGCCCAAAACGACGGAGGAGAATCCGATCACCGTCACTCCTGAGAAGAACCAAGTGAGGTTGGGAGCGCGTCGTTCCCAGAGCATCGTCGGGATTGCCAGCAACCCGAGCGTCAATAGCGGGCCCACCCAAATCACGCCCGCTGCAATCAAGACCGCGGACAAAACACGAAACACGAACAGCACAAGCCTGCCTTTGGCGAGGGTCCTCACGAGAAGACCCTCCTCGTCTATCGCCAGGGCATAGACCAGCCCGCGCTTTCGCACACCCAGAAAAAGGACGACGGTCGTCAGGCAGAGAAAGCCCACAAGACCCTCAACCCCGATTGCCAGGATCTCGCCTCGGAGCAGATGCCGTAGATGCGCCTCGACGTTCGTGGACATCGCGCTGAGCAGGATCGTCGCCGCTTCCCCCGCGCAGAAGATGCAGGCGAGAAGAGCGCCCCGCCGGCGCGGGGAGGCCATGGTCCCGTGACCCTTCCCGCCGAGCGCAAGGCTGACCAATAGAATTCCGATCACCGCGCAAGCATATAGCGCCAGTGTTGAGTCCGCCGACACTCCGGCGAACACCGCGATGACGATCGATGCGGTTCCCACGGGTGGCAGGGCCAGTCCGAGGAGTATCTCGTCCCTTAGGGAGAGCACTGCGCCCAGCGGAGCGGCAGTCAGAGCAAAGGCCAGCGCCCCCACGAAGGGGATCCAAGAGAAGGCAAGCACCTGTAGGAACTCGCTCATTAGTCTTCTCCTGCGAAGACGCGCACCTCGCGTGTGGCTCTGACCCAACCGGTCGCGTGTGTCGTGATGACTATGCCCATACCGACCTCGCCGCAAAGCCGGGACAGCAGCGCCCCTATGCCGGCGGCCGTTTCCGCGTCCACATTGATGGTCGGCTCATCCAGGAATAGGAGCTTTGGATTCCCAACCAGCGCGCGTGCCACGAGAACGCGTTGCCGCTGTCCGCCGGAGAGCATGGCGTACCGCCGGTTCTTGAGCCCAGCGATTCCCACGTAGTCAAGGGCGTGCTCCGCGGGACCGACCCCGGTGTTCCAGTTGTCCGGGCTGCCGCTTCGCACCAGATCCAGTACGGATGCAGGCACCGAACGCTCGATCGAGGATTCCTGAGGAACGTACCCGATCTCGGATCGATCTGTAGCGAAGGCCACCTCTCCCTCGGCCTTCTCCACTAGTCCGAGAAGCCCGCGCAGTATGGTTGTCTTCCCCGTGCCGTTCTCACCCTTGAGAAGCACGATCTCGGCGCGCCGCACCTCAAAGGTGATGCTCCTTGCCGGACAAAAGAGCTTCCCGCCGTTCCTGTATCCCCAGCGGCCTCCCGCGACCTTGAGCAGAGCTTTCATGACGTGTGAAATGGCCTCCTAACTTTCGGATTCTCCCGCTTGTGATCAGCCCTGAGCCTTGGCCAACGCGTCCAACAGAACACGGAGGTTATGCTCTTGCAGCTCGGCCCAGGTCCTTATCTCCTTCTTCGCCCCCACCATGTTACCGAACTGTACGGACACGGCCCCGATTCGGTCGGCGAACTCATCGGGGAGCTTGCCGCTCTGTGCTTGGTGATATATCACCAGCTTCACGCCCGCCGAGTTGGCCTTGCCTGCCAATTCCCTCAAGTGCCTCGCCGTGGGCTCCAGGCCGGCCTTCGGCTCTAGAGAGCCCACAACCTCCATGTCGTAGAACTGAGCGACGTAGGATACATCCGGGTGATAGCTGACGACGGCGACTCCCCTCAGGGCCTTGCCGTCTTCCTTGAGACGTTCGACGAGTGCCGCGATCTCCTGCTCGTAGCCTTCCGCGTTGCTCTCATAGAATTCCGCGTTTTCCGGATCCTCCCTGATTAACGCATCGGCTATGTTCCAAGCCATAGTTGCCCCGCATTGCGGCCCTATATTGAAATGCGGATTGCCCTCCGGGTGCTGCTCGCCCTCTACGCGGCTTATGATCTCGGGTATGTCGAGCACGTCTATTCCCTTGTACGCCTCGATCCACCCTTGGTGATCTTCCATTATCTTGAGGTTGCGCGATTGCCGAGCCAAGGGTGGCAGCCACGCGTGCTCCGCGTCCAATCCAATAGTGAGAAGCAGGTCGGCCCTGTTGAGCGTAGGGATGAAGCTCGGCCTTGCAGGCACGCCGTGCAAGTCCTCTCTGCCCGAGGCCAAGGTGGATACTTCAATCCGATCGCCGCCGATGCGCTCGGCCATGTATCCCAGATCGGGGATCGAAGCGACCACCTTGAGCTTGCCCTCCGCATCGCCTGCGGCGGCGCTTATGGCGAGGATCAGCGAGATCGCAGTCAGGGACAGCCGCCACGACAAACGACTGAATGAGTTGAATCTCAGGTTGCTCATCTCTGACTCCCATGGGTGTGATAGCCTATCACACCGTCGTATTGGATGGTGAACGAGTTGACCGGGTCCGCGAATGGGGACTTGTCGTAGCGGGAGAACTCCAAAGTGACATACTGGAAGTGGCTGATGTTCCAGGTGAGAAAGCCTCCCAACCGGTGTCTTCTGTCATCTGTACCCTTTCGCGGTTCAAAAGTCTCGCCGAAGGCGCCGAAAGACCATCTCCTGTTGTGCCTGTAGCGAGCGTAGCCGAAGAGCCCGGCACGCTTCAGGTCCTCCTGCACGATCGCGTCTTCTTCCACCGTCTCAAACTGCTCGTCATTGACGAGGAGCTCCACCCCGAAATCCATCCCTCGGTAGAAGTTCATCTCGGGAGGGGTCCAGAACACCGTCACGTCGGCGCCGGCGGTCGTTTTTGAATAGGTCCGGCCGTCAAATCGCTGTGAGTAGGCGTAGTTTTCCTGGTGAATAACACTGGCGCCCAAGTCAACGCTCCAGCTCAGGCCGAACTCCACGGAGCTCTTGAGGCGTCCCAAGTACGCGAGATCGTCGAAACCGCGGTTCGTTTTGGAACGGGTAGGCCCTTCGGGATCGCTGACGAGGGAATAGTACAGCTCCTCGAGATCAGGGTTCCCGGGGCAGTGGATCCTGTCGCCATGGAAGTGACACCCGGGGGGAGGGTTTCCCGGTCCCCATTCGGCCGATTCGGAGACCGGATCGGTGTCGTGGGAGTGGCCTACGATTGAGTTATAAACGCCGCCCGTCAGCTCGACGTAGTGGGATATGGGAACCAGCCAGGAAAGCTCCAAACCCGTGGGCGCAAGGTGCCCTTCAAGGTACTCGTGGAGAATCCTGGGCTCTGAAGCGAACGGCATGGAGTGGCTGTGAAACTGACTCCAGCGCCCAAAGCGGGCGAGATAGTGTCCTCCCTTCAGGCTCAGGTTCAGCGGGAGAGCCGGTAGCAGAAAGAACAGCTCGTGGATTTCGGCGCCTTCTTCCGAGAAGAAAGCGTTGAAATCGATTCGACCGTAGGGGTCGATCTCATGGCCGATCGAAAGCTCGGCCGAGGAGAGCTTCAACCCCCTGGTCGTCCAGATCTTTCTGCCGTTTTCGTCCCTCTCGGCGTCGTGGAGATCCCACTTGAGATCCATAACGAATCCAAGATCCGGATTCTGCCACGCGCCCAACCCGCTGCCGGCCCCGAGTCCCCGGCCGCGCGCCGAGTCCGACAAGAGGGCAATGAGTATAACAGAGCACAACAAGATGTGCTTCTTCATTGGGTGCCTCCTACAGGCGAGCGCTCTAGTAGTCCTTCATAACCTCTCCGTCGTAAGAAGTGACGAAGATGTAGTCCGTAGAAGCATCTACGCTCCATTGATTGTGCAGCTCGCCGTCATCGGGATGGTAGCAGTAGACGTCGCCGGTGGCCTTGTTCATCAACCAGACATGATCCCCGTCATGGTTGATCGCGACTGCCATGTCGGATGAGGCCACTTCGAGAGTCGATACGGTCTTGTAACATCCCAAGGAAGGATCGATGCAGATGACGTAAGCCTCCGAGCTCGAAAGGTCCGATGCCACAACCGTCGATCCGTCCGCCGAAAGGGCGAAATTGCCGCCGCTGATGTTCCAATTCAAGTCGGCCCCCGGGACGGTCAGAGCCTCAGCCGTCCGGGTGTCCATGCGCAGTAGAAAAATCTTGTCGGTACCGCCGTCGGACTTGTGAGGTCCAAAGGCCACCGGGTTCTCCCCTGCGTGATAAAGGAAGTTGACCCGTCCCGAGGTGGGATAAGGGATGAAAGCGCCCTTGTCGCCCGTCTCCGCGTCGATTACTTCGAAGCCGTTTAACGTGGCTATGAAGGCCTTCTCCGAGTCATGGTGATACGCGTCGCCGTGCGCCAGAGTGTCAATCGGGACCTCGGCGATAACCGCATCCGTACCCACGTCTATTATCCGCGCCCACTTGTTGTGCATATCCGTCGCCGCGATGTGGCCATGCGCGTACAGGGCGGCGGAGTGGCTGCTTCCGTGATGCACGGTCCTTGTGCTCAGGTCATCGACGTTTATCACGGTGAAGGTCTGGTCGCCGTCGTTGGCATAGACGACGTAGTCACCGTGTGAACCGACGCCTTGGTGGACATTGCCGGCGCCGGTGGCCACGCTCCCGACTTCCTCCGGCAACTCCATGTGTCCGTGGTCTCCGTGGGCGTGGAATCCCCTGGTGAAGCCGTACGCAGTGCCGTCTTTGCCCATCCAGACGGTCGGCTCATCGGAGGGGCCGGCGTAAGCCTGGCGCATCATGACGTGACTTACCCCGTCGAACGTAACCTTCAGATCTCCGGTGTCCGCGTCATAGACCCTGATCTTGCCTTCGCCGTCATCAAGGGCCCAGAGCCACGTGAAGAGAGCTTCCTCTTCCTCGATGGGTTCGAGAACCTTCTTATCGTCGTCGCAGCCTGTCGACACGATCAGCAAGGCCGAGATTATCCAACATGAAAGCACAATCTTTCCGATACGCATTGCCTATACCTCACCTTCCGGCTCGCCGGCGCATTGGCCCCGTGTGGCTTCAGAGGGTAAACCGGGCATGGGTTTGCAGTCTCACTGCCCCACACGCGCCGGAATGGATCCATGATAGATAGTGATATGTGATGTCTGGGATCTCGCCGGGCGCATTGCCGGCGTCTTGATCAACAGGCGGGGGGTGACCTTGCGTTGGGGCTCCCGAGCACAAAAGGCTGGTGTCCCGCTTCAACCGCGCAGGCGACCGGGCCGAAGTAGGTCGTGCAGACTGCGAGCGACACCGTGGCGGCGGCCTCGCACGAGTGCAGGTTCGCCTGCAGTTGGCAAAGCGCACAGTCCGGGTGGTCTTCGCCGTCGGCGTGGTGATGGAGGGCGACCAGGCCGGGGGTCACGAGCAGCATGAAGGCTGCTATGAAGATGAGCATCTCTCTATGGAAGGCGATTCGTTTCATCCGGTCGGAAGTTCCTTTCGACCTTTATCCTACGCGAATCGCGGCTCTAAGGCAAGCTCGTATTGTGTATTGTGTGTTGTGTGTTGTGTGTTGGTGTGGGATGCTCCTTCTCTCGCGCACCAGAACGTTGTCGGACGTTGGTCGTGGAACTTGTTGACAGCCAAAGCGTTATCGCCCCGCGCGATGATTGGAACGGCCGAGAACACAATCCTGGCCCAGCCAAAACGCGACGGGTTGCGAAGGATTTTGCTTCTGGGGAGCCAAACGTGCCGGTGTACGAACCGAGGTCTGGTTTGGTAACCCGTACCAGATCTCGACCGTATGTGGACCTGGACGAGTCCTTCTGGGAAGACTTGAAAACCATCGAACAAGAGCTCTACGAGGGGACCTTGGAGTGGACTAGGAAACAGAATCAATCTTGAATGCTGGTTTAGGTCATGAAAACCGCAATCTACCTCAGAGTCTCAACAGATCAACAAGCCGAGAAGGAAACGCCCATCGCCGCGCGGAACGAAGAGTGCCTTCAGCGGGCGAGGGAGAATGGGTACACCGTCCTCAAGAACTGGATAGTCGAGGACCGAGGCTATTCCGGCAGCGAGGAGACGCGCCCTGGTCTACAGAAGCTGCTGAAGGCCTTCGAGAAGAAGCCACCCTTCGCTGCCATTGTTGCCCTTGACTATACTCGCTTCTCCCGCTCCGAGGAGCTTTTCTACTGCCTACGAAGGTAGTTCAGCCAAGCTGACGTCGCGCCACTCTCGGCCACAGGACATTGTGATGAAGGGGGGAGGGTCACGGTGTCAGGGCTATCATTGGCGCCCAACAGCGAAGGCAGGCGTCTGGGAGAGCGAAGGTCGCTCTCCATCACATTACCGGGAAAGGCCTCAGGTGTGGCGGCACTGCTTCCCGCGGCTACGGGCGGGTTGAGCTGCGTTCTGAGACATGAAACAGGCCTGTCACTCTCGAGCCAGATCCGCGGCAGGCGCCATTGACAGGTGAGTGTTGAGGTGCTCTCGTATGTACTGCACGTTCGGTTAGCGCACCGTGAAAGACTGCTCGCCCCTCTCGCCGGCACATCATATGTATGAATTTCACATCTCCCTGTCCAGGCTCCGGTACTGGATGGCCTCGGCCATGTGATGGGAGGCTATGGTATCGCGGCCATCCAGGTCGGCGATCGTGCGGGCCACCCGCAGGATCTTGTGATAGGCGCGGGCGCTCAGCGACAGTTTCCCCATCGCACCCTTGAGCAGCCTGCGCGCGTCGTCGTCGGCCACGCAGTGCCTCTTGGTCACCCCTGGGCCCATCAGCGCGTTCACGTAGATGCCGGAGCCGTCAAGGCGCTCCGCCTGGATCTCCCGGGCCCTCAACACGCGCTCTCTAACGGCGCAGGATGATTCGCCGGTCGTCTCCCCAGCGAGATCGTCGTGGCGCGCGGCGGGCACTGCTATGTGTATGTCTATCCTGTCCATCAGTGGGCCGCTCACCCTGCCCAGGTAGTAGCGCACCTGCAAGGGGGTGCAGATGCACTCGCGCGCGGGGTGGGTGGCATAGCCGCAGTTGCAGGGGTTCATCGCGGCCACCAGCGTGAATCTTGCGGGATACCTGAAGGCGTAGTTGGCCCTCACGATGCTCACGTAACCGTCCTCCAGGGGCTGCCGCAATGCCTCCATCACGTTTCTTCGAAACTCGGGAAGCTCGTCCAGGAACAGCACGCCGTTGTGCGCGAGGCTCACCTCCCCTGGACGGGGATACCGGCCGCCTCCTATGAGCCCCGCGTCGCTTACGGTATGATGCGGCGACCTGAAGGGGCGCCGGGTCACGAGCCCTTCCCGGCCGCTCAACCGCCCCGCGACGCTGTGGATTTTTGTCGTCTCCAGGGCTTCCGCCAGGCACATGGCGGGAAGCAGTGTGGCAAATCTCTTCGCGAGCATGCTCTTGCCCGACCCCGGCGGCCCTATGAGCAGTATGTTGTGTCCCCCGGCCGCCGCCACCTCCATCGCCCTTTTGGCGTGCTCCTGCCCGCGCACCTCGCTCAGGTCATGCAGGTATCGCGGATCGTCCTTGAGAGCCTCATCGGGGTCGTGGACCAGCTCCGCCACACTCTCGGAGCCTTCGATCACCCCGACCGCCTGAGGAAGCGTCTTCACCGGATACACCTTTATATCGTTGACAAGCGCCGCCTCCGCCCCGTTCTCCTCGGGTACCACAAGAGACCCGCGCCCGTGGCGGGACGCCGCCATCGCCATCGGCAGCACTCCCTTTGCCGCCCTTATGCCTCCGTCCAGTGAGAGCTCCCCTATGAAGACGGACCCCGCCAGCGCCTCGGTCGGCACGAGTCCGGCCGCGGCCAGGATGCCGAGCGCTATGGGCAGATCGAAAGAGGCCCCCTCCTTCCTGACGTCGGCGGGAGCGAGGTTCACCGTGATCCGCTTGGAGGGCAAGCGGAAACCGCAGTTGCGTATGGCCGTTATGACCCGCTCCCTGCTCTCCCTTATGGCGGCGTCCGGAAGCCCTACCAGGCTGAAGGACGGAAGACCCACTCCCATGTCCACCTCTACATCAACCAGGTATCCGTCCACCCCTACAACCGACGCGCTTTCAGCCCTTGCAAGCAGATCGAGATCACCCCCTCATACGACCGCGCTCCTTGCCTCATGCGTGAACCGATGATTGCGGTCGTCCTCATTGGGCTTGGTTTTTGCAAGAGACGTTCCGAAGCGAAGTGGCTGCGAGGAATCATCTCGGTGATAGCGGGAGGAGGCCGCGGGCAAACGCCTCGGCGTGCCACGCGGCTTTAGGCGCGCCGCGGCAGCGGCAAGAAGCCCACGGGGCTATTCGCCTTCGCCAACGCCGCGCACGGCGAACTCGATCTGTGCAGGAGATGTTCCGGAGAGGTCGAGGTTCATATTGAGGTTGAGAGCGTTCACTCCGGCGGCCGCGATGGTGCGGATCGTGCCGCTGCGCCGGGGCCGGCGAGCTTATCCCGCGCGAAGCCGGCGAGAGCCACCAAGGCCCCGCAGGCGTAGATTATGACGTAGGGATCGAGGGGCAGCCTGAAACGCACCTTGGAGATCATGACCGCGTGCACCAACGTGTACGCGATGAAGACAATGAGCACCAGCCTGGCCCCGTCCGACCTCGCCAGGGACCTAAAAAGCCAGAGGATCCCGAACGGGAGTAGGACGCCGTAGGAGAGAAGACTGAGCCACTTTCCTTTTCCGACCGCGGGGCGAACCTCGGTCATAGGCTGTGGATAGAGCCTCCATAGGTTCGCGGCCTTGGCGAGGGAGAGCCTCACGAAGCGGCCGGGCTCGGAGGCCGCGTGCTCGAGGCCCAGGTGCAGGAGCACGCTGTCCCTGACGGCCGGGTTTCTGTACCTTATGTGGACCTCGCGCAGCTCGTCGTACATGTCCTGGGTCAGGCGGTTGCCCCTTGTGGCGGTCGCGTCGGGGTGATTTCCCAGCCAGAAGTTGTAGCCCCCGTTCGCGGAGACCGCGACCGGCCGGCCGAACTCCTTGTAGTTCCTGTACGACCATCCGCCCAGCGCCATGGCGACGGGCAACGCGAACAAAACGGCTATCGCAACGCGGCGGCCCAGGTGGTCCCGCCATGTAGCCCTTCCTCCTCCCGATGAGTCACCGGGACCCTTTGCCTGGCCGGGAGCGGCACCGGATGCCTGCTTCCCCGCCCTCAACGGAGCGAAAGGCCAGGCGAGCCATATCGCGGCCAAAGCGTAAGCGGGGACGGCCGACGGGGTGGTCAAGGAGGAGTACGCCGCGAAGAGCCCCGCGAACAAGGCGGCCGCGAGGCCGCTCGCGAGGGCCGAGGTCCTCAAGGCCCTCACCTTTGCGACCAGGCAGAGGTAGAGCACCCAGGCCAGCAAAAAGGTCTGGACGGCGACGGGGTAAAGCGTGCCGGCGGTGTAGACGGCCAGAGGATAGAAGGCCGCGGCGGCGGCGGCCAGTATCGCCGCGCGCCTGTTCAGGAGCCGGGCACCGATGAAATATACGAGAAGGCAACTGAGGGCGCCCAGAATCGATTGCGCGGCCCGCGCGGCCGAGGCGTCTGCTCCCAGCACTCTGTAGACCGCGGCCAGGAAATAGGGATATCCGGGGGGCCAGTGGACGGCGGGGGCGCCCGAAGCGTCCGCGTAGGCCCAACTGTGCTGCATCTCGAGCGCGAGGACATGGTACTCTCGCGCGTCCGGCCACGGTATCTCATCGCCCAGCGTCCGGACGTAGCCGATCCTTAGCGCCAGGGCGGCGGCGAAGATCGCAAATAATATCACCGCTCCAAAAAGCCTCGACCCGGGTGAGCCCATATAACCTCCTGATCGTATCAACCAGGATCATATTGCAGAACTGCGGCTATTTCTCAATAGAATTGTCGCGCTTTGCCTGGCGCAGCCAGAGGATCAGGGCGATCAAAGCGACGGCTGCGATCAAGACCGCGGTGAGCGGCTTCGAGAGTGCGGGAACGATATCCAAGGGGCTCCTCTTACAGGGTGACCGCGGGCGAATGAAGATGCTTCCAGCAGGCCGTGCCATTCCGAGCGGAGGCGTGACCGCGCCTCAAGCCGCCCGCGTCCAGAAAGACGTACGCCCCATCTCGCGAAAGGGCGCACGGCGGGCCAATGACAACCATTCAT
This sequence comes from uncultured bacterium, assembly GCA_964531335.1. Classification (GTDB taxonomy): domain Bacteria; phylum Eisenbacteria; class RBG-16-71-46; order CAZHEV01; family CAZHEV01; genus CAZHEV01. Next base: position 208,501 of record CAZHEV010000004.1, on the reverse strand, counting down.
CCAGTCTTGGCCGGCCTCGACTGTCGTGGAATATACCACATTTGAAAGCCGATGTCAAGGGTTCAAGTGAAGACAAACGCAAGGATGAAGAAGTGAGCGAGGCGGTGGCGAAAAACAATCCGCGCGGAAATTGCCGTGGCGCTTTCGAACGGGACCGCGCCCGCGCGCAAAAGCTTCCTCGACGAGCCCGCACGGGCGCCATTGACCCCGCGGGAGCCGCGTGCTAGCTTTGGAACGTGCGCGCGGCACCGCCGGCGCACACGGGAATAGATCGCTCCAAGGCACGGGAAAAACGCGAGTTGCCGGCATCGGCGAAACGCACAGCGGGCGGCCGGCGGCGAAGGCGGATCTCGGGGTGCTGCTTAAAATGTCATTTCTTGCGTTTCTTTTGATGATGGGCGGTGGCCCCGGCCCCGGGGAGGCGCCCGGCGAGCTTCCCGGCTGGGAGAAGACATCCTACAGCGAAAGTTACACCTCCGACGACCTCCACAAGTATGTAAACGGCGGCGCGGCCAGGTATCTCGCATACTCCATCCAGGAGCTCAGGGTGCAGGGCTACGTCCGCGAAGACGACGGCTTCGCGGCCACCGTCGAGATCTACCGCATGGATTCCCCGCATAACGCCTTCGGCGTCTACTCGTCCGATCGAGCCGGCCCACATCCGGAGGGCATCGGGCGCGAGGCGGTCTACGAAGGCGGGCTGCTCCAGTTCTGGCAGCACGACAGGTACGTGAGAGTGCAGGCCGACGATCCCTCGGGCGAGCCGGGCCCCGCCGTCCTCGAGCTGGGCGCTCTCTTGAGCGAGTCGCTGCCGGAGGGTGACTCATCGCTGCCGGAGATAGTCCGGAGCATGCCCCGCGAGGGCCTGGTGGACGACAGCCTCTGCTTTTTCCACAATCGGGTCACCTTGAACAGCATCTATTATCTCTCCGAGGAGAACTTGCTCGCGCTCGGAGAGGACACGGACGCCGTCACGGCGGAGTACCGCCTGGGGCCGGAGGTCTTCTCCAGGGTCATAGTCGTCCGCTATCCCGATGGCGAGAGGGCACGCCGGGCCATGGACCTCATCGAGCGCGAATGCTCCGCCCGGGAAGGTGCGCACGACGGCGTGGAGCGCGAGAGATGTTACGCGGCCCTTGAAGACGAGCTGCTCGTCGCCGTGCTGGAGGCGCCCGGCAGGGACGACGCGGAGAAGCTGGCCACGCGCGTTCTGGAAGCGGCGAGACGCGCCGAGAGACAGCGCCGGGAGGAGAACAAATGAGCCATATCTTGAACAGGAGACAGTTCGTGGCCGGGACCGCGCTAGGAACGCTGGGCCTTATCCTCAAGGGCTCCACGCCCGTCTGGGCCTCGGAAGAGGCCAAGACGCGGGTGGTGGTCGTCAGGGACCCGTCGGTGATCGACGAAGACCTGGACGTCAAGTCCAAGATAGTGTCCGAGATGCTCGATCACGGCATGCGCGCGCTCACGGGCGAGGACGACCTCGAGAAGTGCTGGCGGGTGTTCTTCTCCCCCAAGGACGTCGTGGGCGTCAAGATAAACGTGATGATGACGCCTACCCACAGGGAGCTCACCCACGCCGTAGCCACCAGGCTCTCCGGCGCCGGGGTGAAGGACCAGAACATGATCATATGGGACAGGGACTCGGCGGGCCGCGGCATGAAAGGCGTCTCCAGCAGGGGAATCGCCTTCGGGTTCGACGAGGACAGCGTAAGCAACATAGTGACCGAGCACGCGACCGCGCTTCTCAACATGCCGGGCCTCAAGTCGCACTGGCTGTCGGGGGTCGCCGTGGCGCTCAAGAACTGGGCCGGAGCGGTGACCGATATCAACGTCGCCGACAAGGACGTGAAGTTCGCGATCCACGGGGATAGCTGCGCCGACGTGGGAATGCTCAACGCCCTGCCGCCCATAAAGAGAAAGTGCAAGCTCATAGTGGTGGACGCCATCAGGCCGCTGTTCAACGGAGGTCCCCAGGTGAACCCCAAGTACCTGTGGAGCTACGGGGGGCTGGTCCTGGGCACCGATCCGGTCGCCGTGGATACGGTATGTCTCAAGATAATACAGGGAAAGCGCGACGACTATAGCGGCAGGTCCTGGCCGTTGAGCCCGCCGCCGAAGCACATAGCAGTCGCCGATACAAAGTACGAGCTCGGTACGAGCGACGCCTCGCAGATCGACGTCAAGGTGCTGGGAGAAAAAGAAGGGTCGTTTATCTAGCCGTGCCGCGCGCCCCGCTCGCCCGGCGCCCGCTCGGCGCGGGGCTCACGAAGAACCTGACCGCCTCCTCGACCTTGTCGAGATCGACGCTGGTCTCCTTGCAGGGACCCTGCGGCCTCATGTTGGGCACGGCCAATACGGGCATCAGAGGGAAGACGTCGCGGATCCCGCTCACCAGGTCTCGCTCGCAGGCTATGCCCACCACGGCGCTCGGCTTCGACTCGAAGATCTTTCGCCTTGCGCCTTCTCCGCCGCCCGCCGTGTATATCTCACAGCCGTATCTTCGTGCCATGTCGTTTACACCGTCCTTCAGAGTCCTGGACAGGCAGCGCGGCGCCAGGATCAGAAGACGCCGGCAGGGACGGCGCAGTCCGCTGGCGCGTATCAGCGCGTTGGACACCTGTATGAAGGATCCACCCAGGCGATCCCTCGATACGCCGAAGCGCTTCGCAACGACCGAGGCGACGAGGTAGAGAAGGCTTATGCCCTTGTTGTACTTGAGCAGGGCGAGCCCGACCCTCCTCTCCAGAAGAGCCGAAAAGACGACGGATACGAACCACCCGGCGGCCAGGAAAAAGCCGATCCAGAAGGCTACTTTGGACGCGAGGTACAGAGGTCCGGGAAGCTCCGCAAGGCGCGGCTCGATGAGGAAAAGACCCAGCCAGGCGGCTGTAAGCATCAACGCGACCCCGGCGGCGGCGCAGCCCAGAAAGACGCCCTTACCGGCATCGGCGCCTTCGCATCCCCTCTCTCCCGCCCAGTCCAGCCACTCCTCTCCGAGCCACCTGTCGCCCACGACCTTGCCGCCGTTCGCGCTCTTCGGCGCCGCTGTCAAGAGCAGCTCACCCCCCCGGGCCGGCATGCGCGCCGGCGGTTTCCGTGCCCCCCCATGAGCCGGCGGGCATGGCCTCATCTTCGCCACTTAGGCTTTCATCTCTCGTCTCCGCCGGACTCCGCGCCCTCCAACCTGCGGAAGACCTCTCCCAATACCACCGCTTCGGCCTCGGCCAAAGAGCCACTCATCGTGCAACCCGACGCCTGGCGATGCCCCCCGCCTCCGAGATCGTTGGCCAGGCTCCCCACGTCGAAGCCCGGCCTCGCCCGGAGATTCACCTTCACCTCACCGCTTTCCATCTCCGTCAAGAAGATCACAACGCGCACCCCGTTCATAGTCCTCATTTGGCGGATTATCTTCTCGGTCTCGAGAGGATGGCCCCAGGCCCCGGCCACCTCCAGGTCCGACTTGGACAGATGGGCCCACGCGACGCCGTCGCGGAGCTTTATCCGTGATAGCGCAAGGCCCATCGCCTTGACCAGGCTGGGAGGATCGGACTCGTACAGCTCGTACGCCACCTCGTTGGACTTGACCCCCAGCCTCAGAAGCTCCGACGTTATCCGATGGGTCGCCGCCGTGGTGTTCGAGTAGCGGAAGCCGCCCGTGTCCGAGACTATGGCCACGTAGACGCACAGCGCTATGTCGTGATCCAAGGGTCCGAGACGCCTTGCCACCTCGTAGACCTGCTCGCCGCTCGCCGAGGCCACGGGGTCGATATAGTTGTAATGCCCCAGGCCCTTCGTGTCGGGATGGTGATCGATATTGATGATAGTGCCCGCCCGGCGGGCGAGCTCCCCCGCCTCCCCGAGCCTGTCCCACTGCCCGCAGTCCAGGACCACCGAGACGGGGGGAACTTCGCCCACCTTCTCCGGCCGCACTATCTCATTGCTGCCCGAAAGGAACCTGAATATGTCCGGGATGGGATCGTCGTCCACGACGACGCACTCCTTGCCCAGCCTGAGCAGCGCGAGCTTCAGCGCGAGCTGGCTCCCGATGGAGTCGCCCTCGGGCTTGAGGTGGGACGTGATTAGAAAACGGTCCTCGGACTTGAGGATCCGGACTATCTCATCGATCTGATTCGCGGCGGCGCTGCCTTTCAATGTTCTCCCTCTCTATCCTTTTACGCAAGCCAACGGCCTGGTTCTAGCGACCTTCAACGCGACGCCGGTCTGGTCCATGACGTCCACCACCTCGGTGACGTCCTTGTAAGCCCCCGGCGCCTCCTCGGCGACACCGCGCAGGGAATGGCCCCTTATGAGGATGCCCTTCTCCTCCAGATCTCTCACCAGGTCGCGTCCGCCCCACTTCTTCTTAGCCTGCTGGCGGGACATGACCCGCCCCGCTCCGTGACACGCGGAACCGAAAGTCTCCTGCATCCCTTTCGCGGTGCCTTTTAGAACGTAGGAGCTGGTCCCCATCGTCCCTCCCACCAGGACGGGCTGGCCGATCGATCTGTACGCCTGCGGTATCTCCGGGTGCCCCGGGCCGAACGCCCTCGTGGAGCCCTTGCGGTGCACGACGAGGCTCTTGCCGCCGTGCTTCTCGAGCTTCGAGGTGTTGTGTCCTATGTCGTAGAACATGGGCATCTCGTCCTCGCTCGTGCCGAACACCTTCTCGAAGCACTTCCTCACGAGGTGAGCCAGGATCTGCCTGTTGGCGAAGGCGCAGTTTATAGCGGCCATGACGGCGGCGAAGTAGTCCTGCCCCTCGGGGCTCTTGAACGGCGCGCACACGAGCTCCCGCTCCCTGACGGGGATCTTGTACTTCTTGGCCGCGCGCTCCATGATCTCGAGGTAGTCCGTTCCTATCTGATGTCCGAGGGCCCTGCTGCCGCAATGGATCGAGACGACGACCCGTCCAGGCTCGAGGCCGTACGCCCGCGCGGCCTCCTCGTCGAAGATCTCGTCTACGTACTGCACCTCCATGTAATGATTGCCCGAGCCCAAGGTGCCCACCTGTTTGGACTGCCTTTGCTTGGCCTTTTTGCTCACGACCTGCGGGTCGGCGCCCTTTATGCATCCGTTCTCCTCGGTGTACTCCAGGTCCCGCTCGCCTCCGTATCCCCTGGAGACCGCGTAACGCGCGCCCTGGGTCAGCACCTTGTCGATCTCGCGCTCGTTGAGCTTTATCTCACCGGTCGATCCGACGCCCGCGGGGACGGACCTGAACATCTCATCCACGAGGTCTTTCTTGCGGCGCTCCACGTCCTCCTTGTCGAGGGAACTGAGAAGAGTACGCACTCCGCAGTTGCAGTCAAAACCCACCCCGGCCACGCTAATTATCCCGCTCTCCGAGTCGAAGGCGCCGATTCCGCCGATGGGGAACCCGTAGCCGGGATGGACGTCGCTCATCGCGAGGCTCGCCTTCTGTATCCCCGGCAGGCAAGCCACGTTCTCGATCTGCTTGAGCGCGTCCCACTCCTTCTTGGGCGCCTCCTGGAGAAGCTGGTCTATGGTGCTCTTGCCGGCGAAAATGCGGCCGGGCACCAGCATGTCGCCGCTTCTCGGGATCTCCCACACGTTGCGAGCGACCTTGACCAGGTTGTTTCGCTTCTCGGCTGCCGACATCGACCATCACTCCCATCTCTATCGCGCCGCCGCGCGGACTAGCGACCGCGCCGGCGCGAAGATAATCCGGTCAAGCTGCCCCGCGCGGACGCGACCGGGCGCCGGGGGCCCGGGAAGGCCCCGCCGGGTCATACGTCCAGCAGGCATTGCACGAAGCGCACCCCCTCCTCCTCGCCGAACTTGAGGCCGGACAGCGTCGCGGCCTTGACCTCGGTTCTCAGGTCGTGGCGCTCCTGGGACAACGTTTCGCCGCGCGCCGTGGCACGCAGCACGTATCCTCCCTCCTCGTCCTCCTCTATGTCCACGTCGAAGTGACGAAAGAGCAATCCCTCGACGTCCCTCAGGCACACCATCTCGTTCAGCCAGGCAACGAAGAGCCCGCCGATGTCCTCACGCCGCAGCTCTATGTGTCGCTCTTCGACGTCGCGCACCGACGAAGGCTCGGCCATGATCTCCAGCAGCCCCAGCGCCCCAGCGGCGAAGGCGCACTCCCAGCAATCCCCCTCCCCTCGAACGCCCACGTCCGCCTCGTGCTCGAGAAATCTGTACCGGGAGAAATGCGATCTATCTTCGGACATGGCCGGCCGCCTCCTTGGGGAGAACAACTCTGCCGGAGGATCTCCGGAGTATCTATCGAGGCCCGGCCGCGAGGTGGCCCGCCGCCCATCGGCCCGTCCCGGAGGTGTGCATGGCCGCGGCCGGCTGCGTGCAGAGAATCTCTCTCGGGCGACGACCTCTCCGCCGGCCCTCAGGCGTTCTCAGTCCGAGCCTTTTAGCTTATTAGCAGCTCCGCGGGAGTGTCAAGGCATTCGGCGGTTGCCGAACCGACCCTTTGGACTTGAACCCACGGGCCTGAGACATTAGTAATATTGACTTATTCACGGCCGGGATCCCATAGGGTCATCGGCATCCGACGATCGTGAAGGCGCATGAGCACGCGGGCATCCAATATGACGGACAAGAGGAGACGTTCCAAGGGCGGCGCGCGAAGGGCAGATACAGCGAAGGGCCCGGCGGAAGGATCGGGATCCAAGAGGCACCGCGGCGGTAAGGCGGGCGCCCCCGGAAGGCAAGACGCCAAGAGGCGGCGCCCTGGCGTGAGTGAGGCCGGAGGATCCCGCCGAGGCGCGGGCGGCGCCGGAGGGTCCGAGGGGGGCCGGACCGCCACGGGAGCCGGCCGCAGGGCCGTCTCCCCCCCGCGGGGCACGCATTCATACAAGGTGCTCGCAATAGTCGCGGCCCTTTTGCTGGCCTACGCGTTTTCGCTGGGAAACGATTTCGTATACGACGATCGCTACGTGATAGTCGAGAACGAGGTGGTGACCGATCCCGGGAAGCTCACCAACGCCTTCTCCGTGCAGTTCTACACGGGACTCGATTACTACAGGCCGATAACCCTTCTCTCCTTCGCCATGGAGTATCGCCTCTGGGGAGCGGACCCTCTGGGCTACCACGTCACCAATCTCCTCCTGCTGATGGGGGTAGCCCTCGCGCTGTACTTCCTGCTGCGGCGCCTTCTCGATCCCGGGCGAGGATGGACGGCTTGCATTATGGCACTCCTTTTCGCCCTGCACCCCGCCGTCACCTCCGTGGGAATGGCCCTCGGAGCGAGGGGCGACCTCCTGTGCATCCTGTTTCTCTTGGCCACTTACCTCGCATATACGCAAAGGGGCGCCGCGTCCTACGCGGCGGCGGTAGTCTTCTACGCCCTGGCGCTTCTGTCAAAGGAGACCGCGGTCACCCTGCCCGCGATCTTATTGCTCATGGAGATTCCGGACGTCGCACGGCCCAGGGCCGAAGGAGCGCAAGAGACATCCTGGAAGCTCAAGCTGCGCCGGGCCCTTCTCAGGGGGCTTCCGTTCTGGATCGTGCTGGCGGGCTACCTGGCGCTCAGGCGCCTGGCCTTGCCCGGGCTCTCCACCGAGACAGCCTTCGATCCCATACTCACTCTCAAGTCTTACCTGTATCTCCTGACCACGTCGCTTGCCCCTTCCGTGGCGCTCGCATATGAGCCTTTCTTCGGAGACTGGTTCTCCCGGCCGAGAGTCGCGATCGCCGTCGCCATGGCCGTCGCCGCGATCGCCCTGTCTTCGAAGGCCGGCCGAGCGGCGCGCAGGCAGGCCGCCTTCTGGCTGGCCTGGGCCGGCGTCACGTTTCTGCCGACCTCCAACATAGTCCGGCAGGAGACCGTATTCGACGAGCGCTACACCGTCACCCCCTTGATAGGGATCGTCGCCGCCGTGGGGCTTGTGGTATATCACGCGGGCCGAGCACCCCGGAGCTTCAAGACGGCCAAGCTGGCGCTCGCGCTCGCGCTCATCGCGGCCTTCGCCGGCGTTACAATTCAACGCGGGCGGATTTGGAGCGACGATGTGACATTTCTCACCCAGTGGCGCAGGACCGGCCCGGAGAACCCCAGGCCGAGACATCACCTGGGGATCGTGCTCTGGGAAATGGGCAGAAAGGACCTGGCCCGGAGCCTTTTCTCCGAAGCGGTGGAGCTGGACCCCGAGTACGTGCCCTCTCTGAACATGCTGGGCCTGTCCAGCGCGGTCCGGGGCCGCCTGGACGAGGCCATAAAATGGTACCAAAGCGCGGTGGAGCTGGATCCTTCGTTCGCCGCGGCCCAGTTCAACCTCGCGCGGGCTTACCAGGAGAAAGGCGATTGCGAGAGCGCGCTGCCCCACTACCAGGCGGCGGCCGCCCTGGACCCGGGTTGGCTGGAGGCGGTCTTCGGCGTGGCCAGGTGCAGCCACGATCTGGGCATGTGGGATAAAGCCGTGATCAGCTACCGGCGGGTCCTGGAGCAGGACGAGGCCATCGCGCCCGCGTACTTCGGGCTTTCAGGAGTATATAAGGAGATGGGAGCTACCTCCCAGGCCATAGGACTGCTGCGCCAGGGCCTGAAATACGCGCCGGGGGATACGGCGGCCTCCTCCAGACTGGACAGGCTGCTGAGAGAAAGGGCCTCCGGAGAGCCCTAAAGCCCGGCGAGATGGGCCTTGACAGGGCCCCGTTTTTCAATCTATATATTGTGCAGTGCCCTTCCAACCCACGCCGACCCAGCGCACCACGCGGCTGAGCCGCTATCTGAGGAGCCCCTCGACACGCCGGCGCTCCAGGAGAGATTTTGGGTTCGTCCCCGGGAACTAGCCTACTGAACCATACGAGGTGGCCATGCTAAACACAGACAGGAATACCAAGGGGCAACAGGCGACCGGCAAGCCGGCGGGGCTCGCCGGAGCGGAGATCGAACTCACCGAAAGGTACAGCGCTCACAACTACCATCCTATTCCGGTGGTTATCTCGAAGGGCGAAGGCGTGTGGGTCTGGGACGTGGACGGGCGCAAGTACATGGACATGCTCAGCGCCTACTCCGCCTTGAACCAGGGGCACCGGCACCCGAGAATAGTCGCCGCCATGAAGCGCCAGGCGGACGTCCTCACCCTCACGTCCAGGGCGTTCTACAACGACAGGATGGGCAAGTTCTCGAAGCAGATCTGCGACCTCGTCGGCATGGACAAGTGCCTGCTCATGAACTCCGGGGCGGAGGCGGTCGAGACCGCGGTGAAGATGTCGCGCAAGTGGGCGTACACCGTAAAGGGGGTTCCCGAGGGCGCCGCGGAGATAATAGTCTGCGACAACAACTTCCACGGCAGGACGACGACCATAGTGAGCTTCACCACCGAGGAGCAGTACAAGCGGGGCTTCGGCCCGTTCACCCCCGGCTTCAAGGTGATCCCCTACGGAGACGCGGGCGCCCTGGAGCCGGCGATCACGGAGAACACGGCGGCTTTCCTCGTCGAGCCCATCCAGGGCGAGGGCGGCGTCATGGTCCCTCCGGACGGATATATGAAGAAGGTCCGTGAGATATGCACGGCGAAGCGCGTCCTTCTGATGACCGATGAGATACAGACCGGCCTCGGCAGGACCGGGAAGCTGTTCTGCTACCAGCACGACGGGATAAAGCCCGACGTCGTCATAATCGGCAAGGCGCTCAGCGGAGGCTTCCTGCCCGTCTCGGCCGCGGTGGCCTCCGACGAGGTAATGGGCGTGTTTCATCCCGGCGACCACGGAAGCACCTTCGGGGGCAGCCCCATGGCCTGCGCCGTGGGCAGCGCCGCGTTGGACGTGATACTGGACGAGAAGCTCGTCGAAAACGCGGCGGAGCTGGGACGCTACTTCGTCTCCAAGCTGAAGGAGATGAGCTCGCCCCATGTCAAAGAGGTCAGGGGCAGAGGATTGCTGATAGGAGTGGAGGTCAAGGTGGAGTCCGGCAAGGGCAGAAGATTCACCGAGGAGCTGATGAAGCTCGGGGTGCTTGCCAAGGAAACCCACGAGCAGGTGGTCCGTTTCGCACCGCCTTTGATCATAAAGCGCGAAGAGGTCGACTGGGCCCTGGAGCGCATAACGAAGGTTTTCAAGTAGGAGTGAGATCGGCGATCCACGATGCCGCTCAGGCAGCGGGGTCGATCATCACGGGCCGAAGCCGCGCCGCCCCAGAGGGCGCGGCCGATTGGAGGAGATGTCATGAAAGCCGTTTTCAGTGTAGCCATCGCGTTCTGTATCTTGGTGATCGCCATGCCTGAGGCCGCCGATTCGCAAAAAGTCATGGAGGTGGACGCCAAGGCCCTGAAGGCCAAGGAGCCCGACAGCGTGGCGGTCTTGGACATGGCGCACGGCGACAAGGACCTCGGCAAGATGGTCATAAGGTTTTATCCCGAGGCGGCGCCGAAGCACGTCGCCAACTTCAAGAACCTGGCGAACAGGGGCCTCTACGATGGGACCACGTTCCACCGCATCATTCCCGGGTTCATGATCCAAGGCGGCGACATGAACTCGAAGGACGACGACAGGAGCAACGACGGCTACGGAAGCCATCCCGACGAGATAACCATTCCCGCGGAGTTCACGGACTTTCCGCACACCCGCGGCGTGGTGTCCATGGCCAGAAGCGCAAAGCCCAACAGCGCGGGCTCGCAGTTCTTCATCTGCGTGGCCAACGCGCCCCACCTGAACGGCCAGTACAGCGTCTTCGCCGAGGTGATAGAGGGCATGGACGTGGTCGACAAGATCGTGAACGTCAAGAGGGACAACAAGAACAACCCGCTGACCAAGGTGGCCATGCAGGACGTCACCATCGAGCCCTATCCTCTGAAGGGCAAGGCCAAGGGCTCCAAGGAGAAGGAGTAGATCAAGAGGGGCCGCATCCGCGGCCACCCAGTCGCCGGCCGCGACGGCCGGAGCAAGTGGAAATCACGGGCCCGCCGGCACCAGGCCTACTCTCTGAACGGCCAAAGGTGATCGACGGGCCCGTTTCCTCTTCCGATCGGGACCGCGCCCTTCAGGGCGCTCGTGATGAATCGCTTGGCGCTCTCCAGGGCCGCCTCGAGTCTCATGTCCTTGGCCAGTGCGGCGGTCAGGGCCGCGGAGAAGGTGCAGCCCGTTCCGTGGCCGGAGCCGGTCACCACCCTCCGCGAGCATACGAGCATCTCCTCTCCATTCTCTGTCAGCAGGAGATCGCACGCCTCCGCCTCGGCGCTCATATGCCCGCCTTTCACAATTACATTCCTGGACCCCAGGTCTTGAATGGCCTTGGCCGCACGCGACATGTCGCGCCTGGACTCGACCCTCACCCCGGAGAGCCTTTCCGCTTCCGGCACGTTCGGCGTCACCACGAGCGCGAGCGGCAGGAGCTTCTCCACCATGGGTCGCACGGCGTCTTCGCCGAGCAGCTTGTCGCCGCTTTTCGCGACCATGACCGGATCGACGACGAGCCGCTCCACGGCATGAGCGCAGAGGCGATCCGCTACCGCCTCGATCGTCTCAGGTGAAAACAGCATGCCGGTCTTGACCGCGCCCGCGCCTATGTCATCGAGCACCGCGTCTATCTGGGACGCGACGATCGCCGCCGGCACAGGGTGGATGTCCCTGACCTGCTCCGTGTTTTGAGCGGTAACCGCCGTTATGACGCTCATGCCGTACACCTTCATCGCCATGAACGTCTTGATGTCCGCCTGTATGCCCGCACCGCCGCCCGAGTCCGAACCGGCTATGGTAAGCGCCTTGGGCTGCTTCACGCCGTCACCTCCGGCGTTCGACTCTCGCATCGCGACTTCTCCTCCGTCCCTCTTTCACGTCGGATCGGCCCCGGGCACGTCTCCGCGACGGCCGCGCCCGCCCGGACGGCCGGGCTTCGCAATCACACTAGCGCCGGAAGCGGCCCCGGTCAACGTCGCCTTTCTTGTAGCGGCGGAAGATGCGCTTTGCTAAACTTGATGAGACGCACGGAACGAAGCTCAACGCGACAGTCGTTTTCCATCGCCCCCTTGTTCGGCCGGAGCCTTGCGGCATCGAAGAGCCCATGCGCGACGGCGGGAGCATGTGTTTGTCATGAAAGAGGAGTTGGAGATCACTCAGGAGTTCATGTTCTCGGCGGCCCACAGGCTGCCCCATTACGACGGGCCTTGCGAAGATGTGCACGGCCACAACTACCAGCTCGCCGTAGCGGTTCGGGGGACCTCCGGCGGCCGCTCGGGCATGGTGATAGACTTTAGAGAGCTCGAACGGGTCGTCAAGGAGCGTGTATTATCGAAGCTCGATCATCGAAACCTGAACGACTTCATCGATAATCCGACTTGCGAGTACCTCGTGGTCTGGATCTGGAACGAGCTCAAAGAGGATCTTCCCGGACTTTGCCGCGTGACGGTGCACGAGCAACCCGGAAGCTACGTCACTTACACAGGTCGGAAGCGAGAGGAGTAGGACCTTGGCCGCGGGCAAGGACAGGCTCGAAGCCGCAGTGAGGCAGTTCCTGGAGGGACTCGGAGTTTCCGGCGACGACCAGGACCTCGACAGGACCGCCTCCCGTGTCGCCAAGGCCTGGAGAGACGATCTGGTCGCGGGCTACTCCGTCGATCCGGCGGAGGTTCTGTCGAACACCTGGGTCGAAGAGGGCTCGGAGATCATCGTCGTGAGCGGCATCGACTTCACGTCGATATGCCGCGACCATCTGTTGCCTTTCAGCGGCAGCGCCACGGTAGCCTACCTCCCGAACGGTCGCGTAACCGGGCTTTCGAAGATCGCCGATCTCGTAGAGTGCCTGTCAAGGCGCCTCCAGGTACAGGAATCTCTCACCGCGGAGATAGCCGAAGCCGTCATGGCCCATCTCGATCCCAGAGGGGCCGCGTGCCTCATAAAGGCGAAGCACTGCTGCGTATCCGCCCGAGGGCCCAGGAAGAAGGAAGCGCTTGTGACCACGATTTCCCTGAAAGGCGCGTTCTCCACGGACGAGGCCTACAGGGACAAGTTCTTGCAGATTGCAGGTTGAGATCGCAACGCCCGATCCGCCGAGCCTCAGGGAACCTTAGTTGCCCTCAATTGAAAACAGATTCAGGCTTTTCCTGGTGAGGCATACCCAGCCCGAAGGCGGTGGCGTTTGGACCATATTGGGGCACAAGGATATACCGCTGAGCGAGGAGGGCAAGCGCCACTGGAGGGAGATAGCGTCCCAGCTCGACCCCGTGCCGATCGAGGCCGTATACAGCAGCGACCTGAGCAGGACGTGGTGGGGCGCCGAGATGGTGGCGGCGAACAAAGGGGTGCCGGCCTACAGGTTGAGGGGGCTGCGGGAGATGGACTGCGGGGCGCTCGACGGGATGACCAGGGAGAAGGCGGCCGCGGTGCACCCAGAGGCCTTCGTGGGGCTCAAGAACGACCCCATCAACTACAGGGTTCCGGGAGGGGAGAGCCTCCAGGAGGTGGCCGACAGGGTCCATCCCGTCATAAGAGAGATCATGGCGGGTGGAAACAGGTGCGTCCTCCTGGTGGGCCACGCCGTCGTGAACAGAACGGTCATCTGCGACGCGCTCGGCCTGTCCCTCGAGTACGCCTACAGAATAGAGCAGTCATACGGCGGCATCTCAGTCATAGACTACGGCGGCGCCAATCCCATCGTCCATACCATAAACTCGCCGGCCGTGCCACCCGCTCTCATGGAAATGCCCGGCTAGCCTGGACGGCGCCGCTTCTCCCGCCTCCAAGCTTCAGGCCATGACTCCCGGGCGCCGCACTGGCTCTCCGGCTCGGCGTCAAAATCGAAGAGCACATATTCCCCCTCCGGTTCGATCCGGCGCCTTACAACGAGCTGGTTCCGATCGTTCAGCCTCACGTATGCGGGCATCCCCGCAATCATTAGTGACGACCCGCGCATGACGTAGTATTTCTTATCATCGATCACCACCGTCGACGTTACTGAATCGGAACCCCACGCGTAGTCGTAAATCCACTTGTTGCCGACGGTCAGAGGGAAAACGGCGTCGCCGGCGCCGCCTCGAGGTTTGGTAAGATCGTCATCGTCGCAACCGGGGAAGAACAGAGCAAAGGACAGGAGCGGAATCATCAGAACGGCAATCACTATGGTTCTCTGCATAGTGCATGGCCCTTCTTCCAGATAGGGCTGTCCTCCGTCACCGCGGGCCGAGTCCATAGCCCGACCGGCAATTGCCTGCCGGTATTATCGCAAACCCATCGTGCAGTCGCAAGAGACGAACAGGCGGGGCCGCTTCTTCGAAGCCCCGCCTGAGCGCTATCCCAGGACCGGTCTGGGACACCTAGTGAGACCACCCAAGCCTTAGCCGAGCCGGGATCGGCAGCCTTGGGCCAAGTATCTAGCCCGGATGACCTCTTCCGCGTTTCGCCTTTATTAGCGCCACGACGTCAGCACAGCCCCTTACAAAGGCGGCTACGGCCACGACAAGGACGAAGCTCTCGAGCCTACTCGGCTCCCCCGTCGCTTCCCGAGCTATCCCGGCACTGCATCCAATAATAAAAGCCAGCAGGTCGATCGCTTTCATCGCCTCTCTACAAGTAGCTCCGCCCCGCGGCTCCGCAAGCACAGCCCGTCTCCTGCCAGCCCTGACAGCCTATCGGCTGCGGCGGCTGCCCGGGCATCTTCCGCAGGACCCACTTCACGGCGTCGTAGACAGCGCCGCTCGTAACCGCTCTGTATACCCATCGAATCACACGAAGCCACCACGAGTCGTCGGATGAGCTTTGGACCACGACCGCGCTCCCGCCGAAGCTCGCGGAGACCTCTTCACGGTCCGGCCGGCTCGTAACGCTCGTCCCGCCGGGACCGCCTCCGCTGGTGCCAGGAATCACAGCGCGCTCAGCGGACAAGGAAACCATGGGCATCATCATGGAAACAACCACAAGAAGACACAGAACTCCCCGCATCATCCACCCCTCCCATCTTTGGTTCTGAGCCCGGCGGTAAAAAGCTCCGGAACCAACCGCTCGTCCGTCCCAGCTCGGGCTACTGCGGACCGGACGTCGGCGTGGGTGTCTGGGGCGTCAGCTCCGCTAGCTCAACCCCGGGCTCAGACCTGTGCCGTTCATGTTGCCGAGGGGTGCAACCCTCGGCACCGTCTGACCTTCTCGATGGCTCCTCTGTTCTATGCTCGGCCTCCCCCCTTTCCCGGACTCAGCCTTCACCCGGTCAGCCCTCATTGCCCCTGTAATCCTCGTTCACAGCGGCCCACACCTCGAGATAGGACTTGCCGAGAATCCCGGCCATCCGCCGCGCCAGCGACGGCTTTGGTCGACCCATGCCACGTTCCAGCTTCGAGACCCAGCTCGCGCTCACGCCGAGCTCTCGAGCCAACTCGCAGCCGTCCAGCCCCTTTTCCTGTCGCCAGCGCCTCAGTCTCAGGTCCATTATGGCCGATCTTGCGCATGTTTGGGAGATAACTGTCGCAAGCGAAAGCTGAAGCGCCCCTTCAAGAACCATTATGACCACGGCCTACCATATTGTCAACATCTTTTTTATCTTCCATTGATTTTCCTTGACAAAATGTGACTGTAGTTTCTATTATTGGGACCATGCAATCCTCGGATGACAGAGACGCCCGTTTCGCCGACAGGCTCAGGAAGGCCATGTACGTGCGGAGCATGACCGTCTCCCGCCTTGCAAAGGAGACCGGCATCGGGGAATCCACGATTCACCGGTACCTGAGTGGTGAGAGAGAGCCCATCTACGGTAATCTCCTCGCGATGGCGAACGTCCTGAAGGCGGACCTGAACTTCCTGGGAGGAATAGATAGGGCGGAGAGCGGCCGTATCCTGGCCCAGTTCATCGACAAGCTGGTCTCGGACGTCCGCGGCAAGCTCGGCGTCCTCGAGCTCAAGGACGAGGACTCCGACATCGACCCCGCCAGAATGGTCGGCATGATCCCGGTTCTAGGCAAGGTATCCGAAGGCCCCTCGCTCGAGTTCGACGGAGACGGCCAGCCACGCGGCAGGCCCGCCTACGCGATACCGGCCCTCGGCGATGCCGACAGATTCGCATACGGCCTCCAGTTCGAGGGCGATTCGATGAACTCCCGGATTCTCGACGGAGACGTGGTGATATTCAGCCCCGAGATCGAATGGAGGTCGGGGGACCTGGGAGTCGTCAGGATGGGCGACGGGCAGATGTTCGTCAGAGTGATTCTGGAGAAGCCGTCCTCTTATGTTCTGAGAAGCTACAATCCCGCGCGCGACCTCGAGGAGATCGAGAAGCAGCAGATCTCGTTCATCCACAAGCTGACCTCGATCCGCCCCAAAGACCGCCCACATCAACGTGATACTGGATACCGGGTCTGAGCGCCGGTCCGGTGCCCCCGCGGGCGCCACGCCTAGCCGTTCCATCCACCCACAAGGTCCAGAGGCGGAAAGTCCGCTTGACACAAGCCCTGCCCGCAATTAACGTTAATCAGTTATGGTCGAGCCCCGGGCGCTCGCCGGTTCTGACGTCTCCTGTTCCGCGCCCGGCTCGGTTCGGCGCGGGAAGTGTTGAGGACGAGGGTTGCGGGATGCCTCGCCGTGGGCTTTAGCCGATCCCACACCTATTGCCTCTTGTGTTCATTCTCACATAGCGCCCGTTATTGAAGCACTGCCGACATACGACTCCGAGAGATCAACTTGTCTACGAGGGGGCTCGAATATGGAACGAAGACAGATAACCATCGACGGCAATGAAGCCACCGCGTCCGTCGCTCATCGCATCAACGAGGTGATCGCGATATACCCGATCACCCCTTCTTCCAACATGGGCGAGTGGGCGGATGAGTGGTCAGCCAAAGGCATGAAGAACATCTGGGGCGTGGTCCCCACCGTCGTCGAGCTCCAGTCCGAGGGCGGAGCTTCGGCCGCCGTCCACGGCGCGCTCCAGGCGGGCGCCCTGACCACAACCTTCACGGCGTCGCAGGGCCTGCTCCTCATGATCCCCAGCATGTACAAGATCGCCGGTGAGCTCACCCCCGCCGTCTTCCACATCTCGGCCCGAACGGTCGCCACCCACGCGCTTTCCATCTTCGGGGATCACTCCGACGTGTACGCGACCCGATCCACCGGCTGGGCCATGTTGGCGTCCGGCCCGGTTCAGGAGGCCCACGACTTCGCCTGCATAGCGCAGGCGGCCACTCTCAAATCCAGGCTACCTTTCCTGCACTTCTTCGACGGCTTCCGCACCTCGCATGAGGTGAACAAGATCGTCGAGCTTTCGGACGACGAGCTGCGCGCAATGATGGACGACGACCTCATCCGCGAGCACAGGGAGCGGGCGCTGTCGCCGGACAAGCCCAAGATCCGCGGGACCTCGCAGAACCCCGACGTGTTCTTCCAGGCGCGAGAGGCCATCAACCCGTTCTATCCCCCCTGTCCGGACATAGTCCAGGAGCAGATGGACAAGTTCGCGGAGGTGACCGGGCGCTCCTACCACTTGTTCGACTACGTGGGCGCCCCGGACGCTGAGCGCGTGATCGTCCTCATGGGCTCGGCGTCGGAGACGGCGCACGAGACCGTGGAATACCTCTCGGGAAAGGGCGAGAAGGTCGGCATCATCAAGGTGCGCCTGTTCCGCCCGTTCTCGACGAAGCACTTCCTGAAGGCGCTTCCCAAGACGACCAAGGCCATAGCCGCCTTGGATCGCGCCAAGGAGCCGGGGGCGCCGGGCGAGCCTCTCTACGTCGACGTCCAGACGGCCGTTAGGGAGGGACGGGCCGGCGGGCTCTCCCCGTTCGAGAAGGACCCGACAGTGATAGGAGGCCGCTACGGCCTCTCGTCCAAGGAGTTCACGCCGGCCATGGTGAAGGCCGTCTTCGACGAGCTGGCCAAGGACGAGCCCAAGAACCACTTCAGCGTCGGGATAAACGACGACGTCGCCGGCACGTCTGTCGACTACGACAAGAGCTTCGACATAGAGCCCGACGACGTGGTGCGAGGAGTTTTCTTCGGGCTGGGCGCGGACGGGACCGTCGGCGCCAACAAGAACTCCATCAAGATCATAGGCGAGGAGACGGACAACTACGCGCAGGGCTACTTCGTGTACGACTCCAAGAAGGCCGGCGCCATTACGGTATCCCATCTGAGGTTCGGCCCCAGGCCCATCCGGTCCATATACCTGATAGGCAAGGCCAACTTCGTAGCCTGCCACCAGACCGTCTTCCTGGAAAAGTACGACATGCTGCAATACGCGGCGCCGGGCGCGGTTTTCCTTCTCAACACGCCTTACGGCCCCGACGAGGTCTGGGACACGCTGCCTATCGAGGTGCAGAAAGACATAATCGAGAAGGACCTCAAGCTCTACGTCATAGACGCGTACAAGGTCGCCAAGGATACGGGCATGGGGGTGCGCATCAACACCATCATGCAGACCTGCTTCTTCGCCATATCAGGCGTCCTGCCGAGAGACGAGGCCATAGCCAAGATCAAGGAGGCCATCCAGAAGACATACGGGATGAAGGGCGACGAGATAGTGCGGCTGAACTTCAACGCCGTGGACCAGACGCTGGCCAATCTCCACGAGGTGGACACCCCGGGCGAGGTCACGGCGAAAGAGGGCCGGCCCCCCGTGGTACCTAAGGAGGCGCCGGAGTTCCTGCGGAAAGTGACCGCCGAGATCATCGCCGGTCGCGGCGACGACCTGCCGGTCAGCGCGTTTCCCGCCGACGGCACTTGGCCTCTTGGAACCGCCGCCTGGGAGAAGCGCAACATCGCCCTGGAGATTCCGGTCTGGGACGAGGAGCTGTGCATCCAGTGCAACAAGTGCTCTCTCGTTTGCCCCCACGCCACTATCCGCGCGAAGGTCTACGATCCGGCGCTTCTCGAAGGCGCGCCGGAGACCTTCAAGTCGACGGATTACAGGGCAAAGGACTTCAAGGGCATGAAGTACACGCTTCAGGTCGCCCCGGAGGATTGCACCGGGTGCGCCCTCTGCGTCGAGGTCTGCCCGGCCAAGGACAAGAAGAACCCCAAGCACAAGGCCGTCAACATGGCGCCCCAGCCGGCCCTTCGGGAGACCGAGCGCGCGAACTACGAGTTTTTCCTTTCTCTGCCCGACCCGGATCGCGCGGAGGTCAAGCTCGACGTCAAGGGCTCGCAGTTCCTGCGCCCCTTGTTCGAGTACTCGGGCGCCTGCGCGGGCTGCGGAGAGACGCCCTACATAAAGCTACTGACGCAGCTCTTCGGCGACAGGGCGGTCATGGGCAACGCGACGGGCTGCTCCTCGATATACGGAGGCAACCTGCCCACGACCCCTTATACCATCAACGCCGACGGCCGCGGCCCTTCCTGGAACAACTCTCTGTTCGAGGACACCGCGGAGTTCTCCTTCGGCCTGAGGCTGGCGGTGGATCAGACGACCGAGCTGGCCAAGAGCCTCCTGCGGGACCTGAGCTCCAAGGTAGGCGACAACCTCGTATCCGAGATGCTCACCGCGGATTTCTCGACCGAGCGAGGCATCAATGAGCAGCGCGAGCGCGTCAAGACGCTGCGGGAGAAGCTGGCCTCCATTGACTCCCCGGAGGCCAAGAAGCTGAACGACATCGCCGACTACCTGGTCAAGAAGAGCGTCTGGGGGGTCGGCGGCGACGGCTGGGCCTACGACATCGGTTACGGAGGACTGGATCACGTCATCGCCGCGGCCCGCGACGTCAACCTGCTGGTCCTGGACACCGAGGTCTACTCGAACACGGGAGGACAGGCGTCGAAGTCCACGCCGCTCGGCGCGACGGCCAAGTTCGCGATGGCCGGAAAGGGCGTCGCGAAGAAGGACCTTGGCATGCTGGCTATGAGCTACGGCTACGTCTACGTGGCCCAGGTGGCCTTCGGGGCCAAGGACACGCAGACGGTCAAGGCGTTCCTGGAGGCCGAGTCCTACCCGGGGCCGTCCCTGATCATCGCCTACTCGCACTGCATCGCCCACGGCTACAACCTGGTGCACGGCCTGGACCAGCAGAAGCTGGCCGTTGACTGCGGCTACTGGCCTCTGTATCGCTTCGATCCGCGGCGCGCGGCGGTCGGCGATAACCCGCTTCAGCTCGATTCCAAGGCGCCTTCGGTTCCCTTCAGGGACTACGCCCTCAACGAGACGCGTTATCGCATGTTGCAGAAGGCGAACCCCGAGCGGTCGAAGATGCTCCTGGACGAGGCGCAGAAGAACGTGGACGCGAAGTACAACAAGTACCGCCAGCTCGCCCAAATGAGCTACAAGATAGAGGACAAGGAGCCTGTCGCCGCCAAGTAGCGGGCGCCGTCACATCGGAGGAATAGCTATCATGAACATGAAGACCACATATCTCGGCCTTGAACTGGATAGTCCTCTTATGCCAGGCGCCTGCCCCCTGACGGAGAAGCTCGACGCCGTGAAGAAGCTCGAGGACGCGGGGGCTTCGGCGATAGTCATGCCGTCGCTCTTCGAGGAGCAGATCCTCATGGAGCAGCTCGCCGCGCAGGAGAGCATGGACGAGCCGTCGGAGAGCTTCGGCGAAGCGACGACGTACTTTCCCAATCTGCCGGACCTGACGTTCGGGCCGGACGAGTACCTTCAACAGATAGGGCGGATCAAAGAGACGGTGTCGGTGCCGGTCATAGCCTCGCTGAACGGCTACACGCCGGGGGGATGGCTCGACTACGCCAGGAAGATCCAGGACGCGGGCGCCGATGCTCTCGAGCTCAACATATATTACGTGGGCCGGGATTTCGCGGAGCCCGCGGAGGGCCTGGAGAACCGCGTGGTGCAGATAGTAGAGGAAGTCAACCAGGCGGTCGATATACCCCTGGCCGTGAAGCTGGGCCCGTTCTTCTCGTCCTTCGCGAACATAGCCGTTCGCGTGGAGAAGGCCGGCGCCGACGGGCTGGTGCTGTTCAACCGGTTCTTCCAGCCCGACTTCGACGTCGAGAACCTGGAGGTCGTCCCCAACCTGGAGCTCTCGTCTCCCTACGAGCTGCGACTGCGACTGCGCTGGCTCGCGCTTCTGCACGGGCGCATCGACGCCTCGCTCGCCGTGACGGGCGGCGTGCACACGGGGCTGGACGCGGTCAAGTCCGTCATGGCGGGGGCCCACGCGGTGCAGGTCGTCTCCGCGCTTCTGACCAACGGGCCGGAGCACCTCAAGAAGATCAAGGCCGAGATGACCGCATGGATGGCCGAGCACGAGTACGAGTCCGTCGATCACCTGCGCGGGTGCATGAGCCTGGAGGGGACGGACGATCTTCCTGGGCTGATCCGCTCCAACTACGTCCAGATACTCAAGAGCTGGACTTAGCGGTATCGGCGGGAACGAGGCTCCGGCTCCAGCTACCTCCGGAACCTGTTAGTCGAGTCGATGGTCATCGAGGTCACAGCCCCGCCCTCGTCCCGCTCGAAGTATATCGTGTTCTTGTCGAGCTCATCGAGGCGGTCCCCCCTTCTCATCGGGGGGCTGTAGCTTTACATCCGTTTTCTCAAAGGGATCGTGCACGGCCGGCCGGCGGCCTCGGCCACGGCCTCCGCCTCCATCCGCATCCGCCGCTCAATCGAGGGAAGCGTCTCCAGCGCGTGTGCCGCAGCCCGTTCCCCGAGCCGGGTCCGGCGCGGCTCGTCGTCCAACAGCGGGGCTAGAACGCGGCCGAGCTCACCGAGCCCCTCGGGCGGCACCAGGACCCCGGTGTCGTCATGGCGCACCGACTCCGAGGTCCGGCCAACGTCGAGGGCGACGACGCACGCCCCACAGCTCATGGCCTCGTCCGTGGGGTTCGACATGTTGGTCCTGTCCGATAAAGTGACGAAGAGATCGCACGCCTTGTAGTACTTCGCCAGAGCCTCCTGAGACATCGAGCCCGGCAAGCGGACGCGGCCCGCGACTCCCAGCCGCTCGGCCTCGGCCTCCAGGAACGCCCGCTCCGGGCCCTCTCCGCATATCACGGCCACGGCATCCGGCGCCGAAGCCAGCACTTCGGGCATCGCGCGGATCAATCTCTCATGGTGCTTCTCGGCGTCGAGCCGCCCCACGGACACCAAGAGCGGCGCCTCCGGATCGAGCCCCAGCTCCCTCTTGGCCTCGGCCCGGTTCCGCGGCGGCTTGAAGAGCTCCTTGTCGATGCCGTTTCTCCAAAAGCGCAGCCTCTCGGGCGGAACGCCCAGTCTCGCGGCCACCTCGTCCCCGCCGGATCCGTCATTGTGCACTATGAGGCGGGCGCACGGCAGCGAAAAGGCGATGATCTCCGGATAGTTGAGGGTGAGCCGGACCCTCGCCTTCCACCCTCTCTCGAAGCCCAGCGAGAGCGATTGGCCGAACAGCCTCGTCACGTTGGGAAGGCCCAAGCTCCTAGCCACGAAGAAGGCCGCCGCCGCCCCCCACGCGCCGTAGCCCACGACGACGTCCGGCCTTTTCTCGCGCGCCGCGCGAAGGCCGGCCAGCGAGGCGAGAAGAAGATAATAGATATATCTGAACGGCCTGGTCAGGTGCAGGTAGATCGGGCGCCCTGACACGGGCATGAAATCCACGGCGGGACCATAGCGGAGAAGCTTCATGCCGTGGTAGTCCTGGGCGCCGGGGGAAAGGCCCTTGCCCGGCATGGAGATGAAGACCCTGTGGCCCGCGCCCACGAGCGAACGCGGCGCCCGGAAGAAGGACGCCGCGCCACGGAACTCCCCCATGGACCAGAACCTGTCCCACGGATAGATTCCGAGCACGGTCAGGGGGCGCACGGTTGCTCCCAGCGAGGCATCCCCCCTCGATTCGGTCCCCCCTGCCGGCCGCCGCCCGGCCGGCTTTTCGTCACCAGGCATCGGATAGCGCGGCGCCCTACTTGCACTCGGTCAGCGACGGAGGCGCCGGCACCTTGACGGCGGCGGGCTTCACCGTCTCTAGGATCCCCTGGGCCGTACCCGCCGCTCCCAGCTTGTCGAAGAGCAGGGCGAACTTGGCCTCGAGCTCATCCAGAATCGGCCGCTTGACGTCCGGCGGCAGGTCCCAGAAGGCCTTCTTGAAGGGCCCGAACGCCTTCTTCCTGGTCTTGTAGATGAACTGCTCCTCGCTGTCCTTCTCCTTCTTCTCCTTCGAGAATTCGGACCTTATGAAGGAATAGATCTCCTCCTTCAGGTCGGCCGGGAACTTGGGATTGTCGTATATGATATTCTGAAATCCGGTGGCCAGGTGGACCTCGGCGCAGTCGGCCTTGGGGAAGTTGTCGAAGGCCTCCTCGGGCAGCGTCGAAGCGCCGTGCTGCACCGCGCCGGCCATGCCGTAGCGCTCGCGCGCCACCTTGGAGAGCTCCTCCAGGACCTTGAAGTCTATCTTCACCTGGGCCAGGGTCCCGTCCGGCAGCACGACCCCGCCGTGCGAGGTTCCGGTCTGTATGCTGATCTTGCTCGGGCCCTCCAGGTCGGCGCCCGCTCCCAGGGTCTCGATGTAGCCGTCCATGAAGGCGGTCAGCTCCTCGACGGTGCTGTTCCTGCCCCCGACCTCGCCTATCTCTCCTCCCACGGAGATTGTGACGCCATCGGGCTCTATGTCGCGGATGTGCTCGGTGAGCATCGCGGCGACCTCATAGTTGGCCGACTGCTGCTCCTTCGTCGTGGGCTTGTCCAGATCGACCAGGGTGGAGCTGTCGATATCTATGTTGTAGAAGCCCGCGTGAACCGCGTGGTCTATCAACTGCCGCAAGGCGCTCAGCTCCTCCTGCGGGTTCTCCTTGAACTTGGCCGCCTTGGCCTGGAAGTGGTCTCCCTGTATGAATACCGGCCACTCGTATCCTTCCCTCAGCGCCGCGGCAAGCACGCAGGAGGCGTACTCCACGGGCGGCTGGCCGGTGTATCCCATCTCGGATCGAGCCAGCTCGAAGATGATGGCGCCGGCCTGCTTCTCCTTGGCCACGCGGCAGACCACCCGCGCCATGTCATATGTCATCCCCCTCAGGTTCATGGCCGGTACCGTGATCCTCGAGTACTCCCCCCTGCCCTTCGCCATGTAGTAGTCCTGGATGGACGCCGGGAGCACGTTCATGGCCGCGCAGCAGGCCCTGACGAGCCAGCGGGATGCTTCCATGATCTCAGGCTTATCGTTGAAAACCGCGTTGTAAACCAGTTCGTCCAGTTTCTCATCGACGAGCAGCGACTTGTTCGTGACGGTTACCCCTTCCCTGTCCACGGTGAACGCCTGCCTCACGCCCTCCGTCATGTCCTTCAACGATTCCCACAGCATTGCGAATACCCCCTCAGGTGTCACATCGGTGACGACAGTCCAGTGTCTAGTGCCGCTAGCCTCTTGATACTACACCCGTTGCCGCACTCCGGCAAGGACCTCCGCGCGCGGCCGAAGCCCCTCCAAGTGATTACGGGGCAACGGCATTGCCACTTGACAGCTTCGCCCTCGGATGGTAGCGTAAAGACAGACCGTGGGCTTGGTCCGCCCACGTAACGCCCCTTAGCGCATGGCCGTGCCCCCTCTGGGGTCCGACAGCGGCCGACCGAGTAGTACCCTGACGCTTTCTACACGGGCGTCCACTCAGATCGCACCCCAAGCAGTAAAGGCATTGAATAGGGAGGGGATGATGAGGGAAGGGACTGCCGCAAGCGTCCGAGCGGCAAGATCGGCTCGGGCGAAAGGAGCCTGATCCCCCCGGCTACTGTCTCGCATCCGGACCACCCGGACAGAGCGCGCATTCCGTCCCCCAGGAGGAGAATGATGCTGGAAATCCGCACTCACGGCAGAGGCGGCCAAGGGGCTGTGATAGCCTCGGAGATCCTGGCCGCCGCGTTCTTCAAGGAGGGCAAACACGTCCAGTCGTTTCCCACCTTCGGCGTCGAGCGTAGAGGGGCCCCCGTGGCGGCCTTCACCAGGGTGGACGACAGGCCCATTCTGCTGCGCTGTGAGGTCTACGAGCCGGATCACGTGATGGTGCTCGGCGAGACCCTCGTGGAGAGCGTGGACATCACGGCGGGGCTCAAGGAAGGCGGATGGATAATAATAAACTCCGAGCTTTCCCCCTCCGAATTCAAGTTCCCCGATAAGTACCGGGTCGCCACCGTCGACGCCAGCGGCGTCGCGGTGAAGCACGGCCTTGGATCAGTTACGGCCCCTATCGTAAACACCTCCATACTCGGAGCCTTTTGCAAGGTCACGGAAACCGTGAACATAGACTCGGTCGCGGAGTCGATCAAGGACTACGTGCCGGTCAAGGCCGAGGACAACGTGGCCGCCGCGCGCGACGCCTTCGAGTTGGTGAAAATCGGCAAGTAGAGGACGGAATATGCCCGCGAATCAAAAGGGCTTAACGAGCAGAGAGAAGGAATAGCGATGGCGAAGAAAGAATTGAAACCGGAAGAGGTCGAACGCCTGGCGCGTGAGGCGCTGGTTGCGGTTTCCTTCGGCACCATGATGGTCAATCGCACCGGAAGCTGGCGTTACATGCGTCCCGTCTACAGCGACAAGGTCCCCCCTTGCAACGAGGGATGTCCCGCCGGCGAGAACATAGAGCGCTTCATGGTCTACGCCACCCAGGGGCGCTTCCGGGAGGCGTGGGAGACCATAATGGAGGAGAACCCGCTGCCCGGAGTGTGCGGAAGGGTCTGTTACCATCCGTGCGAGGACGTCTGCAACAGGAAGTTCCACGACGAGGGGCTGGCCATAAACGACATGGAGCGGGCCATATTCGATTACGGAAAGCCGCCGCTCGAAGAGATAAAGAAGCTCCCGACCCAGTTTCCTGAAAAGATCGCCGTGATCGGCGGCGGACCGGGCGGTCTGTCCGCCGCTTACCACCTACGGAGGCTCGGGTACGAGGTGACCATATACGAGGCGCACGAGGCGGCCGGCGGGGTGCTGCGCGTGGGCATACCTTCGTACAGGCTGCCGCGCGAGGTCCTGGACCGGGAGATAGCGCAGATCGAGGCCATTGGGGTCAAGATCGAGACCGGCAGCAAGGTCGGGACGGACATAACTTTCGACGAGCTGGCCGAGAAGTACGACGCCCTGTTCATAGCGACCGGAGTGCACGTGAGCAGGCCCATGGGCGTAAAGGGAGAGGACCTGGACGGCGTCCTCTCCGGTCTGGACTTTCTAAAGAGAGTGAACACCGGAGAGAAGGTGGAGATCGGCGAGAAGGTGTCCGTGATAGGCGGAGGAAACACCGCGATGGACGTGGCCCGGACGGCGTTCCGGATGGGCGCCGACGTCACCGTCCTCTACCGCAGGACCCGCGCGGAGATGCCCGCCCACCCCAAGGAGATAGACGAGGCCCTGGAGGAGGGCGTCAAGATAGAGTTCCTCACCGCCCCCGTTGAGGTGATGGGCGACTCGAACGGCAAGGCCACCGGCGTGAAGTGCCGGAGGATGGAGCTCGGAGAGCCCGACGCCTCCGGCCGCAGGCGCCCCGTTCCCGTCGAAGGGTCCGAGTTCACGGTGGAGACGGACAACGTCTTCTCGGCGATAGGCGAGATGCCCGACTTCTCGTTCCTCCCCGAGGGCGTGGAGCGTGACGACTGGGTGATACAGATAGACACCGAGACCGGCGCCACCTCCTCGGCGGCCTGCTACGCGGGCGGCGACGTGATAGAGATTCCCCACATGGTGGTGACCGCCATCGGATCCGGCAAGCGTAGCGCGCTCGCGATCCACGCCAAGCTGCGCGGAGAGGACGTCAAGCGGATATACGAGAACGTCAAGATCGGCCACAAGGGATCGCTGGCGGTCAACGACGTCCTGGAGCCGCCCAACGGGGACGGATACCTGAAGTCGGACCACGTCGTGAGCATAGACGACATCAACGCCCATTACTTCAAGCACGCTGAGAGAAACAAGATGTCGCAGCTCTCCCTGGAAGGGAGGAAGCGATCGTTCGACGAGGTCAATCTCGGCATCTCCAAGGAGGAGGCGATGAAGGAGGCGTCGCGCTGCTTCAACTGCGGCGTCTGCAACGGCTGCGACAACTGCTTCGTCTTCTGCCCCGACTCGACGATCCATCGCAAGGACGGGAAGTACTGGGTGAATTACGATCATTGCAAAGGCTGTGGGGTCTGCGTAGAAGAATGCCCCAGAAGCGCGCTCTCACTGGAAGCCGAAGAGAAGTGGAGGCGTAAGTAAGATGAAGAAAGTAATCAAAGGAAACTTCGCCGTATCCTACGGAGCCATGCTCTCCAGGGCACAGGTGGTGACGGCCTATCCCATCACCCCCCAGACCACCATCGTCGAGCTGCTGTCGGAGATGTGCGCTGACGGCACCTTGAAGGCGAGCTTCATCAAGGTGGAGTCCGAGCACTCGGCGATGGCGGCGTGCATAGGGGCCGCCGCAACCGGCGCCAGGGTGTTCACGGCCACCTCCTCCCAGGGGCTCACGCTGATGCACGAGCTGCTCCACTGGGCCTCGGGCGCGAGGCTGCCGATAGTGATGGCCAACGTGAACCGCGCGATGGCGCCGGGTTGGACCATATACTGCGACCAGAACGACAGCCTGTCACAGAGAGACACCGGGTGGATCCAGTTCTATTGCGAGAGCAACCAGGAAGTGCTCGACACGGTGATAATGGCTTACAAGCTCTCGGAGAAGGTGCTGATCCCGAGCATGATAAACCTCGACGCGTTCTTCCTGTCGCACACGTCGGAGCCCGTGGATATCCCGGACCAGGAGCTGGTGGACGAGTTCCTGCCCCCGGGCGGGCTGCCCTACCGTATAACGGCCGATGACCCCCACTCCTTCGGCGGCTTCCTGAGACCTCCCGGTTACTTCAGGGTTCGAAAGAAACTGGCGGAGGCCCACGACGGCGCCGTGGCCGTCGCCGAGGAGATCGAAAAGGAGTTCGGCGAGAAGTTCGGCAGGCACTACGGGGTGGTGCAGCCTTACAGGTGCGAGGACGCGGAGACGATCCTGGTGACCTCATCCACCGCGGCCGCCACCTCACGGATAGTGATAGACAAATTGAGAGAGCAGGGGCAAAAGGTCGGGACGCTCAAGATAAGGATGATGAGGCCCTTCCCCAAAGAAAAGGTCAGAGAGATCCTGAGCAAGGCGAAGAAGGTCGTGGTCATGGACAGGAACATGTCCTATGGGGCGAGCGGAATCTTCTTCCAGGAGACCAAGTCCGCGCTGTACAACATGCCCTCGACCAACGGAAAGCCTCCCGTTTTCGGATACATCGCGGGAATAGGAGGCGTGGACATAACGCCGGCGATAATAGAAGAAGTGCTCGATGACGCCCGGGGCAAGAAGACTCCGGACCACGAGGCCATCTGGATAGGCCAGCCCAAGGCGCTCAACTGATACCCGGACGGAGGTGCGAGAAGTGACCAGACCTCTAGTAAAAGACGAACAGAAGAACTTCCAAGTGCCCGATACGGAGCTGATGACGCCCGGCAACGTGGCCTGCGGCGGGTGCGGGGCCACGCTGTCCATGCGCCTTGCCCTGAAGGCGCTGGGCGAAGACACCGTCACGGTCATCCCCGCCTGTTGCTGGGCCGTTATCGACGGCGCGTGGCCGTACTCCAGCCTTCGGATCGCGAACCTGCACACGGCCTTCGAGACCACGGCCGCCGCGGCGTGCGGCGTCAGGGCCGGGCTCGACGCCCTGGGGGAGACGGAAACCACCGTCGTCGGATGGGCCGGAGACGGGGGCACTTTCGACATAGGCATACAGGCGCTCTCCGGAGCGGCCGAGAGAAACGAGAACTTCATATACGTCTGCTACGACAACGAGGCGTATATGAACACGGGCATCCAGAGGAGCTCTGCCACCCCCTCCGGAGCCTGGACCACCACGACGCCCGTCTCCCACTTCAAGACGAGGCCCAAGAAGAACATGATGGAGATAATGGCCGCCCACAGGATTCCGTACGCGGCGACCACCACTGTGGCGCACCCCGACGACCTGCTCCGCAAGTTCAAAAAGGCGAAATCCATGGAGGGAACGCGCTTCATCCACGTACTCTCGCCGTGCCCGCCGGGATGGAAGCTGCCCAGCCACCTGTCGATCCAGGTCTCCAGGAAGGCGGTGGACTCCAAGGTTTTTCCGGTCTATGAGATCGAGAACGGGGTGCGGTATACTCTGAACATCGAGCCCGAGGGAATCCCGGTGTCCGAGTACTTGGGCATGCAGGGCAGGTTCTCGCACCTGACCGAAGAGCACATCAAGGCGCTACAGCGCCAGGTGGACGAAGATTGGGAAAGGCTCATGAAGAGAATGGAGATCAAGTAGGGCGCACCTGTTCCTTCAGCCGGCAGGGCCGGCCCTTTTGACAGGGGCCGGCCTTTAGCGTAGGAGACGGTCATGGACACGTCCAATCCGCTCGAGCTGATCAACAACATCGTTCATTATGAGTTCTTCACCGTCAACGAGACGCCGATAACCCTGGGCTCCATACTGGTCTTCTTGTTCCTGTTCGCCGCCTTCGTCCTCATATCCAGGATCTTCGTGAAGACCGTAGTATCGCGGGTCCTGGGCAGGCTGAGGATCGAGAAGTCACTCGAGTACACGCTCGAGCGCACCGTCCAGTACTTGCTGCTGGTCGTGGCCGCCTTCGCCGCGCTGGAGTTCGTGGGCATAAGCCTCAGCGGCCTCGCGGTGATATTCGGGTTTCTCTCCGTAGGCATAGGCTTCGGCCTTCAGAACGTAACCTCCAATTTCGTATCGGGACTCGTCATACTCTTCGAACGCCATATAAAGGTCGGCGACAGGATAACGGTTGGAGACACCGAGGGCGACGTGGTGGCGATAAACCTCAGGTCCACCACCGTGAGGTCGATCAAGAACATCGCGATAATAGTCCCCAACTCGGAGTTCATCTCGAAGAACGTGATCAACTGGTCCCATGGAGATCAAAGGGTAAGGATCGACGTCGAGGTGGGTGTCTCCTACAACTCGGACCTGGACGTGGTCCTGCGCTGCCTGCGGGAGGTGGCGGAAGAGACCGACGGGGTGCTGAACGATCCCAAGCCGGACGTGCTGCTGGACGGTTTCGGAGATTCCGCTTGGAACATGAGGCTCAGGTGCTGGCTCCGAAACCCCAAGCGGAGGCCGGTCGTGAGGTCTCAGATAAACTGCGCCATCGTGAGGAAGTTCCACGAGAACGGCGTCGAGATACCGTTCCCGCAAAGGGACGTTCACATGAGATCCTCAGTGCCGCTGCCCGTCTCGACTTCGGGTACCGCGGGCTCGAGCCCAACCCCGGAGCCCGGCGGGGGCTAAGCGGCGGCGCTCCGCTCCCCTCGTGGACAGCCACGGAGCGGTCACTTCTTCTCGGAGATCGGTTCCATGCTCATCATGTGCCCGTGCATGGCGGCGGCCGCCACCCGGGCCTGCCCCATGGCCGATATGACCGTGGAGCCGCCGGTTATTATGTCCCCGCCCGCGTAGACGCGATCCCGCGAGGTCCTTCCGGTCTCCTTGTCGGCCACGACTATCCCCCACTTGTCGGTCTCCAAGCCGGGCGTAGTCTGCGGAACCAGCGGATTGGCGCCGAAGCCTATGGCCTCGACGCAGGTATCGAGCTCTATCTCGAACTCCGAGCCCTCGATCACCACCGGACGGCGCCTGCCGGACGCGTCGGGCTCTCCAAGCTCCATGCGAACGCACTTCGCGCGCGTTAGCCATCCCTCGTCGTTGCCGATGAACTCGACCGGCGCGGTGAGAAACTGGAACTCGACTCCCTCTTCCTCAGCGTGCTCTATCTCCTCGATCCTCGCGGGCAGCTCCTTGCGCGACCGCCTGTACAGGCAGTAGACCTTCTCCGCGCCCATCCTCAAGGACACGCGGCAGGCGTCCATGGCGGTGTTGCCCCCGCCTATGACCGCCACCTTCTTGCCCACCGCCACGGGGGTGTCCGTCTCCGGGACTCCCCGGCCGCCCATCAGAATGATCCGGGTCAGGTACTCGTTGGCGGAGTAAACGCCTTTCAGGTTCTCGCCGGGTACGCGCATGAACCAGGGCAGCCCGGCGCCGGTTCCGATGAAGACCGTGTCGTACTCCTTGAGCAGATCCTCCACCGTGAAGGCCTTGCCGACCACGACGTTGCAGATTATCTTGACGCCGAGAGCTTTCAGGTAATCGATCTCTCCGTCCAGTATGTCCCTGGGGAGACGGAAACTCGGTATCCCGTAGCGGGCCACGCCTCCCGGCTTGTGCAGCGCCTCGAATATGACCACCTCGTGACCCTTCTTGGCCAGGTCCCCGGCGGCCGTGAGCCCGGCGGGGCCGGACCCTATTATGGCGACCTTGCGGCCGGTGGGCGGATCCTTCTCCGGCACAACGAGGCCCAGGTTATCGCGCTCCCAGTCCGAGACGTAGCGCTCCAGGTGCCCGATCGCGACCGGATCGCCTTTCTTGCCCACGGTGCAGACCAGCTCGCACTGCTGTTCCTGGGGGCAGACGCGGCCGCATATCGCGGGCAGGCTGTTCGCGTCCTTCAGTATCCGGGCGGACTTCGCGAGGTCCCCGTCCTCTATCGCCTTTATGAACGCGGGGATGTCTATGCGAACCGGGCACCCCTCGACGCACGGCATCTTCTTGCACTGGATACAGCGCAGCGCGTCCTGGTACGCCAGCTCGTCGGTGAGTCCCTGCGCCACCTCGTCGAAGTTCTTCTTTCTCTCGACGGGGTCCTGCTCAGGCATCTTCTGCCTGGATATCTTCATTCTCTCCTTGTTGCTCAGGCCCTCCTTGGCCTTCTTCTTCGAATCACCCATCTACGCCCCTCCCCGCTTCGGTCTTCTCCTTATCCTTCTTGTACAGGTCGAAAGAGCGGGACTCCAACTCCCTGTACATCTGGTTCCTCTTCGCCACCTCGTCGAAATCGACCTCGTGCCCGTCGAAGTCCGGACCGTCGACGCATGCGAACTTGGTCGCTCCGCCGACCGTGCAACGGCACGACCCGCACATGCCCGTGCCGTCGACCATTATCGTGTTAAGGCTGACCACCGTCTTGATCTTGTGAGGCCTGGTCATCTCCGAGACCGCCTTCATCATGGGGATCGGACCGACCGCCATGACGAAGCCTATGTTCTTCTCCTCCTCGATGATCCGGCTCAGGGCGTCCGTGACGAAGCCCTCGATGCCCTTGCTGCCGTCGTTCGTCGTGATGTAGAGCTTGTCGCTCTCCGCGCCCAGCTCGTCCTCCAGGATGATGAGGTCCTCGCCGCGCGCCCCGATGACGGAGATAACCCTGTTGCCCGCCTCCCTCATCGCCCCGGCGACAGGTATTATGGCGGCCGTGCCGTATCCGCCGCCCAGAAGCACCACGGTGCCGTACTCGCCTATATGGGTCGGCGTCCCCAGCGGACCGACGACGTCGGAGATGTGGTCTCCCGGCTCCAGCTCGCTCAGCTCGTGAGTGGTCCTGCCGACCGCCTGGACCACGAACCTGACTATTCCCCTCTCGGCGTCGCCCCCGGCTATGGTAAGAGGTATGCGTTCGCCGCCTTCGCGTATCCTGAGGACCAGGAACTGTCCGGGCTTTCTCGCCCCGGCGACATACGGCGCCTCCACCTCGTACAGGTACGTATCGGTGGCCAGTTTCTTCTTAGTGCGAATCAAGTGCATACCTGCCCCCTATGAGCTCTTATCAAGACCGGACGGCGCCCGGCCCACGCGCTCGGACGGCGCCTTCGCCTCGGTTCTCAAATGCCTTTCTCAGAAGCCAGATCGGATGGCGAACCTCAAGGCCCGTTCCCTGCTCGAGTTGTATCTTGCATGTCCCGCACCCGGTCACAACCACGTCCGGGGAGGCGCGGCGGACCTCGTCAAACAGGGCCTTGCCGATCCTCATCGACAGGTCGAAGTTGCGGCTCTTCATGCCGAAGGTCCCGGCCATGCCGCAGCAACCGTCATCGATGTCTATTATCTCAAGTCCCGGGATCATTCTCAACACCTGCTCCACACTGTCCGCGACCCCCTGGGCCAGGAGATGGCAGGGCGCGTGGTGAACCACCTTCATGCTCAGCGGCCCGGGCCGCGCGTCGATCTCCCCCTTGGAAAACGCGTCGGCCAGGTACTCGAAGAGATCGAAAGTGCTCGCGGCCACGGCCCGCGCCTTATCGGTACCCACCAGAAGCGGGTAGTCCTCCTTTATGGCCAGGCAGCAGCTCGCGGCGCTGGCGACTATCGTGTAGCCGTCCTGGACCGCTTCGAAAAGAGAGTCCACGTTGCCGCGGGCCCTTCGAGCCGCCCCCGCCTTATCGCCCACCGTGAGCCTCGCCATGCCGCAGCACTCCAGGCTGGGCACCCAGACGGACGCCCCCGCCGCCTCTAGTATCTCCACCGAGGCCCTTCCCTCGTCCTCGGCGTCGTTGAAGAGCGCGAAGCAACCGGGAAAGTAGAGCACCTTCCGCCCTGCCCGGGGCTTGGCGGACGGCACGACCATCGGCCTTCGGCTGAACGAGGGCAGCTCGCGCCGGCGGTCCACCCCCACGAGCTTTTGAAGAAGCGCTCTCGCGGGGCGAGCCTTCAGGCCCAGGTTCGACAACCTCGGGGTGAGCGCGGCCACGCGGGATATCTCGAATGAGCCCGCAACGAACATCGACGCCTTGTCGAGCCCCTTCTCCCTCGCGTAACAGGCGCGGGCCTCCGCCGCCAGCCTCGGCACGTCCACCCTGGTGGGGCATTCGGTGAGGCAGAGCTTGCAGTTGAAGCAGAGATCGAAGATCGATTTCCAATCGTCGCGCTTCAGGACTTCCTTGGGGTCGCCGAGACGGCCCGTGACGAGCGATCTCAGCAAGTTGGCCTTGGTGCGGGCGGACCCGCTCTCCTCGACCGTGGTCGATCCCACGGGGCAATAGTCCCTGCATGCCCCGCAGCCGTGACACTTCTCTATCTCGTGGGTGATATCGGGCTCGTCGAAGATCTCGCCGGTCGGAATCGTCCTGTACGATGCCCCGTATCTCAGGTTCTTGTCCAGGGCGTACTCGCCGTCGCCGGTCTTGTCGCCCGGATTCATTATTCCGGACGGGTCGAAAAGCGACTTCACCCGGGCGAACAGCGGCGTCACCTCGCCGTAGAACTTCTCGATGAAGCCCGTCCTCAATCGCCCGTCCCCGTGCTCCCCCGTGGGGCTGCCGCCCATTTGCGCGGCGAGCTCGTAAACGTCCTCGGCGATGCCCCGCATCTTCCCGACCCCTTCCGGGTCCTTCAGATTCAGAACAGGCCGCACGTGCAGATTGCCGTCGCCGCCGTGCCCGAACACGCCCGCCCTGACTTTGTATCGCTCGAAGATCTCCAGCTCCCTTCTGATGAACTCGGGTAGCCTGGACGGAGTCACGGTGACGTCCTCTATGAACGCTATGGGCTTCTCCGGCCCCTCCATGCGGTTCAAAATCGCGACGGCCGCGCTTCTGAGCCCCCAGACCTGGCGGGCCTCCGAAGGATCTTTCATCACCTTCTCGCCCAGCTTGGCTGGGTTGTTCTCCAGCACCCGGCGGGCGCGGTCGAGCTTCTCCCCCACCTCGTCCTCGCGGTCTCCCTCGAACTCGATGAGCAAAGCCGTGTCCGTCTCGGACATGAACGCGCCGGGGCTCTCCAGGTCCTTGCGATCGACCAGCTCGAGAAAAGTCTGTCCCATGAGCTCCAGAGCTGAAGGCCCGAGATCGAGGACCCGCACTATCGCTTCGCCCGCCGCCTCCAGCGACGAGAGCCCGACCAGCAACGACCCTCGCGCAGCCGGCAGCCTGCTGAGCTTCAGCGTGGCCTCGACGACCGCCCCGAGAGTGCCCTCCGAGCCGACCATGAGCTTGCACAGGTCGAGGGCGCCCCCGTCCTCGGGCTTCGCTTGCCCCGGGGGCCCTGTGCCCGCGCGCCCCAGGCCCAGCGCGCCCGCCAGGTTGTAGCCGCTCGAGTTCTTTGCCGTCCTGGGCCCGTTGTCGCCGATCAGGCCCTCCTTGCCCCGAAGAAGCTCCTCCAGGCCGCGATAGAGGCCGTCCGGCCCGGCGTCGCGGCCGGCCGAGGTATCCAGCACGCGTCCTCCGGCCAGCGCGGCTTTGAGAGAAAGCACGTGGTCCGTGGTCGACCCGTACTTGACCGAACGGGCCCCGCCGGCGTTGTTGGCGATCATGCCCCCGATGGTGCAGTAATTCGCGCTGGAGGGATCGGGCGCGAAGACCAACCCGTCCCTTGCTAGAAGCCGGTTGAGGCGGCCCAGCACCACTCCCGGCTGCACCGTGGCGGTCAGCCCGTCTCGATCAACCCTGATCACGTTGTTCATGAACCTCGTGAAATCGAGGATTATGGCCGCGCCCACCGCCTGTCCCGCCAGCGAGGACCCCCCTCCCCTGGGGATGACCGGCACCTGATTGGCCGCGGCGTATTCGAGTATCGCGCACACGTCCTCGGCCGACTCCGGGGCCGCGACCGCCACGGGCTTGACCTCGAATATGCAGGCCGCAGTGCTGTACATGCACCTGGTGAGGTCATCCCACCACACTCGGCCTCTGATAAGCCCTTGCAGGTCTCCGCCTACTCTTGTGGAATCAATTAGGGGCAAGAGAGATCAGCTCCTTATGCGCGTGCGGGGGCGCACGCCTCATATTCCGAATCGTGGATCGCCGGTGTCTATGAAGGGGCTTTTGTGTCCCCAGGGGGCGTTTTCTTCGGGGGCTCTTCGGAAGAATCGGCCTTCTTCTCAGCGGGCGTCTCTTTCCCGGGTGCGGCTTTCTTGGCGGTGGATGTCTCTTTATCTCCGGAATGCTTGGCCGTGCCGCCGGCTTTCGACTCCGTTCCATCCTTCTTCTCCGCCGCGGCTTTCTTCGCGGCCTCCGCCTTCCCGGCCGCCTCGATCTCCTTCGCCCGCTCTATCGCCTCGGCTTCCACGGCGGGGTCCAGGTCCTTGCCGAAATGCAGAAGAAGGTCCGTTCTCCTATCGTACGTGGAGTACTCGTACTCCTTGGTCATCGTGATGCACCCGGTCGGGCAGGCCTCTACGCACAGCCCGCAGAACAAGCACGTGCTGATATCTATCTCGAACTTCGGAACCACCAGCTTCTTCTTCGTGCCGCCGGAGGTCTGGCCGAGGTCCAGGCCCTTGGGGGGCTTTCTCGTCTCTATGGTGATGCAGTCCACCGGGCACGCCCTGGAACATGCCATGCACCCGATGCAATCGTCTATGTTGTTGTGCAGCTTTCCCCTGAAGGCCTCGGGCATCTCCCATTTCTCGTCGGGGTACTGCAACGTGATGGGCTTGGCGAACAGGTACTTCAGGGTCACCCTCATACCCAGGAGGACCGTGTAGAAACCCATCCAAGCTTTGCGCAAGTACGCCTGCATTGTATCAATCCTCTGCGCGATGCGACGCCGCCGGCCGCCCCCGGCCGCTTCCACCGGCCTGGACGGAGGGGGTCGTGCCGGCTAGAATACCAGCTTCTGGACGCCCACGCCCAACAGACAGAAAAACGCGACAGGCAAAAGCACCTTCCAGCTCATGTACATGAGCTGGTCCACCCTCAACCTCGGCAGCGTCCACCTCAACCAGATCATGACGAAGACCAGCAACAGGCTCTTGATGCAGAACCAGACCGGACCGGGCAGAATCCGCGCGGGCAGAACGCCGTTCCAGCCGCCGAGAAACAGCGCCGTAGCGACGCCGCCGACCAGGAACATGGCCGCGTACTCGGCCAGGAAGAATATCGCGAACTTCATGCCCGTGTACTCGGTATGATATCCGGCGACGAGCTCCGACTCCGCCTCGGGTATGTCGAAGGGGGTCCTGTTCACCTCCGCCAGCGAAGATATGAAGTACACTATGAACGCGACGAAGGTGAACGGGCTCCTGAAAACGATCCAGTTCCATATGCCGCCGCCCTGCGCGGCCGAAAGCTCCCCCATGCTGAGGCTTCCCACGTAGAGCACGGGAACGAGCACCGCCACCGTCATCGGGACCTCGTAGCTGACGATCTGGGCGGCCGAACGCATGGCCCCGTAGAGAGACCACTTGTTGTTGGAGGCCCATCCCGCCATTATTATCGCGACCACGGTGAAAGAGGTGATCGCGAGTATGTAGAAGATCCCGACGTTGAGATCGGCGACTATGGCGTTCTCGCCGAAAGGCAGAACGGCGAAAGCGGCGAAGGTCCCCAGGAAAGCTATGTAAGGCGCCAGCACGAAGAGCTTCTTGTCCGCGAGCGCCGGAATTATGTCCTCCTTGGTCATCAGCTTGATGGTGTCCGCTATAGTCTGCGCCCAGCCGTGCCAGCCTCCCACCCTCATGGGCCCCATTCTCGACTGGATGTGCCCTGAGACCTTTCGCTCCTCCCAGACGAAGAACAGAACCAGGAGCAGAATGAAACCCAGGACCAAGGCGGCCGAGATGAACATGGCGGCGAAGTAGACCAGACCCTGCGGCATTCCCGAAGTGAACGGGAACGTCTTTTCAAACCAAGCTGCCAATGCCTGCATTGCGTCTTCCTTCGGCCGGAGCGCGCGCGAGCGGCCCCCGGCGCTCTGCTAGCGATCTATCTCACCGAGCACTATGTCGAGGCTCGCCACTATGGCCACCAGGTCGGCTACCATGGCTCCCCTCGCGATCTCGGGCAGAACTGAGAGGTTGCTGAAAGAGGGAGATCTTATCTTCAGCCTCTCCGGCTTCGCCGTGCCGTTGCTCACTATGTAGAAGCCGAGCTCGCCTTTCGGGGCCTCGCTCCTGAAGTAGAGCTCCGTGTCCTTGGGCGTCTTTATCGTCTTGGGGACTTTGCCCGTGATCTCGCCTTCCGGGAGGCCGTCGAGCGCCTGGCGGGTTATCCGGGCGCTCTGCTCCATCTCCCGGATCCTGACCATGTACCTGTCCCACGCGTCCCCGACCGTTCCCACCTCGCCACTGCCCACGGGGATATCGAAGTCGAAGCGATCATATATGCCGTAGGGCTCGTTCGCCCTGGTGTCCCACTTGAGCCCCGACGCCCGAAGGCACGGGCCCGTCACCCCGTAGGCCACCGCGAGATCCAGGGGCAGCACGCCGACGTTGGCCGTTCTCTCCACGAATATCTTGTTGTACGACAGGAGGTCGTGATACTCGGGTATCCTCGGCTCGAAGTAGTCCAGGAACTCCAGGATCTCCTTCTCCAAGCCCTTGGGGATGTCCCTTGCCACGCCGCCGATCCTTATGTAGTTGTAGGTCAGCCGCGCGCCGCAGGTCTTCTCGAATATGTCCATTATCTTCTCGCGCTCGCGGAAGCCGTACATGAACGGGGTGAATGCCCCCATGTCCAGGCCGAAGGTCCCCCAGGCCACGAGGTGGCTGCCTATTCTGTTCAGCTCGGCCATGATGACTCTCAGGTACTGGGCCCTCTCCGGCACCTCGATCCCCAGCATCTTCTCCACGGCCAGGACGTACCCGAGATTCATGTTCATCGAGGCCAGATAATCCAGCCGGTCGGTGTAAGGCACGAACTGTGGGTATGTGACGCTCTGCCCTATCTTCTCCTTGCAGCGGTGCAGGTAGCCGATGTACGGAACCAGATCGTGCACCACCTCCCCGTCCATCATCAGGAGAAGCCTCAGCACGCCATGAGTGGAGGGGTGCTGAGGCCCCATGTTGAGGAGCATCTCCTCGGTTTGTATGCCGGCTTTGCCGTCTTCCGCGAACACTTCCGCCATGGTCTCCGCCCTATACGCGTATTCCCCTGAACTCCTTGGGGAACTCGTAGTCCTTTTGCAACGGGTGCCCCTCCCAGTCCTCCGGAAGGAGTATTCTCCTTAGGTCCTCGTGCCCCTCGAAGACGACCCCGATCAGATCGTACGCCTCCCTCTCGTGCCAGCCGGCGGTCGGCCAGACCTTGGACACGGTGGGGACCTTGGGCTCGCTCTTGGGCACGACCGTCTTTATGGTCATCTTGTGCCCGTGCTCTAGGCTGAAAAGGTGATAGACGACCTGGAGCTCCTCGCCCATGTCCAGCCCGCTCAGGCACATGAGCGAGGTGAACTTCATCTCGGGCTTGTCGCGCAGGTACTTCGCCAGGCCCGGTACCGCCTCGGGGGCCACCTTGATGACAAGCTCGGGGGCATCCTCGTCGGACAGCCTTTCGAGCTGGTCCATCAGGATCTTCCCCGAGATCTCTATGTCTTGGTATATCTCCTTGGACCTCATCGGCGACCTCTCCCGGTCTCAGCGGGGCCGCCCGGATTCGCTCCGGGCTCCGCGGTCAGGCCTGCTTCGCGAGCGACTCCTTTTTTATCTTGGCCTGGAGCTTCATCAGCCCTTCCAGAAGCGCCTCCGGCCTGGGGGGACAGCCCGGCACGTGAACGTCAACCGGAATCAGCTCGTCCACCCCTTTTACCACGTGGTATCCGTACTTGGCGTAGGGGCCCCCGCTGATCGCGCAGTTGCCCATGGCGATCACGTACTTGGGGTCGGGCATCTGGTCGTAGAGGCGTCTGA
Organism: uncultured bacterium; assembly: GCA_964531335.1. Classification (GTDB taxonomy): domain Bacteria; phylum Eisenbacteria; class RBG-16-71-46; order CAZHEV01; family CAZHEV01; genus CAZHEV01. Next base: position 169,232 of record CAZHEV010000004.1, on the reverse strand, counting down.
GAAGCGGCGCCATCTTGAAAGTGACCGTGCCGGCCACCACCATCAAGTCCGACTGCCGGGGCGTCGCCCTGAAAGCGCCCGCGCCGAAACGGTCCAGGTCGTACCTGGAGGCCCCCGCGCACATCATCTCTATGGCGCAGCAGGCGAGGCCGAAGGTCATCGGCCACAGGGACGACAATCTAGCCCAGTTGATCGCCTTGTCCAAACCGGTTATGAGTACGTTCTTCTCAAAGCGGCCTTCAATTCCCACCGCTTCTACCCTCGCTTTCGGACGGCAGCTTGGAAAGCGCCGGTGGAGTATCGGCGCGCGGCAGTATCCTGTAGGCGCCGCGGCCTCCCATGACGGTCTTGATCCACTCCAGGTCCCCCTTGCCCCACACGTAGGCCAGGCCGACGAGCAGTATGGCTATGAAGACCGTCATCTCTACCAGCCCGAAAAGGCCGAGTTGATCGTACACGGCGGCCCACGGGAACATGAAGACGGCCTCGATCTCGAAGACCAGGAAGACCAGCGCCATCACGTAGAACCGAACGTTGAACTGGATCCAGGATTCGCCTATGGGATCCATCCCGCACTCGTAGGTCAGGCGCTTCTCGGGCGTGGGCTTGTACGGACCCAGCAGCTTGGCGATCGCGAACGCGAAGGCGACGAAGAACAGGGCAAGGCCCATGAACACGCCTACCGCGGCGAAGTTCTGGAGCATTGTGGCTCTCCTGTTTAACTGGGGGCGTGCTTCCCCTCTGTTCTCAGGGGATTAGTGGGTCTCGACCCCGAGGTGGTCCGTGCGTCAACAGCACAAGATTCTACTCCCAATGCGACTCCCCGGTCAAGCACGGATCTGTCCCCAAGCCCTCTCCGCACAAGAGGGTACCCCGGCGCCCACCCCGGGCGACGGCGCGGGCGAAAGCCGTGTCGGTCTCTGTATCAGGGAGTTCCCTGCGACTGAGGACTCTCCCCACCCGCCCCGCTCTTCTTCCTGTAATCCTCAATTGCCGCCTTGAGAGCGTCCTCGGCGAGGATGGAGCAATGCATCTTTATCTTGGGCAGACCACCGAGGGCCTCTGCAACCGTCTTGTTGGAGACGGCCAGGGCCTCTTCTATGGTCTTGTTCTTTACCAGCTCCGTCACCATGGAGCTCGTGGCGATCGCCGCTCCGCACCCGAAGGTCTTGAACTTGGCGTCCACGATACGGCCGTCCACGACCTTGATCGAGAGCTTCATGACGTCGCCGCAAGCGGGGTTGCCGACCGTTCCTTCTCCGTCGGCATCTTCTATCTCACCCACGTTCCTGGGGTTTGTATAATGTTCTATGACCTCGGCGCTGTACTCGCCTAAATTGTAACCCATTAGACCCTCCCGGCGGGTCCGCGCCCGCCTACGACTATATTATATGCCCGGCCCCGGTGGAGGTCAACGAGATACGGAAGGCCGCCGGCCCTGCCCCCACGGGGCGTTTGGGTGTGCGGTTGCACGAACCGGCCCCCTGAGTTACGATTTGGTGGGAGGCGATCCAGACGCATGATTTCAGCACAGCATCGCACAAGACCCCGCGTCTGGGCCTTTGCCGTCACGTTCGCGCTGCTCTTTCATATAGGCGTAGCGCTCGCCGCGCGCCTTCTGCAGCCGCCGAGCCCCGCGCAGCCACCCGCCGCAGAGCAGCCGGTCATAGAAGTCGTTTTCGCCCCGGAGCCGGAGCCCGCCGCGGACGAGCCTAGTCTCTTCACCGAGCTGCCTCCGGACCGGGCGGACGAGAGGCCGGAGAGCCCCGACTTCCTGAGCAACGTGGACGGCAGGGCCCGTGACGACGTTCCGGGCGGCACTGAGGAGAGCCTGCCGAGACTCGAGGGGAGATCCGAGACCCCACAGGTGCGGATGGACCCCGAAGCGGCCCAGCGGCCCGAGCCGAGCTCCGAGAAGACCACCCCGGGCGGGGTGGAGGAGGCCGGGCCTTCCGCCGCCCAGGAGGAGGCGGATTCCGAGGCCGAAGAGCCGGTGCCGGGCAGGATCGACGACCCCGGCGACCTGTTCGCCGAGAGCGCCCCCAGGGAGGCCCCCGTCCCTTTCGATGAGACGAAGATCGACACTCGGCAGCACGACCCGCTTCGAGATCTTCGCAGGGAGAAGGCTGACGTCGCGGGCGGCACCAGCGATATCTTCCAGGAGGCCATGGACAATCCCGAGGGGAACGCGCTCCTGCGCGAGGGCATCAGCCTCAACACGATGGCGTGGGACTACGCTCCATGGCTCCAGCAGTTTCGCCGAGACCTGCTGGAGCGCTGGAGGGCCCCTTACGCCTACTATCTCGGGGTGATAGACGGCTGGACCGTCGTGGAGCTGGAGATCGCCCCTGGTGGAGATGTGCTACAGATGCAGGTGCTGGAGGAGGCGGGGCACGAGTCGCTAAGGAGCTCGAGCCTGGGCGCACTGAGGAGCGCGATGCCCTATGCGCCCCTGCCCAATGATTTCCCGGAGGACAAGCTGATTCTGCGAATCAAGCTCAACTATCCCAAGCGCGAGAGATAGCTCGGCCCATGGCGGCCGTGGCGGAAAGGAGACCTGATAGATGCTCGAATTCCTGGAGAAGGCCGGACCCCTCATATATCCCCTGGGCGCCTCCAGCCTCATCGCGGTCACCATAATCATAGAGCGCATCTACGCTTTGAGGCGCGCCCGGGTCCTGCCTCCGGAGATAGCCAGAGTCGTGGAGGCGATGAAGCCGGGCCAGGACGCTAGCCTCGCAATCAACGTCTGCCGCCGCAATCCCGGCGTGTTCGCCGACGTCATGCTGGCCGGACTGGAGCGCGCCTTCGAGCCCTGGGAGGTCATGCGCGACGCCCTGCTGGACGCCGGCCGCCAGAAGGCGACGGCGCTGGAGCGCCACCTGGTGTGGCTCCAGTCGATCGCGCAGGCGGCGCCTCTGCTCGGCCTCCTGGGAACCGTGCTGGGAATGATAAAGGTCTTCTCGTCGATCTCCCTGTCGGGCCTCGGCGACCCGCACGTGCTCTCCGAGGGGATAAGCGAGGCCTTGATCACCACCGCGGTCGGGTTGTCGATCGGCATTCCGACACTGGTGGCCTACAACCTGCTGCTGTCCAAGTCGGAGACGCTGGTGAGCGACATCGAGGCCTACGCGAGCCGGCTCGCGACCAATCTGAGAGGCGACTCCGGCAAGGACTCGGCGGTGGAGGCCGGATCATGAGCGCCTTCGTATTCAAAGAGCGAAAAGAGAAAAAGCGCGCGAACATAAATTTGACATCTCTCATCGACGTCCTTTTCCTGCTTGTGATATTCTTTATGCTGACCGGCACTTTCAAGCGCGTGGGAGAGCTGGAGCTTCACCTGCCCGGCTCCTCCACCTCGGTGCCCTCCACGGAGGTGGAGGAATCCAGGCAGGCGGAGCTGGTGATCACCGAGACCGGCCACCTGTTCCTGGACGGGGCGGCAGTGGAGATGGCCGGGCTCAAGGGGCGGCTGACGCGGATAATCCGCGAGGACCCTCAGAGCCGGGTGATGATAAAGGCGGAGAAGGGGGTCGAGCACGGCCGCGTGGTCATGCTTCTGGACATAGTAAGGAGCGCGGGGTTCGCGGGGGTGGGCATAGGCACTTATATGGAGTCGTCTCCTGAGCAAGGCGCGGGGGAATGAGCCGGTGCGTAACTCCGGACAAATCAGCGGTATAAACCACCCCCCTTGACAGCGCGGAGAATCCGCAGTATAAAATATAATTGCTCTTGCGGATGGGAGGTGCCGCGATGAAGCGCTCAAGGGGAGGAAATATCAATTAGAACGGCCCATGCCGTCCCGACGGCGTGGGCCTTTTTGCGTTAACCGCAGCCTGCCCTCCCCGCCGCGCCCGCGGTCTTCTCACTCGCCCGAAGGGAAGGATCAGCTCACCTTACAGCAAGCAGGCGGAAAGCGTGAGGATAGGCTACTCCGTGCGCAATATCTGTAACGCGTACGACCAGCCGTGCACCAACGGCAACGACAGCCCGGCCATCGACAACGTGAGACTCGGCATCTACGACCTCTCCTATCCCCGGGCCGGCGTAAGAGCGACCGACAAATACAACGACGCATTCCCCGAGAGCGACCTGCTGGGCGGTTACCCGTCCACGAATACCGCGCTGATAGACGCCGCTAACAACAAGTGCCAGAGCGGCGCCTTCCTGCGACTTTCGGACAACGCTTACGTCAGCCTCAACCAACCCGACGCGACGGTCGAGCTTTGTTTCAGAGTTGTTCCGGGGCTGAACGGGGACGGCATCGCGGAGGACTTCGACGGCGCATACTCCGGTCCCAAGCCGGCGTTCTTGGCCAATGAGCTGGCGGCGCAGGTGATCTCAGGCTCCTATCGCGTCTGGACGGGCGAGCCGTACTCCACGGACTGCACGGCCGATCCGAACGTCGCCGCCGCCCTGTACATGCGCGACGTGCCGGGCGGAACCGACATAGACGGCTACTTCTACGACAGGGCCGGCCGGTTCCAGTACTGCCCGCCGGTCGGCGCGGAGGACCCGACGATAGGTCTTCCTCGCGGAGGCAGAACCTATGGCGACGTCCTCTTCCAGAACTACCCCAATCCGTTCAGGGGCGGAGCAGGCACGACGATCCACTACACCGCCTCCAAGGCTCCGGCCGCGGCGGCGGACCGGGGCGAACCCCGGCGCCCTAAACGAAGATATGGCAGCGGGCCGGCGGATCCCACTATCCGACCGGCCGATCCCTCGGACGAGGAGGTCGACGAGGCGATGGCGTCGAATCTCTGCCGGTGTGGGACATATCTCAGGGTCCGCCGGGCCGTCCGGCGCGCGGCGAGGGGAGGCTGAGATGAAAAGCATTCAGCGAATGAGCCGGCGCGATTTCCTCGCCGTGACGGGAGCCACCGGGACCGGATTGATCCTGGGCGTGGCGCTTCCCCGGGGCGATTCCGCCGTCGCGGCCGGTCGCCGGCGCTCAATCTAAATCTTTGAAAGACCACAAGTTAGGGCAAGAACCCAAGCTAGTAATAATTTGAGTTCTTGCCCTTTGTGTGGTATAGTACCTTGCGGTTGATGCCTTCTGCTCCGATGCGCCGTATGTCTCTCACTGGGGGGTGTGTGCTATGTCAAACTGCCACCGGATCTTCACCTGCTTACTGTTCCTGTCACTCGTCTTCACTTCAGCAACGGCCCTGGCCGCGCCGATGGAGGCCACGATAAGCCTGGGCCGCGACCCGGAGCCGCCTATATGCGTGATAAACTCCGGAGGGGTCATCGACATCACCTGGAACATCGAGCACACGACCACGCCGAACTACGTCTACTACAAGCTCGAGGATCCCACGCGGACCATCACCTACGAGGAGGAGACCTACTCCGGCTCGACGGGGATCAGCATAAACCGCCAGTGGACCGTCCCCGCGGGAGCCCCCGACGGCAAGTATTGGGTGCGCGTTGAGTATTGGTCCTTCGAGGCCGGTAACGAGGCCAACGCCGAGGTCACGTTCTACGTCTGCACCGACACCGGCACGCTCTGCGCCGAGAAGTACGAGGACTTCGACGGTGACGGCGACTGCGCGGACGACGACATGCCGCTGGAGAACTGGTCGATCTGTATCGAAACGCCTATCGGCGACACCTACTGCAAGCAGACCGGCCCCGACGGCGGCCTCTGCTGGGACGGCCTACCCCGGGGTGACTACACCATCTACGAGCAGCTCCCATCCGGGTGGATACCCATCGGCAAGTCGTCCTACGACGTTTCCGTCGCCGGCACCACGGTGAGCGTCCAGTTCTGCAACACGCGGACGGACGGAAGAGGAGCGTGTTGCGGACCGTGGGGATCGGTGGCCTGCATTATCGCTTACGGATCCTGGTGCGTCGAGAACGACGGCATCTACATGGGAGACGAAACAGTCTGCGGCGACGGGATCTGTGCGACTCCCACCATACCCAAGACATGGGGGGCCGTCAAAGCTCTGTACAGATAGGACCGTCCCCGCGCCCGCCGCGCAAGATAAGAGACGGGGTCGCCTCGAAGGCCGGGAGCCTTCAGGTGCGACCCCGTTCGCTTAACTGCTCGTGACCTACTTGCCGCCGGCGACGTCCTCGAGCATCTTGGTGGTCACCGACTTGGGCCTCTCGATGGGATAACCGAGGGCGCGGTCCCAGACGATGTTAGACAGAACGCCGAGCGACCGTCCGATGCCGAAGAGCACCGTGTAAAAGTCGTACTCCCTCAGACCATAGTGCCACTGGATCACGCCCGACTGCGCGTCCACGTTGGGCCACGGGTTGGCCGCCTTGCCCTGCTCCTTCAGGATCGGGGGCACGACCTTGTAGAGTATGTCCACGTACTTGAAGATGGGATCGTCCGGCAGATGCTTGAGGCAGAAGTTACGCTGCTCGGTGTAGCGCGGATCGGTCTTGCGCAGCACCGCGTGGCCGAAGCCCGGTATCACCTGCCCGGAGTTCAAGGTACCCCACACGAACTCCTTCATCTCCTCCTCGCTCGGCACCTTGTTGCCCATCTTCTCCATGACGCCCTGGATCCATCTCAACACTTCCTGATTTGCCAGTCCGTGGAGCGGACCCGCCAGGCCGTTGATGGCGGCCGAGTACGCGTAGTAGATGTCGCTGAGGGCGCTGGCCACCAGGTGGCCGGCGTGGGCCGAGACGTTTCCCGACTCGTGGTCGGAGTGGAGGATGAAGTACAGGCGCGCGACGTCGTCATAGGGCTCGTCGATGCCCATCATGTGCGCGAAGTCGCCCCCCATGTCCAGGTCGGGGTTGGACTCGATCTGGTCGTCGCCCTTGTACTTCAGGCGATAGATGAAGGCGCCGAGCACGGGGAGCTTGGCCCACAGGTCGAGGGCGTCCTCGAGCGTCGGCTGCCAGTGGTCCATCCTGCCCAGACCCTTGTTGTACGCCTTGACGTATTCCGACTGGTGCTCCAACGATAGGATGCCGGTCGAGAACATGGCCATCGGATGGCTGTCCTTGTGCATGGCCCGCAGCTCCGCCTTCGTCTCGTCGGGCAGCGCGCGGCGCTTCTTCAGCTCATCGCACAGCCACTTGGCCTGGTCCTCCGTCGGCACCTCGCCGGTCAATAGCAGCCAGATGTGACCCTCGACGTAGGGCTGCTCCTTGCCGGGCACCTTGGGCAGAGCCTCGAGAGTCTCCGGGATAGTCATGCCGCGGAAGCGGATGCCCTCGTTCGGGTCGAGATAGGAGATGTCCGTGACCAGGCAGCGAACGCCCCGGGCGCCGCCTATGGCCTGCTTGATGGTGACCTCGGAGACTTTCTTGTCGCCGTGCTCCTTGAGGAGCTTCACCGTTCGGGGCCGGTGGGCGTCGATCTTCCCGCCCAGTACTTTTTCCAACATTGCATTGCCTCCTTGCGGCTGTTCCTACCCTCACCCATCCCAACAAAAAGAAGCTGGAGTGATTTGCGTTTTCATGTAGGCGATGAAGCGGTCTGGATCGCAGGGACCTCAGATAGATTGCCCCACGGGGGGCCATAAGTCAAGACGAAAACGCGCCGGGAGCGGGGGCCGCTCGCCGGCCCTTTGAAAGGGCCCCGCCGCGGGAGGGTCCGGCACGGTCCGGGCGTTTAGGGCTTTCCCAGGCCCGGCCCGCGGACGGTCTCCTCGCGGACCAGGTCGCCCAGAGCCCGCCTGCCCGCTCGCCGGGGCGTCTCGGCGGGGCGCCCCAACGGAAGGATGCATACCGGGATCAGATCTTCCGGCGCCGATACGGCTCCCTCCGGTTCCACCCCGCGCCGGGCGGGCGGCGGCTCTCCTACGACCCGGGCGCCGCCGCCGTCTTGCTTCTCCCGGCCCCGACAAGCCCCAGCAACAGAGGGACCAGGCCCAGGCCGATGACAACCAGGCCCGAGATCATGAAGTAGTTGTTGTCGGACCCGAGGAGAGGCATCGCGAAGAGTATCGCGTCCACCACGTAGTGGGCCACGATGCACGCCAGTATGTCATACTTGATGAACACGAAGCCGAATATCAAGCCCCCTATGGTCAACTCTATCCCCCTGACGTAAACGGGGAAGACCTGGTAGGACGAGTGGGCGAACGCCCATATCACGGCCGGTATCAGGAGGGCCACGGGGGTCAGCTTTAGATATCGCTTAAGGAACGATATGGAGAAGAGGCGGCTCGTGAACTCCTCCGAAAGCGAGGCCGCCAGGCTCAGCACCAAGGGCACGAGGAAGGGCACGTAGTACGACACCATGTTCGAGTAACGGCTCTCGGCGGGAAGCCATACACCCAAGAACTTGCGCCCGACGAGATAGAAGACCGTGAGATACCCCAGGAAGAAAAGGCCCACCCCGTACCCGATGAGGCAGGAGTAGCCGACCTTCCGCGAGGCGATCCTCCCCTGGCCTATGTCCTCGAAGCCGGCGAGGCTCCGCGGGTAGGTCTCGGCCGCCATGAAGTGACCGGACATTCCGGTCAGCAGTATCCAAAGCGAGTAGGCCAGGGCCACCACCACCGCGCCGGCCACGAATATCCCGACGTACGTGGCGTAGGTCCATTCGGTGGGATATGATATCTTGGCCACAGGGAACGAGTTCAGCACGTTGAGCAGCGAAAGGACGGCTATACCCGCGGCGATCACGACGTAGAGCTTCCAGGGGACCTCGGTCTTCTTCGCCCTGATTATCGCCATTATGCCGGCCGCGACAATGGTCAGCAGGATGAGCACGTAGCTCACCACGGCGAGCAGATTGCCCAGGCCGGTCTCTTTCTCTATCGCGCGGCTGAACCTCTCCGGCACCTTGAGGTAGTGCCTGTAGTACCCTATCTCGTCCCCCTGCACTCTCACCGCGTAGCGAAGGGTCGCCTCTCCGGCCTCGGGGTCGTCCGGGTCCCACGCGAGCGAATAGTCCCGCACCTTCCACTCCAGGAAGTGATCCGTGCGGTTGTCCTTCTTCTCGCTCGATGCCTCGACCTCCTCCAGCCCTGCCAGGTCGACGCCCCGCTCCTCAAGGAAGGCCTCGGCTATGGCCTTTGCGCTGTCGGCGGGTAAGTCGGCGCCCTCGGCGGCCTCCTCTATGGCGTGGCCGAAGCCCAGAAGCTCGCCGCCGGGGCTGAGCGCAACCGCCATCTCCTCTTTCTGGGCCGACTTGAACCAGCGGCTCCTCCATCTCCAGGCGGGGATCTCATCCTCCAACAGCTTGTTCGCCTCCTCCATGCCCAGAGTCTTCTGGAGGAAAACGGAGGCCATCTGGTCGCCCCCGAAGACGGTCGAGCCGGTGTAGTCCTGCGTGCCCAGCCCGCGGCTCTCCAGGAACCGCCCGGCGAGGCGGTGGGCCTCGCCGCGGCCCACTTCCAGCTCCAGCGAAGCGGTCGGGAAAGCGTGACTGAAGAAAAGGAGAAAGACTGCGAGGCCGGCCACGCCCAGCACGGTCCAGGGCAGCAGGCCTTTCTTTAGTCTGTCGTCGTTCACGGCGTCCTCCACTGGGAACGGTAGCTGCGGTCGGCGGCCAACGCCGGGCCCCGCTTTCTCGCGCGGGCCGGCGCGAGGGTCCGGCGGCTTTATGCGAGTTGCAGAGAAACTATTCCGGCGCCCGAATCAAGTCAAGGCCTTAGGCGCCCGCCAACCGACCTGCCCGCGGGCAGCCGGTCACTCCCCGCGGGTCCAAGGCAAGGCCTCTCAACGCACGGCGGGATTGCCGTAACAGTACAGGCATCCGGTCGGGCAAGGTTTGTACCATCCGATATCGAAGCTCTCGGTGCAGCCGCAGAGGGGCCTCTGTCCCGCGGCACGCTTCGTGGAACATACGCCGCCCTTTGGATGCAGTCTGTTGAGCAGCTCCCCGTCGATGCATCGCGATCTCGGAAGCCCCGGCACACAGCACGGATGGAGCGTGACCCCGATCGCCTCCGCCCTCGCCCCCATATCGCCGAAGAGCCCGGCCATCTCGGCCCCTGTCCTGTCTTCTATCTTCATCCCCCGCGCTTCGAGCCGGGCATTGACTTTCCGGTAAGACGTGACCCAGCTCACCGAGACATCACGTATGCCGTGCTTCACGCCCGCGCCGGCGACCTCCTCGAACATGCCGATGTTTGAGAGAAGCGTGCCTTCCGCCGTGGCGACCTCGATAAGGGGATCGAAACGGAGCCTGACCCTTCGGGGCGCCCCGGCGAACTTCACCAGCTCCGGCAGGACCGCAACCGAGTCACCCCACGGGGGCGCCTTGGGCTCCAGGACCGTGCCCCCCAGCCCCGTGACGGTAAGATGCAGAAAGACCTGATCGTAGGATGAAAGGAGCGAAAGAAGCGATCGATCGGCGGCCAGCGCCGGAGGGTTCTTCGTCCAAAGAACCAGTGTGTGCACGCGCGGAGGCGGCCAGTCCCTCCCTAATATCTCAACCAGCTCCTCGCGGTAGCCGGACACCATGTCCACACGGCGGCTCGCCGAGACAACCTTCGGCCCGCTACCCTCTTTCTCCGGTCTTCTCACTCGACTCCCGCCTTCTGATGACGCCCAGGCCGGGGCCGTCGGGGAGGATTATTTTCCCGTCGCGCACCGTCATTCCAACGAAGGGATCGTTCGAGAGCAGCAGCGCCCCGTCGAGATCGGCGGCGTCGACCAACGGCGTCAGGTGGGCCGCGGCCGTCACGGCTATGGAGCTTTCTATCATGCACCCGATCATGACCTCGAGCCCCACCGCCCGCGCCGTATGGATCATTCTGAGCGCCTCGCTGGGGCCGCCGCATTTCATCAGCTTTATGTTGATGCCGTCGACGTGCCCGGCCAGGTTGTAGATGTCGGATGATACCAGGCAGCTCTCGTCCGCGAAAACGGGCACGTCCACTCTGTCCGAGACGTACTTCAGCCCCTCGAGGTCTTCCTTGTCCACCGGCTGCTCGACCATCTCCACCCCGAGATCCTCGAGCTTCCTTATGACCCCCACCGCCTCGCCGGGGTCCCACGCGCAGTTTGCGTCGACGCGAATGCGCTGGGACGTCTTCGCCCGGATGGCGGATATTACATCGACGTCCGCCCCGGTGTTGAGTTTTATCTTGAGGAGGGGGAAGTTCCGGGCTTCCTCGAGCTTTTCCAACATCACGTCTATCTTGTCCAGCCCTATTGTGAACGACGTTATCGGGGTCCTGCCCGGATCGAGACCCAGCAGCCGCCAGAGGGGCGCATTCAGCTCCTTGCCCAGAATGTCGTACATGGCCATGTCGACCGCGGCACGCGCGGCGGCGCAGGGCTCCTCGGCCACGTCCAGGATCTCGTTCACGGTTTGAATGTTGAACCCGGACATTCCCCCGGAATCCGCGGAGAGAAGCGCCAGGTTCTTCGCCAACTCCACTTTCATCGTCTCCAGGGCGCGAAGGGTGGACTCCTGATCTTCCCCGTAGAACTCGCTGGGAGCGGCCTCGCCTATCCCCTCGCAGCCGCCGGCCTTCAGCGTTACGAGAACGTTGCGGAACAGATCCGACGCGCTTCTGGAGATACCGAATACGTGCTTGGTTCTCAGATCCATCGGTTCGGCGGTCAACATGGCTTCTTCTCTCCTGTCGGTTTGCTTCACGCGCTTTCCTTCTCGCGCCCTCGCCCAGAGGAATGAGTGCCCGCGTCCGGCGCGACGGATGCGCTAGCGGTCTCCGCGCCGGGACAGCTCCGCCTCTATCGCGTCCACCAGCCGGCCCGCGCCCCGGCGGACCGGATCGGCCGCGGGAAGACCGGTCTCCGCCTCAATGGCAGCGCAAGCCCCCGCGGTCGCCTCCTCGCTCAGATCGCAGCAATTCACGGCAATCGCCGCCACCTTGGCCGGCTTCACATACCTTGCGAGGGCCTCGTGCATGTTTATCAGCTCCGGAATCGGCGGCAGGTCCAGATCGTATCCCGAGACCTTGGAACGGCCGGCGTGATGGCAGAGCACCATGCAGTCCGGCATGCTCCCGTGGAGCATCCCCAGGGCCACCCCGGAATAGGCCGGGTGCGTCAGCGAGCCCTGCCCTTCCACGATCAACCAGTCGCCGCCGGCGGCCGCGTCCAGGACGAGCCTTTCGGCCGCGCCGGCTATGTAATCCGCCACCACGCGGTCCACGGCGAAACCGCGCCCGGTAAGATATATGCCCGTCTGCCCCGTGGCCACCATGACGGCGTCCAACCCCCGGCGCTTGGCCTCGGAGACAAACTCCATGGACGCCGTCATCTTGCCGACGTTACAGTCCGTGCCCACGGTGAGGATCACCTTCGACTGGACGGCCCCCGCCCTGCAGGTCGAGACGCCGATATCCTCCGGAACCTTTCTCAGGTCGAGGATCTCCGCCCCGCTTCGGCGCGCGAGCGAGGCGAGCTCGGGGTCCTCGGACACGAAGAAGTGCAGCCCGCTTATTATGTCCAGCCCCGCGGAGATCGCCGAGGCTATGACCGGCCGCCAGGATTCGGGAAGCCCGCCGCCTCGGGGCGCAATTCCTATCAGGAGAGCGTTCGGCGAATGCGCAAGCGCCTCCTCCAGCGACGATACTACCGGGATGTCTCCGCCGAAGCCCAGGACCCCGGAGACAGTCCGCCCGGCCCGCGTGCTGTCCAGCACGGCGACGACCTCGTGAGGCCTGTACCTGATAACGCAGGCGGCGGTCTTCGACTCGAACGCGGAGAGAGAGCCCTCGGCAAGTATGACCAGCCTCCTGGAGGTTTCCATCCTCCGCCGCGGCGCGGAGCCTGACTTCGGTCCTCCCGCGCCGGAACCTCCCTGTCTTTCGCCTCTCGTCAAAGACCCCTCCTTGGTGGATTGCGGGGGCTACATTTTTCGCATCGAGACTAACATAACCCCGCGGTCGCTTCACCACGGCAAGTATTGTAACCGCAAGAGCGGTCGTTGCGCTTAACCGAAGGGCGGCCGTGTGATATGGTGCTCTGGATGGGTCGTTCGGCTGACCGGCCGAGGCGCGCGGCGGCGGGCCTCGCTCGAGCGAAAGGAGACGCGTCATATGAGGGCGAAGCTTCTAAAGACATGTGTCCTGACAATCGCGGCGCTATCGACCTTTGCCGGCCTCTCCGGGCCCGAGCCCCGACCGGAGAGGCCCAGGGCCCGAGAGATGGGCCTGGTGATAGGACGCTTCAGTCCCGGAAAATGGAACGCGATAACCGACGTCGGCGGCGTGAAGGTGGGACATGAGACGATAATAGAAGGGTCGGGCATACGCACCGGCGTGACGGCGATCCTACCGCACGATGGAGATTTGTTCCAGCAGAAGGTGTGCGGCGCGATAGCGGTGGGAAACGGGTTCGGAAAGCTGCTCGGAATCACCCAGGTAAGGGAGCTCGGCCTGATCGAGACGCCCATTGCCCTCACGAACACGCTCGGCATCTTCACCGCCGCAACGGCCCTGGTAAGACGCGCCTTGAACGCTCCGGGCAACGAAAAGGTCCTTTCCGTCAACCCCGTGGCGGGCGAGTGCAACGACGGCTGGCTCAATGACATCCGCGGCCTCCACGTCACGGAGAAGCACGTCATGAGCGCCGTCGCCGCGGCCTCGGCCGGCCCGGTCGAGGAGGGCTCGGTCGGGGCCGGGACCGGCACGAGATGCCTGGGATTCAAGGGCGGTATCGGCACCTCTTCGCGTCTCGTGCGGGTGGATGAGCGGACTTACACCGTGGGCGTTCTGGTTCAGACGAACTTCGGAGGCTCCCTGGTCATGGCCGGCGTGCCAGTCGGGTCTATCCTCGGAGAAGCCGCCGAAACCGGGGGGCCCGGGGGAGGAGGAGGCGGATCTTGCATGATAGTCGTCGCCACGGACGCGCCGCTGTCGGCGAGGGCCCTGGAGAGGCTCGCGCGGCGGAGCTTTCTGGGCCTCGCTCGGACCGGATCCATTATGTCGCACGGCTCGGGCGACTACGCGATAGCTTTCTCCACGGCGCATAGAATCGAACACGGCGCGGAGGACCCGGCCGGCGAATTCACGCTACTCCGGGACGACAGGATGAGCGTGCTTTTCGCCGCCGTCGTAGACGCGACCGAGGAAGCGGTGTACAACTCATTGCTGAAGGCGGCCACGATAACCGGCCGGGAGGGGCACAGGTCCCGGGCGCTGCCGCTCGAAGAGGTTAAGGCCCTACTGCGCGAGCGGGGGGCCCTGAACTAGCCGACGGGCCTCCGCGCGAAAGGCATGGGGGGCGGCGGGGAAGACATTCTCGGGGGAAAGTAATGGCAAGGACTCTCATGTTCTTTCTGCTCGCGTCCGCGGCGCTGTCCTGCGCCCCGGACCCGGCCGAGTTGCACCGGGAGGCGACGGTCTGCGACCTTCACTGCGACACCTTGCTGCGCGTTTTGCGGGGTTACAGGTTGGGCGAACGTCACGTGGAAGGGCACATCGACCTGCCGAGGCTGAGAGAGGGGGCCGTCGATCTCCAATTCTTCGCCTGTTGGCCGAGCCCGGAGTTTCTATCCAGGGGCGAGGGGGATCCCGACAGCTCCGCCCATCAGGTGAGGGCGATGATAGACGCCTTCTACAGGGAGCTCGACGCCAATCGTGACGCGATGGGCCAGGCCCTCGACGCCGGCCAGGCCGGACGGATCATCTCGCAGGACAAGGTCGCCGCGGTTCTGGCCATCGAGGGAGGCCACGCGATCCAGAACAGCACGGAGATACTTCGAGAGTTCTACGACAGCGGCGTGCGCTACATGACGCTTACCTGGAACAACTCGACCGACTGGGCGGACGCGGCGAAGGAAGCCGGCGAGGGGCGCCCCGTCCACGGAGGGCTCACCGACTACGGCCGCGAGATAGTAAGGATGATGAACGAGCTCGGCATGATCATCGATGTCTCCCACGCGTCCGAGTCCACCTTCTGGGACGTCATGGAGATCACCGAGGACCCCATCATGGCCTCCCACTCCTGCGCCTACGAGCTCTGCCCTCACTACAGGAACCTGAACGACAACCAGCTAAGGGCGATCGCCTCCAACAAGGGTCTGGTCGGAGTGAACTTCTACGCGGGATACCTCGACAGCACCTACGCCCGCGCCATCGAAAGCGTCCCCGCCGTGTACAAGGCGGAGTTCGATTCTCTGGCGGAGCTGTACGGCAACGATCTGGATCTTCTGTGGCGCGCCCGGCGCCGGATTTACAGTGAGGTCTCGAACCGGATGGAGGTGCCGATCGAGTCCATCGTCGATCACATAGACTACATAGCGCACGTGGCCGGGATAGATTTCGTCGGGCTGGGGTCTGATTTCGACGGGGTCAGCCGCCTGCCCGACGGCCTGGAGGACGCAAGCGGGATGCCGAGGATAACGGAAATCCTTCTCGCCAGGGGCTACAGGACCTCCGAGGTCGAGAAAATCCTCGGTGGAAACGCCATGAGGGTATTTGGTGCCGTTTGCGGGCGCTAAGTTGTCAGAAAAACTTGACACCATGTAACGGCTTCGCTACACTGGAATAGAAGATAGGGATTCGACCCCCAGTCGCTATAACATATCTGTCTTGGGCTTCTCAACGTCCCTTCGGCGGGGACCGCCTGTCCCGGCCGGGCGCCGGCTTGCGCCGGCTCTCGGGCCGACGTTTCCTCTCGGCCAGACAGACTCACCAGGGAGGCCAACGATGGACGCCAAGGCAACAGGCAACGGCGACATCTGGGTTCTGGTCGTGGATGACGACCTGGATGTCAGGGGATTCTTTTCAAACTACCTCTCCAGGCAAGGGTTCAAAGTGGACAGCGTCGCCAGGGGCAGCGACGCCATCGAGTTCCTGATAAGCAACAGCCCCGACGCTCTTCTGCTGGACCTTCGGCTCCCCGACATAGACGGCATCCAGGTGCTCAGAGAGACGAGGAACCTTCGACCGAATACGACCGCCATAGTCATGACGGGCTTCGCCACCGTTACCTCATCCGTTGAAGCGATGAAGCTGGGCGCGTGGAACTACCATGTCAAACCTATCGAAGATCCATCGGTCATCGTGAGCGAGTTGAGGGAATCCACAATGAGCAAGAGGCGCCGGCCTGCTCGTTCCGAGGAGTATCCCGTCAGGACGCCCGAGAGGTCCCCTTACCTGGTCGGCGACACCGCACCCATGAAGCACGTCCTGAGCCTGGCCGGCAAGGCAGCGGAGGTTGACAGCTCGGTCCTCATCTGCGGTGAGAGCGGGACCGGGAAGGAGCTCGTGGCGAAGATAATCCACATTAACTGCCGCAGGAAGAAGGGCAAGTTCCTGGCCGTGAACTGCGGCGCGGTGGCCGATACGCTTCTCGAGAGCACGCTTTTCGGTTATGAGAGGGGCGCTTTCACCGGAGCATACAAGCGTACAAAAGGGTACTTCGAGGCGGCAGACGGCGGGACATTGTTTCTCGACGAGATAGCGGACACCTCACTTCAGCTCCAGGCAAAGATGCTGCGCACCCTGGAGGAGCGGGCCTTCCAGCGCGTGGGGGGCGTCGACACCGTGTTCACCGATGCAAGGATCATCGCGGCCACGAACAAGAACCTGAACGAGGAGGTGGCAACCGGCCGCTTCCGGGAGGACCTCTTCTATCGCATAAACGTATTGAAGATCGATATCCCTCCGCTCAGGCAGAGAATCAGCGATCTGCGCCCTTTGTCGGCACACTTCCTCAAAAAGCACGCGGAAAGGATGCACCGTAAGCCCCCGAAGCTGAGCGAAGAGGCTATGAGGAAACTCGAGTCTTACGCCTGGCCGGGCAATGTCCGCGAGCTGGAAAACGTCATCGAACGCGCCTTGGCGTTCTCCTCCGAAGGCGAAGACGCGATAGGCGTGGAGAGCCTCCCGTCGCATCTGAGATCGGCCGATGAGCGGGCCTCCGCCGTGCCTCGAGGCACACAGACCCTGGCCGCGGCGCGGGAGGATTTCGAGAGGGAATACATCGCGAACCTGCTTCGCGAGTCGAACGGCAATATCAGCGCGGCCGCCAGGAGGGCCGGCATCGCCAGGCAGAACCTCTACGCCAAGATGAAGAGATACGGACTCAATGCCGAGCGCCGGTGATCGGGCTTGCGCGCGGAGCCGAGCCCGCAAGCCGCGGGTGGACTCTCGTGATCTTCAAGCTTGACAGGGCGTACCCAACGTGTTATGATTCTGTTACTGTGACACCAGAGGTGGACATCAGGCGACTATGCACTGATAAATAACAAGTTGCTGCGGAATGTCACCCAGCATTGTACTGATTGTGGTTACAGAGCCCCCATCGCCCGGCCCCGATCGTGTCCTCCGGGCCCGATGGAGAGATGAAAGGTACTGTTAATTAAGGAGATAGCAGTCAGGGGTTTTATCCCTTTTGTGGAGCGTTTGGCACGGACTCTGCTAAGTATCAAGGTGTGGATGAGCGGACCGACGCTCTCCAGACCTACATCATGAATAGATAGCCTGTCGGGCTTGGGGATTACATCCACAATGACAACCTCCCGACTAGTCGGATGCAAGCGAATCCCGTCCCCTTCCCGGCAGGCTTAATTATCGGCTCCGATAGTATGTTGGCTCCCGGTGAAAGAATGCTCCCAGGGGTATGCGGCCACAGCCCTTGGATAGCGGGGCCCTTATCGGAGCCTTTTCTTTGTCTCCGCGCCCGCTCAATTCCCTTTCCGTTGACACCAACGGACCCACCCCATTAGACTCCGTCAAGACGCTCTGGAGACCAATGGACCTGTTCGTCCGAGGAACCCCGGGCGACCCTGACCGGGTATCCGCCCGCCGTGGGCGCCGAAGGACTTTGAGATGACTTCCTGGAGATACGAAGCGATACTGGGGATAGTGCTGATTGCGCTCGGCCTGGCCATCCTAGCCGCCAACATGGAGGTCTTCGGTCTCGGCGGGGCCGTCCTGGGCCTGCTGCTCTTTGGGGGTCTGGGCCTTGTCTTCGCCGCGGTCTATACCAGAAGCCGCGACAACTGGTGGGCGGCTATCCCCGCCGGAGCGCTGATCGGCCTGGGAATAGTCGCTGTTCTCGAGTCGATAGAAAGCGTGCCCGGGAATCTCTCTGGGGCCGTGTTCCTGTGGGCCGGCACGGTGCCCTTCGTACTGCTATACAGAAGAGAGCCCAGGTTTTTCTGGGCTTCCATACCGGCCGCGTTTCTGGGCGTGCTCGGGCTCCTCGCCCTTGTCTCCGGCACCAGGATAGGTGGAGCCCTCTTCGCTCTGTCCCTGTATTGGGGCGCAGGCGCGGCCTTCGCTCTGCTCTTCTTCAGGCGGCCGTCCAGATGGTGGGCCGTCATTCCGGCTGGTGCTCTATTCAGCCTCGGACTGCTGGAGCTTCTGGGGCGCTCCGGTTGGGGCGGGCCTTCCTCTCAGGGGTTCATATTCTGTCTTGGACTGGCCGCTACCTTCGGCTTTTTGTATGTGATTCGCAACGACGCCAACAGGCTTCACTGGGCCAAGTATCCATCCATAATCCTACTTGCGATCTCGATCCTCTTTCTCTTCAGCGCCCTCTCGTGGGGAGGGCTCCTCAAGATCGTGTCCATCGCGATGGTGCTGGCAGGGCTCTATCTGCTTTTCATGTCGAGACGAAACAGGTCGCGTGAGAGCACGTAGCTCCCTTTGAGGCGCCTTCAACTCACCCTGGACCATCTTCTTCTGAGATGTTCTATGCCGCCACCCTGGACGTTCGCGGCCCGCCGCGGTGTAGGCCATGCGTTCTCGAGCACCTCAGGAGCCAGCTTCCGGATGGCGGAGAGGACGCCGTCTCCAACGATCAGGGCCCTGTCTGATATAACAAAGCAGTTCTTCCTGACGCCCGACGGATCCACATCGCCGATCTTCTGGTTCGCGGACACCTCCACGCCATCGTGGATCAGCCCCCTCAAGACGCCCGAGATCCGCGACGTCACCTGGCCCGGCGCGCCGGCTTCGCCGCTTTTCTTCGACTGTGCCCCGCCTCTCACCTCGCCTATCTTGACGCCGGCTTTCACGTCGTCGCCGATATTGAGCGACGATTCGAAGATGCCCGCGCCGGGCGCTCTCAACACTCGCTCCTCTCTGTATCCCTCGACCTCCGCGGGACGGCCCGTGTCGGGAGCCGCGGAGCCCTCGAGCAGGACGACCCCCAGGTCCGGACCGCGCAGGCTCTCCACCACCGCGTGGCAGTCCTTCCCGGCGGTGAAGCCCGGCCCCACGCCTATCACAACGGGGGCGTGGTGCATACGGGTTCCCTTGCTGTTCTTCGCGAGTCTGGCGTCTACAAGCACTGCCGGCCTGAAGAACTCGAGTCCGGAGCAAGCCGGGTCCACGACCACGGCGACCTTCCCGGAATGAACCGCTATGAACGCCTCTTTGGCCGAAGCGCAGAGCACCCCTTTGACTCCCTCGACCTCGACCTCGCGCTCGTATACGGCGTTTCCGAAGGAGACCAACCGCCTGACCATCGTCGGCCGCCTCCGCTCTGTCATTACCACTCCCATCCCGCGGACCACCAGTCCGTGCGCCACGCCGGAGGCAAGATCTCCTCCGCCCTTGATCAACACAAGCGGTTTTCTCATCGTTTAAGTGGATACCTCCTCGCGCCGCCTAGCCATCGGCGTTGCGCACTCTTACCACCTCCGCCAATATGGAGATGGCTATCTCCTTCGGGGTCTTCGATCCGATCTTCAGACCTATGGGAGCGTGCACCTTCTCGAGGGCCTCGGTCCGCACCCCCTCGGCACCCAAAGCGCTGAAGATCTTCTTCACTTTCGCCCGGCTTCCGATCATTCCCACGTATGCGGCTCCGCGGTCTATGACGCCCCTCAGGGCGTTCAGATCGGACTCGTGTGACCGCGTCGCTATCACCACGAACGTGTTGGCGTCGACCCCGGGGATGTCCCTGTCGTATTGCGGCGTCGTAAGCTTCAAAGCGGTCCCTGCAGGAAAATCCTCAGGCGACAGGTATTCGCTCCTGTCGTCGATCACCGAAACCGCGAACCCCAGCCCTCCGGCGGTTTCAGCCACCGCGCGGCCGACGTGCCCGGCGCCGAAGACCAGGAGTCTCTGGACCGGGTTCAATACTTCTATGGCCACCTTGGCCCTTCCGCCACAGGCCATTCCCACGCTGTCGGGGCCTTTTCCAGAGAGGTCGTATTCCTTGACGAAATTTCCTCCAGATTCGATGGCTTTGCGGGCATCCTCCATCACGGCGGACTCAAAAGGACCGCCACCGATCGTCGAATAGACCTCACCCTCCGAGGTAACCAGCATCCGCGCGCCGCTGAACGCCGGCGTCGAGCCGGACGTCGAGAGCACACAGGCCATGGCGACCGTCTCTCCGCGCCGCAGCAAATCCACCAATCTTTCAAAGAGCTCTGTCATCCCGAATTCTCACCTTCGCGGCCCGCCCGGCCGCTGTCTCTTAGAAGCTCGCCCAGATCCTCCGGCGTGTCTATCCCCATCAGGCAACGCCTGTCATCCACCTCCACCACCGCGGCCCCGGCCCCAAGGGTCTCGATGAGGTCAAGCGTACCACTATCCCCTTCAAGGGCAAGCAGACGTTGAAAGTGTCGCCGCGCGAAAATCGTCGGGCTGCCCTTGCTCCCCCGGTATACCGGATAGGCCACCGAGGCGTCGCTTTTTCTGAACGTATCGATCAGCCGCTCCACAAGATCGCGGCCCAACCAGGGCTGATCGCCGCGCAAGAACATGGCCGCGCGCGAACTCGCCGGGAGCTCCGCCAGTCCCCTTGCCACGGAACTCAGACGGCCCTTGCGGTAATCCGGATTGAAGACGAGTCGCAGCCCCTCTCCACGCGCTCCAACACCATCCATCAGCGCCTTTCGCACCTCGGGCGCCTGGTGCCCCAGCACAACGACGACCGGCGACAGGCCCGACTCCAGTGCCACCGAGCAGACCCTCGCTATGGCCGGTCTTCCGTCGATGCTGAGGAGCAGCTTGTTCGCCCCCCTCATTCTCAACGAGCGACCTGCCGCAAGGACAACACCTGCTATGGGAGACTCCAAGGACATCCGAACAGGCCAACCTAAGGGTATATGGGACGGCGGGTCCACCGGCCGGAGGCCGGAGGCCCAAGTGTACGCCAGAGCGGGCGCCGGGCTCAACAGGCCAAGCCGGAGCTACCTCTGGCCCTTGACAGAATGTCGCGGCCCGCAATCCCGCCGAGACGAACTCTGACAGAGTGGCAGATCCGCGGCGCCTCCGGCCATTTTCTGATCGCCGATCGTATGTGTACTGATTTATAACTCTTTGCAAATACAACACTTATGCTCTGTACAAAAACGCCCGCCGCGCCCGACATTCGGCATAGCGCTTGCAAATATATCCGGGTGAAATGACATAGAGCGCAGGAGGCTTCCATGCGAGCCGGAACCCGAACTAGTGCGCCGTGCACAGCGTGCTGATCGAGGGGCGGAAAAGTGGGTCTGAGTGTACGCCAAGGAGAGGGTTTGAGGTTCAAAGGAAGCCTCCTTTAATTATCAGCGCTACGTTCTTCTCGGCAAGGTGGAGGGGAGCACGTCCTTCAGATCCCCATACGTATCCTTGCCTCAAGATTTTCCAAGAGAACCTCTCACCTCCAAGTCGCAACTGAGGAGATGCCAGCGCCGACACATCCCCCAGGCCGGTTCCAAAGGAGCCGGCCTGGCGCGCGCTTAGGGATTCCATTGTGGCCGAGTATCCGAACCACAGAGAGTGCATACTCGTATTGAACGACGACCACGCTATGAACGAGGCACTGTGCCGTCTCTTCCGGCGACTGGGCAGGCCCGTCCTCAGCGCGTTCACGCGCACGGAGGCTCTCGAGCAGATGGGCAGGCGTAAGGTCGTGCTTCTGGTCGCGGACGTCGATATGCCCGGCCTCGACGCGTTGGACTTCTTCGACCGTGCGCGGGAGCTGAGCCCCGGCTCGGCCGTAATCGCATTGGGGTCGTGGAGGGACAAGGCCAGGCGCTGCCGATTGAGGAACGGCTCAACGGTCTTCTCGTTGAACAAGGCTCTGAAGAAGGAGGAGCTTCTCGCTGTCGCGCGACGGGCGATAGGAGAGCCTTCCAGAGCCTAGCTCCCGACTACTCGCCCTCGGGGCCTCCGGCGTCGCGGGCCCTCTTCAGTACCTCTTCGCCCAGCTTCCTGTATATGGTCCTGGTGGATATGCCCAGAAGCTTCGCCGTGGTCGCCTTCTCTCCGTTGGAGCGCTTGAGGGTCTCCTTGATCACCGTCCTCTCGACTTCCTCCAGGGGCATGCCGACCGGGATCTTGATCTCGGACTGAAGCCTGGGATGATCAGTGATGTTATCGGGCAGATCCTGAGGCGTTATGAGATCGCTCTTCGCAAGAACGACGGCGCGCTCCATGGTGTTTTCGAGCTCGCGGACGTTGCCCGGCCAGCTATAGCCTTTGAGCAGCTCCATCGCCTCTCTAGACATGCCCCTGATTCGCTTGCCGTTCTTCTCCCTGAAGACCTGGGCGAAGTGGGTGGCCAGCAGGGGAAGGTCGTCGAGCCTGTCCCTGAGCGGCGGCATTGTCATCGTTATCACGTTCAGCCTGTAGAACAGGTCCTCCCTGAATCGACCTTCGGCCATCGCCTTCTTGAGATCGGAGTTGGTGGCTGCGATCAGCCTGGCGTCGCTCCTGATCGTCCGGGTACCGCCCAGCCTTTCGAATTCCCCGGTCTGGAGAACGCGCAAGAGCTTCACCTGCATGGCCGGGCTTATCTCACCCACCTCGTCCAGGAACAGCGTCCCACCGTGAGCGAGCTCGAACCGCCCCTCCTTTCTCATGACCGCCCCTGTGAACGCGCCTCTCTCGTATCCGAAGAGCTCCGCCTCGAGAAGCGTCTCCGGAAGCGCCGCGCACGAGACCTTGATGAAGGCCTTGCCCCTTCTGGAGCTGGTGTTGTGTATCAGGTTGGCAAGCCACTCCTTTCCGCTTCCGCTCTCTCCCGTGATCAGCACCGTGGCGGAGCTAGGAGCGACCTGCTCGGCCAGGTCCAGGACCTGCCTTATGGCCCTACTGTTTCCCACTACCGACCGCGTCTCGTGCGCTATCTCGAGCTGATTGCGAAGCCGGCGGTTCTCGGCCAGAAGGCTTCTCTTTTCCAGGGCCTTGCTCAGCGTGTTGAGTATCACGTGCCGCTTGAACGGCTTGGTAATGAAGTCGTACGCGCCCTCTCTCATCGCCTCCACGGCCGTCTCGATGGTGCCGAAGCCGGTCATCATAATGGCCTCGACCTCGGGCGCCAACGCCTTGAGGGACTTCAGGAAATCGAGCCCGCTCATGTCGGGCATCTTGAGGTCCACGAGCGCCACCTCGGGAGGATCTCCCCTTACCTTGTCCAGCCCGGCGTAGCCCGACTCGGCCTCGCGCACGTCGTAGCCTTCCTTCTCGACCGTCTTTCTGAGGGAGTCCCTCAAGGACTCGTCGTCATCGACTATCAGCACAACCGCCATTATCCGTTCACCTCGGCAGCGGACCCGCCGGATCGGAGGGCCGTTTCATCAAATCGCCGGCCGGCTTTCGCCGTGTCCGGGCTTCCTACTCCAAGTCCCGTTGCCGGGCGCTCCCTGCAACGGGTACGGCGATCACGAATGAGGCGCCCTTTCCCATCTCGCTGGAACAGGTGATCTCCCCTCCATGCTCCGCGACGATCTGCTGGGCCAGGGGCAGCCCCAGCCCCGTGCCCATCTCCTTGGTGCTGAAAAAGGGCGCGAAGATCTTGTCGATATGATCCTCGTCGATGCCCGTGCCCTCGTCCGAGATGGAGACCAGAACGCGGTCGGAGTCGGCCTCCGTGGAGACGCGGATCCCCCCGCCCCCAGGCATGGCCTCCAGCGAGTTCTTCAACACGTTGAGCAGCGCCCTCCTCAACTGTCGCTGGTCCACCTTCACCTTTGGCAGATTGGGGGCCAGGTCTCTGTGAATCTTGACCCCGCGCTCTTCCATTTCCACCTCGAGCATGGAGAGCAGGTCGGATATCACCCTGTTGAGGGACCGCTCCTTCAGCCTGGGGGCCGGAAGCTTCGCGAACCTCAGGTAGTCGTCGGTTATCTCCGTGAGCCTGTCCAGCTCCCTGGCAATTGACTTGAGCAAGGACTTCGCCTCCTTGCTGTCCACGCCTCCGTACCCGGCGATCTCCTCCTCCAGAAGCTCCGTGTTCAGGCTGATCGAGCTCAGGGGATTCCTTATCTCGTGGGCCACCTTGGCCGACATCCTTCCGATCGTCGCCAGTCTCTCGCTCTGCAGAACCCGCTCCTCGAGCTTCTTCTGCTCGGTTATGTCGCGGAGTATGGCCGAGCTGCCCACGGGCTTGCCGTCGGCGGCCTTGATAAGGGTCCTGGTCAAGCTCACGATTATGCGGCGGCCGTCCTTGGTGACCCGCTCCGTCTCGTAGTTCTGTATGTAGCCGTCGGACATGACCCGCTTCGTAAGCGTCTCGATCTCGCCGGACTCGACGAGGTCCTTGGGAAGTAGAAATGAGAAATGCCTGCCAAGCACCTCGTCCGCCGTATAGCCGAAGAGGGCCTCCGCGCCCCTGTTCCACGACACGATCTCCTCGGATGAGTTCATCCCGATAATGCCGTCGGCGGAGTCTCTCATGATATTGGCGAGATACTGCTCGTTTGCGCGGGCCTCGGCATCCAGTTTGAGACGCAGAAGAGTAGCGGCCATTTGCTCGCTCAAGGACCTGACGGCGCTGAGGTCCTCCTTCTCGAAGTGCCGGTCCTTCTTGGCCACCACCTGGAATACGCCGAGCAACAGGTCCGCGGCTATCAGGGGCAGGCTCACCATCGACACGAAGCCCCCCTCTATAAGCTCCGTGCGGACGTAGGAGGCCGCGGGGTCGCTTGCGAGGTCCTGCACGTATACCGGACGCCTCAAGAAGGCCGTCTTCGCGGCCACGCTCTGCGATCCGTCCACCACCCTGTGGACCTGGGTCTTTTGAACCAGCCGCCGGCCGAGCCCCTTCTGGGCCACCAGGACCAGCTCGTCCCTGGCATCGTCATGCGCGTAGAAGGTGCCGGCCTCGGCCTGCACCGACCTCACTACTATCTCGAGAAACTCCTGGGCGGCCTTGGCGAGCGTGTCGCTGCGCATGGCGGCCCTGCCAAGCTCCAAAAAGGCCCGCCTGAGCACCCCGCTCGCGTTCTTTGACCTGGAGTCCTCGCGGCCCTTGTCTTCAAGTGCCATCTTTCTTTTCCCTTGAGCTAGAAGGGGATCGATCCAGAGGAGATGTGCCGGCCCTTTCGGCGGACTAGTGACATATTGGCACAACTCATCCACCTTTTCAAGACAAAATGGACCGGTGCGGGGCCGGCGCCGCCCTGCCCTAGAGGAGCGCGTATCTGAGGATCAGAAGGGAGGCGAGAACGTACACCAGCGCGTGTACCTCACGGCCGCGGCCCGCTATGAGCATCACAATCGGGAAAACGATGAAGCCTATGGCCAGGCCGTTCGAGATGCTGTGCGTCAGGGGCATGACCACTATCGTCAGGAAGGCGGGCAGCGCCTGGCAGTAGTCGTTCCATTGGATGCGCGCCATCATCCTGGCCATCAGGCTTCCCACCACGATCAGGGCCGGCGCGGTTATGGGGTGAAGAAGGATGTTCTCGTCCACCGGGGACGGGTATCCGCCCCCGAACATCCTCGCAATGGGAGCGAAGAACACGGCCAGCAAGAAAAGGGCGGCGGTGGACATATTGGCCAGGCCGGTCCTGCCGCCCTCCGCCACGCCGGCGGCGCTCTCTATGTAGGAGGTCACCGTGCTCGTGCCCATCACGCTGCCCGCCGTCGATCCCACGGCATCGCAGAAGAGCGCCTTGCTCACGCCGGGAAGCTTGCCCCCGACCATGAACCCCGCCTGCTCGCCGACGGCTATTAGAGTGCCGATGGTATCGAACATGGTGAAGAACAGGAGCACGAAGATCGGCTCTATGTACTCGATCCGCATCGCCCCCAGGATATCGAGCTCCCCGAAGACAGGCGATATCGAGGGCATCTTGACCACGGCGCCCTCGAAGCTCACCAGGCCGGCCAGCGCCGCCGCCAGCCCGGTCGCGAGTATGCCCAGCAGGATCGCGCCCCTGACCTCCCTGGCCATCAGGCCGGCGGTCAAGAGAAGCCCCCCGACGGCCAGCAGCGTGGGCGGCGAATGCAGATCGCCCAATGTCACGAAGGTGGCCGGGTCGGCGACTATCACCCCGGCGTCCTTGAGACCCATGAAGGCGATGAACACGCCTATCCCCGATGCAGCGCCGAACTTGATGCACTCGGGCACGGCATCGACGATCATCTCTCTGACTTTGAGAAGCGTGAGCAACGTGAATATGACCCCGGCCCAGAAGACCATGCCCAGGGCCTGGGGCCAGGGAACGCCCATCGCACCGCATATCCCGAAGCTGAAGAGCACGTTGAGCCCCATCCCCGGGGCGAGGGCGATAGGGTAATTGGCGATCACGCCCATGAGGATGGTCGCCAGCGCCGAGGCAAGGCAGGTCGCCGCCATCACCGCGCCGAAGTCCATGTTTGCGCCATGAGGAGATGAAAGGAGGGATGGATTGACGAGGATGATGTACGCCATCGTCATGAAGGTCGTGACTCCGGCGACCATCTCGCGCCTTACCGTGCTCTTTCGCTCCGACAGTCTGAATAGGCGATCCAGCATGATGTCCGCCAAGCAAGGGCCGCGCACCCGTCGCGCCGGGCCTCGGCCGGCCCGTCCCCCGAGCTCCGCACGATATGCCACCGGAGCCCGCGTGCCAAGCCGAGGGCGGCCCACCGCAGGCCGATTCCCCTGGCGCCGGCCTACTCCCGCTATACGCCCGAGGCGCCGGTCTTGACTTGGCCGGCGCCATGACCGACTCTCTATGGAGGCCCGCCATCACAGGGAGAGCTCAAGGACGATCAATGATACACCGTCTTACCCCGGTATTACTAACAATCATCGTTCTAGCCGCGCTCGGATCGCTTTGCCTCCTATGCGGGTGCGATTCTCCATCCGAGCCCGAGTTCGACTGGACGGGCCTTTTGACGGACGAGGAGCTTCGTACCGAAGAGGACCCGGACGCGCCCGAGGAGAACCCGGATTGGGCCGATTGGGTCGAGGCGAACAACATCCCGGTTCGGTCTCTCAAGGCCGAGAACTACTCGG
The DNA here is from genome assembly GCA_964531335.1 of uncultured bacterium. Taxonomy (GTDB): domain Bacteria; phylum Eisenbacteria; class RBG-16-71-46; order CAZHEV01; family CAZHEV01; genus CAZHEV01. The sequence continues at coordinate 142,196 of CAZHEV010000004.1, read as the reverse complement.
ATCTGCTCGCCCTGCGCCCATACCTGAAAGACAAGCGGATAGTACAGCTCGGCGAGAACGGTCACGGCGCGGCGGAGTTCAACGCCCTGAAGGTTAGACTGGTCAAGTTCCTGCACGAGGTCATGGGATTCGAGGTTCTGGCCTTCGAGAGCTCGATCTTCGAGTGCTACCGAACGGACGCCGGCGTCTCGTCTCAATCCCCCATCGAGATGATGGGCAACTCCATCGCCGACGTCTGGCACACGAAGGAAGTTCTGCCCCTTTTCGAGTACTTGAAGCACGCATCCGGCACGGACCGGCCTCTCCATATCGCCGGTCTCGACACGCGCATAACCTCTCCGTCCGCGGCGGCGTACAGGCCGGACTTCTTCAGGCAAATTCTACAAGTGCTCGACACCGACTTCGCCGACCATGTTTTCCGGCTCGACGCGGAACTCATCGAAAGGCGGCTGGACGAGCAGTACATACGGGACAACAGGGACTCCCTCGTCAACGAGTACGAGACCGTCGCCGAGCTGATCGATCTGAACGAGGCCCGGATCGCCGCCGCGTTCCCCGAGCTGCCCGAGACGGCCGTGATCTCGCGACAGGTGGCTTTGTCGATAGCAAGGCGCATCGACGAGCTCTACCGGGAGGCCCTGGGTGAGCTCGACAGAGCTTTCGAGATCAGGGACAAGGCGATGGCCGAGAACCTCGCCTTCTTGCTCGAGGAGCTTCACCCGCACGCGAAGATCATAGTGTGGGCGCACAACGCCCACCTTTGCCATGACTACCAGTCGATACCAGAGCGCGGACTGAAGAGCATGGGGTGGTGGATATCCGGCCTTTACAGGCCGGATCTATACACTGTGGGCTTCTACATGTACAGGGGCAGCGCGGCCACAAACGACAGGGAGGTCATCGAGGTGCCCGAAGCCGAGACCGGAAGCCTGGAGTCCATCCTCTACCGGACCAGGAGGAAACACTGCTTCGTGGAAATGCGCGGACAAAGCCCCGTCCAGGGAAACTCGTGGATGTTCCAACGGATCCAGGTCAACGAGTGGGACACAGGCACCCTGTCCATGGCGCCCGCGAACCAGTATGATGGCATCGTTTTCGTAGATACGGTGAGCCCGCCCGACTACGCCCCGGGCAGGTAAGACCGTCCGCCCACGATAACCGGCGCGCCGATCAGCGACGCGCCGTCTGCAGGTCGCGCCCACCTGAGGGCACCGCATTCAATGGAGGAGCCATGATAAGGAAGCTGACGGCGACAACCTTGGTGATCGGCTGCTTTCTCGGCCTTTCGGCCGCTTTCGCCCAGAGATACTCGGAGAACAGGGTGGAGTACGCGCCCAAGCACGAGGACCCGGCCCTCGAGGAGATGCGCGAGAGAAACAGGCTGGCCGAGGAGGACAGAAGGGCCGAGGCGAAGGCGATCCTGGATGAGCAGGAGAGGCGGAAGTCCCAAAGGGAGGAGCTGGAGATAAGGTTCGATTTCAACGGAGTGCTCAAGCCCTCCTCCCCCGATGCCTTCCAGAGCGTCTTCCACTTCGAGCCGATAAGGCAGTATTTGACGGGGACCTGCTGGTGCTTCAGCACGACCTCCTATTTCGAATCAGAGATCTTCAGACTGACCGGGCGCAGGATGAAGCTCTCTGAGATGTACACGGTGTATCACGAGTTTCTGGAGAAGGCCAGGCGCTACGTCAGGACGCGCGGCGACTCGTTCTTCGGAGAGGGCTCCGAGGGCAACGCCGTGATCATGATCTGGCGTAAGTACGGGATAGTGCCGGCGGAGAGCTACAAGGGGGAACTCAATCCCGACGGGCGGTACGACCACAGCCGTATGACCGCCGAAATGAAAAGCTACCTCGAACATGTAAAGCATAGCGGTTACTGGGACGAGGACACCGTCTTGTCCACGATCAGTACAATCATGGACAGGTACATGGGGCCGCCTCCCAAGCATGTGGAGTATGACTCGAGGCGCTTGACACCGTCCGAGTTTCTTTCGGACGTCCTGGAGCTCGACCTCGATGCCTACGTCTCCGTCATGTCCACGCTGCTCCATCCTTTCCACGAGTACGGCGAGTACGGGGTGGAGGCGAACTGGTGGCACAGCGAGGACTACTTCAACGTTCCTCTGGATGAGTTCTACGCGATTATGAAGCAAGCCATAACGAACGGCCGCTCGGTCCGCCTGAACGGCGACGTATCCGAGCCCGGGTACAACGGCCGCGAGGACGCCGCCATTGTTCCGAGCTTCGACGTTCCGAGCGAGTATGTCGACCAAGACGCCCGGGAGCTCCGATTCAACAATAAGACCACGTCGGACGACCACGACATACATCTCGTCGGCCATACCACCGTGGGAGATCACGACTGGTTTCTTATCAAGGACTCGGCAAGCTCGGCTTACCACGGCGCCCATAAAGGCTACTACTTCTACAGGGACGACTATGTCAAATTGAAGATGCTGACCTACATTGTTCACAAGGACGACGTGGGAGCCGTGGTGGACGGATTCGAGTAGGTAGGTATCGCCGGGAAACCGGAAGCCGGCCGGGCGGACGCGCTTGCGCCGCCGGAAAGGACCGCCGCGGGTGTCACTCCGGCCGGATGTTCGGGACCGTCAGAAGCTTGGGCAGCCCGGCTCGGGCTCCCTTCAAGGTGTACAGGATCTCCATTTCGCCGCGGCAGTTGTACCAGCAACCCGTACACCTGTTCGCTCTTTGTCTCTCGTTGAGCGCCTTGGCGATCTCGAGCATATCATCGTCGATCACGTTTCCTACGACGTCGTCGGCGAATTCCACGCACTTGGAGACGTTGCCGTAGTTGTCGATGTTGAAGAACGCCTGTCCCGCAAGACACCCGGGGATCCCGTCGTTGAGATGCCTGTCGAAACGCCTCAGGAACTCCCTGTTTGACACGAAGTTGTCATACTTGTCCCACAGCTCCACCAAGCGCTTGCTCACGTCACGGGAAGGAAGGTAGGCCCCATCCCCGGTCTTAAGCTTGCCGTAGGGTTGAACCATGAACAGCGCGCCGTTCTTCCTCGCCAGTACGATCAAATCCTCTATCTCGTCGAGATTGTCGTGCATCAGCACGCAGTTGAGGTTGACCCTCTGGTAACCGGACGTTCTGGACTCCGACAGGATTCTAAGAGCATTCATCGCTCTCGCGTGGGCCCCTTTGACCCCTCTTCTCTCGTCATGCTTCTTGGGATCCGCAAAATCCACGGACACGCTCACCCCGTAGATCCCCGCGTCAAAGAGCGCCTTCGCCTTCTCCGGCGTCACAAGCCACCCGTTAGTGGTGACGAACACGAAGTGATGCCGTGACAGCACGCGAACGATCTCAGGAAGATCCTCCCGCAACGTCGGCTCTCCACCGGCGAGGCTGATCATCATAGTGCCGATCTTCTTCAGGTTCCTGGCGCCGGCCTCGAATAGCTCAGGAGTGAGCTCCCGGCTGCGATCGGATGCGAGCTGCCAGTAGTTGCAGAAGGAGCAACGGAAATTGCAGCGGTAAGTTACCTGCCACATGCACCATACGGGCTTCTTGCGTATGTAGTTGGAAAAAAGACTGGCTTTCTTGCCGGCGTTCTGGAACCCGCCCACTAGCAGTCCTCCGATAAGTATTTAGCAATATGGACTCGGCCTGTACCCGAGAGAGCACGAAGCCGAGCCGAACAAGCGACCCACCTTCACCATCCATCCGGCGTCTTTCGCCCACCGGCGGCGGGTTTGACCCATGATAGTCAAGGCATTGGAGCTTTCAACGGTTTTTTTCAGCCGGCCTCGGGGAAGCCGTCTCCGGGCGGCAGCCCACGCGATCGCGAGAGCTTGCGCCCAAGCACTGGCATAGGCGACTGTTATACAGGGACTTAGGCGCAGGGCGGCGGCGAGACGGTTGCCGGCCCTAGCGCTTCCAGTCGAGGGCCTTGATCGCGGCGGTTAGCAGCCGATCGGCCTTGAAGGGCTTGTCCATATGCATGAAGGCGCCCTTGGCTATCGCCTTCACCCTGGAGTAGAACGAGCCGAAGGAGGTCAGCACTATGACGGGGCTCTTTATCCCCCGCTTTTTCATATCCTCAATGAGACCGATCCCGTCACCACCAGGCATCTTGAGGTCGGTTACGACCAGGTCGTACCTGCGCAACCCCATCATCTCGAGAGCCTCCGAGCAGCAGTTCGCCTGCGTGGTGACAAAGCCGCCCTCCTCCAGTATCTCGCAGACTGTATCGCGAACCGATCGCATGTCGTCGACGACCAAGGCGGTGGGCCGGCGCTTTCTCTCGATGGCGGCCGCCAGCTTCCGCTTGTCGCTCTTGAGCCCAATGTGCCCCATACGCTATATCTCCTCGTCGTCCGGGAAGATTAGTGAGGGGGTCACCTGGTAAGTCTGGATTTCGAGAGCTTCCGATTCCTCTTCTTCGGACTCCTCGGCGGACTCCTCGACGGGCTTCTCGGCGGGCTTCTCAATGGGTCTTTCGCCTGACTCCCCGATGGTCTCCCCGGCGGACTCTCCGATGGTCTCCTCGGCGGACTCTCCGATGGTCTCCTCGGCGGACTCTCCGATGGTCTCCTCGGCGGACTC